>CAIVAU010000202.1 GCA_903903925.1 uncultured cyanobacterium
ACAGCGCCAACTGTCTGGTTCCAGCCATCCATAAAGAAAGAACCGCCGCTGATTGTTAAAGCGCCAGTGGTAGGTAGTTGGTTGTTCGTAGATATCTGGAGGACACCCCCCGAGACAAAAGTACCACCTGTATAGTTATTAGAGGCATTTGTGAGTACAGTGGTTCCAGGCCCACTTTGTGTGACGGACTCTGTACCTGTCAGTAGGTAAGGGAATGTAGTTTGACCAGTATTGGTAAAGTTCCAACTGGTTCCAATTAAAGTACCACTTCCGTTGATATATCCGTTGTTGTAGTAATTGTAATTAACAACGTTACTATAAAGCAAATTATTTCCATATGCGCTAATAAAGTAAGAGTTATTAGTCGAATAGGTGACTGCTCCAACGTGTGTATCCCCATTAAGTGTCAAAGTACCACCCGATATAGATACGGCGCCAGTACTGGGCAAGCTTGATGGCTGAACGTTTAAAGTTCCTGAAGAAAGATAAGTACCGCCGGAATAGGTATTGGTTCCAGATAAATAGGTAGTCCAACTTCCTGATTTTGAAAGCGAGCCAGTACCGATCAAATTAACGGTTACATTGTCATTACAACAGTACGACTATGAGTGAAATTATTCGTAAAGAGATAGCCCCTTATGTCGCCAAAGGTAAAAAGCTGATGGAGGAGTAAGAAGAATGGCTTTTACGGGAAGAAGTGCGACATTAAAAGGTTTGTCCTTATGTGGCTCAAATACGCCGTTAATCAGGATGGGGCATTGGTTGACATTAAAGAAGTCGCCAGTGGTAAGACCTTGCTCAAGTGTCCCTACTGTGATGGCGCTTTGACTGCCAAAAAAGGCAGAATTAAAGAGCATCATTTTGCCCATACTGGGGAAACTTGCCGGGAGGTTAGCGATCGCCCCGAATCCGACACTCCCACACTGCCACTTTACGATAAATTTAACCTAGAGCTTACAGGGCAGGAGTTAGAGCAATTAAAGAAGTTTTGGAATAGCGTCCATGTAACTCATAGAGTCCTAAAGAGATTGGTAAGTCAAGGGTTACTAGAGAAGAACCCCTATAAAGGTAGAGCGGGTGGCTATGAACTCACGAAGTTGGGTAAAATTCCTCTTGGTGAGTTATCTCTGATGTTATTCAACCAAGTGCAGGAGCCACTATTACTTAAAAAGTTGGTAGATCTACAACGGTCTGTACTTGATGCATATGATGCGGATTCCCCATCTCTACAAGAGAGACTGACCGATCTGAAACTTTACCGTACACAGATCAGACGCATCCTTTCAAATACACTGTATTTCTTAGAAATTCAAGCTGATGGCGAAACTTTGTATAAAATTGGTGTCACCCAACGGTCTATTGAGGAAAGGGCGGCTGAAGTACAACGAGAACTGCGGTCATACTATCAAACTGTCGTAGTTAAAGTATTGGGCACTTGGGAACACCGGGGCAATGTTGAGCTTTACTTCAAACATCGTTACAAAGAGTTCAACCATCCCATCGGTAGTCTAAGCGAATATTACAAGTTTGGTGATGAAGATGCCTTATCTGTGCTGCGTGACCTGCGGCGCATGAAATCTAAAGTCTTGACTCGGGCAGAAATTGATATTTATGAAGGCAAGCCAGACCAAGTAGAAGTGGGAATTGCTGAAGACCAACTTGCACACCCCATAGGGTACAAATCATGTGCATTTATGTAGGTCGAAAAAATGTCTGATCGCTATCAAAGTCAAAAAAGCCGTTACTTCGCGGGTTGTTTGGTTCCAGCGGATTGTTATCCAGGTTTTGTTCCGAGCAGTTCACACCATGCCTGAGCGAAGAATGCATCGGGATCGACACTCCACGATCGCAAAGCATTTGCATCTGGGTCACCTAGTTTTAAGGCAATTACATCTGCAATTAGCGATGGGGATTGAGAGCAATCATACGTGGCAGAAAATCGGATGGTGTCAAAACCAGATGTTCGTATGTACAGAAGCATTGTTATACTGCTGATTAAAAATAATCTGTCGTTGCTGATTGATAGCTGTTATTCCTAGAGTCTGATGTGGACATTTAATTTGTTTCACAAGGTTACACTTTACAAGTCTGGATGCGAGAGAAGAGTTCGAGATGTTTAGTGGAGAGAAGTCTCCGCCGATTATCAAACACCCTCTTCATATAGTATGGAGACGGGTCGCCTAAATAAAAAACGGGTAAGTGTCCGAACGGGGCTGTAATATCAAAAGTAACTTCTTTGTTCACAATCCAGCTTCCCCTCACGCTCCATCCTACGTGATCGCCAAATTTTTCCCAGGCTTCATAATTATATTTGCCGTCGGGTACACCGCCGACTTCTAAGTAAATTTTCTTCTGAACGCTGAAGCCAAAACGCCCCGAGCTGTATTTTACCCATAAACTGTCTATTGTGCGTAGGTCGGTGCAAGGAAAATTCAAGAGTTCAGAATTCTTAAACCAGTCACCTTTCTCACGACCAACAACTTTGAGCATCACCAAATAGGTCTCATTGTTAGCTTCTTTCCACTTTTTTGCTGCAAGAGCATCATGTAATTTGGTGTAGTTTACTTCTACTTCTGAACTCAAATTATCAAGATGAGAACTAGGAATAGTAGGTACAGAAACAGGTAAGGGAGGATTAATAATTGTGGGAGCAATTTTATGAGTATTCAACGCTTGCAGCACTTCTATTGCTGATTGATAGCGACGTTTCACAGCCCCCTCAACCATCTTGCCTAAAACTTTCCCCAAATTGTCGCTAAGGGGACTGCTCAAGTAATTTCTCCATACCCACTCCCCTTCCATGACATCATATAACTCAAAAGGTTCAATGTGAGTTAATAGATTTAAGCAAGTCACTCCCAGACTGTAAATGTCACTGGCAAAAGTAGCTTTACCTACTGCTTGTTCTGGTGGAGTATAACCTGCTGTTCCAATAACTGTTCCCGTAACTGATAAAGCTGTTGGTTTGAGAGTTTTGGCTGCTCCAAAATCTACTAAAACTAACTCGCCATTTCTACGCCGAATAATATTTTCTGGTTTGATGTCCCGGTGAATCACCTGTTTGGAGTGGACGAACTGCAACACGGGCAGCAAGTTGTTTAGTAAATCTATGATTTGCTCTTCACTGAAAGTTCCGTTTTGCGTTATTTCCTCTGCTAGATTCTGCCCATCGATCAACTCTTGTACCAAATATTGCTTATTGTCTTGGGTGAAATATGCCAGTAGTTCCGGAATCTGAGAATGAGTATGCCCTAATTCCGCCAACTGCGCTGCTTCTAATTTAAATAACTCAGATGCTTTCTCAATATTGTTGGTGCCTTGTGCTTGTGGCAAAAATTGCTTGATGACGCAGCGCTGGTTGAGTTTATCTTCATCAATAGCTAAAAAAGATCTCGCAAATCCACCTTCCCCAATCTGCTCAATAGCCCGATATCGCTCTTTCAACATTAGTTTAAAGCCACAAGTAGCACAAAATTTCGTGTCAGGAGGGTTTATGGCAGGGGAAGAGCAATTGGGATTGAGATGCCATTTGTTGTGGGGAGATATCTGTGGGTATATCTGGGGGAAAACTTCAGAGCGTATTGAGGTTCCAGTTGTCAATGAAAGGGAAAGACAAACTTATTATGGGGCCCTAAATTATTATACACAAGAATTTTTAATCAAAGCGTGTAATAAGGGGAATTCAGACTCCACTGTTGCTTTTATTGAATATTTACTCACTCAATGTCCTCAAAGTCGTATAGCTATCATTTGGGATGGAGCGAGTTATCATCATTCTCAACAAGTGCGGGATTATTTAAACTCGGTTAATCAAGGGCTTGATGAACAAGAATGGAAAATTACCTGTATCCGTTTTGCACCCAACGCCCCTGAACAAAATCCAGTTGAAGATATTTGGTTACACGCAAAACGATTTATTCGAGAGTTTTATCATTTGTGTAAAACATACGAGCGCAATTAAACGATTATTCGAGTTGGTAATGCATCATCAGATTTTCAATTTTCCCAAGTTATTTATGTATGGTTCCTTTTCACAACTGATTTAGGACTGCTATATGGGGTGAAATGAGCAGTGATTCTGAAAGCAATAAACTATTAGGAGCAAGACAAAATTCAAATTATGGTATTGGTATACCCGACAGTCTTAAAGCCAACTTAAAAACCTAAGAGTGCAGCTTCAGTAACAGTGTTTTTGGCTGGATGCCCAAGATTAGCGATCGCATTCCCCAAACTACCAACATAAGGAAATTCTGCGATCACACTTGGACTAGAGGTAAATAAACTATTTCTATTTACATCAACTAGACTCTAGGGTTTATCAGGTGAAGTAACCTTGATGGTTTGCACATGGGTATAGCCTAGTTGACTATTGATGAAATTGAGAAGTTCCGTTTTATGTTGCAGCAACCATTCAGGATTATTTCCAGCATACAAACTGATTTCCCAAACTGAGTAGTATTTACCATTACTTTTTTCATGCCAATTAACTTGGCACACAGCCTTGCAATGGTAAAATAAGTTCACTATTTTTGTGATAACCCGTGTGATGTTATAACTTTTGGTTGGGTATGATAAATTAAATGTTTTTGCTTTTAACAATTGTGTTACATTTACCCGAAAATTAATTTCATGAATGCCCTTGTCATTATTACAAACACTACACAATGTCTGTGAGTTTTGTATAGATGTTTCACCACCCATAGAAAATGGAATAATATGGTCAATTTCTAGCCTTACTCCCTTGCCACTTACTCCACAACATAGGCAAGCATAACCGTCTCGCCTTTTTACTTGTTCTTTTTCTTCTTCCATAAGTTCCCGGTTATTCTTGGGAGGTGGAGGAGGAGAGGGAGGTGTTTCACTATCACCCCCACTAATAATTCTATTGATAACCGATTGAACGGCTGTTACAAGGCGAATTGGCGTTTTATAAAAAGTTTTCCATAATGTCCCAGGTTTTGCAAACTCAAAATTTATGTATTTAATTAGTTCTCTTGGCGGAAGATCAATAAGCCTTTGAGCCATTTTGTCTAAGTCATACTTCTCTCTTTCTTCAAATGAGTAGTATTCTGGCGCAGATTGGTTTTGTGCAATATGTCGGACAATTTTAATTAAATCTGAATTAAGCTTATCCCCAAGGTTATCAGTTTTTGAATCAAACCAGACAGATACCCATTGTTCGATTTGTGATTGCATCCATTCATCATTAAGATATTCTTTAGACCATTTATCTAGGTAGTTGGAGCTAACAATGAACTTAATAAAATCCTTCAACTTGGATTGCGTATGTTCATAAACCATGACAAATTCGGCAAAGGCTTCCGTTGATTCATTGTTATTATCAGAGTCAGCATACACAATTTCAGTTTTATACCAACCAGTAGGAAAAATTTTGGAGAATATTATTTCATAACCTCCATTATTCTCAATTGATTTCGATAATTCCTCAACTAAGCGAATAGAGATATACTCCAGTGGATCACACCCTCTTCTTGATAGTTCTGTGTCTTCAGAATCACCATCTTTGGGTACTGCCCAATCAATTAAACGTTTCCAGTCATCGAAGAATAAAACAACATTTGCCTCACTGCTACCTCCTATTTTTTCGCCACGTAATGCTCTCCCAATCATTTGAGTCATTAGGATAGAGCTTGTTGTTTGGCGAGTAATAAAAACAGTCTGAACATTAGGAACATCAGCCCCCTCTGTTAACATTCTTACGTTGATTAAAACATCAAGCTTATTACTCTTAAAATCATCTAAAATTCTTTTATTATCATCTTGTGTACGTTTATTACGCGCATCTGTTGAACCTGGTTCAGCATCTATACGCGAAAAAATTGCATCTGCTTTAATGTTTTGTTCAAGAAGTTTTTCTTTTATGTAAATACATTGAAACCAACGATCAGTAAAGATAATAGTTTTACCATAAGTATCTTTTTTAGACAGGTAAGTGTTTACTATAAGATTGTTTCTATGATTATCTTTTGCAAGACTTTCGATAATTGATTCGGGAAGGTCTTTATGTTGCTTAACTAATCTGTCGTATAATCTATCATCAACTTCCATCTCCGTGCCAGTTGATACTTCAATATAATTAGGTCTAGCTAAAATACCTTGTGTTATTAAAGTTTCTTTATCAGCTTCATGAATAACTCCTTTAACTCCATCTTTAAATATTTTCCATAGCCAAGCTCTTCTATTCTTATCTGTATAAGTTGGTGTAGCAGTTAGCCCAAGTATATTTAGATTGGGGACTAGTCCTCGGAGTCCTAGAGCAAAATCTTTTTCACCAATCAATAAATTTCTGCAACCATGAGCAGGTGAATGGTGAGCTTCATCAACTATTACAAAAAGTCCTGTTTCTCTACAATCCTCAATAAATTTTCTAAAAGCTGTCTCAACCTTATTACCCGACACGTCTAGAGCATCAGTGTGCAAATTACTGATAGCTGTTTGTATCGTCATAATAACAATATCATCAGTCAATTTTATTGATGATGCTTTTGAATGAGAAGGGTTGCTGGAAACGCACCTAATATTCAATGTTTTTTTAGAATATGAAATACCTCTGGCATTTTCTTCAAAAGAAGAGAATGCTTGATCCAGTAGAAAAAATGAAGGAGCTAACCAAAGGATTTTAATATTTTTAGGGATTACATGAGCACACAACCACCTTACAGCCGTAAAAGTTTTCCCTGCACCTGTAGGAAGTACTAATATTCCACTCTTCGGTTTTTTACTGTCAAGTGTAAATGTATTACTGAGTTTTTCAAACGCCTCAATTTGATGCTGAAAGGGAGGTTTAGGCGAAAAGTTCGTATCCTGTTCTCTCAGTTGCTCAAGATTGAGCGATACATACACCATAAATATTCTCTTTTCTTGAACAAAATACACTTTCAAGATGGCTTAAATCAAATTCTAGTAGGTATTTTTTGAGTAAAATATAATGAGGTTATGGTAAATTTTCTCTTCATTCACCCTTTAAAGTATTTTGAGGGATTAACGACATTTGGTAAGATTCAAAATAATTTAAAACAAGCTAGCTACATACTCATCCAGTTAGCAGTAGAGCGAGTCTTACCTTTCTCGTATTTAACCCCGATCCGCCCTTGCTGCAGCGCTCAAGGGCACGGACACTCACCCCAAGGAATTCTGCTGCTTGCTGCTTGTTCATAATCTCGCCAGATCCCGCCAAATGTCAAATCTCGCCAATAGTACCAGACGATTGGCAACTTCGTATGATAGCGACATTTTTGTAAAACAGCGTGTAGCGAACGCCATCTCCTGTTCTGTTCACAATAGATCAGGTAACTCCTTAGCAGATTGAAGTCTTGCAAAACTTGTATATCTTGGGCTTTGCATCGTGCCTTTAGGTGCGTCACCAAAAGGAATTGGCCCTATTGGTTTAGCCTTCTCTGAGAAAATTAGCTTATACTTGCCTTCTTCCCCGTAAGGTTCAATCCGGTTAATCGGCGCATAGTGGGTGATAGCGGACACTGGCGCAGTTTGATACCCCGCTATGTATTTGATTTGTTGCAGCATTCCTCCAGAAATGCGGATTGCATACCAACAATCCTCTCCAAGAAATACTCCTTCAAAACCTTCCTTCTGGGCTGGTACGATTACTGTATCGTTCTGCACTATTACGGCTAGTGGTGTATCGGTTTGAACTATTGCAGGTGGATCTGTAATGTCATTGCTAGAAGCCTTGGGTATTGCAACCGCCTTTGGAAACTCAAATGCCTGAAGCCCAACAATTGGCAGAATTTGCATGATTTCTTTAAGGAACCCCTGAGTATCTGCTTTCTCAGATTCTGAAAGGACTGGCTCCTGTGGCATATTGCCATTGTCAAGCTGACTACGTTTTGCATGAAATGCCCTTTGGATAAGAGCATACTCCAACCATGTGACATGAGCCCTATTCAGACCATTGTTTGCTGAAACGAAGACAATGCCCCAGTTCCAAAAATCCTTACTCTGATAATGGGAGTCGATCCGATTTCTAACGCCATCGGATTGCCCTATGTAAAGCGTCGGAAGCTCATTATCTTTCTTGCCTTCATATCCAACCAGAATATAAACCCCGGTTCGGTCGAATTCACTTCGACTTCTTGTTTCGAGCCATTTAGCCCGTGGGAAGGCTATCCCCAACCCCGTCCAATTCATTCGGTCAATAATTCTGACACCTTCAGGATCGCCATTTGGGACAAATATACGGATGGTAAACGGATCAGCCATACTTCGATAATTGGAAGCAAGAAACTTGAATACATCTGTTGTACTCTAACTACGGACAACAGATGTAAAAAGATGGAAGTATCTGTATGGTATCCTGTGGACTAGCCAGAGATAGCACCGCAGATTCTAAGCCCGACACCTGCTCTTGCAAAACCATTAGTTGTTGGTCTTGGATCAAGCTGAAATTGATAACATCTTTCTGGAATCGTATCTTGTCCATTTGTATATTCCCCACCCCTGCATAAGTGGGGATTTTTATGGCTAGCTAGCGCATAGATTGTTGAAAGAAAATAGAAGCCCTTGCAATACTGCTCGGTTAAGCCCTTTTTGGTCATCATAGACAACAATATTTCAAGGGTTTCAGGCTACTTTATTTCCTTAACCGAGCAGTATTGGAAGCCATTGGCATTACCGGGGGCTTTTCTTTAGAGGTTTGGTTCGCATGTATAAGCGGTAGTATAATGAAGTTTTTCTCTTCTTTAAAAATTATTGATTATTTATATACTCATCATTTTCATCAATATAATCACCCTCAGAAAAGTTATTTTCACTGTGTCCATTTGTAGAGTTATTTGACTTATTATCTTCAGTTCGTTTGGTTATAGTTATTTTTCTTTTTAATGTAGAAGTAGAAGTAATAATATATTTTTTAGTACTACCATCTGCATAAAAATCATCAATTCTATTGTTTTCTGTGGTGCTAGCGATTTCCCAGCCATCGTCCCCATACTTACTTAGCACCTCAAGAATTTTATAATCCTGATATTCGCGATTGTTTAAGTAGTAATCTACATGATAATTATATCCGTAGTGATCTGTGGTCTTGTTGGTCTAGGCACTGGGTATCCCCTCTACACAGTCCAATTCTCTCATCCCCAAGGAGAAGGAATAGCCGTTGTTGAAAGTACTTTTTGAGTCGTCAATCTGATAGCAGTTTCGCCGCAGTTGGGGCACTGCACTTTGATCTCTCGTACAGATGGTTTTCCCTTGAACTCTTCAACTACAGGCTTGCCAGTCCACTCGGTTACTAACCCGTGTAGACAGTGCCAACATTCATAAAAAACATGCTGCACTGGCTTGTCTACATCAAGGATTCTGATGTGCTGGCATTTTTCTGGTGGTAGCTCAGGATCGGGAATTCTTCTTCTTGGTTTTTCGGTTGCTTCAGTCATTGTCTTCCCCTGGTATAGAAATTTGTGTAGATGCCACAATCGCTTCTATAAATCTATCCAGCGCTTCCTTAATACGCTCTTTTTTCTCAGGAGCTTTGGCAACCCGCTAATTGCCGACAATGCGATCGCGCATCTCAATCAATTGCTCACGATAGAGAACGGGGCTGGCTGTGGGCATAGCCTGTAATTGCTCATCCAGTATTCGTACTTGCTCATTCTCAAAACGCGGTTGACGGTATCTGGTTTTTCGGTTTCTTCTCCCCCGGCGCAATTGTCTGCGAGAAATTAATGAATCCCTGATCGCAAAGCCTCGGTGTTGAATTTCTGCTGCAAATACAACCTCTCCTGTGGAATCATTAACCAGTGCAAAACCTGTGTTTTTTGCACCAGGGTCTATTTTCAATCTGAGGGGTTCAACAGGAGTCTCAGGACGCGATTCTTTCAGGATAATGGTAAAAGGAAATCGCTTAAAAACTGCTGCTTTCCCGTTTCTGAGCAGTTGCCTAGCTCGTGCTGGGTGTGTTGGATTTAATGGTTTCTTGTTGGCATCAATGACAAATACGCACGGACATAAGTCCCTCCTCGTGGGTTAAGTTAGCTTCTCCCAAGGGGAGACGCTTCGCGAACGACAATGTTATCGGTCGGTACTTTCCAAACAGCACTGGTTTTACCCCTTTACACTTGGTTAACTGTCTGGTTCTAGTGTCGCGGGACTAGCTACGCATCCCGGAGTAGGAACTTTAACACTTCCCGATAACGTAGTACTCAAGGTACTTAGTCTGGTCAGCTAGGGCTTTTTGGTTTGGAGTCTAAGCTCCTCGCCTGAAGCCCACGGCGTATCTGCCGTGGGTGCTGACGCACCACATGCAATAGCGCAAAAGCGCTTCTCAGAAGAAATAATTAACTCGTTAGGAACCAAAATACTATGGACATTAACACATTAAATCTTTCGGGTACCATCGGCTATGTCGAAACTCACACTTTCGCCAACCGTAGGCTGTACGAGTTGTTTCTGGCGGTCAACCGTTATAGCAAAGGTGAAGAGCAGACCCGTTGGTTTCCTGTAAAATATTTGTGTTCTGCTAACTCTAAACTAGAACTGCGTGTTGGCACCAATATAGTGTTGAATGGTCATTTAGAAGCTAACGTCTGGCAACCCAAAGGTTGTAATTTTCCTGTTAAGGATATTTTTGCAGCTGCTGCAATTATCAAAGTAATTAAATAGAGGATTGGGTACTGGGGAAGTTCAGTTTTAAGATTTGGTTGGGATCTGAAATCTTCAAGGGTCCCCAATCGCCAATCGCTAATCCCCAGTCCCTTTTGGCCTTTGGTGATAATTCTGTAAATCGCTGTCTAATGACCAAATAAACACTTCACTCATTTGGAAGAGATTACAGGACTTATGAAATTCCTGAATGATGCTCAGATCACCAAAGCTAGTCCCTTCTTGCTTATTAGGAGCTTTGTTTCTGCCAGCTAGATCCGGGAACTTGTCAATCCACTCCAATATCTCCGCCGTGTTCGGGAATGTCGTAGGTCTCCAGGGGGCTACGCCTGTGAATGATTCTTTCACTTCTTTAACAAAACGGATGGCTGTTTTCCTTCGCATTGTGCCATCGCCATTCTGGGCAATGTGGTTGCCTGTTTCAAGTATCGTCGCCATAGGCAATAAAAAAGTACAGCCAGCTTGAGCATAAGTCTGAAAATCTTCGAGAACTGATGCCCTCTGCTGATTATAGTTGGGAACGTTGAGTAGTTCAAGGAATATACTGGTATCGATCAGGCAGATACTACTCATTGTCGTATTCCTGCAAACGAGACAGCCATTTCACAGCTTGCTGTTTTCTATCTTCAGGTGTGTGGGGCGACTTGACAAACCGATCCACTACCCCAGCAGTTACCAGTTGACCGAGTGGTCCTTGCGATATCAGACCTGGAAATTCGTACATATCCCCAAGCCGTACAAGGCGGCTATCTCCTGACTCTGGATCTCGGAAACAAAACACGACATCACCTAGGGCAGCGTCGGGTAAGGCATCCATTAGGGCTGGGTTATGGGTGGAAAGCAGCACCCGCAACTTACGCTGAAAAGCAATATCCCGGATGCTGGCGAGTAGATGCTTGGCACGGCTGGGATGAACGCCGTTGTCAATTTCCTCGATGACAACCAGACTACCAACCGGTGCCGATAACATAGCAGCAGTTATAGCCAATACCCGCAGTGTGCCATCGGATAATAATGCTGCCTCACAATAGCGACGGTTATTACCAAAGGTTTCCGCTAGTCGCACCATGACTTCATCTCGTGGACCAATCAGGAAATCTAGCCCATCAATAGCCTGTTCTGGTAGACTTTGGATCAAGTTCAGAATTGCCTGTTGATTTTCAGCTTGGTTCTCCCACAAGCGAAATAAAACACTAGAAAGATTTGTACCATCCTCAAGTAATTGCTTATCAGATTTGAAGCTGTATTCCCGCATTCTGGCGGGGACGGGATCTAAAAACAGGATGTTCTTTAAGACTTGTTGATATTCGCGGACAGTCTCAGGAATAATCTTTTGAGAAGAGGGGTATTTTGCATCAAAACGACCCCGGCTATCTAATTGCACGAATATAGCCATTTGATCGCTGCACGTTACTCGTGGTTTGTTTTCTACCCCTGTAAAGTTGTTATATGCGACACCAACATCAGTCTGTACTCCTTCAGAGGGTTGATCTAGGTTATATAATGGGACAAGACTAGTCGAGTTAACAGTTCGCTCACCACTGATATGCAGTTCTCCGTCACGCACATTGAGGGTGATATCGAGTTGGTTCCACTCTGTTGAGTCCAAACGGCAACCGATCGTAAAACTTGATTGTCCCCGATGGCACAAATCATTAACTCGACCCCGTACAACACGCTCTGCACTATTTACGGCATATTGAATGCTGGAGAGTTTTTGTCCTTGTGCCAGCCATGACAGAAAGCGCAGACCTTCAAGAGCATTACTTTTACCTGCGGCGTTTGCACCTATTAGCACCGTCAGCGATCCAAGGGGTAATCGACTTGTACTGTAACTTTTGAAGTTGGCGAGGGTAAATTCTGTTAGCATGGCGCTCATTTTAGTCAATAATACTTATAACTTATCTGGCATTTCCAAAAATCCCTTGGGCTTGGGCGTTTTGGAGCGCACAATGTTATCCCCGTCAGCAGACAATACCGTACTAGGTGTGGCAGAAGAGTAAGCGTTGTCTATAACAGCCGATCCATTATCTTTTTTTATTAAATTGCTCACTCGCACTAAGAATGCATGATGCAGTCCCAACACATCAGCAATACGATTACCCATCCCCAAAGTGTCCAATTCTGGTGGAATCTCCACACCACCATTCCATATCAGAGTTCTATTAGCAAAATGTTCCTCTAGGGACTTCCTTAAGTACTCAGCAGTGCCACCACAGAAGATAATTTCATCCACATCAACAGATAACTGCTGGGACAACCACCGAATCAAAGCCCTTACGTAATCATCACGAGAACGCAGGGCTGACTCTGCAATAGTTGTAGCATCCGCTGCTATCTCTTCTGGTTTGCGCTTGCGAGAAAGTTTGGCTAACATTTCAGAACTGCATTCATCCCCAGCCTCCACCAATGCCTGCACTATCCTTGGATCTTCCTTAGACAGTCCACTACACCGACGCACAAAGGCATCTACCATCCACGCCATCCCAAAGTCGCTTGACACTCCAGGACTGAGTACTCCCCTTGCTACCACAAAGATGCTGGCATTGCGATAGCCGATCATGGCAACCGCGACAGTGCGATTTTTGAATTCCTCCCCCAACACTCCCCGGCGATTAAAGAGTATTCCAGCACCCTCGGTCATCGCATCAAATAAAACTATCTTGACATGCATGGTGTCAGTAGGAGTACTAAAACTGCTGAGAGCTTCCTTTAGCTTTGTCTCTAATAGAGTGCGATCGCTTCCTTCAGACGGTGGCAACAACACTGCTATTGCAATACTCAACTTATTTGTCAGCTTCCACTTCTCTTTCAGTACCCACAATAAACCACATATCTTTGGCACTGCTACATCGTACTTTAGTTCCTTCAATAATGAATTGCCACCAAACTTATATCTTGCCAAAAAGCCAATCGCATAGTTTTCTCCATTTGGCAATCCTATCCAACAACCATTAGCTGGTTCTCCACTAATTTCACATTCTTTCAAGGACTCCAAAGAAACATCCGCTACCTCTGGCTCCATGCATAATACCATCGACTCTCCTTTTGGGTACTGCATTGCTATAACTTTGGTAAGGCTTGCTCCCAAATCAATCGTCACTACCAAATCTGGACTGGAAATAGCTTTGCACCTAACTTTTACCATCGTCAGTTTTTATACTCTTTATTACTATTTCCAAGGTTTCACTCTCTCATCAGCAGTCACTTCCCAAAATTCATCACTATTACATATCGATAGGGGATGTGCTTTAGAGGGTAAGTAATTGTGCTGAAATTTCATCCGATACAATTACAAAGTCATCCGGTTCCACAGAGTATCTTCCTCTACCTCTAACTCAGCAGATTCCTCTTCCTCTTCCTCTTCACTCTCCTCTTCCCCATTTCCTTTCTCTGTCTCAGAAGATGCAGCTGCTACAACTATAGCTGTGTCTGTGGGTATGGCAGTGGTTGTAGTCTCCACTGATGCCATAGGTACAAACGTAGCGCCTAGAGGAAGAAGTAGAGATGAGGGCAATCTCTTGATCTCGCATATCGCCATGATTGTCCCTACCCTCCCCAACAACTGCTCTATTGCCCACAACCCTGCTTCCTCTAACTCCTCTCCTGAAACACCATGCTTTTTCATCACCACTGGCATCCAAAATGCACTCGCTGCATCCTCCACTATCTCAGTCCCACTTTTCCCGGAACGATGACTCGCCAATAAATACTGGAACATCTTCCCTTTCCATGTATTGAGACTGCGTGTCATCTTGGGAAAATCTATTGCGTTCCGAGTCTTATTCATCTTCACCACACTCTCCTCAGCACTATTAAAGTTGTTATCTATACCAAATTATTACTGAAGATCTTTTTCGGTGTCTTCCGCATTTTCTACGCTTTTTTACGCCTTTCTACGACTTTTTTATTTTTTCTCTTCATAAATTTAATTCTCGGTCACTATAATGCTTGTAGGACTTACGCTTTTTTACGATTTCTTACGCTATTTTCAATCTCCCCCCATTCCTCATCATTCCTTTATCGCCACATCCGTAGAACCCACACTACACAACGGTTTGCGCCTTCTGCTAGTATAAAACTAACGCATAGTGCCACACGACAGTGTTGGTGAAACGCCAGCCATGTCGCCTGTATACGCTGTACGCGTATACCGCCCCTGTGGTACGGGGCGACGGCGACGGCTGGCTCCTGCGGAGGGCCAGTAAACCAAATTGTTCGTAATGCCAAGCAAGACTAAGAGGTCTGATGGAGTTGCCAGAAAGATTACACATCCAGTTCGCTTTGCTGCTGATGAGTATGAGCAACTGAAGAAAAAGGCGTATGAAGCGAGGGTGAGTATTGGGGAATTCATTCGTCGTGCTGCACTACGTCGTCGTGTTGTAGAACCTCCACCACCCCCACAGTTAAATTGGAAATTGTACGAAGAACTGAATGCGATTGGGGTGAATCTCAATCAGATAGCTAAAGCAGCCAACAAAGCAGTAAAGTCTGGACAAGACGTAGATATTGATGTTGAGCAACTGCAAAACTTAGTGGAATCTCTGCGTGCATCCATCAGGGAAACCCAAATGCAGCTGTTGGAGTGTGGTGTACCAGATGACGACGGAGAAGAATCCGCTTAATTTTATGGTGATCGCCCCCACCACTCGATTAAACAACTGCACCACTGCACTATCGAGAATGAAACCGCACTCTCCCGAACCCACCCCTACTAGAGTACTACGGATTTTCACCATCATCATATGAGCCAACCATCTGCACCATCGGAGTCACCTTGATTGGTAAGCAGTTTAAGAACCAAAGCTTTCGATCCACCCTAGACTACGTACTGGGCAAAGAAAAAGCCACCATTATCGACAGCAATATGGGTGGCACTACACCCAGACAGTTAGCTAAAGAATTTGGGGCAGCAAGAAGACTGCGACCCAATCTGGAACGCGCCTGCGCTCACGTTATTCTCTCCATTCCCCACCGCGATGCATCCCATGAAAAAGGGGAGTACCACGAGCATTTGGATGATGAACAGTACGCAGAAATTGCCCAGCACTGGCTCAAGGAAATGAAATTTCTGGGTGAAGGACTGTACAAAAGCCAATACGTGATTGCCCGTCACCACGACACCGACCACGAACACATCCATATAATTGCTAGCCGCATTCGCATGGACTCAACAGTAGTCTCTGACTCCTGGGACTACCGCCGGAGTGAGGTGGTGGTGCGACAGTTGGAGAGGGAGTATGGGTTGGAAGCTTCCCCCTGTAGCAGTGAAAGGGTTGCACAGAAAGTTAAGGAAGAACATGGCATTGAAACAACAGTTTCGCACCGTCGCGCCCAAACCCAAAAGCAGAAACACCATTCTTCTGGCAAACCACCTGTTACCCAACTGCTGGCTGACATCATTGATGAAGCAACTCAAGACAAACCCACTATCACCGAGTTGATTGCTAGACTACAGCACCAGGGTGTTGTGGTTCATCCGCAGTTCAGCACCAGGGGCAATTTCAAAGAGGCGATCGCTTTTGAATTGAATGGGGTAAAAGTAGCAGGCAATAAGTTGGGGTCAGCATACAGCTTTCCTGGTCTTCAGAAAAAACGCGGTGTCTCTTATGATCCAGAACGGGATCTGCCTGCGATACGTTCATGCGCTGCTGGAGAATTGGTTGAATTGTTACCAAGAGCTACCGAGCAGTTAGTGTTCGTGTCATCCAAGGGTAATGAGCAATTGGTGGAAGTTTCACCCTTCTTTGGTGGAGACTTGGCGGAACTGCCACCAGCTGAACCAGAGGTCACACAAGCAGCAGACTACTCTGTTGCTTCACCCAGCATCAGAGAAAAACTGAAACTTTCAATCGATGCTGCGGCAGCAGACCATCCCTCCATCCCAGAGTTGATCGCCAAATTGTACTCAACTGGTGTACACGTAAAGGTGGAGTTTAGCAGTCAGGGGTTCCCAAAAGGGATTTCCTATGAAATGGATGGTATTTCCTCTGCTGGTAGCAAGCTAGGCAAACAGTACAGCTTCAGTGGACTACAAAAACACTTGCTCGTTGAGTACAACCCTGAATGGGACAATAGGTTGATTGAAACCCTTATGCACTATGGTAGAGAGGGACGTGCTATTGATGACAGCTATATTGATCGATTGAGACGCTATCGCCAAACTTTAGAGCAAGAGGCTCGAAGAATGGAGCAGGTAAATCAGGTGTTGGGGATGGGGACAGAGGCGGGACTACCAGTGGTGAATGCCCCAATCGAACGAGAGAAAAACGTTCCGGCTAGCGACAAAGCACCGCCTAATCAAGATGAAGCCATAACAATTTTGACTACCATTGCCGACGAAAACGGGGTTATAGCAGGAGGTGACACTACAAGAGTGAAGAGTGACACTCTCAGGTCTAAAGACATTGAGATTCTTTAAGAGTTTCTGCCATATCTCTTAAATATCCAACTGTCAGACTACTAATTAACCTCTTAGGCATGGTTTCCAGTCTCAACTCACAAGAATTGATAGGGTTTTTTTATTCAATGGAACCCAATCCCGTTGCTTTAATTCTAGCATTGAAGGCTAATAAATTAGCCGTTCGTTTTCCAAATCGCTTCGTCTGGTAGCCCCGAAGGACGAGTGTCAAGGATATTATTGGAATTGACACTCGTCCGGTATTTATATCGGGGTGGAAAACCGACACGAGCGACGCCACTTGCTTTATGCCGGGGAACCCGTCCACCGCAGTGGCTCGTTTTAACCGCCGTGACGTTCTCTAATCAACTGTTCCACATATTCGCTGGCGCTTATTTTTAATTTGGCAGCAGATTCTTGAACCTCCCCCCAAGTTTTTGAAGTTAACCATATAGCTCTTTGTTTCTTCAATTCTTCATGTAAAACAGGCTGATTTTTTATTCTTTTTTGCCCTTTTCTTGTTGACATTCTGTTCACCAGTACTTATACTAAATTTATAGTAACAAAGAGATAGGAGGTGATGCTAGTTGGCTCGGAAAATAACCCCATCATTTATTACAGAGATTCCCCTAAGCGTTGACAGTCAGCAAGATGCTGAATTGCTATCTAGGTTTCAAGCTTCCAGACAGCTATACAATGCCTGTTTAAATGAAGCGATGGTACGAATGGATTTGGTTCATAATTCCGATGCCTACAAAGCTGCTAAGAAAATATCTAGAGATGAAAAGAAAAAACGTAGTGAGGCTTTCAGCGAAGCCAGAATTGCCTACAGGTACTCTGATTATGACTTGCAAGCCTATGCCACATTAATCAGCAATGAATCAAAGTGGATAGCTGAAAAATTAGACTCTAATACTCAACAGAAGATTGCTACTCGCGCTTTCAAAGCAAGCGAGAAAGTAATGTTTGGGAAAGCCAAGAAAGTCAGGTTCAAGGTTCCCACTCGTTTTAAATCTGTTGAAGGTAAGACCAATAAACAAGGTTTGCGATGGAAAGACAATCAAGTTCTTTGGGGAGATTTGAAGCTTAATGCAATCATTGAACCAAATAATCAGGTTATTCAGCATGGTCTAAACTCTCCCATTAAATATGTTCGCCTCTTATGGCGGGAACTGAATGGGAAGCGCAGATGGTATGCTCAGTTAATTAACGAAGGTCAACCCTACCGCAAGCCAAAAAACTATGTTTCTGATGGGCTTGTAGGTCTTGACTTGAATATCTCCAACATCGCATATGTGGGAGACGACCACGCAGGTCTGTTGCCTTTTGCTGAAGGTGTACCAACTATGGAGCGCGAAATCAGTGCTATCCAGCGCAAGATGCAACGCTCTCAACGTGGCTCTAATCCTGACAACTATCATCCTGATTTTGATGGTAAGCGTGGGCGTAAAACCATCACCAAAAAGGGTAAAGTCAAGCAGGGTAAACGTCAGTGGAAGAAGTCTGCAAATTACCGTAAATTTGCCAACAAGAAACGCGAATTAGAACGTAAAAAGACTGCATATGCCAAGTCTCAAAACCGCAAAGTAGTTAACGATATTTTGCGGCACGGGAAACATATCAAGACCGAAAATGTTTCGGTTAAAGGCTGGCAGAAACGTTATGGCAAAGCCATTTCTGCCAAGTCTCCAGGTTTTGTACAATCTGAATTGGCTCGCAAGGCTGAGAGGGCTGGCGGGTCGTTCACAAAGTTTTCTACCCAGAAAACCGCGCTGTCTCAAACTCATTTAGATGGTAGTCGTACCAAAAAATCACTATCTGAACGAGTTCACAAAGATGTCACGGGTATTACGATGCATCGTGACCTTTTCAGCGCATATCTGAGTAGATTCGTTAATGAGGAAAATACGCTCTCATTGCAGGATGCTGCTAGTCAGTATCGTGGGATGGAACCGTCCTTGCTGGAGGCATGGGAGCGTTTCAAACAAACCGCAAATCAATTAGGCGCGTCCGAACGTAGGCAGACTCATTCTCCCTCAGAGCGGTTCTCCAACAAGGTAAAAACTACTCAGCCAGATAAGTCAGTAGGGCTAAAAGTTGAGGGGTAATGTTTTTACCAGAATCCCCGTACATGATTGGTCGGGGAGTGGTTCAATATGACTTGCAGCTTGCTGGGGAAACCCTTCAGCTAACGAGAAAAACTGGGGAGCAGATTGCTTCTATTCCCTTGGTTTCATCAGTTGCTGCGTCGTTTCAGGGCTTTACTGAGGAAGATCGCTCAAGATTCGACAAGCTAGAGGCGATACTGAGATCTGAACATTTGCAGCAAAGCCAGCAGCGTCAACAAGGCTACGGCACAGAACTGGATTGAACTACCCTGCCAAAGCGAGCGCTCTTATCCGGGGCTTTTACTTCTCCATCTCTACTAGAACACCGATAACTCACATTTCTTTACATTTTGTTCTCCCACATCTGTTTTATCTCGTCAAAATCGTGTTAACCTATAGAAAAGCAAGGCAGTCACAGCGTTTCAGCCACTATTGGGTGACAAGTGGGGGTCAAGTGTACCCCAAAGTCTTTCTAAAATTTCCTCAAAAAATAACCCCCACATGGGGTACATATGGGAGCCACTTAGGGTATATTTAATGAATCGAGGTATTGTACCCCACCTGACCCCCATGAATTCTAAAAGTATTCATCCCAATCAAAAGATTTTCTGTGCCGGATTTGACAACGGTTATGGTAGCGTCAAACTGTTCGTCGATGGCTTTGATGTGATCCGAATTCCGAGCTACATCTCAAAAGAAGAGATGGAAGATGTACCTGGTAGAGTCGTTTTCAATGGTAATGCCTACACAGTTGGTGAGTCGGCGTTCCGTACTGGATACTACTTTGAGCGCAACACAGATAGTAATATCAACAAAATCAACAACGCGCTCATTACTTTATTGGGTGCGTTAGCCCATTTACCACATCGTAAAGCTTGGCACTTAAAGGTAGTTGTCAGCTTGCATGATGTTGGTTTAGCATCGGATTTGTGCCAAGTACTCAATGGAGAATATAAACCTTTATTAGCTGGCAAGCCATCTGATGTGAAGGTAGAAGTCCTCAAAGTTGTACCTGAAGGTATGGGTGCTTTGTTTGGACAACAACTCCCCAAAAAGTTAACCGTGCTAGATTTTGGTAATGGTACTACCCTTTATTCTCGTTACAACCTAGGTAAACGAGAAGTACACACCCCCTACGCTTTTGGTGTGGAAGTACTCATTGGTGAGATTGCTAAGAAGATGAAGCATCTGAATGGTGGTAAGCTAGGTGATTTGTCAAAAATTCGCTTTTGTCTGGAAATGGGACATACCAAATATAGCCGTGACATTGATATTAAAGATGTTTACACCACCTGTCTGAAAGAGTGGTATGAAGGATATCTCAAAAAGCCTGTCAATCTTGCCCTCGATGCTAAACACCAAGGCGATGAGATCTGGGCTATCGGTGGTGGGTGCTTGCTTCCTGGTTTTAAGAAACTACTAGAAAAAAACGACTTTCAAATTCTCGCTAACCCTGTAGAGGCTAATTCCTCAGGACTGTTGCAAATGGCTAAAACCCTGAATAGCGCTACCAATGTCAGTATGGAATCACTTGGGGTTTAGCATGGTTTCGCCACAAGATAAAACACCAGAAAAAATCCGGATTAAGGATAGCTACCGTGAGCGCATCTTTGCTGAATCACAGCAATTAGGTAAAAGCTACCTGGAAACACTTTACTTTATTATTGATTGCTACTTCGCTTTCAAACATGGTACATTTCCCATGCAGCCTGCGGTCAACATCAGCCCCCAACCTCCTATTCCACCTCCCCAAGCTTCCTCAACTCCTACTCTATCCCCAACCGAACCAATAGACTCAGATCGCGACGGCGAAACTATTACACTTGATTGGGATTTATAGGAAATATGCAGAAAACCCGTGATGTTCCCTACCCTACGCCCCTTACCCCAAATCATCAAATTTTCTGGTTCCAGGCAGTATTCGCGATTATCTTAGCATCGGCATCATCCAGGTAAAACTCATAAACAGGCACGCCACTTCGCTCACAGCGCAATGGCTCAATGACCTTGGTGAAGGGGTTCCAAACAGCAGTGATGGTGCGTTTAGTTTTTTTGCGGACCAATTCGCACGTAATGTGAACCGTAGGCAGGTGAATCACCATTACACTGTACAAAGAAGCTTCAACATTCAAAGAATAACGTTCTTGCAAGTCTGCTAATTTCCGTTCAAGCTCAGAGTTGGTAGCGTCCAAACGTGCCAGTTCTCTTTGTTTGTCCTCGGACTCCAAGTGGCGGGATTGAATCCGGTTGTTAATTTCAAGTGCGATGGTGTTGTAATATGTTGAGAGCCGCTCTGAATCTCTGGCTTTTGCCCTAGGTGACAACTCCACACACTGCCCTTCTCAAGCGCGGAGACGCTGCGCGAACGGGTCAGTGTGGGCTTCTAAGAAATTAGTTGCAGGTGTCATTAGTCTCAGTAATCCGTTATGCAAGGGTTACTACGTTTTCCCAGAATGTATAGGCACTCCGGAATGTAGGGTTAGCAACCCGTTTCCTAGTTCCGGACAATGCGGCTGGTGATTAAACATCCCTGCGGGAAAGGGGAAGTGTTGCCAGTTTGAAACCTGGGAAAACATTGACGAAGGAAACCACCCCACGGGGGGAAGAACTTAAACCATAGTTCAAACCAAAAAAGTATGAAAGTATTAGTCATCAACAAGCACGGAAGACCTTTGATGCCAACAACACCCAGAAAGGCAAGGATCTTTTTGAGGTCAGGCAGAGCAAAGATTGTGGGTAGAGACCCTTTCACTATTCAATTACTTTGCGGAACCAGTGGCTACACTCAACCAATCACGCTGGGTATTGACGCGGGTTATGCCCATATCGGGTACAGCGCAATCACTGAAAAAGAGGAGTTGATTGGTGGTGAACTAGAGCTTCTTCCTGAGATATCGAAGCGGATCACGGACAGAAAGAAATACCGCCAAACTCGCCGCAACCGCCTACGTCATCGGATCAAAAGGTTTGACAACCGTAAACATCCTGACGACTGGTTAGCCCCATCAATCCAACACAAGCTGGACTCACACATTAAGCTGGTGGAGCGACTTAAGGCGAGAATGCCCATCACCAAGGTCATCATCGAGACAGCCAAATTCGACGGTCAAAAGCTAGTGAAACCTGACATCAAAGGGAAGGAATACCAGCAGGGTGAACAACTGGGTTACAAGAACCTGACCAACTACATCCGTCACAGAGACGGTTACCAGTGTCAGAACCCAGAGTGCAAGAATAAGAACCCTGACAGGGTACTTCAGGTTCACCACCTTGGCTACTGGAAGAACCCACCAGACAGGAGCAATAGACCGGGCAATCTAATTACCCTGTGCGACAAATGCCATACATCACCCAACCACAACAAGGGCAAGCTGCTTCATGGATGGGAACCCAAGGTTAAGCCTCTCAAGGCAAGTACATTCATGAGTACCATCTACAGGCGGGTACGCCGTGACTTGGGGGCAGAGCAAGCCTTCGGGTACGTGACTGACTTTACTAGACACGAGCTTGGTCTAGAGAAGTCCCACCACAACGATGCTTTTGTTATCGCTGGCGGGACTACCCAGAAGCGTGCAGAACCGTTAATGCTAGAACAGATCCGGCGTCATAAACGCTCAATGGAGCAGTTCTACGACGCTAAATATATCGATCTACGTACTGGCGAGAAAGTTTCAGGGTCTACCCTTAACTCTGGTAGACGTACCCGCAACAAAAACCTGAATGGTGAAAACTTAAGAGTGTACCGTGGTCAAAAAGTGTCAAAGGGTCAACGCCGGATTAAAAAGCAGCGCTACCCCTACAACCCTAATGATTACGTGATGTTTGAGAAAAAAGTTTACTGCGTGATTGGAATGCAGAATTTAGGGACAGGAGTCAAGATAGCCAATTATCCCGGTGTCGCCAACAAAGTTGTCAATGTCAACAAAGTTCAACCCATTAAAAGAAGAAGTGGTCTCTGTGCCCGTACATAGTATTGCGGTTCGTCATCTGTTGCCACTGGGAAACCAAGGATGCTGGAGTCAGTACCAAAAGCGATCGCACCATTCCTCGTGCCAGATACTCGGCTATAATTAGCCCAGCTTCAATAGTTTTGCCCAATCCTACTTCATCTGCCAGTAACGCTCGTCCACCAAGTTGCCTGAGAACCTTACGAGCCGTTTCAATTTGAAACCAATATTTATCAATTGCAGTCAGAGTCGGAAGGCAAACGAGTTGGTCATAGTCTGCCATTATGGATAAGTTGAATAGGTCTAGACGTGCTTGGTAGAAGTTGAATGGATCGTAGTTACCAGCTTTGAGCGCTAAGAGTGCTGTGGAGGACTTGAATTTGAATTCGTAGTTTTTATCCATGATTGGGGGATTGGGGACTGGGCATGGGGCATGGGGATTGGGTATTGGGTTTTTAAACTAAAAATTATGGAATTCGGTTTAACCTCGAACATATTTTTAAATATTTTTCCTGTCCCCAGAAGCCTACTATAATTTACACTAACGTTAGTGTAGGTCAGCACCAACTCCTTGTAAGAGCCTCGGAATTGCCTTAAGTCTAGGGCAAGCGTCGGTATAGAGCAAGTAGAAACCCATCATTGCCCATTACCCAGTCCCCAATCCCCAATCCCCCTTACACTAACGTTAGTGTAAAACCTCAACGGAAAAATGAAGAAAAAATCGGCTCGGAAACAGATTCGATTAGCGATCACAAGTAATGCCGGAGGGTCAGGAAAGACCACAATGGCAATCCACTTGGCATATGCTATAGGAATTAAGGGCTACAGAGTTTGCCTCATAGAACTTGATCAAAACGGGTCTTTACGGATCTTTGCTGGACTCGAACCTGCGACCCTGGAGCGTTCCATTGCATACGTCCTTAGAAAAGATTTTAAGGGGGACTATCCCTTAAGTCCACTTTGGACAAGCCACGCTACAACTATCACAGCAATCCAAGGTGGCAAGCCCCTAGAAGATAGTATCCGGGAGGTGTATCTGTACGATCGCCGACACTACACTCTTCTTGACCGTCTAGAGGACTATCCCCTAGATGCGGACTTGATCATCTTCGACACCCCTGCTTCCTTGGAACCAATGGGACTGATGGCACTAGCAGCCAGTACCCATGTTCTAGCTGCAATCAAGCCTGAATACAAAGATACCGGGAGCTTTGCTGATCTGCTGGACTGGTACTATAACAAAGTGGATGAACTGAGACTACGACCAAAACCAGTACTCATGGGGTTTGTGCCTACTCGGGTTGACCTCTATGAAGTTGGGACGCACCGAGATATCTTAGGACTAGATAAGAAAGGTCTGACTAGGAAAGATGTCAATCCCACCGAAACCTTACCCGCGATCATCCAGCAGATGGGGATTCATTGCTTCCCATACATTCGGGAATCAAACTACTACCTAAAAGCTTGTGGTGCTGGTCTACCATTACACCTGTATCGACCCGGATGTGAAGTTTACAAAGACTTCGATCCAATTATCAAGCAGATCATCAAATTTATGGTGGAGGAATAAGATGGCATCACCCAAACCAATCGGAATGAAACAGTTGTTTTCAGAAGCAGGACAGTCCCAACAAATCCACCAACTTAAAGAACAAATTGAAGAACTGGAGGCAGAACTTGCCCAACTCCGGTCGGGGATGCTTAATGCTGAAGAAAAAGCTGCACTAGAGCAGCAAATTAAAGATTTAACAGACCAACTTGCCTATAGTGGCGGAGTCCATGAAATTGAACTCCAACGGATTAAACCTGACCCAGATCAACCAAGACAGACATTTCCTCCCTACCAAGTCACTGAACGTGCCGAAAGCCTCCGGCGCAATGGGCAGAAGACCCCTATTGTGTTGATTCAAGGGCCCTATGAAGAATATACTCTGTTTGATGGAGAACTGAGGTGGAGAGCGGCGCACTTAATTGGTTGGAACACTCTCAAGGCAGTCTTGCTACCAAAAGAACAGATTTTAGCAGCAGAGTCGGTTTTTGAAGGGCAACTGGTGACCAGTATCCATAGCCAGAAACTGCACGATCTGGATTTAGCAACCTCTTTGGTCAAACTCATCGTTTATAAGTATCCTGACTTAGAAGAACGATCAGCTGAGATTCCAAAAATTCTCAACAGTGGAATCACTCAACTGCGACGTGGGCAAAAGCACCTAGAACTTAACCAGATTCGATTGGCAGAACAGACAGATCAACTTGAGTGGCTAGAAACAGCAGGTTTCAAAAAGATTGAGGAACTAGAGGTCATTGCAGTCCTGTTGGGGCTACAGCTTAACCCCATCTCAATCAACAACAATATTTTTCCTCTCATTAGCCTTGCAGAAGATCTCAAACAGGTCATCCGTCAAGAAGGACTAGAAAGTAGTAAAGCCAGAGAGATCAACAAGCTATCTGCTCTCCAACTCGGTGTTGACGAAGCCAAAGCACTTGTACTGCGTGAGGAAATTACCCAAAAAGTCATTCAAGAAAAACTCTCTTTAGGTGAGATTAAAAGATTAGTTAATGATACTCTGGCTCAGTACTGCGCAAAAAAAACGAACCAAGCTAATAAAATTATTAAGCTCTCTAAAACAATCCAAGATTTTCAGGTACAGACTGCTGATAAAGAAGGGCTAATGTCTTTGCAACAAACTCTCCTAGACAAACTAGCCGAGATCCAGCAAGCTCTTAAACAATAGACCTGCCATAAACCCATTTGAATACCGAAAATAATTCCTGGGCGAAACCTTAAAATGAGAATTGCTGATTAATTCCTCTTACCCTTCAAAAATGAGCGAACCTACAGATCTAAATAGCAAAAGCCAGTATTTCTACTAGATACCTTAACAAATATTTAGGTTTACACTGGCACATAAGCCTGTGAAAAATCATCCTACATCTGTAGGGAATTTACTATGTTTTGTCCAGAAAGAAGCCTCTGGATCATAAGGAGTTTATAGTGAACCACACATTAGACGAACTCTATTTGAAACTCAAGCAATTGCTTCGAGAGGTTTATAACTGGAAAAGTCACATAAAATTGCTAACAAATATTAAGCAAACTATACACGGCAATTCCAATCAGACGATAGGCAAGATGCTTGGTGGAACAGCAATCAATAAACTTATTCAAAATTTCCATCTACCGCCTCAGGAAATCCTATCTCTCGAAACTTTCTGGGCTAACTGGTCTCAAGAGACTAAACCACCCCTGAGTTCAAACTTAGTGATTGGCGGACGCGAGCAAGCGCGTGATATAGTTCTTAGCTGGTTACACGGTAGTCCAAGCTCACTGACATTGCAGGGGGACTCTCAAGAAGAAGCAATCGCCTTTTTAGCAGCAGTTATTCAAAACTTAAACTATGAGGAGCGCACCGCAGTATTATCTCGTGCAGTTGTCATCGATGGAGCTACTTCATGGGATAGCCTCATTACTTCATCTAACTCCCTCATTTTGATTGCTCGGCTAAATCAGCCAGAAGGCATCGGACGAGCTATTCAACGTGGACACCATGTATTTGTTCCATTAGGGCGTAGAGTATCTGTGAATGCAGTCCTTCTGCCTCGAATTGTTCGTGATGCAGCTGAGCAAACTCTCAAAGAGATGGGATTGAATAATGATCAATCTCGTAATCTTGGAACTCTCGCTCGACGTAGCCTGTCTGCATTGCGGCGTAAATTGGCGATCGCTCCAGATGTTGGGCATCCAGCATGGGCACAGCCAAACCAAGCCCGCGAACTACTAGCGGCACTACTTGTAAGTGCATGGAACGATTCCTCTGAAGGGGATCGGGAGGCTTTAGCGCAGTTGCCATGTATGCCTTACGAAGATATTCAACACAATCTTGTTCGATGGACACATGAGTCAGATCCACCAATCCTACGGGTTGGGGATATTTGGATGATTGCCGCACCAGAAGATGCTTGGCGGCTGATTGCACCTTACCTTACTCATGACGACTTACAGCGCTTTGAAAGCGTAACAATTGATATCCTAAGCGAGATTGATCCAGCATTTGAACTCCCATCAAATCAGCGTTTTGCAGCAAGTATTTATGGCAAAGTCCTTACTCGGTCAGGGCATCTTCGAGAAGGTATTACAGCAACGCTTACCCTTATGGCAACTCTTAGCTTAGAAGTTCAATTCACTGCGAATAAAACTGGTGAAGATGTTGTCCGAAAGATAGTTTGGCAATTGATGGAAAAGGCTAGAAATAACGAGGCTCTTTGGGCATCGCTAGCTTATCAACTCCCCCTTCTTGCTGAGGCAGCACCAGATATTTTCTTAGACGCAATAAATGCAGATTTAACTAGAGGAAACCCAATACTGGTTAGCTTG
>CAIVAU010000203.1 GCA_903903925.1 uncultured cyanobacterium
ACGCGCGGGCCTCGCGACACGCCCGACCCCACGTTTTGAAGGCCTGGGGTAGGGCTTTCCGGCGCACCATCGTATGTGAGCCGGGTGGGACGGGTGGGCCCGCGGCGTGGGCTCAAGTGGCGTCAGGGGTCAGGGCCCAGCACAAGGGCGTGCGGCTGCCGAGGCTGCAGGAGGCCTGTGCACATGCCACAGGTCGAGCGCGGTGTGGGGGTCGTCGTTTGCTGGTCCAGGGAGCGGGCAGAGCCGAAGAAGTGGGCCTCGGGCATGCTCCAATGTCCGATTAGGGTTTAGGGTTTGGCTGAAATTAAGGACTTAGAGTTTAGGACCTTAGGGTTTAGGTTTGGGGCTGTAACTGGCCCCAGCGCAAGTGCCAGGTCTTGCGCGGTGTGGGAATCGTGTTCCGTGGGTCCAGAGAGCGGGCAGAGCCGAAGAAGTGGGCCTTGGGCATGCCCCAAAGTCCGATTAGGGTTTAGGGTTTGGCTGGGGTTTAGGGTTTAGGGCTTGGGATTTTAGGGTTTGGGGTTTGGGGCTCTAACAGGCCACAGGGCAAGCTCCAGGTCTTGCGCGGTGTGGGAATCGTGTTCTGTGGGTCCAGAGAGCGAGCAGAGCCCAAGAAGTGGGCCTTGGGCATGCTCCAAAGGCCAATTAGGGTTTAGGGTTTGGCTAGGGTTTAGGGTTTAGGGTTTAGGGTTTGGGATTTTAGGGTTTAGGGTTTAGAGCCCCCATCCATCCCAAGGCCTCGCGGCACGATAGCAACCCCATCTCGCTTGTATTTGACGCCAGTTTGCAGAAAAAATCAGACCCTGAGCTGCCTCTGCGAGCCTAAAAACCTAAACCCTAATTCAGCCTAAACCCTAAACCCTAAACCCTAAACCCTAAACCCTAAACCCTAAACCCTAAACCCTGCTCCCTCTTGTTTCTTGAGAACTAAGTTAGTTCATAAGCAACTTACGGAGTAAAGCCTTTTCTTGTTAATTCACTTTCTCATCCCAAAATCAAAAATCTTTAATTATGCCCTCTGGTCAGACCCACGATCGCATTACTTTATGGGCTTTGCCGTTCGTAGCTGGTGTCACTTTCTTTCAGACTCGCAGTGGCAATCTCACTTTATTGGTTGCAGGTGGGTTTATGTTCGGAGGGTTGATGTTTGGGCCCGACTTGGATATTTACTCCCGCCAATACCAACGTTGGGGTTTTTTGCGCTTCATTTGGTTACCTTATCAAAAAAGTCTACGTCATCGCTCTTTTTTATCTCACGGACCAATTATTGGCACAATACTGAGAGTGCTTTATCTGGGGACAATAGTCAGCATCCTGGCGATTTTAGCTTTAGTGATTGCCGAAAAGCTGTGGAATATAACCTTGTTGCGTATATTAGGTGAAACTGTTGTGCAGTCGCTCACTCGCTATAGTACAGAATTTCTCTCCCTCTTGCTGGGACTGGAACTTGGTGCTATGAGTCATTCTCTCAGCGATTGGGGTGGTTCTACTTATAAACGTTGCCAAAAGCAGGGTGTTCGCGGTTTGCTACCACGTGCGAAAATAAAGAAACGTAAAGCAACCAGTGGCGCTAGTCGTCGAGGTAAGCCAACAGGGGTGAAACCAGTCAGCAGGGGAAGTAAGGGAAGTAAGGGGACTTGATAACTATGATGAACACTGAAACCTTGGCGGCGTTGCAAGAATTGATTGATGTGGTGGCAAAGTTGCGATCGCCTGATGGCGGTTGTCCGTGGGATTTGGCACAAACGCCTCAAACTTTGACGCCATATGTCATTGAAGAAGCTTATGAAGTTGTAGACGCGATCAATACTGGAGATCAATCTGCGATCGCTGAAGAACTGGGTGACTTACTTCTACAAGTTGTCCTCCAATCGCAAATTGCTAGTGAATACAAGCAATTTTCCCTCAAGGAAGTTGCCCAAGGTATCTCACAAAAACTCATTCGCCGTCATCCTCACGTATTCGGTGATGTTTTGGTGCAAAGCATTGATGAAGTGCGGCAAAACTGGGAACAAATTAAAGCTGAAGAAAAAGGAGAACCATCTCCAGATCATCAAAAACTTAGTCATAAACTGAGTGGCTATGTCCGTAAGCTTCCTCCACTGATGGCAACGATGAAGATTTCCGAAAAAGCTGCTGCTGTAGGGTTCGAGTGGGAAAATATAGATGGAGTGTGGGCAAAGTTTAATGAGGAGTTGACAGAATTTAAACAAGCTTTAGCCCATGAAACACCAGAACGACAACAAGCAGAATTAGGTGATGTGCTGTTTTCGCTTCTCCAACTGGCTCGTTGGTGTAATATTGACCCAAGCGAGGCTTTACAAGGAACAAATCAGCGATTTATTCAGCGCTTACAAAAAATGGAAGCGTTTACTAACCGCCCTCTTTCCGATTACAGTTTGGATGAGTTAGAAGCCCTCTGGCAGCAGGCAAAAAAGCAGCTAGCTGACACACAATAAACCTGAAGCGGGTTCGCGTGCGGTTCTAGTGGGAGAATCAATAGTGAAGCAACCTGACGTAGAACAAGGTGTACATAGTCTGTTAAAAATTGTATAAGTCTACTCAACTAACAAATGACCTCTATTTCCCAGCGGTTTGAATCTTTACGACAGAGTCACCAGTGTGCCCTGATTCCCTTTATCACAGCTGGAGATCCCAGTTTAGAAACCACAAAGGAAGCAATACGTATCTTAGATCGTAATGGTGCTGACTTTATTGAGTTGGGTGTTCCTTACTCAGATCCATTGGCAGATGGGCCTGTAATTCAAGCAGCAGCAACTCGCGCCTTACAAAAAGGAACTAAATTAGAGCAAATCTTGGAGATAGTTGAAACTCTCAGTCCTAACCTGCAAGCACCAATCATTTTATTTGCTTATTACAATCCAATCTTAAATCGGGGTATTAAGTCGTTTCTATCACAAATTGCTACTGCTGGGGTGCAGGGGCTAGTTGTGCCAGACCTACCCTTGGAAGAGGCAGAAGAATTAATTAAGACAGCTACCAGTGTTGGAATAGAGGTCATTTTGCTGGTAGCCCCCACAAGTTCTAAAGAGCGGATTGAAGCTATATCTCAGTATTCTCAAGGATTTATCTATCTTGTGAGTGTAACAGGTGTTACAGGTATGCGCTCTGTACTCCAAGAACGTGTGAAAAATTTGCTGCTGGAGATGAGAAGTGTAACAGATAAACCAATTGGAGTTGGCTTTGGCATTTCTGGACCAGAACAAGCACGTCAAGTCATGGATTGGGGTGCAGATGCTGTCATAGTCGGAAGTGCCTTGGTTCAACGCTTAGCAACTGGTAGTCCAGACCAGGGATTGCAAGCACTTGAACAACTTTGTCAAGAACTGAAAGCAGCGATCACGCTAGCATAACTTCCCACACCCCGTTCTAAAAAGTTATCGAAATATTCAGAGGATTTTAAACAGTGGTAAGCACTCCAGATATCAATACCCAAATTTCATCTGCAACTAGACAACCTGACTCTTTAGGGAGATTTGGACGGTTTGGCGGTAAATACGTCCCAGAAACCTTAATGCCTGCATTAAGTGAGCTTGAAACAGCGTTTCACCAATATAGCCACGACCCAAGCTTTCAAGCTGAACTACAAGGTCTACTACGGGACTACGTAGGACGCCCCAGCCCCTTATATTTTGCTGAGCGAATCACGGCACACTATGCTCTTGCTGACGGTACAGGTCCACAGATTTACTTAAAGCGTGAGGATTTAAATCATACTGGCGCTCACAAAATTAATAACGCTTTAGCTCAAGTATTGTTAGCCAAGCGCATGGGCAAGCAGCGTATTATTGCTGAAACTGGAGCAGGTCAGCATGGGGTAGCAACTGCTACAGTGTGCGCTCGATTTGGCTTACAGTGCGTAATTTACATGGGCGTCCACGATATGGAAAGGCAAGCCCTAAATGTATTTCGGATGCGGCTGATGGGGGCAGAGGTGCGTCCCGTAGAGGCAGGAACTGGAACCCTCAAGGATGCGACTTCTGAGGCAATTCGGGATTGGGTAACGAATGTAGAAACAACCCACTATATCCTAGGTTCAGTTGCTGGTCCTCATCCTTACCCGATGATGGTACGTGACTTCCATGCAGTCATTGGGCAAGAAACTCGCGCTCAGTGCCAGGAGAAATGGGGAGGACTACCAGATATTCTCTTGGCTTGTGTCGGTGGTGGTTCCAATGCCATTGGATTGTTCCATGAGTTTATCAATGAAGCATCTGTGCGCCTGATTGGAGTTGAGGCAGCAGGTGAGGGTATTAACACTGATAAGCATGCAGCAACTCTGACACAAGGGCGAGTCGGGGTGTTGCACGGTGCTATGAGCTACTTATTACAAGATGAGGATGGTCAGGTCGTTGAAGCACATTCAATTAGTGCTGGTCTAGATTATCCTGGTGTTGGTCCAGAGCATAGCTATCTCAAAGATACTGGTCGCGCTGAATACTACAGCGTTACTGATAACGAAGCACTATCAGCATTACAGCGCCTTGCACAACTCGAAGGTATTATTCCAGCCCTAGAAACTGCTCATGCGATCGCCTATCTAGACATCCTCTGTCCACAGCTTGAAGGTAGTCCCCGGATTGTCATCAACTGCTCTGGTAGAGGCGATAAGGATGTGCAAACTGTTGCTAAAGTTATTAGTCAGGAGTCAGGAGTCAGGAGTCAGTAGTCAACAGTCAACAGTCAACAAGCAACAGTCAACAACTAACAAAATGATAGCCACAACTCAGGTTCATTGGCCTGCTTTATTACAACAATTACTCGATCGTCAATCGCTAAGTGTCGCCCAAGCAGGAGAACTCATGAAGGGGTGGCTAGCAGGTGAGATTCCGACCGTACTATCGGGAGCAATTTTGGCAGCAATTCAAGCAAAAGGAGTATCTGCTGAAGAATTGGTTGGCATGGCTGGTGTGTTGCACTCCCAATCAGTCGTAGAAGAAACAGGGGTAGCCCTGCCTTCTCCCCTAATTGACACGTGCGGAACAGGAGGAGATGGGGCTTCTACCTTCAATATTTCCACTGCTGTTGCCTTTGTGGCTGCAGCAGCCGGGGTAAAAGTTGCCAAGCATGGCAATCGTTCAGCAACTAGTAAAGCTGGTTCTGCTGATGTGTTGGAAGCTTTAGGGATAAATCTCAACGCCAGTCCCGAGAAAGTTTGGTCCGCAGTTGGCGAAGTTGGTATCACCTTTTTGTTTGCCCCAGGATGGCATCCAGCGCTCAAGGCAGTTGCAGATTTGCGAAAAACGCTGAAAGTGCGTACTATTTTTAACCTACTGGGTCCTTTGGTCAATCCGATGCGCCCGACAGGGCAGATCATTGGTGTGTCTGACCCGTTTTTGGTAGAGACGATCGCTCAGGCTTTATCGCAACTAGGAACTCGTCGTGCGATCGTACTGTACGGTCGAGAAAAGTTAGATGAGGCAGGATTAGCAGACTCCACTGACTTGGCGGTGCTTCAAGACCAACAGGTTCGTCGAATGGTGCTAAATCCTCAAGAAATAGGTCTAAGTCATGCTCCCACATCTGCACTGCTGGGCGGAGATGTTGAGGAAAATGCTGAAATCCTCAAGGCAGTTCTGCAAGGAAAAGGTACACAGGCACAACAAGATGTCGTCGCTTTAAACGCAGCCCTAGCACTCCAAGTTGGTGAAGCGACTGATGAAGCAACGAATGTCAATGGTTGTATCAAAAGTATTGCCCTTGCCAAAGAAATTCTCCTGAGTGGAGAAGCTTGGTCAAAACTAGAACAACTAGCAAGATTTTTGAAATGAAGTATGAATTGTGACTCCTAATTGCTGAGTCAGGACTCCTGACTCCTGACTCCTGACTCCTTCTCAAAAAGGTTCTAATTCTTGAAGAATTGTAAATCGAATGTGATTAATTGCTAACTCACCAATTGAAACATCTTCTTTCGTGAGCCGGTGACCTTTGCTTGTCAAGCTTTCAAAGGTAATTCCTTTGCCAATTTCAATGTGATACCAGCATAAGCCCATAAAAAACCGCGTAGGATATGGTCCACCGCTGCCTATATCATCGGGATTCGATTCCATTGGTAGCCAGCCAAAACCGGGTATGTAGAACTCTAACCAAACATGATTAAAGTCTGGTTGTAGAGGAATACGCTGGTATTCAGCGTAAGGAGGACATTTGTAACGACCTACGGTGCGACAGGGGATACCGTTCAAACGCGAGAGTGCAAGTAGGACGCCCACGTATTCTCCACAGGAACCAACACCCCGTTCTAAAACGATATCTGGTGTGTCAATGTGAGGTTTAATACCATAGGACAACTCGTCATAGACGTAGTTGCGGATGTTATACATTTTCCGCAGTAAGTTGGTTTCAGTCCCAATTGCTTCATGGGCAGCATTGACGACAATGTTAGTATCCATTGCTAACTCGTCATTATCTACTAAGTAGCGAGCTTGTAGTTCTGGTGGTATTTCAGGAATATCTTCTACGTCTCTAGGGTTGAGGCGATATTTAATTCCTCGGACTTCCAAAACTGCTTTCCACCCAAACAGATGTCGTTCCCCTGGAGTCAGATAATCAAATTTAAAGACGGCAACACGTTGCCCATCTATGAATTCTTCTGTAAAATCTAGACCAACAGGTTCAACGGATCTCACCTTTTGGCGGTCGGTTTCTGAGGGCAGGGCAATACGCCATTCTACGTCTGTTAAATACACTTCTTCTAGTGGTGAAATTTCCTCAAGATAGGACATTTCAATGAGATAGCCATTAGAAAGGGCGTAGTGTTGCGCTGGATCGTAATGATAATGGAGTGGGTGAATAAAGGTGCGATCGCGGTACGTTAGCTCATGATTCGGGTCAGCATTTGGATTATCCCGAATATAAGGCTCTTCAGAGGCATAGGCAACATATAAAGATTCTTTGCCTGTCTCTATATTTTTATGAACTGCTATCCCTGTGGGAGATTCAAACGGCGTCAGCACACTAAATTGAACTTCCCCTGTCGCCCTATCGATGCAGTAAACTGTTTGTTCCAGTGCATCGCAAACCCAAAGGTTTTCCTCACTGACCGCCAAATTTTCCACTCCTAACCCAGGAGCATAAAACTTGGTAATTTGTTTTCGCGTATCGCGCTCAAAAATGAGAATACACCCCTGCTTTTGGCAACTGACGTAAATTGTTGATTTCCAAACGGCAATACCATCCGCTGTGTAAGGCAAGGTAACAAAATGCTCTAGGCCTAAAGAAGTTAGATTGCACGAGTAAACACTGTTACCCCTTGTTACCCATAGAGTATCTTCCCAAATTGCCAGACCCGTAACATCCGTAAAATCTCTAACTTGGTGGGTATTGATAATTTTTGTGTTGTCAGAATCAGGGTCGATTTGTAATAGATGCCCTTTGACTGTGTCTATAGCGAGGAGTGTATTGTTAATGAAAGCGATCCCACCTAGAGCGGCAGCACTAAGCGGTCGGATTGTCTTTTGACCAAACATCTGGCTAGCTGGAAAGTTCAGGATTACAGAAGTCATATTATTAAAATTATTCACTCAACGGGTTAGCACGCCTAGAATCAACTGTGAAATATCTTGGTGACAAGATTCCGGACTTCCATTCCTTATAATTATTATCAATATTTTGTGTTATGAAATGTTTCTTAAGTAGTAATAGCAAGTATCTTGTCTAGAATATCTTGAATTATTCTTGTTTTAGTTGTCAGTTGTGCGATTAAGCACTAAATAATAGCACAAAACTAGCTCTCCCGCTAAATAAACATGACGGTTTGTTTTGGTGTACACCAGTCAAGGTTAGGTGCTTCCCAGCGTTCAAGAGTTTTAGCGCACACTCTCAATCTCCCATCATAGCAGATCCGAGGAAAGTCTTAGTCATCACCGTACCTAAGGAAGTCACCTTAAAAGACCCCCTACACCCCTAATTCTTTTGTAAAAACGAACAATATAGTGTGACCTTCAAAAAAGCTACCAAATATATTTTGTAAATTCCTCTGAACTATGCTGGGGCGTATACGGAATAAAGCAAATTTAGTAAGTCGGAACAGAAATTCAAGTATCAGACCTAACAGTCGTGATTTAGACTTGAAATTTTGAAGATAAAAGCCAAAATATTTGTCGTAGTACCAGGGTTCAAGAATTTGAATAAAAAATCTATCTAAGCGAATATTAAAAAATTTTTCAAGATTTGCCAATGACTTTGCGTTCCATAGTCCCATATGGTGAGGTGGCAAATTCAAAGTGAAATATTTATCATGTTTCAAAAGATAAGGGTTATTATTAGGCACGCCAACTATTAAATGACCCCCTGGCTTTAAAGCAGCAATACATGCTTGTAAAAAACTCTCTACTTCGACAATATGCTCCAGAACTTGAAAGAGACAGACTACGTTATATTTATCGGTATTGTTTTGTGCGTGTTCCTGTATAGTTTGTCTCTGTATACATAAGCCACTCTTCTGAGCTTGTTGAACTGCGGTTTCATTAAGTTCAAGACCCAAATAATTTATTTGTTTTTGCTGTAGCTTTTCAAGAAATCTCCCGTTTCCGGAGCCTACCTCTAGAACTACAGCATCTGCTGAGATAAGATTAATTGCTACCTGATGTTCCCATTTTCCTGACGAGTAGTACCCATCAATCTCTTGTAACTCTTCGTAAAGTTTGTCAGTTCCTGCAAGACTCAGGGGATAATAAAATCGGTAATCTGTATCCAAGCATTTACAAATCTTGACTGATTCTACTTCTTGAAAATAATCACTGACATCTAGATGATATTCGGTCTTATAAAGATTTATTATGATGGAACTCTTAATCTCTTCTTCTATGATTACGTGACTTGAACCAGTCACAGGACTTTTAATTGTAGAATCAGACATACTAATTTTTATTTAAGAGTATTATTTTCCTGTTTCATGTAGAGTCCAGCTACAAAAAACAGGAATTAAGTATTTACACTAGCTAAATATTTATCATATATACAATCCTAGACAACCTCCTGAAACAAATCTTTAAAATGAGGGTAGTACGATAAGTTGCACTAGTTCGACTTAACCTCCAGTCAAGAGTTGGTAGATTCCAATCTGTTGGTGCCGACTGGGTAAGCTTAGTCATCGGCAAGTTGAACACGCTAAAGGCATACAGCTTACCCTCCAATAATTGTGATATTTCTATCACGTTATTTGATGGTTTTCTTGCCATAGCTAAACTATGATCTAATTTTGTAACCATTTGCTGTGACCCACACAATGTCTGCTAATTCTCTGCCTGATTCAGCCGCTGTTTGGCATAGCTTAGAAGTGGATGAAGCTCTAGAACTGCTTTCTACTAATGCAGACAATGGTTTGACACCCCAAGAAGTACAACAGCGGTTGCAAAAATATGGTGCCAATGAACTTGAGGAAACGAGCGGACGCAGCGCCCTAGACATTTTGGTGGATCAGTTCAAAAACGTGATGTTATTGATGCTGATTACCGTAGCTATAGTTTCCGGTATTCTAGATCTGCTTGCTTGGCGACAGAAGGTGGCAAAAGGTGAAATACCATTTAAGGACACGATCGCCATTTTAGCGATCGTGTCCTTAAATGGCATACTGGGCTATGTACAAGAAAGTCGTGCGGAACAAGCCTTAGCATCCCTAAAAAAACTGACGAGTCCGAGTGTGCGAGTCATTCGCGATAGTAAATTAGTAGAGGTAGCAGCCAAGGAACTGGTGCCAGGAGATGTGATGTTGCTGGAAGCAGGAGTACACATAGCAGCAGACGGACGCTTGATAGAACAGTCTAACTTGCAAGTGCGAGAGTCGGCACTGACTGGTGAAGCTGAAGCGGTTCATAAACGAGCAGAAATCCATTTGCCTGAGGAAACAGGATTGGGCGATCGCATCAATCTCGTCTTTCAAGGCACTGAAGTTATCCAAGGACGAGCTAAAGTTCTGGTGACTAACACCGGAATGCGTACAGAACTGGGGCAAATTGCCGCCATGTTGCAGTCAGTGGAAGATGAACCAACTCCCTTGCAGCAGCGGATGGATCAACTTGGTAAAGTCATGGTTACGGGTTCTTTAATTTTAGTGGCGCTTGTTGTTGGCGGCGGAGTTCTCCATGCAGGAAATTTTAGCCAATTACAAGAACTCTTAGCTATTTCTTTAAGTATGGCAGTAGCTGTAGTGCCAGAAGGGTTACCCGCAGTCATTACTGTTGCCTTGGCTTTGGGAACTCAGCGTATGGTGCGTCGCCATGCTTTAATTCGCAAACTACCAGCCGTAGAAACCCTAGGTTCTGTGTCTACCATCTGTTCTGATAAAACTGGGACTCTGACTCAGAATAAGATGGTGGTGCAATTAGTTTGCACAAAGATTCCCATCCCTGATCAGAATTTAGACTCCCAATCTTTTGAAAGCCCCAATAACAGCTTATTCTCCGTTACTGGTATGGGTTATACCCCCAAAGGCGAGTTTCAACTTCAACAGAAGAGAATTGAACCTCAAGAATATCTGGATCTCCAAGCATTACTAGTCGCCTGTGCTTTGTGTAATGATTCGGTACTGCAACAAGAAACCGGGGAATGGAAGATTTTGGGAGATCCGACAGAGGGTGCTTTGATCACCTTAGCGGCGAAAGGAGGAATTGAACAAGACCAATGGAACAGCAAGCTACCGCGTGTCTGTGAATTCCCCTTTTCTTCAGAACGCAAACGGATGAGCGTCATTTGTCAAGTGGAGCAAGTCGAAACAGGCATTTCACCATTAACAGCGGTTGACCCACTTATCGGTAACTTATTGCGGTCGGAAAGTTACTTGATGTTTACCAAAGGATCTTCAGAGTTAACGTTGGCATGTTGCACACACATTTATGTGGGCAATGGCACTATCCCTTTGAGCGCGAAGCAACGCCAAGGCATTATAGCACAAAATGACCAAATGGCAACTAACGGTTTGCGGGTCTTAGGTTTTGCCTACAAACCCCTCGATGAAATTCCACAGGAAGGTTCAGAAGAGACATCCGAGCAGGGATTAGTGTGGCTGGGATTGACGGGAATGCTAGATGCACCACGACCAGAGGTCAGGGTGGCGGTGCAAGAGTGTTGGGATGCTGGAATTCGACCAGTCATGATTACTGGTGACCACCAGTTAACAGCACAGGCGATCGCGATCGATTTAGGGATTGCAAAAGTTGGCGATCGCGTCCTTTCAGGTCATGAGTTGCAGCGAATGAGTGACCAAGAACTGGAGCAAAATGTAGACTTGGTCAGCATCTACGCACGGGTTACGCCTGAACATAAACTGCGAATTGTCCAAGCACTACAACGCCGAGGTCAATTTGTTGCCATGACAGGGGATGGCGTCAACGATGCTCCAGCCCTCAAGCAAGCTGACATTGGCATTGCAATGGGGATCACCGGCACAGACGTGAGCAAGGACGCCAGTGATATGGTGCTACTTGATGACAACTTCGCCACTATTGTTGCTGCCACCAGAGAGGGTAGAGTCGTTTACACCAATATCCGTCGCTTCATCAAATACATCCTTGGTAGTAATATTGGCGAAGTTCTCACCATTGCCGCAGCACCAATCTTATTGCCTATGGGAGGCGTTCCCCTCACACCGCTACAAATTCTTTGGATGAACCTAGTGACAGACGGTTTACCAGCATTGGCATTGGCTGTAGAACCTCCTGGTCCAAATGTGATGAAACGTCCACCCTTCAGTCCCCGTGAAAGTATTTTTGCCAGGGGTTTGGGTTCTTATATTATCCGCATTGGTATCATCTTCGCTATCATTACGATTATCCTCATGGAGTGGGCATACCATCACGTGCAAGTGGTAACAGGGCCAGAACTTGATCCACAAAGGTGGAAGACAATGGTATTCACTACCCTGTGTATCGCCCAAATGGGTCACGCCCTAGCAATTCGCTCCAATTCCCGACTGACAATAGAGATGAATCCCTTGTCAAATCCCTACGTGCTGGGATCTGTGGTTCTTACAACGATTTTGCAGCTGATGCTAGTTTATCTTCCACCCTTACGGGCTTTTTTTGGTACTCACTGGTTAAGTCCTATCGAGTTAGCGATTTGCTTTGGTTTCAGCGCTCTGATGTTTGTCTGGATTGAAATGGAGAAGCTATTCTTGCGCTTGATGGGCAAATTCTAGAGTGTGGGGAGTGTGGTGAGTGTGGTGAGAGGGGGGAGTGTGGGGAGTGTGGGGAGTGTGGGGAGAGGGGGGAGAGGGGGGAGTGTGGTGATTGTGGTGATTGTGGGGAGAGGGGGGGAGAAATGTTTAGTACAAACACATAATGATTTGTAGAGATTTTGAAAAGCATAGCCATCTTAATTTCAAGTCCCAAATTCATCCAGTAGATTTCCCACACCCCCCACACCTCCCACACCTCCCACACCCCCCACTATGTTCCTCCAAACCCTTCTCCTCCGGCAGTTTCGCAACTATAAAGAGCAGCAGGTTGACTTTACTGCTCCCAAGACGATTTTGCTTGGTAATAATGCTCAGGGAAAATCCAATTTGTTGGAAGCAGTCGAATTACTGGCAACATTGCGATCGCATCGGATGGCACGCGATCGCGATTTAATTCTAGAAGGGGAAGATATTGCTCTAATTTGTGCTAACTTGAGGCGACAAACTGGTGTGAGTGATTTGGCTTTAACTCTACGCCGAAATGGTCGCCGCACCGTTACTCTCAATAGTGAAAATCTTCGCCGTCAGACAGATTTTCTTGGTGTCCTTAATGCTGTACAGTTTTCTAGTTTGGATTTGGATTTAGTGCGCGGTGGTCCTGAGGGTCGCCGGAATTGGCTGGATACACTTTTAGTCCAACTTGAACCAGTTTACGCTCACATTTTGCAGCAGTATAACCAAGTGTTGAGGCAGCGTAATGCTTTTTTAAGACGTAGACTGCAAACAGCAGACAGCAGTCAGCCAGAAGAATTAGCTGTGTGGGATGTACAATTAGCTACAACGGGTACAAGAGTCATTAGACGACGCGATCGAGCTATAGAACGCCTAAGTCCCATCGCCAAAGCTTGGCACTCCAGCATCAGTGGTAGTACAGAAATTCTACAAGTTAAGTACTCCCCCAACATCCCTTTAGAGCAAAACCATCCGGAACAAGTGCAACAAACTTTTTTAGCAAAAATCCAGCAAAGATCTGTCGCCGAGTTGCACCAAGGCACTACCCTTGTCGGTCCCCATCGTGACGAAGTAGAATTGACTATTAATCATACACCTGCTCGTCAATTCGGCTCTCAAGGTCAGCAGCGAACACTTGTACTAGCTTTAAAACTAGCAGAATTGCAACTCATTGAAGAAGTTGTTGGAGAACCACCGCTGCTTTTGCTTGATGATGTCTTGGCTGAGCTTGATTCATCCCGTCAAAATCAACTACTTGATGCCATTCAAGACCGCTTTCAAACCCTGATTACTACCACTCATTTAAGTTCTTTTGATTCTCAATGGTTGAATTCCTCCCAAATTCTTTCCGTTAAAGCAGGAGAAATATTGATTGATAGTTAATAGTTAACAGTTAACAGTTAACAGTTAGCTGTTAACAGCTAACAACCAACAACTAACAATTTAAAAATATGAATAAAAATTTAGATAAAAATGAAATTATTTTTTTGGGTGCGTCATTACGAGCAATTGAGCCAAAATTTATCAAACAAGATAACAAAAAAAATATAACCAGAATTTGGTTCCAAGGTAGTGAACCTTATTTTGATGTTTTTTTTGAATTAAAAGATCATGAGATCATCTGGTTTCAATTTACATTACGTGGTCAATCCCTTTCTTGGGATGTTAAATTTAAAAAATGGAAAACAGGTAATACCAACGAATTAAAAAGTCATGATGTGAATATTTATCCTGCTAGTAAAATCATAGAACATGACTATCCAATTGATTTGGATTTTCTTAATGTAGTAAGATCAATTCTTCAAAGTAGGGCAGAAGAAGAAATTTTTGCTAAAGCACTGGCACTGTTTAGTTAGGAGCACCCCACAGGCGGCGCACCACCCGTTATAAATGAAAGAAACTCCTCCTATTCCCTATTCCCTATTCCCTGCTCCCTGCTAAGAGCTCCCTGCTCCCTCTTGGTGCTCTGAGTACAAACACTCTTTATCGGCTTTCTTGCACTTCAGACCAGTTAGCGCCAAAATTAGTGGTTAGTTATCAACAACTAACCACAGACAACAGACAAATTGAGTGGACAAACTCTACTGGCTTGATCAAATCAAACTGCAAGACCGCGCTCAAGTAGGTGACAAAGCATTTCATTTAAGCAGAATCATGCAGCGTGGCTACCCGGTAGTACCTGGATTTGTAGTTTCGGCGGAAGTTGTGCGAGAATTTCTCGAAAATCTGAACAGTTCAGAGGCGTTAGTCGCTGACTTACCTTATTCTTCCTTGCATTTAGATGTCAGTAATTGGCGTCAACTTCAGCAAGTCGCTGGTTGCTTGCGTCAAGAAATTATCACTGCCACTGTCCCACCATATCTTTTAAGTACAATCCTTAAAGCAACACAAAAGTGGGAATCTGCGTTTTTAATTTTTCGACCAACCGTTGCGGTACCAACTGCAAAGTATGGTATGGGGAATATCTCTGGTTTACTGGAAGCCCAGTTTTGCCACTGTGATGAAACAGCGATCGCTCAGGCATTGAAGCGGACTTGGAGTCAGTTGTTTCGTGCTAGAAGTCTACTCTATTGGCAGAACTTAGGAATTGACCTCCAACAAATTAATTTAGCAGTTTTGGTGCAACCCTTGCGGAATGCGATCGCCAGTGGTTTACTCAATGTCAACCCTGACCAATGGGAAATTCAAGCTACTCCGGGATTGGGGATAGCGATTTCTAAGGGAGAAGTCCTGCCAGATGTTTACTACATCCACCCGGAAAGTGTTACTGTGCAAGAGCGACAATTGGGCAATAAAATGCTGGCTTATCGTTTTGATCAGACAGTCACTCAAACTGCGACGCAACAGGTGTCAGTATTAGAGCCAGATGACACCAATCTTGTTGCTTATCTGCTGGAGTCAGCCCAACAAAATCAATATGCTCTTCCAGAAGAATATCTACGACCACTTATTGATCTCGCAAAGCAACTCGTTAATGAACTCGGTTCAAACTTTACCGTAAAGTGGACTATCTCACTTGACACAACTGAAACGCTCTACCTGACGCAAGTGAGTACCTCCCCATCTAAAATTTCTCCTGTATATACCCTTCAAGGATTGGGGGCGTCTGGTGGACGTGTCATTGCCACTGCGAATGTCATAGTCAATTCGCAACAACAAATAGAACAACTACCTAAAGGAGTCATTTTAGTGACACCAGTGATTGCACCCGATTGGTTGCCACTCCTGCAACAAGCTGGTGGTATTGTCACCGAACAAGGCGGGTTGACTAGCCATGCTGCAATTCTGGCCAGAGAATTGGGCATTCCGGCAGTGGTAAATGTGGCGGATGCTACCGCCATCATTCAAAATGGTGACCGATTGGTTGTTGATGGCGATCAAGGAGAAGTTTATCGTGTCACAAGAGGGGACTCAGCAGGGGAGAAAGAAGAGAGGGGGGAGCAGAATCTTACTCATCCTATCACTCGATCGCAAAGTCACCTCCCTACAATTGCGACTCAGTTGCTGGTTAACCTGAGTCAGCCTAGCTTAATAGCGCAAGTGCAAAGCTTAAGTGTCGATGGTTTAGGATTATTGCGATCAGAACTGATGGCGCTCAATATTTTGGAGGGACAACACCCCAACAGTTGGCTTCGGGAAGGGCGCAAGACACAATTACTAGAACGTTGGTGCGAGATGGTGATGCAGTTTGCTAGCGGCTTTGCACCACGACCAATTTTTTATCGGTCTTTAGATTGGCGATCGCACGAATTGCTCTCTTTTAAACAGAGTCTAAAATCTTCAGCACAAGGGATGCTGGGAGAACGTGGCACTTTCAGCTATATAGAAAATCCAGCAGTTTTTGAGTTGGAACTAGCAGCGTTGGCGGCTGTACAGAAAGCTGGCTATAGCAATGTCCAGCTCCTCTTACCTTTTGTTCGCACTGTGGAGGAATTTTCCTTTTGTCGCCAAAAAGTTGAACAAGCAATGTTAACCCAAGTACCCCAGTTTCAACTGTGGATCATGGCTGAAGTGCCTTCAATACTGTTTTTACTACCAGAATACGTGAAAGCAGGTGTGCAGGGAATTTCCATAGGTACAAATGACCTTACCCAATTGTTACTAGGAGTGGATCGAGAGCAAGGAAATCTAGCAAGAGTATTTAACGAACGTCATCCTGCAGTGATGGCAGCGATCGCCCAACTCATCCAAATGGCAAACAGTGCCGGGATTCCTTGCTCTATCTGTGGTCAAGCACCAGCACTGTATCCTGAAATCATTGACCAGCTCGTGCAATGGGGTATTACTTCTATTTCCGTTGAACCAGAAGCAGTTGAACGAACATATGAAGCGATCGTCCGTGCTGAGCAAAAGCTGATTTTACAAGCGGCGCGACGACAATTAAATCAGTAATGGGCATTGGGCAATGAAAGACTGATAATTCTCCCTGCCCCTTGCCCATTGCCCTATTACCCAGCTTTAGAGATATTCGATTTAATTCGTCGTAGCTTAACAGCTATAGGACTATGCCCTTGCCTGAAAAAACCCAAAGTCACTCGCTTCATAATCCAGTGCAGGCACGTAAGTATAACAAAAGTAATCGCAATAATCAATAGAGGCTGTTTACCCAGAGTTTCATCTGCACCTTTGATCAGCAAAGCATCCGGTTGAGTGATGAAATCCCAACTGTTAAAACGCAAGAATCGCCCCCAAAAAATCCCAACGGCAGAGAGAGCATGGGTAATTAACTCCACCCATAAAATCCATTTACTCTTACCTGTCCGATGCAAGTAATGACCTAAATTAATTAAAGATATTACGTAAGCTTCAAATCCCGATAAAATAACTAATAAATACACCGGAATTAATATGAGAGTAATAATCCACACCGATTGAATTTGGCGGATATCATCTATGAGATGAATCACATCAGTCAACAAATAAGGCGCATTCGGTAGAAAAGCATAGAACACCAGGAATCCTAGCCACCAAACCAAAGAACGTCCACGCCCGGTGCGAAACAGCCAAATACTTAAAGCCAAGGGGATGAAAGCTAGAAATAAATTCCAACTCATCCAACGTACATTGATTCGCAAAACTTGTATAACTCTGGTTATTAATTCGATCAATTCTGGTTTCATAGCTGTCTTCTAAATATATCTAAATGATTCCCGTTCCTTTTATAGTTTTAAGCTGTTTACATTGATTAGCAAACCAGGCAGTAAAATAACTACTGCCCAATTTGCCAATTAATCCGGCTAACATACTAGTATAGCGAGAACATCTCACGGCGTCCCCATCTGTCCAGATGCATCATTCTGGCGTGCTACAATGCTTATTTACCTGAGATGCTAAAGCATCAGATTGCTTTGCAGCATTAGTCGCCGCTGTCAGGGCTGTTTCAATATCTCCTCTTGCCTTTTGGATAGTTAACCTGCCTTCTAATGAGGCTTTTGCTGTTTTTGCGGAGTTAAGGGCTGTAGCAGCCTTGGAGATCGATAGACTCACAGTCTCAAACAAATCAACAAAACGGTTTTGAAATTCTTTGAGCTTAGAGTCTTTAAGTTTCAGATCCTTAATCTCTTTGGTCACAGCTTCCAAATCTTGGGCTAGTTTCAAGCTTGTTGTCACCTGCTGCCCTTTATTATTCACAATCAACTCGGTTCCTTTGTTAACCACCTTAATCAATCGCTCGCATTGGGCGGTTTTGCTGTCATTGCAAGCACTTACTAGAAAAGTGAGACTCAGGCTCACAGAAGCAATAATGATATATTTACGCCACACAAACATTAAGACCCCACCACCAATTTAAACCCAAATTATTGGGCAGTTACCAATCTACAGGCAACCCTAGCACCTCTAGGGTATCAGCATCTTGTAAAAGTGGATGAAGATCACTGTCTATCGCAATTCGACCACCAGAAAGCACCAAAGCCCGTTGAGTCACTTTGCCCAACCAATGCAGGTCGTGGGAAGCAATTACAATGACCTCCACAGGTAACTTGAACAAAACTTCTGCCATATGACGCCGCCACGACGGATCAAGACCGTTGGTTGGTTCATCTAAAATTAGGATTGCAGGTTCTAACGCTAAAATCGCTGCTAGGGCGGCAAGGCGTCTTTGTCCACCAGAAAGTTCGTGGGCAGAACGGTTGGCATAGGCTTCTAGACCAAAATTAGCTAACAGGTGTCTTGCTTTGTCAATGGCGATCGCTGGTGCTACACCGTAGTTACGTGGTCCAAAAGTCACATCTTCTAAGATGGTTGGCATAAACAGTTGGTCATTGGCGTCTTGGAAGCCAAAGCCGATATGACGGCGCACTTGGGGTAAGGTTTTCGGTTCTACAGGGATGCCATTTATCCAGATTTTCCCTGTTTGAGGTTGTTTTAACCCAATCAGGTTTTCTAGCAATGTGCTTTTGCCAGAACCTGTTGGGCCCATAAGCGCTATCCGATCGCCTACTTCTAAGGTAAAAGAAATATCTTGTAAAACTGGTTCTTGGTTTGAATAGGCATATACCAAGTCTTTAACCACGACGGCTGATGGTAACATTATTTATCAACTATCTAAAATTGAGATAAGAAGCTAGTGTCAATAGCAGGGCGATCGCACTCGCTACGACTACGGCAAAACGTTCTTTTGGTCTTAATGTCGCATCTACTGGCAGGGTTCCGTTGTAACCACGAGCTAGCATTGCTGCGTAAACTCGTTCTGCTCGATCTAGACTGCGGAGGTATAAGGCTCCAATCATGGCAGAATTGGTGTAGCGCAACCACCCAGTTGTCCCGCTTAAACCCCTGAGTTGAGCACCGCGTTGCATTCGCGTCACTTCCGCAAGCAGAATTTCTAGATATTGCCCAGCTAAGAGCAAGCTTTGTTTTAACCCGCTTGGTACTGGTAAGCTTTTGAGGGCAATACCGAAACTATGAGGTGGTAAAGTTAACAAAAAGCTATTCATCGTTAGTAGACAAATCAACGAACGAACTAGCAGAAAACTGGCTCGATCCCATCCTAGGGGCAACGCCAGCAATGTGAAAAAAAGCAACTCTGCACCCAGTAATCCTGTAAGCTGGCGAATTGGTGCACGCAATAAGGCAGCCCATAACAGTGCGATCGCACCATACACACTTAGATAAGACCAAGCACTGTACTTTAATAAAGCTGCCCCAATGACAATGACCAGGGACAAGTGCAGCCTTAATGGTAGAGAGATTTTAAGCATTCTTCGGCTTCACCACTTGGGCAACTCCAAAGGCAATACCAAAGCAAATGCCAGATCCCACAAGCCCAGCAATGCTCGTGCCTACTTTTTCGTCTAAGCCTTTAATTTTATAGTCAGCAAAAGGAGTCGGAATCTCGACAACTTTAGTTTCTTTGTTTTTAAAGCCGTATTTTTCGGCTACTGAGTCCAATCCGTCAGGCCAAGTTGAAGCAAACAGCGATAGCAATCCAGCAATTAGGAGAACGGTTACGACTGGAACTACCCAATTTTTTAATTGCGGCTGCTCTCCTGGTAACAGATCTGGTCGAACTTTGACAAGATAATTTAAAACACCAGCTGTAATCAGTCCTTCTCCAATTCCAATTAAAATATGAACGCCTACCATTGCTGGCAAAGCTACATTGAGCGGTATTGTTCCCGACACAGCTAGTTCTAAGGCACAAGCGATCGCTGCTGCAACGACACTAATTGCCGACGCAATGCCTGCTGCCAAGGGTAAGCGCCCTCTAGATCCTCCCAAGAGTTGCTGTAAGGGTCGGTACAACCACCAACCAACCCAGATCCCGACCAACCCCATGTTAAAAATATTTGCCCCTAGTGCTGTAATGCCACCGTCGGCAAATAAAATTGCCTGGATCACAAAAACCGTAGTCATTGCTAAAGTTGCTGCCCAAGGGCTACCCAAGATAATTGTCGCCAAGGTTCCCCCTAACAAGTGACCACTCGTGCCACCCGCTACAGGGAAATTAATCATCTGCGCAGCGAAAATGAAGGCAGTTGTTAAGCCCAGGATAGGGGCGCGTCGGGTACCAAAAGCTTCTCGTGAGCGCACTAAGGCTATGGATACCATTGCCCCACTTGCTAAACCGGTAGTTACAGCCACTGCTGGAGAAAGAAAGCCATCGGGTATATGCATTCTGTGCCCCTGTATTTCTATAAGTTTTATAAAGCTCTTAATATAACTTAAGCATTTAATTAACTACCCAATCAAATTCTCATTTAAATTGCAATCCCCTCATGGGGGATTCATGACGGGGAATGATGTTAGCGAGTCCGAAAGCATCATTTCTCGGACTTATCTATTGACAAGAATTATGATTTATGATATCTGAATTATCCACAATCTGTAGGGGCAGCCAGTCGCTTCGCTTCAAGTCAAAAGTCAGAGTCTCCTACTTTGGCTCGATTATGTCAACTTACTTGTTGGTAATTTTAAATTATTGGTAAGCAGTTAAATAATCAGTAAAGATACTTATGTAAAATGTAACTTTTAGTTATTTCAGAAGTTGAAGATTTGCTATATTATTAACTTAGAAAACCGTCGTCTTAACTTGGTTAGTTGATGAAAAAATTAAATTTTTATGTATATTCATTCGCCGAAATAATCGATTAAGCTAGATAAATTGACCCAAAGATAGATTATTTAGTAGATCTTTATATACCTAAATAACTTAACGGCTTTATTGCCAAATTGAATTAAAAGCTTGATTTTATCAACAATAGCAGTCCTCTGTGATGTATGTATGTCAGGCGATCCCACCCAATATGTTAATGGTGGGCAGCGCCTACTGACAAAATCGTCTATTGTTCCTGAATGATCTAGGATTGCTATAGCGAAAAAGTAGTGCACAAACTCTTGTAGATGCTCTCGTCTAACGTTGGAAAGGTAAAATGCAAAACTCAATTTTGAACAATGACCCCCTTTGGTATAAAAATGCCATTATCTACGAAGTCCCTGTTCGTGCCTTCGCAGACAGCAACGGTGACGGGATTGGTGACTTTCGTGGGTTGACAGAAAAACTGGATTATTTGCAAGATTTAGGTGTGACAGCGGTCTGGATACTGCCGTTTTTTCCATCGCCACTGAGGGATGATGGTTACGATATTGCTAGCTACACTAGTGTCAATCCAATCTATGGTACACTTGAAGACTTTGAAGAGTTTTTGGCAGCAGCCCATGAGCGTGGTATTCGTGTCATTATCGAATTAATTGTTAACCACACCTCTGACCAGCATCCTTGGTTTCAACGGGCACGTCGTGCCCCCAAAGGGAGTCAGGAGAGAGATTTTTACGTTTGGAGTGATACGCCGGAAAAATACCAAGAGGCTCGAATTATTTTCCAAGATTTTGAGTCATCTAACTGGACCTGGGACCCGATCGCCAAAGCTTATTACTGGCATCGTTTCTATCATCACCAACCGGATCTCAACTTTGAGAATCCCCAGATGCGATCAGCGCTGTTTGACGTCTTAGATTTTTGGTTAAAGATGGGGGTTGATGGACTTCGCCTGGATGCAGTGCCTTATCTGTATGAAAGCGAGGGGACTAACTGCGAGAATCTACCAGAGACCCATGTTTTCCTGAAGGCTCTCAGGGCGCACATAGACGAAAAATTTCCTAGCCGAATGCTGCTTGCTGAGGCAAATCAATGGCCTGAGGATGCCGCACAATATTACGGGGCTGGGGATGAGTGCCACATGAACTTTCATTTTCCTCTGATGCCTCGCTTATTTATGGCACTGCGGATGGAAGACAACTTCCCGATAGTTGATATCCTCCAACAAACTCCGCCCATTCCCGATAACTGTCAGTGGGCACTGTTTTTGCGCAACCACGATGAACTCACCCTGGAAATGGTCACGGATGAAGACCGAGACTATATGTATAAGGTCTATGCACAAGACCCAGTGATGAGAGTTAACTTAGGTATTCGTCGCAGGTTAGCCCCCCTCTTGGGCAATGACCGTCGTCAAATTGAATTGCTTAATAGTTTGCTGTTGTCTCTACCAGGAACTCCGGTACTTTATTACGGAGATGAAATTGGGATGGGAGATAACGTTTTTGTGGGCGATCGCAATGGTGTCCGCACACCAATGCAGTGGACTTCTGACCGGAATGCCGGTTTTAGTCGCGCCAACCCCCAGCGAATGTATTTGCCCGTCATTGTTGATTCAGAATATCACTATGAGGCAGTTAACGTCGAAGCTCAAAGGGCTAACCCGAATTCCCTTTGGTATGCAATGAAACGCCTGATTGCTACCCGGAGACGTTTCCAGGCGTTAGGTCGAGGAAACTTTGAATTATTGCGTCCCAGTAACCGCAAAGTTCTTGCCTTTACCCGCACCTACGGAGAGGAAAACATCCTGGTAGTGGCAAATTTATCCAAATTTGTCCAAACTGTCGAATTAGACCTATCAGAGTTTAATGGGCTACTACCGATAGAAATTTTTGGTCAAACGGAGTTTCCACTGGTTGGAGAGTCACCCTACTTCCTCAGCCTTAGCCCTTACGGATTTTACTGGTTTACTCTCCAGCGTAAACTCACCCTCACCCAACCGCCTAAACCTCAAGCGGAGTTACCCCTGCTTGTCGTCAATGGTCAGTGGCAGAGTGTTTTTTCACAACCACAGTCTATAGAGACACGGAATTTTGTGTCTCTACTGGAATCGACTCTATCGGACTACTTGTATACCTGTAGCTGGTTTGGTGGCAAAACCCAGACTATTCAATCGGCAAAAATCATTGAGGCAATTCCAGTGCCTTATAACAACGCAGGGGACACTTCCTGCCCTGCTGTGACTGCCCTGAGTACTGTTGGCAAAAATACAACTGAAGCTTTGATGGTCTGGTTGCAGGTGGATTACATCCAGGGAAACGCCGAAACTTACCTGTTGCTACTTGCCTACACAGAAGGTGAGCAAGCTATGCGGCTTTTAAAAGAACTGCCGCAAGCTGTAGTCGCTCGCCTCCAAATCCAGGGACAATATGAAGTTGGAGTTTTATTTGACGCGGTAGCAGACAAAGACTTCCTGACCTTTCCCGTAGATGCTATTACTTATAATCGCTCCTATAAGGGAATGGCAGGGGAATTGGTTGCTACAGCGACAGATTTGTTTACACAGTTATGCGGTGGAGAAGATTGCTCTCTTAACACAACTGTGTTAAAAGGGGAACAAAGTAATACCTATGTCATCTATAGTGATCGCCTATTTCTGAAATTTTTCCGCAAAGTTGAGGAAGGTATAAACCCTGATTTAGAAACCAGGCGTTTCCTCAGCGAGAAAAAATTCTTAAAACATTTTGCCCCGATAGCTGGAGCATTGGAGTATCGCCGCCCAAGTAGGACAGGGGTAGGATATATTACCATCGGAATATTGCAAGAATTTGTCCCAAATATCCGGAGTGGCTGGGACTATACCCTTGATAGCTTGCAGGACTATTTTGAGCTAGTGACGACGCAGCAGGCGGAGATTACTGAGGTGCCCATTCCCTCAGGTTCCCTATTAGATTTACAGTCCGTCGAAATTCCAGAATTGGTTAAGCAAACTATCGGTTCCTACCTAGTAAGCAGCCAACTTTTGGGTCAATGTACAGCAGAAATTCATGCTGCCCTTGCAAGCGATCACGAGAACCCTGACTTTGCCCCAGAACCCTTCTCATCTTTATACCAGCGATCTATCTACCAATATTCCCGCAACATGACAGGGCAAGTCTTCCGGTTATTAAAAGATCGGCTGAACATCCTACCACCCGAAATCCAAACACTAGGAAGAACAGTTCTCGACAGCCAAGATGAGATTCTCAGACGCTTCCAGTTAATCATCAACCATAAAATCACTGCCATGCGTACCCGTTATCACGGGGACTACCATCTAGGACGAGTGCTTTACACAGGCAAAGATTTTATTATCTTTGACTTTGAAGGCAGAGAGGCCCGCAGTTTAAATGAAAGGCGGATGAAGCGATCGCCACTGCGAGATGCAGCTGGAATGCTGATCTCATTCAAATATGCTGTGACTCAGGCACTGCATAATGAAACAGAAAAAGGGATGATCCGCAATGAGAACTTGCCTTTGATGGAGGCTTGGAGTGAGTTTTGGTATACCTGGGTGAGTTCGGCTTTCCTCAATAGCTATATCGAAACAGCAAGCAAAGAATCCTTTTTACCAAAGACAAAGGCTGAACTGCAAACGCTTCTAGATTTTTATCTTTTGGAAAAGGTGATCAACGCCTTGGGTGACGAACTGAACCATCGTCCTCATTTAGTGGGAATTCCACTTCAATTGATTATGCAATTAAGCCCTTCAGGTGCAGTGCTTTTAAATGCTTAATTCCATAGTTTAACTTGAGAAGGCAGCAATGCTTACGGGCAGGAGGCAGGAGGAACCCACGCCTAAAAACGTGGGATTCAAATAAGAACGCTCTGTTTCTTGCGCCTACGGGCGTGCGAACAGATGTGATTTTTTGTTGCGGATGAATCCGTGGGTGGTGAGTACCCGTTATGGGCAAGGCAGGGCAGCTATGCTTTGCCTTCTAGTATAAAGTGTCACATCTACCTCCTCCCATCTGCCTCCTGCCTTCTAACCCACATTCCGCACCCTTAACTGTCACAATCGGTTATTACGGAAGTTGATTCATAAAAAAGGAGTAAAAAAATACATTGATCTCAAAAAAAACAGATTTGGGATAGTAAAATTTATTAGATATATTCTCAATCAGGAG
>CAIVAU010000204.1 GCA_903903925.1 uncultured cyanobacterium
CAACGAACTCGAATTCTTCGAGGTTCTGGAAATGGTTCAACCCGATTTGATTTTGACTGGTCCTCGGGTCGGCGCTTTGGTGAAAAAACTACACCTGCCTTATGTTAATGGTCATGGCTACCACAATGGTCCTTACATGGGTTTTGAAGGTGCTGTTAATATGGCTCGCGATATGTACAATGCCATTTACTCGCCTTTGATGCAACTGGCTAAATTTGATCTCCGCACCGAGCAAATGAAAGTTATTGTCCCTGAAATTATAGAAAGCAAAGTACAACAATTCAAATCTCTTGATATTACATCAACCGAACCTATCGCCGCAAGTGAGAGCTTACAACTTGAAACTCAGCCGTTGCTACGATCTGTTGATGAACCATTGCCTCAATCGCAAGAAGACAGAAATTTTTCTGCTTTTTTGGAGCAATTGCCTCAATACTTAGGTAGATTTTTCATTGACTACAGGCCGTCAATAATTAGTTTCGCTTCAATTATTGCAGTGATTATTACAACTAAGATAGTTCTAGCTGTACTAGATGTAATCAATGATGTTCCACAGCTAAAGCTGGTTTTTGAGTTGACTGGAATTAGTTACGTAAACTGGTTTGTTTTCCGATATCTACTCAAAGCTTCTACTCGGCAAGAATTAGCTGCACAAATTCGTTCTGTTCAAAAAGAAATTGCTTAGGAATAAGAATAGTCAATTTTTCAGCCAATATGCTATATACTACTTCCATCATTTCATTTTTTGAACCCTAAGAGAAAAGTATCAGCATTATTCATCAAATAATTAGCCTATAATACATCTGTCTACGCAAGTATAATTAGCGTAGGCGCAGCCCGCCGCAGACATCGCTCTTGGGGAAAAACTTTTTGGTTTATTACTATACTTCCTCACGTAGTAATCTCACTCTAAGGAGATAAACATGTAATTGGATAGATGCTAGTATGAGCAAGTCCAAGATGAATAAAGTCAGGGGCTACAAAATATGAAAGTAAGCGCTCGAAATACTATTCCAGGCACAGTGAAAGCAGTCCATACTGGAGGAGTCAATGATGAGGTTGTGATAGAAGTTGTACCAGGGATAGAAGTGACTGCAATTATTACAAAAACATCTGCTGAGAATCTCGGACTTCAGCCAGGAAAAAAGGCTTATGCTGTCATCAAAGCATCTGATGTCATGGTTTCTGTTGATTAAGTGACTGTTTTTGTTTGAAGAAGGCAGCTATGCGGCTATGAGTCACGGCTTTTTCGTGGAGAATTCCAACCCTCTCTAATTGAAGATTAGCGAATCATCCCCTGCTTGTCACCGCGCAAGGAACGATCTCCTGTTCATTTATGACTGCACACTCGGCAGAAGGGATCGCGATATGAATGACGCTTGGCAAATTCCATCCGTGTTAAGTTCATTGTCAGTAGTTGTGACAATAGGGGCGGCTCAAAACCAGTGATGACCTTAATAGCCTCTAAGGCTGTTAAACATGCGAGTGTTCCACAAACAGCTCCTATCACTGCAAAACCACGCTGATCCCAATCAGGCTTCTCCGGAAACAGGCAAGATAAACAGGGAGTCACACCCGGAATAATCGTGGTCAGGTAAGCCTCCATCCCATCCATAGCTGCTTCCACCATTGGCTTATCCCAGCGCACGCAAGCTTCATTTAACAAATCGCGCTCCCTAAAGTTGTGGGGACAGTCAAGAGCTATATCAGCCGATCGCACCAAGGAATCGACATTCTCAGGAGTAATGTAATCATCAACTGCTTCCACCTGAACATCAGGATTGATCGCTTGAAGAGTTTCTTTTGCTTTGAACACCCTCGGCTTGCCTACCCAATCATCTGTCATTAGAATTTGACGATTCAGATCGTCAAGCCGTAGATCTCCTCCCCTCACTAGGATCAACCGCCCAACACCCGCTACCAATAGATAGAGTGCTGCCGTACCGCCTAATCCTCCGACACCTGTCACCAGAACTGTTGCTGACTTAAGACGCTTCTGTGCTACCTCGCCAAAATTAGGGAGCATCATTTGACGATGATAGCGTTCTAGCTCTGTAGATGTCAGACTTGTCACTTTTTACCTCCGTTTTATTCGTGAACACGTGGCGGTTAGTGTATGGAGTCGTCAGGAATCATGATTTATTTTTGAGTGGTGATTAAATTAGCACTCTTGAACTTGCTAAGATTGTAGCAGAGCATACCATTTACCAACAAAATAGGTAGCCCACTTGAATTCCCATACAAATTGTTAAATTTTCAGTGTTGCACACTCAACAACAAATGCAATGAAAAAACTTGAAGGAAAAATCGCAGTCGTCACTGGCGCGTCCAAAGGAATCGGTGCCGAAAACAACGCCAAGCTATTGAATCACAGACCCCCCTTGGTCGTATTGGACAACCACAGGATATTGCACCCGCTGCTGTCTTTCTTGCCTCCGACGATTCAGCATGGATGACTGGCGAAACGCTATACATCACCGGTGGTATTCGCTGACTAGTTATGGTCTAGTGAGAAAGCACTTTCTCCAATGACCAATTTCAACTATATTCTATAACAATTCTATAACAAAATACTCAAGGTTTTCAGCCCATGTAATAACAGCGTATTTCCGTATTCTCAACATTTAGACAGTACACAGTCTTTATGCTTTGTAAATAGAATAAACGGATTCGATATCAAATACACGTAATATTAAGGGTTACTTACCGATGGCAAGATTAAAATGCTTCAACTTAGTAAACCGTCCAAGCTTAACCAAGCCGCGAAATACATAGCCAAGCCGTTAAGCAAGATTGTATTGAGCAGGATTTTGAGAAAACCAATAAGGTTGATTGATATTTACCTGTCTTTTGTTCAAGGGAAAGGCGCAGGTACAGGGTGGGATATTCAAGAGGAAGTTAAAATTGCACAAAGCTTTATTCATCGAGAACACCCAACTTTATTTGATATCGGAGCAAATGTCGGAGACTGGTCAAAGCATATTCTGGAATTTCTACCCACGGCTAAAATCTATATTGTGGAGCCAGTCGAGGAATGTCAAAAAGATATCATAGCTCTCAACCTACCAGGAATAACATTAATCCCTTACGCCGTGGGTGACAAAAAAAGTTCGGGACTACTTCACACCCCCTCTCGAACTACTGGTATTGCATCTTTATATCCAAGACGGGATACATATTGTCAAGACCAAAATCCTGATTTCCATACACTGCCTGTTCAGATTACGACAATTGATGCGATAGTCGAGGAATACAATATAGATTTCATTGACTTTCTTAAAATGGATATTGAAGGCAATGAATATAATGCCTTAATTGGGGCGAAAGAAACCTTTGCTCAAAGGAAGATTGGCGCATTCTCATTCGAGTTTGGGTCAGGAAATATAAACTCGCGCATCTTCTTTCATGATTTGTGGGATTTGATTAGTCTACAGTATTGCATTTATCGGATGACCCCCGCAGGCATCCTACTGGAAATCGAAGAGTATTACGAGGATTTAGAATACTTTCGTGGTGCATCTAATTATGTTGCTGTTTTGAAGAAATGAGGTAAAAAGAATACCAAACTACTCTATCACCACAAAATCTCAACTTCAAACTAGTACAGCGCGGCAGAAATAAAGCACCCATTTAAAATCAGCGAAAGGTTTACATCGGTTTCCACTACACTTTGTCCCTTTAAATTTATCTTTGTCGTTTAGCGCGGTGAAGCCCCTAGTATTTTATTCTAGGGGTATCTAATAGGATTGGTAAGGCTTGGTTTTTTACCTTTTAATGATTAGTTTTTGTTTGTTTCTGGATACGGTAATGAGAGGTTTTGCTAATAAAATTGGTTGGGTGTGGCACGTAATTTAAAGGGGGTGCATCCCATTTTTGAAAATTCGTAGTGCGAGCATCTTGCTCGCTTATAGTACACGTGAGCTTTCGGGCTCACACTACTGATCGTCTTTCTGCAAAACTGGGATGCTCCCATTTAAAGGCTGTCGAAATCAAGAACATTGTTATATCATGCAATTCAAATGGCTCGCGCCGATGATACTTACCGAAGAAAGGCAGAGGGCAGATGGCAGAAGGCAGAAGGGAAGAAATCTAAGGATATGCCCGATGCCAAAAGGGTTTAAAGCCCCTAACTTTAGTTATGAAAAACAAAGAAAATATGTATTTCGAGATGCGCAGCGCA
>CAIVAU010000205.1 GCA_903903925.1 uncultured cyanobacterium
TGCTTTCCAAAAAGGTGAATGCGTTTGCTATGATTAGGGAAAAAAGCTGAGTAAGCCAGAATCTTACCTAGTGCCTCTTTCCAATCGCTGATCTCTTTGATCTCAATAACTTCAGACTCAGTGAGTAAATCGATGCGACCGACGGCGGTGACTACTTCAATCTGACCGCCTAATTCATATTTAAGGCGATCGCGTATTTGATGCTCAGTATCTGTATACTGCGTTTTATGTAATCTAATCCACTTCGGTAAAACTTCAAGCTCCTGAAACTTAGCGATCGCCCTATAGTATGTAGCCTTGCTGACATCACAATTTTGCAGAACTGTCAAAGTGCTAACGTCTTGGTAAGCATCACCCCAAGGCTCAATCTCGATCAAATAGCTCCATATTCTCCATTCGGCAGCTGTTAATTTTGCGGCACGCAATATTCTGGAGACTTCAGGGGTAACAGGATAGAAGTTCTTCATCACTGCACCTCCTCAAAAGTTACAGTGATGCCGAATTCTGAGCAGGTTGCTTGAGCCAACGCTCTTCTTGCTAAAAAGAAAACAGCGTTAGCCGAAATCTTACCTAAGGTCACAACCAACCTAAACCCCCACTTTTGGTTTACACATGAAGCAGTGGGGTAGGTGCAGCTTTGTCGATAAATATCGCTGATGTCATGCTCGGATGTCGCGATCGCATCCTGTAGCTCTCGCTGATCATCCTGATTCGATTTTCCTTGGATCACGCTACAATTCCTTTAGTACTATAATCTCTAGCCCCTGTCCCCCCAGACTTGGGCTTCTATTTGACCCCACGAGTGCAGATGCGCAATTGTCGAGTTGTGCAGCATCAGTTAATTTGCTAATCTAGAAATTACAAATTAATAATTTCTAATCAGCAATCATGCTAATATGAAAATAGTAGGCTAAAAATTGCTTTTTAGCAAGAAAATGGATCACCAGCAAATTTTGATCAGAGCAATTAGGGAAAGTGGGCTAACTGCCAGAGAGATAGCTGAGGGTACGTCGGTCAATGAGAGTAGCCTCAGTAGATTTATGAATGGCAAGCAGGACCTGAAGGCAGGAGATTACTTTGCTGTGCTAAATTTTCTCCCAGAAGTTGCCAAAAACCCTGCTAAGTCTCGCCTAAGTATGGATTCTCCTGTCAGTCTGAAAATGCTAGTTTTACAAGCTTCTAATGCAGAAAAGGCAGAAGTCATGGTGACACTTGCTCATGTGTTTTTGGAAGACCGTAACAATGGGGACTCAGTTGAATTAATGCCAGCGGTCTGATGAATTGCTATTAACGAGAGTTCGTGGGAATAAAAATAGACCCTCTAGGGATACTTGGCTAAATTAGTTTGATAGTATTGAATTATTGATCCTTCCCTCCTGAATTCCAGCACTTATTGTTTAATGATACAATTTAATAGTAAATAATTGCACTCCTATATGTAAAGATGAATTACAGAGACGCATTTAACCAGACGTTAGAAAAGTTTAAAATTAGCGCTAAATCGTTGTCCCTCAAAAGCGGGGTGCAGGAGCGTCAAATCAGTCAGTTCAGAAATGGTAAGGATTTGATGGCTGAAACTCTTTTCGCCCTGGTTGCTGCGCTCCCTACTGAAGCTCAGGTTTACTATTTTTCGTGCATTGGCGGGGAATCAGTGCTAGAGACAGTTGACTTGCGATCGCTTATTAGGTCTATGTCTGTTGCACGTAAGTCTGAAGTTCTTAGCCTAATTGCAGCCTCTTTGGTAGAAAGCCGTGAAAATATCGATAAGAGTGGATTCATAGCAGCAGTATAAATAGCCACGCTTGAGCAGTGCTTTTCCTAAAGTCCCTTGCTATCATTGAATAATCCATGTGTTCAAAAATCCTCATAAGGTTCTCTCCAAATATCGCATACTATAACAACTTACTAATTCTACAATTGGCTGGGTAATGCAAAATTTTGTAACAGAGGAAACTTCTCTTTACCAGCAACTATTTGATGAGATGTTCGATAAATTCGACCTCTCGGCAAAGGTTGTGGCCAAGCAAGCTGGAGTTTCAGAGGTGCTAATTTCCAGATTTCGTAAGGGAAAGGCGGACTTGGGAACTGGAAAGTTTCTAGCACTGCTAGGGGTTGTTCCTATGGAAGCGCGTGAGTGGTATTTGTCTCAGCTGCTTGGAGCAAAGCCTGGGGTGAGCTTGCGAGTGCTTGTATCTGCTGCAACTCCTGTAGAAAGAGTAGAAATTCTCAACTTAATTGCCAATTCTTTTCTAGAAGAACGTAAAAATACTGGGTCAAGTGAGTTGCTGTCATCAGCAGTATGACCGTGAGCAATTCCATTGGAGGAGTGAAGATAAGGGATATTGATCGCTCGTCAACATTAGATACAATTGCTTGCACATCAGTATAAATAGAGTTGCAATAGCGGTTGTTGATATTGAATTTGGCTTGCAATGCTTTGTTGCACTCAAGCTTGCTTTTTTCGCTAATAATCAACTCAAGGCAGTAGTGACGGGCAGAATGAAAAGGGTGTAGGGGGTGGCTGAGTGGGTGTGGGGAACCCCATACATAAATATAGGAGTGCCTTCCCCGTTTGGGGTGTGGTTGTTTTATCTTCCCCCACACCCCACACCCTACACCCCGTTCTTGGTCAACCAGGTTAGAGAGGGTAAACAATTCTCCCCAATGCCAAAAGTCTATTTGGTCTGTATAGGTTTTGATTGACTCCCCCAAGCTTATCACCTCCTGTATAGAGAATAATCGCAGACATTGAAAACTGTCCTAGTACGGAGAAATCCTGACAAGTAAGAAACAACGGCAATTTTTGGCGACAGTATGACTACACTACGCTCCAGCAATGGCAGGATAGGGAGTGTTCCAATCTGGCTAGTGTGATCTCGGAAAAGATAGCACATGTTTCAGTTAAAAAGTAGGGCCACAGGTGAACTTGTTTCATCCAAGGGTTGTAGTGGTGCGCTTTGACGTAGCCTTTTACGTGACGAAGTAGGTCTTTAGCCTGGCTTTGTCAGACGTAAAGTATCTCCGCGTCTTTAGACTGGAGAGTGTCACTTTATCCGACTTGGTAGTTGCTGTATCCCTGATAGCTGCCTGAAAATTCCCAATGTACCAGTTGAAAGTACGGTTTGGGGTCAGGCGACCTTCTATGTCTTACTCTACTCTACCCTTCCTAAAGCCGTCCTCCGAATATCTACGGGGACGCTACACGTATGCCTTGACCAGAAACTTGTAGGACGCAAGCCCCTGACTTCAGGTATGGGGTTAGTCCGAAGCGGGACTTTAGTCCCCTTCAAGTATTTTTGCCCAAGCTTCAATCAACTCACTAATACTTGTACGTTGCTTTCTTGCCTCATTATTCAATTTTAGCCATGCAGATGGTGTCACTGTGATGTTGTGTCGTGTTTTTACTTCATCATGCAAGACTGGTTGATTTCTCATTTTTTTTTTATTTTTTGGTATTGACATAAATACTAGAGAGTGTGTATATTCTAACTATACATTGTAAATCTGTTTCAGAGAATAACATGCAAGTTCGATGGAATTTCAAGTTACTGCCAAATCAACAACAAGAGGGAACTCTTGAAGATTGGTTAGTAACATTGCGAAAACATCGTAATTATGCTCTAAGAGAACGCAAGGACGGGTTTGAAACTAACAATGCTGTTGCTAATCAAAAAATAATTTATGCTTATGGGTCATACTGCGATACTGAGTCAAAGGTTGAGTACGGTTCCTGTTGTCCATTAACTTGCCCGGTTCTTAAACATGGTGTTATTCCCAATAATCTGGAACTAGCAACCAAGCTTTCACAGGTCTTGGATAAACAAACTCTTGTAATCGTTGAAACTGTTATTAAATGGGATTCTGCTTCTGGTATCCAGATGAAAGTTACATCCCAGCTACGACAGACCTTAAACAGTTTTGCTGCAATTGATTCATGTGTCTTGCAGCGTAACATCGCTAATCTAGACACGGCTTACGCTAATTTCTGGAAGCATCATAGAGGTTTTCCACAGTTTATTAGGCGATTGGATTCGTTTGAGTACAAGCCTGGGCGCGTAATCCTTCGTCACATTAGAAAGAATTATGCAACTGCTTACCTACCAGGGATCGGGGAAGTAAAATTCCACAACAGCCGGGAACTATCTTTAATCCAAGACTTAAGGACTTGCACGATTAAGCGTGAAGGCGGAAACTGGTACATCAGCATGCTAGTTAACATTGCTGAAGTGTTACCCGATGTCATGCCGCTAGAGGAATGCAAATCAATAGTTGGGATTGATGTAGGGATAAATAAGCTTGTTGCGAGTAGTAATGGTAGCTTTGCCGAAAACAAGCGCACTACCACTAATTCTCGGACTGCTAGACGATTGGCAATCCGACAACGTGCTATTAGTCGTAAGCAGAAAGGTTCTAAGAATAGAATCAAAGCTATTAAAAGACTAGCAAGGCAACAGCATAAACTAGCTTTAGAACGTGACGGCTATGGCTGGCAAGTTGCTAAAGTTGTGGTTAAAACGGCTGATGCTGTCGCTAGAGAAGCCTTACGCATCAAAAACATGGTCAAGCGTGCCAAACCTAAGCACGATGGCAAAGGTGGATATAAACGCAATGGTGCAAGCCAGAAGACTGGGTTAAATAAAGTCATCCTTGATGCTGGATGGGCATCGCTCTTCAACAAGATTGCTTGGTTAGCACTCAAGGCAGGTAAGCCAGTTGTAGCTATCTCACCAAAACATACGTCCCAAGAATGTCCATCTTGCGGTCACATCGACAAAAAGAACCGCGAGGGTGAAAAGTTTTTATGTATTGTTTGCAACTTTACTGAACATGCAGACACCAAGGCTTCTCGCACTATAGCGAGTCGTGTGGGACTTGTCTTCCCTAAAAAGCAAAAGACACTACCTAGGGACTCTGGGAAAGTTACGCCCAACAGACATCAATCCTTGCGGGTTGAGGTTGGGAACCATGCCTCTGGGGCAACGGGTATTCAGTTGAGTTTGTTTGATATCGCTGAATACCATTCGCCCGACAATCGGATATCTAAGAGATACGGCAAAACCTCTTAGAGAATCCCCTGCCTTTAGGCATGGGGAGTGTCAAGAAGTGTAGTGTAACGCTACGGAGAAGATATGTGCTTATACACGTGCGTAGCGCAAGTATTGATACTTGTGAAGCAAAGCACGCTCACGTCTTTTTGCTTGTAAAAATGCTGATCTATAGTTGACAGCAGACCACTGGCTAGAATCAACAGGGGGTGGAGTGAACTGGGGGTGAGGTTCAATCCGAACATAATACCGCATCAACACGTGGCTTGTGCTTGCATTATTCTAAACTCCCTTCTCTACCTGATGAAGTGATTGTGGGTGGGGGTGCTGCGGTATTCCTAGAGCCAGAGTTGGAGGCATATTTTAATTGTGAAGCTGACAAAGGTCATAATACACCCCAAGGTAGACTTGGGGAACGCCCTCGACAATACAAGGGGCGAGATTTCTCCTCTTATGCTGATTTGGTGTGGTTGGGCGATATTCAAACCCAGATAGAAGGCATGTTCAAGTTTGAGAAAGAGTGCAACCAACTGCTGTCATTGCGACTGCTTGATGCCTTTGGGATGATGGATCAGCTGAAGGATACGGTGAAGGAGGCGGCACAAAATGCCCAAAGCCAAAGCCAACAGAGTACGTAAAAGCTTGTCCCTACCACGCTTTACTCCTGATGAGGGTACAACACTGGCGATTGTTGCGGATTATCTCAACGGACTGGAAGCAGGTGAGAGGTCAACACTTATACGGGAGTTACTGGTGATGTGTTTGCTGCCACTCGCCAAGCACCACTGTGGGCATACCCATTCTTCTGGTACATGAAGCCTATCTGATTGCAAGGCGGATGGCGGAGAACCACTTTGGTATTATGGCTGTGGAGTTGGGCTTGGATGCTAGCGTGTATGCGTATGTGCCACAACCATTGTCTGCACCTACTGTTGTGGATGGGGATGGGGGTAGTGGTGGTATGCGATCGCCTGATGTAGAAGTGTCAAAAGAGGAATCAGCAGAGTCAGAAGATTCTAGTTTGATTCCAGGGCAGGTGGAGGCTGGCTTTATGGGTAGTCTTTTTGGGTAGCAGTTCAAGGAACTGTGTTTTGGGCAGGCTTACTGGGGGTGAAGCGAAGCAAGGTGATTCTAGAGCCAAATCAGAGGACATTTTGTAAATGATGAATCGTATGGCAAAAGAATTTCAAGCGGATTAAATCGCTTTCTGTCAGGGGCAATTTTTGATGGTCACATATGTACTACGAAGCGTGCTTCACCAATGGCAACAGTACGCGCCTCGCAGAGCGAACGAACTTCTGTGTCACGAGCGACAGCGAGGGATGGCGTAGCCACCCGCAGGGCACAGAAGTATAGTGAGTACACCACCACTGTGGTCGCCTACCCCAAAACCCTTTGTGGTAGCCCCACACCTGGGCGCTCAATTCCATCAAATCCAAGTGTTGCGCTGGTTTTGGCGGCTTCTCCTCTCTCGGCAACAATTGCCCCCAAAATGCTACAATCTGCCCCCATTTTGCCTCAAAAAGTCCCTACTCAAACAATAGTAGAGAAAATTACATTGAACACCTACGAAGATTTTGAAGCCTATGCTTCGTTTGTGGTCAGTTGTTGCTCTACAGTAGCTATAACGAAGCTTTATGAAAATTTTTTGGATTCTTTGGTGCGTGCTTCATCGAGCAAAAATCGCTATTGCAGTAGGTAAACAGTAGTTGTCAAGTAGCTCTAACGTTGTGAACAAGTAGCCTTAGTACAATAAGTAATAATTAAATCAATTATAGCACTTAGATGTCACAGAGCGAGGGTATGGGGTTTCGGGACTTGTGACCGCTTGAAAAAAAGATGCCGCACACTGATCGCGTGTAACGCTTGAATAGATCCCGAAAAAGAAACTAATTATATTTGGATAAATCTGGGAATACTTAATATGTCACGTCGTTAAGCAATAAAAATAATGGCAATTCCAAGTCTACAATCTAATTCAGCTTTTTATGATTCATGGGAGTTAAACAAAAAATATGTTACAGGTGATACAGTAACATATAACAGTAAAAAATATGTGTGTACTAAACAGCATCATTCTAATGCTGAATTAACTCCAAACGTTTTAGAATTATGGCTTGAAGTTGAGGGGTGAAATGAGCATCTGTGCAGAAAGTTACGCTGTGCGATTGCTTATCTACCCCCCTGGACAAGACTTTTAAGCTTAACCCGGTTTTCTCTTCCGATGATACTTGTACCCCTGTTCGCGCAAGAGCGATTGGCTCCGCCAGTGCCAAAGGCAATCGCCACCAAATGCGCCGGTGTAAGGCGGAAAAAAGAGTGCTTAACTTTAAGCACTCTTTCAAGGTTTTCCCTGTTCGTCTATTGGCGATCGCAGTGCCCTATTCCAGTCACCACGATGATTCTCCCTCCGGAGTCACAGAGAAAGACGCTTTGATTTCATCTCCCCGACGCCGTTGTAGTACATTCAGTGACGATCGTTATGGGCGAGCGCTCCTCACGACGAGAGATTAAGACTTTGAGGCGTATAGTCAACCAAATAGCAGTTTCATGGAATCTGGAAGGGGGGAGATAGAAAAAGGTGAGCACTTGTCACTTTGTAATACTTTTAATACAATAGCTGACACCTCATGCCAATAAGAAAAGGACTGGAACTATGATAAAACCTCGTGTTGAGTTTATTGCTCCTTTTAGGGTGTATTTACCTGAAGAATTCTTTGAGGTGCAACTAGAAAGCAAAGCATTTCTTGTCAAGTCAACTCCTCTTACTCCAGCAATTTTGGGTGAAGGCTTAGAAGTACACGGAAAAGACATAGAAATCTCACATGATATTTTTGGTTATGCAGGAAGAACAAAATTTTCGGTTGTAATTGACCAAGAAATAGATATAAGTTGCACAAATTGGAAAAATACTTTTTGTGATAATGAAGATCTTTACATCCAAATGTCATTATCATCTGTTAACAGGTTTTTAGAAGTATACAGAGATCAAGATAAAAATGGATTAGGAGAAAAATCGTTTCATATAATTCCGTTGGTCAAATCGGATTTGTATAGTTTTCTGCTTGTAGCTATTGATGAACAGTTTAACGAGGTAGGAGACTTTGCTATAACAAGACCTACTTTTCATCGGATGGGTTTTGGAACACCAGTTCAAAGAAAACCTGAGATAATTAACAATATTCAAATGCTGCTCAAAAGTGGCGATTCTATCCCCATATATAGGGATCTACTCCATTCTGCTTTAAATTATACCTGGCGAGGGCCGTACCGACTTGCTCCTGTTGAAGCTAACACAGCTTTTGAAAGTTTTTTGTCCGAAATCATCTACCTTTTAGACCAAAACTTTAAGAAGTCTCGATATTTATGTAAGAACCTCATAAGCCTACAGGGGATATTGTCTACAAAACTAATTAATTCTGGCTATAGTAGTATTGTTTGGTTTACAAATCCACCAAAAGGATGGGAAGCACTCCATGAGCAAGAACTTAAAACTTGGCACGATGACTGCTATCTTTTGCGAAATAAAGTAATACATGAAGGATATAATCGAGTAACCAGAGAAGAGGCTCTTAAGGCATATGAAGGAGCAATAGCTGCCATTAATTATGTCCAAGCCGAAATAAGAAAAATAGGACTTTGAATAATCTGGGTGATCGCCCCCCGTCGAAAATAACCCGCTCGCTAATTCCACTTTTGAGGACGACATAAGAGCATTTTCGTGTAAGACAAGCCTCAAAGTACTAATCTTTCGTTCTCCGCTGCGAGTTTTAGGGCTGATGCTAGAGTAACTGTGAGTATCCCCATATTGCGACATTATTTTTCAGAAGAATCTATGATTTTGAGTTCTTTTTCTTCTGTTGGTTCTTCTGAAGAAATTACCTGTTCTGCTGTTTTTGCTTCTGTTTCGGATTCTGCTTCAACTGGGATTAATGCTTCCAGTTTCTTTAATAATGTCTCCACTTGTTTCCACTTTTTAGGGTCTTCCCAAATTTTAGATTGACTTAGGCGGCGAGTAATGGATTGAATCGTGACTTTGGGAGACTCTTGTATTGGTTGAGGTTGCAAAGCTTTGACTCGAAGACGAATCTGCGAGAGGGATAAATCTTGAGCAATGGCTTCCTTTAAAAGAGATTCACGAGCGTTCTGGTCTTTAACTCGTGCAACCATTTGGGCTTTTGTGTATTCGATTTTTCCAGATCGAAGGACATCTATTATATCTGGCGGTAACTTCAAAAGCGGCAGGCGACTAGAGGCAAACGATTCCCAAGAAAGCTTCCCTAATTCTTCAAAAGCTGCTATTATGCCCAGCCCAATTTCATTGGCCAAAACGTTTTGGGCAGTATCCCCTTTAGCTTCATGCTGCATCTTGTAGAGTAAGCTTGGAATGTCGGTAACAGGCATAGAGAGTCGAATTGCTAACAGTTGCAATATGCCTTCTGTTTCTTCTACTGGGTTGAGGTCTTCACGAAGCAAGTTCTCAACTAAACTAACTTGCAGGGCTTGAGAGTCAGTAAGTTCTCGAATGCTAACTGGAACTTCTTTTAGTCCTGCTGCAATTGCTGCACGATATCGCCTCTCTCCTGCTACCAACTCGTAACGATTTTCTTGTTCTGGGATAGGACGAACAAGCAAGTTCTCCAAAATCCCGTGAGTGAGGACCGATTGAACCAATTGCTCCATCTTAACTGGGTCGAAGTATCGCCGAGGCTGACTGTCAGGAAGCGATATCGACTCAATTGGCAGCATCAAGGGATCGGTGGAGGGTGACTCTTCTCCCATCAACACGCTGATATCGGCTTTGGCTTTGTAAGGTTGTTCTGTTTTACGAGTTCGAGTCATTATAGTTGCTCCATTTGTTTAGCGAGTTGGTCTAGAATTTTGAGAACAGGATGCTTGGGGTCATATAAAGCTAGGGGGATTTGTTGCTCTGAGGCATCTACAAATGCTGTAGCTCTCGGAATTGGGTCAAAGACGGGGGCAATGGGGGAGAATTGTTCAGAGATGGCTTTGAGCGTGCGTTGGTCTTGGGAGTTAGCAGCGGCGTAGCGAGAGGGAACGAATCCAGCTATTTTTAAGTGACGGTTCCCCCTTCTTCTGACTTTAGAGATCGTTTGCAGCAGGAGATTTGTTCCTTGGAAGGCTTTATAGTGAGTTTCGATGAGGATGAGCAAGTGACTGGCAGCAACAAGACTGCTATAGCTTAATAACCCCAAACTGGGTGGGCAGTCGATGAGAATAAAATCGTAGTTATGGCGAACGGGTTCGATGGATTCTTTCAGGCGGACTTCGCGAAAGTCCATGTTGACAAGTTGGATTTCTGCGACACTGAGATTGATGTTAGTAGGAGCAATATCCATGCCGTGTTGGTTGTGGAGGATAAACAGTGGCTCCTCATTTATAATGGCGTCAAAGGGAGTTTTTTCTAAACTTTCAGGGTCAATACCCATGAAGGAAGTTAATGAACTTTGAGGATCGAGGTCAATAAGCAAAACTTTGTGACCCCTCACATACAATTGATAGCCCAGGATCATGGTCAGGGTAGACTTGCCCACCCCTCCCGCTTGATTAAAGATTGAAATGACCAGGGTCATGGTTGTTGGAGTTTTGCTCTAAGTCTAATTGACAGCATAACTTGAACAATGCATTATATGTGTTAAAAGTAGCAAAACTTTCAATTATTGCTCTTTAGTCTTGCGATCACACTTGTGACGGCTTAAAAAAAACATTCCCTTCAGGATGAGCTAGAAGGAGGGTGTTTTTAGTTCATAATGATTCATCGTTCAATTATCATTCTTGGGGATTCCACATATCTGTTTTTCTTCTACCAAGTCATTGAGGAGCCGTGTGAATCTAACGATTCATGCACGTTTTTGTAGCCTTTTTAGGAGGGTGACTTCCTGGCTTAGGCATCCACTTACCTCAAGATTTATCTTTCATAGATTCAACACACTCAGCTAGTTGTTCAAATGGTTCATTGTGATTGAGCATTTTTGAAAATCCTAGATCTATAACAAAAGTCATATTGACTAACTTGCCTATAGCAATCTTCATTGAGGTAAAAGTGCTATTGGATCTACTGCTCCTATGCCAGATGGGTGAATTTCAAAGTGTAAATGTGGTCCAGTAGAAAATCCAGTGCTACCCATTAGAGCAATTGTTTCACCTTGGTGTACTTGTTGACCTACCAGCACTAGAATCTTACGATTATGTCCATAACGGGTTAAGCTACCATCAACATGACGAATGTCTACTAAATTACCGTAGCCACTATTGTTCCATCCCGCTTTTTCAACCACGCCATCTGCTGCTGCATAAATTGGCGTACCAGTTGAGTTCTCAATGTCAATTCCTTTATGCATTCTTCCCCAGCGGATACCAAAGCCACTTTTGAGGATACCGTTTGTCGGCCAAATGTATTTTACAAACAAATGAAATTGTGGTGGGAATACAGACAAGACCTTTCCATCCGAAAGCGGTTGATCCGAAAGAATATTACGTTGAGATGCTATAGTAACTTCTTGTTGCCAGTTTTTAAATGTTGCACTTGAGACACCGTAGTTTCCGGATGCTCCTGTGAGTGAGCGAATTTCTGTCTCACCATGAATTGCTACTAGTTCGCCATTCTCATTGAGAACCGGACCACCACTCATACCAGATATAGCAAAGTTATCGTATCCTAGGCTATAACCGTTCCGTCCTCGGCTCAATATAGTAGTAATTTTTGCGGTAAGAAATGTATAATTTCGTCCTAAATTAAGCGGTCCGGGGGCTGGATAACCTGCAAAAAAAACTGTCATTCCCTCCTTTAGACTACTGGAGTCTCCTATCTTAGCCAATGGATAGCTTTGGTCACTTTCAAATTCTAGAACTGCTATGTCTACTTTAAAGATACGCTTAATTTCGTCATTGTTAACTGTATATAATCTATTATCATAAGTCCGAATATTATATTTACCTTTTCCTTGAATAACATGCCACGCTGTGAGAACCTGGTACAGGTTACCGTTTCTACCTACAATTACTCCTGACCCTGGATTATAGCCTTCAATACTAACCGTAATTTTCTTAGCAATATCACTCACCTCAACCGATTGTAAGCCCATTACTAATAGAGGCTTAAACGCCACTACTAACATTACTACTATGCCTAAGAGGACTGATATAATCCTAAGTGAAAACCTCATATAATAATATACAAAGTAGGACAATAAACATTTTACTGGATACTACCACATAAATTGCTTCAGGAAGCAAGCAACAACATCTAGAACAAGACGATATTGTCTTGACCTGTTATGAATACTTAAACAATAGAACTGGAAGATGATCAAGAGCCTTCTCTATACAACTTGTGTTCGGATTCAGCGCAGAAATGCTAACAACTTATTGCTTCATATTCTACTTGCTACGATAACTATGCTATCAGTAGCAATCAGTTTAAGCTCTCCTAGCATTGCTAGAGATGAGCAATTCTCTTGCAAAGTTGAAGTGATTGAACAAGGTAAAAATGTACCTGCAACAATTGCTCGTGCCAAGCGTGGCAACGAAATTAGCATCATTTATTGGGTATCGGAATATTTCAGTAAGTCGGGTGATACACCAAAGCAGAGGTGTAAAGATACATCACAAAAATTTCAAAAGTACTATGATAACGGTTGGCTAAAGTATATCCGCACAGATATAGTTAACAATGTTGGTGTTATTTGTGTAGCCCATTCCAAAGGTGATAAATGCAATAAAACAGACACTATTGTTACTCTTCCTCCGAGCGTCAATCGCTTTGAAGCACTCAGAAATTTACTCGATTTACGCCGAATAGCATCTAGTGGTCCCTTGTATTTAAGCGACCAGTTGATTAGCTATCAAAATGGAGAACTTTACATTGATGTTGATGTTTTTTTGAAGAAGTTGTTTACTCCATAAGAAAGCAGTGCCGATAAAAAAAATCACCGCCAGGCATGAAAATATTTCCCCTCCCTATCTCTCTACTCTTTCAAGTCAGTGGGATCTGAAGGGAAACTTTTTTCTCGTGCTTTGCATCTCGAAAAGATTCTACCTGTTAAAAATCTGGAGATGAAAAGCTAGTGGGAGAGGCTTGCTCTGAGCGGTGCTGGATTTTTTACAGGTGGGGTAAAAATATTATTGGATTTACTGCTTCTTCCCCATTTGGGTGAATTTCAAATTGTAAAGCTGGTTCCGTAGCAAATCCAGTACTACCCATTAGAGCAATTGTTTCACCTTGGCGCACTTGTTGACCTGCATGCACTAGAATCTTACTATTGTGTCCATAACGAGTTAAAGTACCATCAAGATGTCGAATATCTATTAAGTTGCCATAACCACCATTGTTCCATCCCGCTTTTTCAACGACTCCATCTGCCGCAGCATAAATTGGCGTACCAGTTGAATTAGCGATCTTAAATCCTTTATGCATTCTTCCCCAGCGCATACCAAAACCTGATATTAATACACCCTTGGCAGGCCACATAAATTGAACTGGGGTGGTCGAAGTAATATTAAGCTTCGATGTATTGGATATAGGTGGTACTGTTGCAAATGCTTCGGCTTCTTCGTCTAAAAGGATACTACGCTGCGATGCTAGCGCCACTTGTTGTTGCCAGTTTTTAAAAGTTTCACTTGCAATAGCGTAATTGCTACTTGCTCCGGTAAGCTCACGAATTTCTGTCTCACCGTGGATTCCCACTAGTTCACCATTTTCGTTTAGAACTGGGCCGCCACTCATTCCTGATATAGCAAAATTGTCATAAACAAGGCTATAACCTTTTCTCAGCCGATTTATCAAAATTGTAGTAATTCTTGCTACTAAAAATTTATAGTTTCGTCCTGTGTCAACAGGTCCAGGTGTAGAATAGCCAGCAATAAAGACTGTCATTCCCTCTTTCAGATTATTAGAAGTTCCTCTTTGAGCAATTGGGTAAGTTTGCTTGCTAGTAAATTCTACAACTGCAAGATCTACTCCGAGCATCTGTTTAATAGTACCGTTATTAACCGGATATATTCGATTATCATATGTCCGAACTTGATATTTACCTTTTTTTTCAATTACATGCCACGCAGTCATTACTTGATAGATATCATCGTTTTTGTTTTTATCAATTATTACTCCGGAACCAGAATCGAAACCCTCAATACTAACTGTAATTTTTTTAGCTATATCGCTAACTTCAAATGGCTGTAGGACTGCAAGCACAAGGCTTGGTAACACAAAAATTACAATAAATATTACAAGAAAAAATATTACTGAAATTGTTTTGTAGGAAAGCTTCATACTACTGACTTAATATAAATTAATACTAATCTTGACCAAATATTTCAAACGAATGAATCATTGTATGGGCAATTGCTCCGTATGTGTCATACTGAGATACTTCAGCTTTGTAGGTAATTAAATACACTTGAAGATTTTTGATAGTAGCTACCTCCATAATTTCCCAATTCCTACCCTCAGAGGTGACGGTATAAATCAAGCCATAAGCTGGACGCTTTGCAAATGTTGTAGCTCCCTGTTTGAGGAGTTTGAATGCTTGAAAATTTTTAGTCTTTTTAAGTTGATTGATAAATTGATCAATATAATTCGATAATGTTATTGGTTCAGATAAATTCTCACACGTAATAATTACCTCCAGTTGCGGTGAACGTATGGCTTCAGCTTCCGATGCAGGCATAAAAGATACAACTTCGTGTGTAATGGGGTTATCATCTTTTTCGTAGACCCAATTGTTGGGGTACTGAACGACGAAATTGTGAATGGAATCTTTATAGGGTAGTAAATTTACAAAGGGTCGAAATAATTCCTTGTCAAAAAGCGCAATTTTTAAGCGCTCGCGAAGCTTGGGTAAAGTAAAACCCAATGCTGGAAATCCGACTAAAAGTGGTACCAAAAGTAGAAGCAACCATCGGCGATACACTCGTTCATGGATATGGAAACTTAGAATAAAATTTCGATTACCTTGAATTTGAGTATTGCGATTACCTTGAGTTCCTTGCATCCCTCCACCTAATTCAGCTGAATCAACTCGCTGTTGAATCAAAGGCGGAGTAAAGGGTGATTTGGATTCTGAATCAGGATGTAGAGGATCATCTGGAGATGATAGAGTGCTCTCAAATATTTTTTTAAAGTCACGTCTAAGTTTAATGATTGGAACATTAGATTCAAGAATATTATTTAATTCAATATTATTTCGTCCTAATTCAAAAGCATCTGCATAGCTCCTCCCAGCAAAGATAGCATCATAAAATCCTTTAGAAAAATTAATAGCAGCATTGTCGTGAATAGGGGTTTTCATCCCAATAACGCAATTGATATGTTGATAAATTGCTTCAGCCTGTGTTTCAGAATAACAAGCATTAAGTAATACACAATTTATTATTTTTTTAAATGATTTTAATAAATTACTCAATGATTCTGTACTCACAATTTGCGCAGTTCCAAAGTCATTTTCTAAAGCCAAACCATCTGTTCCTGTTCCATGTCCTGAAAAATGCACTATTTCTGGGTTATTCTCTAAAAGAGCGCGACGTAAGTCATCAATACGAACTGCTTCTCTTGTGATTAATTCAAATGCTTTTCTATTTTGAGCGCGTTCTAAAGCCACCCGAATTTCTCTAATCTCCTCAGAAAGGCGGAGCTTGTTTGTATTTATAGGATTTGCTGATAAAATCAAAATCTTCTTCATTAGGATTTTGGCTATCTTTATTAGGAATCACTATTAGGGTCTTTGTTATAACTGTACACCTCAGAAAGTCAGTGTAGATACTGCCGACTCCAAGTCCTCGTCTAACACATCTAAATATTTCTGAAGTGCCCCTAATGTTTTGTGACCAGAAATTTTCTGAATAACTTTCAACGGCACACCTGACATGTGCATCTTGGTTAGGCAAGTACGGCGAAAGCTGTGTGTACTGGCTCCTTCAATCCCCAATTCCAAAAAAGCAGCACGAAGTATCTTGTCTGCTGAGTCAGGGTGAATATGCCCTAACCCGTGGCGACCAGGAAACAGATATACCTTAGATGAGGAGTAGTTTTCAAGAAGAGATCGCAGATCGGAACAAATAGGTACAGAACGAGTTTCAATCTTCCCCTTGGTGGTGTTCTTGCGAATTGTAATCCGGGGTCTGATGCTGCCATCTATACTGTATACATCTTTAGTGTGGAGAGCGCAAGCCTCGGCAATGCGTGTACCAGTGTAGAGGCAGATGCCAAATAGAGTGCGATCGCGTTGTGTTTTCAGTCCTGTGGTGAATAGGCGCGAGATTTCCATTGATGATAAAATTTTAGCTTGATCGTGACGGTCTATCTTCATCCTGGAGCAGAAAATCTATTTTCTTCCAGGATACAACGGAAAACTCACTTATTCCGGCGTCACAGGCTCAAAGGGCTGATTTGGCGTTGATTTGGCATTTTGGAGATCCAGGGGTTAACCAAAGTTGATTTGGCGTTGCTTTGGCATTTGGGATCTCCAGGGGTTAACCATGTCAGAATTCGTTGCTACTGCCCTTGAAAATGCACTCTTAACAGGGGTTAAGCAAAATGATAGCCAACAGTCGGCAATGGTTAACCAAGAGTTAGATAGATATTGAAAAATCAAAAGGAATAGAATTTAACATATGAAACGAACAACTTCGGAATTTCCGAAGTTAAAGTGATGCCTGTAAGCGTTGAGTCGTCTATACCCAAAATCTAAGTGAATAACTGTGCTACAAAAACCTTCAAAGCCAATAGCCTCACACGTCTCATGCAGTATCCTGCTAGCTGATTCAGAATTAATGTGACCCCTACCGTGCCTACCAGGAAACAGAAAACCCTCACGGCTATCCGGGGGTAAGCCGGAATACGTGCTTTCTTGAGACACGTTGTAAAGTTTTCTAACGCAAAAGAGTCACAACCAAGGCAAATAGTGTGCTTTTACCCCCCGGATGACCAATTTTTGAATCATATCCTGACCAAAAGTTGTTACTTAAAGGATAAAGTGGCAGTTTTTAAAGCATAAAGTGGCAGCAGTGGAGAACCCATGTTGATACAGGGTAAAATGACATTTACTGTTCAAGATTGCGTCTTACCTGTTTTAAAACCTCAATGACCTCAGGATGCCACAATGAAGAGGGATTCTGCATAAATTTTCGCAGATTTTTAGCAGTGGGAGTAATGCCTTTTGCATGAAGCACTGGAGCTAGTTGCCTGACTTCTCGACAACCTTGCTCAATTGCTTGTTTATGAAGAAATTTTCGGTAATCTTTGTAGCGTAAAGAAATAGCATGGCACAAAGTAGGGCAATAGTGGTAGAAAGTTGCCAGACCAATCCCAGCCCTGAGAGCTATTTTTCTAAGAGAAGGTGGTGGAGACTCATCGCCAAAAAGAGACAACTCGAGTAGATTTCGTATCTGCGATTGCCTTAACTGTTGCTGATATTCAGTATATCTAGCAGTCAGAGACGCTGATAAAGATTTTGAACAAGCGGTTAAACTGCTATAAGTTTTGAATCCTAAACGAACAGCTAACTCCGTTAAAGAAGGAGGTGGTTCTTCTTCTAAAGCTAGTTGCATCGCTTGAATAACTTGTTCACGCTTGGGACTATTTTTAGAAGTAACTAAAGCAGGTCGTGTTAATTTTATCTGCTCATTAGCAGATAAAGAAGCTAGCTTATTAGGAGAGAGAGGTACTAGTTTAAGCTGGAGAAAATTGACAAGAGTCGTTTCCAATATGTAACAAATTTTTAGTAGTTTATCCAAATTTGGGATGGCTACACCTGAATACCAATGAAGGATTTCATGTCTCGATAGCCCGAGCCAGCGACCAAAAGCGGAAACATTGCCCTGAGTATATTGATCTACATAAGCCTTGAGCATTGTTTTAATAGTCTCTCTCAAAGGTGGATTGGAAAACTCAGGAGCTAATCGAATTAATTCTCCTAAAGTCTGAACTATCCAAATTTCTTGTTGTCGGTTGACTGTCTCCTCAAACAAACTCTTGTGTTGGTCGTCCATTTCAGGATTAATTCCTAACCAGCCACCACACTTTAAGCAAAATCCAGGCCGTGAGTTGTGCCACAGAGGTAAAAATTCTCGTTCACAGTGGGGACATTTAGATTCTAAAGATTGAAGATGATTTGGACAAATTTTGACAGCTTTCAAAGCCCACAGCAGAGGTGAATAAATGGCCTGTTTATTGTTCAACCACTCCTGATAGCAATAAGGACACCAAGCATGAAAATGCTTGAGCAACCCCAAAACTGGAAAGACTTGTGCCCAAGGTAGCATTGTCAAAAACTGTAAGTCAGTGCGTTTTGTAAGTGCTTCGAGAGCAAAAACAAGTTGTTTGGCTCCAATTTGAGTTCCGTTTAAAGCTTTTACAGAAGCTTGTCCATACAAAGCTACTATGCTTGAGGAATTCAAGGGATTAGTAGCAGAGCCAGGCCTGACCATTGGTCTTACCTCCTTAGCCAATAAAGTTCCAGATGGTACGCTATGAGCTTCGGCTAGACGAGCAACATAACTAGTTAGGCTCTCTATATAAAAAGTGCCTATGCCAATCGGTTCTAGATGAAACAAACGGCTAGGGCTTGGAGTGATAGGTGCTTCTCGAAGCCACAATTCATCGCTAATAGCTATGTTAGGCATCATCTGGATTCACCCCTACAGCATCTCGTTTGGGTTTTCTCTGTCCAACACGACCTTTTTTGGGCACACAGTTTCCAACTTCCATTTTTGTGCCATATTCTGTTAAATATTGCCGAGCAACAAAACTAGATTCTTCTTGGAAGCGTCTAAATCCCTGTTCTGCTTCTTCCTTAATTTTGTTAATACGGGATGCAGAAAAAGCACCTACTTTAAGATGTTTAGTATTGAGAGTACGGGCTTCTTCTGCTAAAGCGACTCTCAGAGAGCGAGTTAACCAATTCTTCAAGAGGCCCACACAGCCAACGGAGCCAGAAAAAAGATACTCGTAGTGTTGTTCTAATTTTGGTTCTTGTACAAGTGGAATATGGCGTTGAAAGGTTCTAATAACTCTGATAAATTCAGCAATATCTTCTGGTTTATCAGCTTCGTAAGGTGATAGGTGGATATCCTCGCTACGTCGTCCTACCTGTCCATTAAGGGTAGGACAGTTAAGCAATTCATAAGTCCCAAATAGGATATGCACTGTACCAGTAAGATTAGCAATGGACTTAATCCAGTTCATTTGCTGTAACATCTGGTGTCCACCTGCCATCATCAATAGATGCTACGCCTCGTCTACAGTAAAAGCTTCTAGCTGACGGTAACGAAATACTTTTTCCATTGCGAGGCGCAATGCTGGTGCATCTTGGCGAGCAGCCCGATTTAGCAATCCCAAATCGTTTCCCTCATCCCGATGGATTCCATAATCAACTTTGTATTCAATCAAAACTTCATTGAGGGCTTCTAGGGCGCGAGTGTAATAATCTTTATAACTAAACTTCCCACCGGAGGCAGGAATAGCTTCAATACCAGCAACAGCAATTTGACCGGGGTTTTTGCGTAATGAAGGGAGAAATTCTTCCAGGAGCATCTTTTCAAGACGCAAGCGTAACGTTGTTTTCCCTACGCCAGTTACACCAAAAACTAAAAAGACTAAAGTGTCGGCTGGCTCCAAAATATTAATTAATAAAACATCCAAAGCTTCTTTGAGCCGTCTGTGGGGAATAGTGATACTTTTAAAGTAATTAGTCTTTGTTTCGTTCGACTGTAAGAGGAGTTCTTCTGGAAAATATCCCGACTGTGTTTTCACCATAACTCCTCCGCACTGTAAGCTTCTATTTTGTTTAAATTTATTAAGCTTCTTTCTTCAATTTTTCCCCTTTTAATACTTTCGTATGACGCAAAATTATTATCTAAACTATTAGGATTAATTGGATTTTTTTCTGGAGTTGGCTTACCCTCAATGAGAGCGCAGACATCAGTATGTGCTAAATCATGCAAGCGTTGTATTAACAAAGCTTCTTGGGCTTCAGTTTCTTCTAAATAGGTGGCTTTTTCTTTGGCAGAGAGAGTAACCCTTTGAGCGTGTTTCTGTCTTTTTCGACGCAATTGGGTACTAGCTATGTTAACTTCTCGCTCGGAACGATTTTGGAAGGTTTTGTAATATTCAGAAATACAACGCACCCAACACCCCTTAACATAAGCATAAGCAGTTCCCATGTCAAAAGGGTCGTAGCGAATTGGTACATGAGTTCCTTCAATTTCTGGTCTGAGGAACGAATCATCCATTGACCAATAATAGAGATAATTAATTTTCACGCCTCTACTTGGTTGAACTTTTGCTGTTCCCTTAGGTGTAGATGGCAAAGTAAAAATTCTGAAGTTCTCATCATAAGTAATCTGAAGCTGAGGACGAGAACCACTAAGAGTTAGCCCATAAGTAAAGGCTTGACGCGGACAAAGTCCTAATGCTGGATGTTCTTTGCAGTCATAGAATTCGTAACAATAGGAACAAAAGTGTTCATAAAGTTCATCTAATGTCCAAACAGCCTGATTTTTGGGATTATTTGACTTAGTGACTTGGCGGACATTCTTAGTAATTTGGGTGTTGCCTCTCAGGTTATAAAAAAACTCTGTATTTGTAGTCCCAAAAATACGTTCAATAATTGAACCAAACCTGGCTTTCGCGGCAGGTCGCTGCTTTTTGGTGCATCCAAAAGCAGCTAGCAATGTCTCAAAGTATGTGCTACCAAATTCTGGGCCGCCGTCCACGACTATTGTCTCAGGTAAGCGGGAAAAGCGCTGTACGCAGATTCTTAATACCATCATGCAACAGCGGTAGCTTGGTTCGTCAAAGGTTAGATAAACAGCGAGAATACGACGGCTTACGGCATCGATTAAAAGAGTTGCCCAAGGTCTACCAAGAGAATGCCCTGTACGGGAACATACTAGCTCAATATCCAGTTGAGTATGGTCGATGTGAGCTATTATCTATGACAAAATATTTATATTAAACAACAACAACAACGAGCTTTTTTTTACTCGTAGTGGAAAGATCGCTGATTACAAAATTTAACTTACACAACGAATAATGTAGTGTAAAGTAAGTAATAGAACTGAAGCAGTGTAGAAATTGACCATCATATGCATGAAGGGATAACGGTCGTTTCAGACTTGTACGAGGTAGAAAGTACCGCGTCCCGATGGAAGGTGATGAGGTGATGAGGTGATGATGGTTCTCAATTTATCAACAAATGAGGCGCTAAAAATACCTCATACATATCTGAAGATTTATGTCAACATGTAAATCGTAAGTACATGAAATTGACGCTACAAAAAGGAATTGATCCTACTACCAACGAGATTGTTTGGTTGATGTTGGATGAAGATTACCAGATGGTTGAACCTATCCAACGATACCTGACTTATCTTAGTAGCAGTAAATCCCCTAACAGTGTAGAGGCATACGGCTATGATTTGAAGTCTTGGTGGACTTTTCTGGACAAAAAGCACCTTGACTGGCGAAATATAAACCTGAAAGATCTAGAAGACTTTGCCTACTGGCTCAGAGTTGGGGATAGATCCTCTGTTGTATCCATAACACCAGTAGAAGCTTTGAAATCAGAGCGCAGCATTAATCGGGCGATTACCGCTGTGACTAGCTTTTACGAATACCACATTGCCAAGCAGACGGTTGATTTTAAGAAGTTTGACAGATTTTATCTGCCTTATGGGTCAGCCAATTTCGGTTTACTTACAGGCATTGCAAAAAGCAAACCGATAAGGCAGAAACTAGTGAAACTCAAACAGCCGTATATGTTTCCAGGTTGTTTGAGTGATGAGCAAATAGAAATTTTAGTTAATAGTTGCCACCGACTCAGAGACAAACTGATGATTTTGATGCTTAACGGCACAGGACTGAGAATTGGGGAGTTACTGGGATTGCAACACTCAGATATAGGGGATGGTAATGATTACTTTATCCGAGTAAAGAAACGGAATAACCCCAACGGTGCTAGAGCCAAAGGACAAGAACGGACTATTCCTGTCATCCCCCACATCCTACAAATGTACAACGACTATCTCATCTACGAATACCCAAGCGTGGATTCACCGTATGTCTTCGTCAATATTTGGTCAGGAAATGTGGGTCAGCCGATGAAAGCAGGAGTAATCAATACCATGTTTAGTCGAATGAGCAAAAAGACGGGGATTAAAGTTTATCCTCACCTTTTTCGGCATAGCTACAGCACCCGTCTTTTGAAAGCAGGATATTCCCCAGAGCGAGTCAAGTACTTACTCGGACATATGAGTATCCAAACCACCTTAGACATTTACTCTCACGTAGTCGAAGAAAGCAATTTAAGAACAGTTATCGAAGAGGAGGAAGAATGAGTAGTTTATCGGATGGGAATTTAGAATCTGAACAATGGTTAATGGCTGGCAATGCTGAAGCCAGACAATTATTCAATAACCCCCTGTTAAAAAAAGATATTTGGAGAACAATTGAAGATTTAGGGTTAAAGGTAAACGAACATTATAGAGTTTTAACAATTAACTTCCAACCAATTAAACAAGAGTGGCTTAAGTTACTGACTAAGCTTTATGTTCTAGTTAGAAGCCAACGTAAGATATCACCTCTAACCTTATATAGTCATGTTCAACATGTGATGAAATTTTCCCAATTTCTTGAACAAAAGAGTATTTTTAGACCAGAGCAAATAAATAACGAACTCTTTGAAGAATTTGATTACTATTTACGGTCGTTAAAATTATCGCTTCAGTCAATTTCACTTCACTACACGGCCTTAACTAACCTCTTTAATCTCTGCCGTCAGGAAGGATGGCTCGAAGTCAATACCTACTGGTTTAAGGGAAGACATAAAAACTTGACTCCCAATAATGATGAGATCAAGTATATTCCAGAGGAGGTATGGCAACAGCTAGACCAACACCTCCATCATTTGCCAGAACCAATTCAACGAATGATACTGGTAATTAGAGGGACGGGTTTACGGATTGGAGAATTATTGAACCTGAAGAGAGATTGTTTGCGCCAAAGAGGAGATCAATGGCGGTTACGATTTTTGACAGAAAAGTACCTAATAGAAGATGAATTACCTATCTGCCCTGAATTAGTTGTAGTGATTCAAGAGCAGCAAGAATATATAAGAGAAAATTTTGCAGATAAGTATGAAAATTTATTTGCAAGTAATGATGGATGCAATTCCTACAAGCCTGCTGCAAGAATCATGAAACTTAGTACATTTAATCGTTGGTTAAACAGACTTGCTAAAAGATATAAAATTCAAACTAAAAAAGGAGAGATATGGCATTTTCAATCACATCAATTCAGAAGAACATTTGCCACGGTGATGGCTAATGCAGGAGTTAGAGATTTAATTATTCAAAAATATCTCAGACATCGTTCACCGGATATGCAGAACCATTACAAGCATTTACTTAAACAAGTGTTGGGTTCCGAATATCAAGAGTTGATGAAGGAAACAAAATATGTCGATAGTACGGGTAAATTAGTGGCTACTCATAAGCCTAAAAACCCAATTACAGAAATCCTACGACGTAAAATGTATCAAATTACTACTCAATACGGGGAATGCCATCGTTCTACTATCAAAGATCCCTGTCAAACGGTTAATGCTTGCTGGCGGTGCGAACACTGGCGAACTTGTTTAGATGATTTAGATGCGCTCAAATCAGACCTTCAACGAATAGAAAAAGAACTAGAGATAGCCGTTCGATTGGGAATGGTACGCCAACAGAAAGGTTTATTCGAGGATAGCCAAAGCTTGAAGCTTAGAATTCAAGGATTGGAGGATATCAATCATGGAGACTGATTGGATCAAAGATTACAATGGGGAATTTATCTGCCCTTATTGCCAACAAAGAAAGATAGTTTTATGGGGATTAAATCGTCACAGAGAACAATGTTTTCGTTGTTCATATTGTGGTAGACATCTCCAAGATTCCTGTCGAATATATATCCAAGCAGTAAAAGATCCAATCAACTTAGGAGTCATCTGGTACACCAACCATAAAATTGGAGATTTTATCTGTCCTAAATGTCATGAAGCAAACATATTTTTCTCCCACATCAAATCTCGTAATAAGAAATGCTTTCTTTGTAGGAGTTGTCAAAGGAGATGGCTTGATTCTCATGATTTGAAAAAATGCGTAGTTAGTCATTTTCAGGACAATCTTCTACCAATTGAATCTTTTGACTTCAATAAAGATAGATGGGATTTGAGAGCTATTAATCTGAATTTTGATCTGAGGGATATTCAGCTTTCTACCGCCAACTTTACTTTGATACAGCCAGATTGGTTTCAACAAGAAGTTAAAAACTTTATCTATGACTCTTGTAAGACTAATTGTGCTTTTGGAACGATTGGACATCATTTAACTGCTCTCAGAGCTTTCTCCTACTATATCCAAAGAACAAATATAGTTGGATTTCATCAAATTAACCGAAGTCTTATCCTTGATTATCTTGCACAAGAAAAAAATATATCTGGGTCAAAACTAGGAAGTTTACGTAGTTTTTTCACTACGGGAATTATTCAGGGATGGTTTAGCGTTGAGCTAGATATCATTCGTAGTGAAGATTATCCTAGACAAAATCAAAAGAACCCAGAGCCGCTGTCCGATTTAGTTAGAGAACAAATTGAACGAAATCTACACAAAATACCTGACCCAATAGCAAGGATGTGGATTATTTGTTTCTTCGCTGCCATGCGCCCGTCAGAATTAGCCTTACTTAAAAAAGACTGTTTGGTACAATCCGGGCAACAGTGGAACTTAATATGGTATCGGAAAAAGACTGATGATTATCATGAAGTTCCTATCAGTAGGACTATCGCTAAGGTCGTTCAAGAACAACTACAATACATTAACGATTTATGGGGTCAGGATTGGGAGTATCTATTCTGTCACTATCATGGCTTATCCTCGGTAGATCCATCACAGCCTAAGCTAAAACCTGTTAGAAAAATCATACCTAACAGTTATGAAAATCCTTTACTTTTTGGAATTCGCTGTCTGATAAAAGCTGAAAATATCAGAGATGAAAATGGTCAAATAGCTCAATTCAAGCCGAAGTTATTACGACCTACCCGTCTGACTCAGTTATTTGAGATGGGACACGATTTAGCAGTAGTTAGTACTTGGGCAGGACATAAAAATTTAGTTACCACTCTTCTTTTCTACACCGAAGTTAGTTGTGAACTAATGGAGCAAGAAGGAGGACATATACAAAAAGCTCTAGTTAACAATGATGGCTTGCCTGTACTTTACGAATCCTTCCCTAAGTCTTTCTGGAAAACCCCCCAGGCTCACAAGTTAGAACTTGAAGGCACACATATCAACACGCCCATCTATGGCTTTTGTGGTCTGACTTTAGATGAAGACTGTCATAAGTTTCGCGCTTGCTACACTTGCCCGTGTTTTATAGGTGCTCCAGAAAAGCTTCCCCAATACATCAATATCCGTGACGAACTTAGAGTCAAAGAATCTAATGCTAAAGCTAATGGACAAGAAGTATTAGTCGAACAATTTGGACGACAAGCTGATCAACTAGACAAAATTATTACTGGTTTGCAAGAGGTAGTATGAACATGGCAGATACCAAAGAAACCCGAATTGATACACTGAAAAAAACACAAGAATTGCGAAAACAGGACTGTTTGTCAAGAGTCTCTAAAGCTATCGAAAGATTACAGAAAATCGGAGCCAAGATTAATTTTCATACTGTAGCTAAAGAAGCAAATCTTAGCGTTTCCTATCTCTATAAATATCCTGAACTAAAGCAGCAGGTAGCACAACTGCGTAGCCAGCAGTCATCAATGCCTGTCAGTCCAGTAGCTAAACCTGCTTCTTCATCTTCTGCCAAAGTCATTAGTCGTCTCAAAGAGCGCATTCATCAATTGTCAGAACAAAATCAAGAACTTCGGCGCAAGAATGAAGCCTTGGCAGGCCAAGTCTACCGACTCCACTATCTACAAGAGCAAGTGGAACGTCAACAGCAAACAATTGTTGATCTACAAACTCGTTTAAATGAACCAGATGAACGGAAATCGGTCGCTAAGGTAACACCTATCTCCACCAATAAAAAAGCTGAGATTAGTGACCAAATCAAGGAAGAGCTAGAAGCCCAAGGAATTCCTCTCAACACTACCTTGGCCAACACAATTGAGTCGGCTTCAGAGGAATTTGTTTTAAATGCGATAGAAGCTCTAAAACAGGCAAGGAAGAGTGGAGATATACCTCGACCAGGGGGTTGGCTAAATCGCGCAATACAACTTGGGTGGACAAAGAATGAACCACAGCTACAACTTGCGCCAACTTATCAGCCAACTGTTTATACTGCGCCATTCGAGCCTGAGGAAGAATTAATTTCTCCAGAGCAAATTCAAGCACTATGGAAGGGGCTAAAATCATGACCTGGAGCTATGAAAATATAGAAGCGGAAGAGGCAATACTAGGAGGAGTTCTGTTAGACCCATATGCCATTGACAGAGTTGCTGACAACCTAATCCCAGAAGCTTTTTACATCACCACGCACCAAATCATCTACCGCGCAGTATTAGCACTACATCAGCAGAGTCTCCCGATTGACCTAATCACCGTCAGCACTTGGCTAAAAGATCACAAACAATTAGATCAAGCGGGTGGAAAAAACAAACTCGCCCAATTGCTAGACCGTACGGTTTCAGCCGTTAACATTGACGCGATAGCAGAACTAGTAATGGAGAAGTACCATCGGCGGCGACTACTTGCTGTTGCTGAAGAAATTGCCCAACTGGGGAAAGAAACAGCCACGGGACTACCTCAGATTTTGGCAGAAGTAGAGTCAAAAATCTTCAGCCTTACCCAGACCACTCGTGACAAATTTCAACCACAATCTATTGGAGAGTGCCTACCTGCTGCCTTTACAAGTTTAGAGCAAGGTGCAATGCCTGGTCTTACCACTGGATTGGTTGACCTCGATGGGTTGATAGGAGGCTTAGCGCGTAAAGACTTAATAGTAGTTGCTGGTAGGGCATCAATGGGGAAGACTTGGGTAGGATGTTACCTAGCTAATCAAATGGCAACAGTACACAGGCTACCAGTTGTGTTTTTTAGCGCTGAGATGTCTAAAGAGCAGTTAGTTAAGCGATTTCTAGCAATGCACTCAGGGATTAACTCTCAACGATTATTTCAGAACCGAGTCTATAAAAGTGAATGGGATGCTTTAGCTAAGGCTATTAGAGTTTTGAGTGAGTTACCTATGATCATTGATGACTCACCCGCGAGTTTTCAGAGTGCCACCAGAATGCGCTCCGTGCTACGTCGCGTTGCCAAGGAACGAAGCTCACTTGGATTAGTTGTGCTTGATTACATCCAAAAACTTGGAGACAGAGCCGCTGGAAATAGGGCGCAAGCTGTTGGTGCTATTGCTGGTCACTGTAAAGATATTGCCAAAGAATTTAACGTCCCATTTATCGCTTTAGCACAAATTAACCGTATTGTGGAGACTCAAGCTAACAAACGTCCATGTATGGCTGATATTAAAGACTCTGGAGATATCGAACAAGACATGGACATTGGACTGCTAATCTATCGGGACGAGTATTACAATCCAAATTCACTTTGCAAGGGGAAAATGGAAATTAACGTTGCCAAGAATCGCAACGGACCCACTGGTGTTTGTGAAGTTTGGTTCAGTCCCGAAACGGGTAACTTTCGCTGCGGTGAAGAGTGAGAGAACTCAAGTCAGAATTCTGTTGTAGAAAGCTTACACAACGTTCAAGTCTTTGCACCGAAAGCCTCGTGGACGTTGTGTAAGAGATAAGAGCAATCTCAAAGGGACGATCTCCATGCCTAGGTGTGGTTAATTCTAATTCCCAGTAGAAAGGTTCCTGTTCGTAGGCGGCTCGACGCCCCTCACGCTTTTTGGTCAGATCGAAGCCAGAACGTAACTTTATCTCTTTAATAAAAGTTTTGTACGAGGGAATATCTTCATTACTGATTCCTTCTGCCGAACAGGCTTTAGCAAAATTGCCATACACTTCTGATTTACGCTTTTGTTTGTGGGTTTCGTAATCATCCGTAATAAACTTGTCTATTAATAACAACAAGTGTTCTGGCAGCTTGCGATTGCGGTTTCCCTTAACACTGTCAAAAGATAAAAGCCCTATGTAACCATATCCATACTCTTGTTCAGCTTTTCGATACTTAGCTTGCCAATATTGAAGGCTACGTTTCGTTACTATGCTATTTTCTACTGGTTCTCCCCGAAAATATTGTTGGAGAAGATTGTAGCGATGATTGGCAGCTTTTAAATCCTTAACGCTTGCCTTAACTATAAAATCGAGACTTCTGGAATTAAGTTTGCTTTCATTGGAGGGAAGCATCGTTATCTTTCCACTCCGCACATATTTCTCAAAATCATCCTTACATAGCTCTACTGTCTCAGAATTTTCTGTTTTCAGTAAGATTTCTGTATTACCAACAAGAGTAATCGTCAATGTCTTGCCGTTATAGCAAACAGATGTTCCCAGATTCAATTCGATCACAGGAGTTGCGAGCACACTAGATGAAGCTTGGGACAAAACCAATGTCCTGTATGCCCTAGCTGTTTGTTGGTCACGAAAAACAAAACACCTTTGGGGCTCAACTAAGGGAGCGGCACTCAAATCGACATAAAGAAGCTCAGTTGCAATGAGAAAATTAATTTCATCATCACTCCCAGGGCATGATGGTACAGCTGGCTGAGTGTTATTCCAGGTTGAGAAGAAACAAGTGAGAGAACAACATTGGTGCTTGAGTTTCTGATTGCGGGTTGACCGATTTGATAGTAGTCTTCTAAAAAGATAATGTTTCGTTGTAAAATCCAATCAATCTCCGCATCTGACCAGAGGCGGAAGAAAAATCCAAACTGCTTCGCGTATTCTTCCCCTGGTGGCATCCGCCACCGCTCTTCATTTCCTTGTAAGTAACGAGAAGAGTCTTTTGACGCTAAGTTTTTCAACTCCTTTTCGGTTTTGCACTCTACCCATCCCGCTGAATCAGTCTTGATGACAAAAAAGTCCGGGGTGTAGAAGAAACCTAAATTGCGCCCAGACTCTGACTGATAAGTTAGCTTTATCTGAGGTGGTTGGTCATAAAACTCTAAAACATCATCATCATGCTCTAATTCGTAGATGAAAGGTAGTTCGACTTTGTGGCTCTCGAATAAAGTAATACAAAGAAAAAGTAAACAACAACAAAATTTAGGTGCTTTTTTGATAACGTTGTATTAAGTTAAAGTTATGCTGTATAATTTCCTATACAACGTAAAAATGAGACTGTCACTTCAAAAAGGAATAGACCCTTACACAGAACAAACTGTATGGGTGATGTTGGATGACGACTATCAAGTGGTTGAACCCGTTCAACGATACCTAACCTATCTCACCAGTTCTAAATCTCCCAATACAGTTGAGACATACGGTTATGCACTCAAAGCTTGGTGGGAATTCCTAGCACTTAAGAACCTTGAGTGGATTAATGTTGAACTTTCTGACCTAGAAGATTTTGCCTACTTTCTGCATGTGGGGGAACCCAGTAAAGTTGTTTCAATGCAAGCAATTCAAGCTAAACGGACTATTAGAAGCATTAATATCGTTATTACCGTCGTCACTAACTTTTATGAATACCATTTAGCGAATAAAACTATTGACGAAAAGCATTTTGACCGATGGATAGTCACAAAGGGAACAACTCGAAAAGGACTTCTACAAGGAATCGGTAAATCGAAGCCAACTCGCCAGAAATTAGTCAAGCTCAAAGAGCCTCATATATTTCCTGGTTGTTTAACGGATGAACAAATAGAAACTTTGGTAAATAATTGTCATCGATTACGAGACCAACTAATTATATTAATGCTCAATAGTACGGGGATGAGAAAAGGGGAGCTTTTAGGGTTATATCATGAAGATATCGGAGATTTTGACGACCATACAATTCGAGTCGTACAACGTCAAAATCACTCTAATGGAGCAAGAGTAAAAGGTCAAGAAAGAGTCATTCCTGTCCCCAAGGAATTATTGATGCTTTACAACGATTACCTGATTCATGAATATCCAGATAAAAATTCCGAGTATGTATTTGTAAACATTTGGTCAGGAAATATTGGCGCACCAATGAACCTGAGGGTACTCAATACTATGTTTAATCGATTGTCAAAAAAGACAGGAATTAAGGTTTACCCACACCTAATGAGGCACTCGTTCGCTACGCGAATCTTGAAAGCAGGTATGAGTGTTGATAGGGTAAAGTATCTGTTAGGTCACACTTCAGTACAGACGACTTTAGATATTTATTCTCACATAATTGATGAATCAGATTTGTTAAAAGTGATTGAAAGTGAGGAATACGAAGGTGAATGAATTTGAGCCATTAGAGGATTATCATTGTTTTGCTTATAATCAAGAAGCGAAATTACTTTTAGCTAAACCCCTACTACAAAAGGATATTTGGCACACAATTAATGATTTAGGACTAAGAGTTAACCCACATAGTAGAAAATTAACATTAAACTTTGAAAACCTCTTACCAGATTGGTTGAAAATATTGGTAAAATTTTACATATTAGCCAAAAGTCGTCAAAACTTAACCGCTCAATATCTCGCACATAAAATCAGTCATTTGAACAGATTTTCCCGGTTTTTAACCCAAAAATCAGTTTATACAGCCGAGCAAATTAACCCTCAGATTTTTCAAGAGTTTGATGATTATCTGCATACTCTTAACTTAGCAAAAAGAACAATTTCATGCCACTATATAACTTTGGGTGACTTTTTTGATGTTTGTCGATTATCAGGATGGCTAGATGTTGGTACATACTGGTTTCAGGGAAAACGGTTACCAATGAGAGGTCCAAAAAATGACGAAATTGAATATATTCCTGAAGAAGTTTGGAATCAATTAGAACAGCATCTACATTGCCTTCCAGAACCAATACAAAGAATGGTAATAATTATTAAAACAACAGGAATAAGGGTTGGAGAGCTTCTCAACTTACCTCTTGATTGTTTGAGAAAACGAGGTACACAATGGCGGTTGCGTTTTACAACTGAAAAATATGGAACAGAGGACGAGATCCCAATTATTCCAGAGTTGGCAATTATTATCAAAGAGCAACAAAAGTATATAAGACATCACTTCCAAGATAGTTATGCTCAACTATTTTGTAGTAACCGAGGCAATAGACATGGTTTTATGCCAACTCCAAGAGTGATGCATTTTAGTACTTTTAACAAGTGGTTGAATAAATTGGCTTCGTCATCTAAAATTTGTGCAAAAAATGGAGAGATTTGGTATTTTACTTCACATCAGTTTCGACGTACAATCGGTACAGTTTTCACGAATGCAGGCATCAGAGATTTAATCATTCAAAAATATCTTAGACATCGCTCTCCTGATATGCAGCGACATTACAAACATCTTCTCAAACAAGTTTTGGGCAACGAATATGAAGAGTTAATGAAAGCAAAAAAGTATGTCGATATATCTGGTCAAGTAGTATTAGAACATCAACCTCAGAATGCTATTACAGAGTTGATGCGTCGTAAGATGTATCAAATTACAACACAGTATGGTGAGTGTCACCGTCCGTTAATCAAAGCGCCTTGTCAAACAGTAAATGCTTGTTGGCGATGTGAACATTGGCGAACTTCGACGGAAGATTTACCTTATTTAATAGAAGATTTCAAGCAATTGGAATCAGAACTTAAGTCGGCTGACCAATTGGGTATGGTGAAACAAAAGCAAGGGTTAGAAATAGATTTGAATCATTTGGATCTGAGAATTAAAGGATTGACGGAAACCAATGAAAGAAATTAATTGGAAGCAAGATTATCGCAAAGAGTTTGTATGTTCTGCTTGTTCAATTATCGGGATGAACTTATCTGGTAAATACAAGGACAAACAATTTTTTCGTTGTCCTAAGTGTGGAAAACACGAAAGCCAATTTTATACATTTAAAACTTATGAACTCAACTCAAAAATAAATTGGCGTCGAGATTATAAAGTAGGAGAATTTGCTTGTCCTAACCACGCTTGTAATGCTAGAAGTGTATTTCCAATCGGACGTAACTCTAGTAAACAAGAGTTTATCTGTCAAGTTTGTAAAGCTTCTACATTTGAATCTATTGATATCAGTAACCGTAATATTAGCCGCCTGTCTGGAACTTTACCACCTGTCAAACCATTTAACTTTGATGATAATTCTTGGGATTTAAGAGCAATTAATCCTAAAGGTCAAATTAAGCGTTCCCAATATATTGTTAACTTTGATTCACTATTTCTGGATTGGTTTATCATTTTAGCCAAGCAATATATTCACTATTTATGTAAATCACAAAAATCGGACTCAGCTATTCAACAACGTTTGGTGGGATTGCGGAAGTTTTCTCATTATCTTGAAGAGAAAGATCTGAGCAGTATTTCTCAAATTAGCCGCGAGACAATTTTTGATTTTGTTGATTGGTTGAAGAGTCAAAAAGTAGGTAAAACTTCTATCAAAGATAGACTGGGAGATCTCCGAGACTTTTTTCGATTTGGCAACCAAAGAAACTTATTTAATGTTAACCAAGATATCATTCGTGACACTGACTATCCAAAAACTTATAAAAAGAATACAGACCCCTTAACTGATACTGTTCGAGAACAAATAGAGTCTAACCTGCACAGACTTCCCGACCCAATTGCGCGAATGTGGATTATAGCTTTCTTTACGGCGATGCGCTGTAATGAGTTGGCTTTTTTAAAAAAAGATTGTTTAGTACAATCAGGTGAAAATTGGAAAATTATTTGGCAACGTTCTAAAACTAATGACTGGCATGAAGTTCCTATTACTAGAACAATTGCCAAAGTTGTTTTTGAGCAACAAGAATATATTGAAAACCTCTGGGGTGAGTCATGGGATTATTTATTTTGTCACTATCAAGATGTATCTCAAACAGAGATATCTCAAGCCAAACTGAAACCTGTCAAAAAAGTTATCTTAATTCAAAGTCCACTGCAAAAAGCTATCAATTGTCTGATTAGTGTTCTTGATATTAGGGATGAAAATGGAAAACTGGTTTCCTTCACCCCTAAATTACTTCGCCCTACTCGTCTGACTCAACTATTTGAACAAGGACATGATTTAGCTGTAGTTAGTGCATGGGCTGGACATAAACACTTAGCTACTACCAGCACTTATTACACTCATGTTAGTTGTGAGCTGATTGAAAAAGAGGCAGGGCACATTCAGAAAGCATTGTTCAATATAGAGGGAAAACCTCTTTACTACGAATCTATGCCCAAGTCCTTTTGGGAAAATCCACGCGCTCATCAACTAGAGTTAGAAGGCAACCATATTAATACTCCTATTTATGGTTATTGTGGACTACCTTTAGACCAGCGCTGCGATAAATTCCGAGCGTGCTATACTTGTAGTCATTTTGTTGCTACTGCTGACAAATTACAAACTTACATTAAACTTCGCGACGAACTTAAGGTTAAAGAATCAAAAGCGCTTCAAGGGGGACATGATGTATTAGTAGAGCAATTTGGGCGACAAGCTGACCAACTAGACAAAATTATTGCTAGCTTGCAGGAGAAAGTATGAGTAAGTCCAACATCAAAGAAGCTCGAATTAAAATTCTTAGTGATACCCAATTAGCCCGAAAGCAAGAGACGTTAGACAGAGTTAATAAAGCCATTGAGCGGTTGCAAAAAATCGGAGGTAAAATTAACTTCCAAACTATTGCAAAGGAAGCGAATGTTAGCGTCCCATATTTATACAAGTATCCAGAGCTAAAAGCACATATTGCTCAATTACGTAACCAGCAATCTTCAATGCCATCAAATCCAACTTTACAGCCACCTGTTACTGCCAAGGCTCATTCTCAAATTGTTGAACGCCTGAAAAAACGTATCCACGAATTAGAGAAAGACAATTCGGAACTTAAACGAAAAAATGAGGCATTAGCAGGACAAGTATACAGAGTACATTCATTACAAGAACAAATAGAGCGCCAACAAGAAATTATAGAAACCTTAGAAAATCGGTTAAAATCAGCCAATCAACGAAAAATTGATGCTAAGGTTATTCCCCTAGCTAAAAAATCACAAATTATTAGTGACCGCATATTATCCGAGTTGAATCAATTAGGAATACAACCCAACGACAATTTAAAAAAACTCATTATTTCTGTACCAGAATCAGATGTTTTAGCCGCCATTGAATACTATAAGTACGAACAAGAGCGGACCAATATTGATAATCCTGGCGGGTGGTTAGCTCGTGCAATCGAGGGTCATTGGAAGAAACCTGACAACTTACAACAAATCTCTAAGTCTGAAAAAAGCTCACAAAAACAGTCAATATTCTCATCACCTAGCCAAGTAGATAGAGAGTTGGCTTCATTAGAAGAACTTGCAAATATTAGCACTATGTTTGAGTCGGAAATTAAATGACTGATAAACTGCCTCCACAAAATGTTGAAGCGGAAGAAAGTATACTTGGTGGTTGCTTATTAGACCCAGGTGCTATAGAGAGAATCATTGATATTTTGACACCAGAAGTATTTTATGTCTCTGCTTACCAACAAATTTACCAAGCCATGTTAGAATTGTACCGTCAAAATAAACCAACAGATTTATTAACAGTTACGAATTGGCTATCTGACCATAAATTATTAACTAAAGTTGGTGGTAGAAGTCAGCTTGGTAAATTAGTGGATAGAACAGTATCAGCCGTCAATATAGACCATCTAGCAAATCTAGTTTTCGATAAATATCAACGTCGGCAGTTAATTAGAACTGGTCACGAAATCCTTGAGTTGGGCTATGACACAACATTTGAAGTTCAATCCGTATTAGAACAATCAGAGAGCAAGATTTTTAATTTAACAGCCTTCAAGCAAGATAAATTTCAACCACAAGTAATAAGTCATTGCCTGAGAGAAGTATTTCAAGATTTAAAACAAGGATATCAACCAGGCTTTTCTACTGGATTAAAAGATTTAGATGGACTAATTGGAGGATTAAACAAACAAGATTTAATTGTAATTGCAGCCAGAGCATCGATGGGTAAAACCTGGCTAGGCTGTTACTTCGCGAATCATCTGGCAATGCATCAACAACTACCTGTGGTTTTCTTTTCTGCGGAAATGTCCAAATCACAATTAACTAAAAGATTTTTAGCAATGCATTCTGGCATTGATTCTAGCAGATTAATTCGTAATCAGATCTACCGAGATGAGATAGAGAATTTAAAGCAAGCAATGGAAGCATTAAACCAACTGCCTATTATTATTGATGATACA
>CAIVAU010000206.1 GCA_903903925.1 uncultured cyanobacterium
CATTATCACTGCCAATGCTTCTATTCTTTCTGGGCTTTTTAGAAAAATACTATCTGCTAAAAATAAAGGATTCTTGAGAAAACTAAATCCTCGTTCACATGATTGCTGTGCTTTATATTCAGAAAGCATTTGCTCATTACTCAGTTCTTTATCTGACAAAACATTTGTAGCAATTATAAACCTTCGTGCACTTAAGATTTCTTGGTCAATAACATCTTTATTTTCGCTAACAGTTGCTGAAATTTGATAGTATTTTGATTGATTCTCTTCTTTGATATCGGGAATTTTTTCGAGAATTTCAATACTTTCTATCTGATGATATTTAAATTCTTTACTGATTTTTGTTAATTCTTTCTATGGAGTTGAATGATTATTACTCTGATTAAGAAGCTAGAATCATAGTCCCTCTTCCCCTCTTCCGCTCTTCCCTTTTTCCTTTATTCCCTGTTCCCCGTTCCCTGTTCCCTCTACCAAATCGTTAATTTAGCATAACAAGTACTGAAGAACCACAAATAATCACGCATAAACTAGAAGTTTAATGATAAAGTTTTTTGCAATCTTGTTTTACTCAGTCATAAAACTCTGGAATAGAATAACAATAGAAACACTGTATTTGTCCAATGATAGAGATGAAGAGAATTCAGAAATAGTCTGCCCTAGTTGTGGTTCTATACACGTAATAAAAAATGGTTCAATTCATGCAGTCTTAGCATCAGTATCCGCGTTTCTGTTTTCTAATACTTGTGTTCTAGCTTCTAATTTTTCAATTCTGTTTTCTAGCGTGCTAAAGTTTACAACAGTTTTTGCATCTCCTGTAATACCTTGTACAGCTTCATCAGGAAGACTAAAAGCATAAGCAGGAGTGTTCACCCAAGAAAAAGCGAAAGAAAGTATCAAAGCTACTACTGCAACTACCTTTAAGATCGTATTTTTCATTTTTACATACCTTCATAATCAGTCTTCAGAAAGATAATATCAGCTAAATCTTGGATAAAAAATATGTTCAAAGACTTATTTCCAAATTTCCCTTTTTCCTGTAGATATAATGAGTGCAAAAAAATAAGAGTATTTCTTGCACTAAAGAAAACAATGGCTTTTGTCCTTAATCCCTTGAAACCGCTTCCACATCTGGGATAGAGTCTACGTCAACAAAAGAAGAAATCCAGAAGATCAATCCGCATTATCATCCATATTCCTGTTAACGAACATGCCCGTCACATCCTGCAGCACTTCACGAGCCTTTGCAACAGCAGCAGCCCTAGCATCCGCATCCGCGTTTTTCTTTTTTAATGCTTGTACTTCCGCTTCTGATTTTTCAACAAGATTGTTTTCTAGTGATCTGAAGTTTAGACCAGTTTTTGCATCCCCAGCAATATCTTGTACGATCTCTTTCGGGAGAGAAGGTACTACTTGTGCATAAGCAGAGCTATTCACCCAAGAAAAAGCATAAGAAAGTGTTATGGCTGCTACGGCAACTACCTTTAAGATCGTATTTTTCATTTTTACATTCCTTCATCATCAGCCTTCAGAAAGATAATATCAGTTAACTCTTGAATAAAAAATATGTTCAAAGGCTTATTTCAAAATTTCCCTTTTTCCTGTATGTGAGAAAGTTCTTATTCATAAATCACTTAGTTTAAAAAAATTAGATTTTGACGACATTAGGGCGAAACAAGCACAGAGTAAGGATTAGGAGCTACTAACGAGATTTGGCGAGATTCAAAACAACCCTGCCACATACTCATCAAGATCACTTCGCTTAACTCGCCAGCTTCTACCAATCCTCACACCTTTTAAACTACCCTGATTAACGCTCTTTCATCACTCTGGAAAAATAAAAATAGGAGTAATGTAGTAAAGTGTATATTTGGTTTTGATTTGTGGGAATTAATTATTAACAAATAAAACGGATACGATAACGATATTAAAATTCTTTGTGAGAGGGTATGACAAAAGGATGAGCACTTGTTGGAAGCAGAGCGCAGTGGCTTGGAGGAGTACTATAGTACTAGAGTTGAGTGAGAGCGATCGCAACCGAGAGAGCGGCTAATTTTCGACCTACCGTTGGTTTGGAACTAACGCCCTTCGCAGACGATTATTTTATTCTCGGTTTATCCAGAGTTGAATGAAAACGTCGAATTTAAATCCTAATTCTCTTAGTTCTTTAATTATTTCTCCAGCTAATTCTGGTTTGGTTTTATATGTGTCTTCTTCTGTTAGCGTGGCTTGAGGCTTAAAGACTTTAAACATTAAAGGAAATACTATATTCCCCGAAATTCCATAAGCATTCACTGATACTATACCATGGCAATCCCTCGTAAAGATTTTCGTTTAATTTCTGACATTATGCCCACATGCAGATATTTAAACGCCTCAAAAGTTCTTACTTCCGGGAATATATCTTTATACATATCACAGTAGTCATCTATAAAGCGGATAGTTGCTACTAGTTTTCTCGGCGCTATCATTGATAAACTCTATAACTCAGTAATTTCTTGGTTATTATACTCTAGCCAGAGTGATGAAAGAGCGGTAATCATGGTCTGTTCGCTTCCATAATTTCTCATCTTTAATTATGCTACTTCGCTAGCTCAGAGTTTCCACCTCCAGGCTATTTAGAATAGGGAGTTGAATACCCTTGCAACTTACTTAATTCTAAAAACCTTCCCTTTAGGAACAAAAGGCAATTGCCGATGTACAGGAATTAAAAAAGCATGTTCTCGAAGAATGTGTAATTTATCGCAATACCCATCAGTAATAATTAGCAAGGGTCCATTTTTCGGAAAATCCTCTGCTCTTTCCAATAAATCAATTCCTGGCTGTAAAACAGTACCGCCTCTACCCTTGACTTTAACTCTCTCAGCAAGGGCTTCTGGTGCTAGATAACCTTGGTCGTAGGCAACTGCGTCACAGAAAACGACCCTGACAAAAGGAACATCATGCGAAATACTATAACTGGCGATCGCCCCCAATGCCTTCCCCAACAACTCCCGCTCCATTGAACCAGAGGTATCCAAAATCACCCCAAATGTCCGACCCTCTTCTGCATTGCTATCCGGTACATAACGAGAACTTCTAACCAATGATCGGTGAGGCGATCGCCGTACTCATGAAGGGCATCACTCAGCATATGCCAAGAGCGTGGAGTAGAAAAAGCTTCTTCATGTTTAGGAGGTTGACTCCACAGATGATCAGGGCGAGTTTGAATATATTCAATACCCACGGATGAATGTTCTGATCCTTTGCCCATTCCAGCCAGTCTCGGTGAGACACCTTCAAATGGACATGAATCATCCGGTTAAGCAAGGGTGAAGACATCGGCTTAACAATGGCACTATCTTGAGCCCGATTCCCTGCACCAATAACGATCGAAGCTTTGGGAAGATAATACTCACCGATCCTCCGCTCATGAATCAGGCTATAAAATGCCTTCTGAACTTCGTGAGAACAAGCGTTGAGTTCATCCAAAAACAGACAGTAGGGTTCATCCCGTGCAATCATCCTTGGCGGGCAAAAGCGACTCATGCCATCAATAATCTGCGGCACACCAATCAAGTCTTCTGGTGCGAGTTGACTTCCAAGCAGTGAAACACAAGGTATTCCCACCTCTTTAGCAAAGCCCTCTACCAAAGATGATTTGCCGATCCCTGGTGCTCCCCAAATAAACACAGGTCGCACTACCGCCACATTGAGCAGAAATTCTGAAAGTTGTTTCTGGGTGACTGTAATAGCTGGGTTCATTCGCTGATTAGATAAACATCTGTTAAACTCACAAAAACTGCTATTGGTGGAAATACATTTTAACTGCTTATTCGGTTAACTCATTGCCTCAGCCCAGTTTCTGTACACACTCCCAGTAACTGTTGATCCCACGGTTCAATTGGTAGCTTTTGCAAGTAGGCAAACTCAAACACAATGCCAATGGTAGGCTTGGTTGCCCACTCCGGGGAACTCAGCAAGCGATCGTAATAGCCCCCACCGTAACCCAAGCGATACCCTTGATAGTCGCAAGCAACACTAGGGACGAGAATTAAATCGACTTCCGCAGGAGTTATGATTCGGGCATCGGGATGGGGCTCAATTGTACCATAAATTCCAATTTTTACTGGGTTGTTAGGCGTCCAAATATGCCAATGAAGGGAGTTACCAACACACCGAGGAAAACCCCATCTTTTTTTGGGGTGGGCATCTTGTCCACCCTGAGCAGGAATATCTGCAAATAGAGTGCTGATATCAGGTTCTTGGCGAAAGCTAAAATAAGCAAGGATTGTTTTTGCCTCTTGAAACAGGGGAGACATAAAAAGCTGTGTGCAGATGCGATCGCTCTTTTGTCTCCACTCTACGACTGTCATTGATTGACGTTGTTTGAGGAGTGATCGACGTAGTTCTGCTTTCCCTGATTGATCCCTAACTGTGTTCACAAGGTATGATGCTTGATGTGTTTAAAAGGAGTCAGAAGACAGGAGTCAGAATTCAGAATCAATTTGGTTGGGGATTTAAACCTACAACCAATCGTTGACCACCAAATCTTCTTCTATAGTCGCCCCACTCACCTTCGATTTTGGTGAGGGACTTAAACCAGTCCCACAAAATTCATGCTGACTCCTGACTCCTGACTCCTGACTCCTGACTCCTGACTCCTGACTCCTGACTCCTGACTCCTTGCTAAGCAGCGTTGTTACGCCACCACTCAATTGTGTTCTTCAAACCTTGCTTAAAGTCCACTTGGGCGGTGAAACCAAAAGCGTGCTTTGCCCGTTCAGTATCCAAACAACGGCGAGGCTGACCATTAGGCTTGTCGGTTTCCCAAACAATTTCACCATCAAACCCCATGAGTTCACAAATCAGACCAATCAAATCGCGGATGGAAATTTCATAGCCCGTTCCCAAGTTCACGGGTTCAATATCGTTATATGATTGGGCACCCATAACAATACCCCGTGCGGCGTCTTCAGAATAAAGAAACTCACGGGTAGGACTACCGTCACCCCAAACAGGGATTTTCTTTTCTCCTTTATTTTGAGCCTCTTGGACTTTGCGAATCAAGGCAGGGATAACGTGGGAACTTTTAGGATCAAAATTATCTTCTGGTCCGTATAAATTTACTGGTAGCAAGTAAATTCCATTAAATCCGTACTGCTGACGATAGGCTTGCAGTTGAACGAGAAGGGCTTTTTTTGCCACTCCATAAGGGGCGTTGGTTTCCTCTGGGTAACCATTCCACAGGTCGTCTTCTTTGAAGGGGACTGGAGTAAATTTGGGATAGGCGCAGATTGTGCCAACGCAAACAAACTTTTCCACTCCAGCTTCATAGGCTACATGAATCAACTGGGTTCCCATCATCAAGTTGTCGTAGAATAGTTCAGCCGGTTTGTCGCGGTTGAGACCGATACCACCAACATGAGCTGCTAGATGGATGACAATGTCTTGCTGATAAACAGCACGTTGGCAATTTTCTAGGATACGTAAATCACAATCGTGCGATCGCGTAACTGTAATTTTCTCGCGAGCTGCTCCTGCCTGACACAGTTGCTCTACTACCCGACGCCCCAAAAAACCAGCCCCACCAGTAACGAGAACACGTTTGTTCTTCAATTCTAAGGCGTTCATATTTTCATCCTTGTCATTAATAACCTAGTACAGCGCGGCAGAAACAACCAGACAGTTAGAAATCGGTTAAAACCTTCTCTATTTATGTATTTTTCCCGACAAGACTCCTAACTCCTAACTCCTAACTCTAAAAATGGAGTATACCCAACTCTTGACGAATCATGGCATTATCCTGAATTACTTTTGCGACCTTCCCATTTGGTGAAGTCAAACCCAGTGCTTGTAGGTCTGCTTCTACCATCAGGGCTGCCAGTTGCTCAAAACTTACCGATAGTTTCCAGCCCAATTTTTGTCTTGCCTTGGTAGAGTCACCGATTAACAAGTCTACCTCAGCTGGACGGAGATAGCGCTCATCAAACTCTACATAATCTTGCCAATCAAGATTGACATAACCGAATGCCAGTGCTAAAAACTCCTGTACTGAGTGGGTTTCACCAGTGGAAATCACGTAATCATCTGGTGTAGGTTGCTGTAGCATCATCCACATTGCCCTAACGTAATCCTTGGCGTAGCCCCAATCCCGCTTAGCATCAAGGTTGCCCATGTAAAGTTTTTTCTGTTTGCCAGCAACTATGCGTGCGACTGCCATAGTGATCTTGCGCGTTACAAAAGTTTCTCCACGTCGAGGCGATTCGTGGTTAAACAGTATGCCATTACATGCAAACATGCCGTAAGATTCTCGGTAATTCACCGTTTGCCAGTGAGCGTAAACTTTAGCGCAAGCATAAGGACTGCGGGGGTAAAATGGTGTTGTTTCCTTCTGTGGCACTTCCTGTACTAAGCCAAACATTTCCGAAGAACCTGCCTGGTAAAAGCGCACCTGAATCCCAGTGCGCCGCTGGTAATCGCGGATGGCTTCCAATAGACGCAGGGTTCCCATTCCTACTGCATCCACTGTATATTCTGGTGAATCAAAACTTACCCGTACATGGGATTGAGCGCCCAGATTGTAAATTTCTATGGGCTGGACTTCTTCTAAAATGCGACGCAGCGTAGTACCATCCGTCAAGTCTCCATAGTGGAGAAACAACCGCACCCCTTCTTTGTGAGGATCTTCGTAAATGTGATCAATGCGGTCTGTGTTAAAGGTAGAAGTCCGACGAATGACACCATGAACTTCATAGCCTTGCTCTAATAAAAACTCACTTAGATATGAACCATCTTGACCGGTAATACCAGTAATTAATGCTCGCTTCTTTTGCGTCATGCTCAATTATCCCTTGTCGTTCTTGATCCAATATATACATGCGACTTGGTACAACTTAGCAGGTAAATCTTCCATCGCCCAATGGGGAACCTACGAGTCTCGCTTGTAACTTCGCTAATGATATTACGTAAATTTGCTGCTTTCAAAATATACTGGTAGGAATTTCTTGTCCTTATACCATAAACTCAAATATTTTTATGTTACGATATGGATTTTTTCTTTACAAATATTTCATGTTTTAGCTCGGTTTTATTAAGCTTGAGTCAAGCAGCTTGGGTCGTCATTTGTCATTTGTATTTACCAATGACAAATGACCTCGCTTCGCTTATTGACTCATGATTCAGTAAGAATTCAGGGTTCAGGAGTCAGGAATCAGAATTTATCGGGGTTTGGTATCTGTCTTGGTGGCTTTTGACGACATCCTGTGATCTCCCAATAGTTTAACAATTCTAACTCCTGTATTCTTACGATGCTTATTCAGTAAGCGCCATTACTTTTTGGTACAATGACAACACCAATTGTTTTTAAAATAATCCATAAATCGAGCCAAAAACTCCTACATTTTACGTAATATAGGTCTATTTGGACTCTTCGAGGATAGGGGATGTCATTGCGCCCAGAGACTTGCCATAATCCTGTAATTCCAGGACGAATAGTTAAAATCTGATCGATATGAACACCATATTTTGGTAGTTCTTCGGCTACTAGAGGTCGCGGTCCGACAACACTCATATCCCCTTTTAAAACGTTCCAAAATTGGGGAAATTCATCCAAGCTAGTAATTCGTAAAAACCAACCAATTTTCGTAATCCGTGGGTCTTTTTTTAGCTTGAAATTAGCCTCAAATTCTTGTCGTAGATGAGGCGACGTTTCCATTATTTGCATTAGGACTTCGTCGGCATTGCTTACCATTGTTCTGAATTTAATACAATTAAAGGGTTTGTAATTTTTACCGACCCGTTCTTGGACATAAAAAATCGGACCTTCTGAGCTTAAAGCAATCAGCGAGGCCAAAATTAAATAGACCGGAGAAAACAAGATCAGTACCAACAGCGAAAACATCATGTCGAAAAGTCGCTTGGCAAACTCTCCGTTTATACTCTGAAAAGACAAGCCTTCGAGTTTAACTCTCAGTGTCTTTTTTTGTTGACCACGTTTTAAGAAAGTACGCGATCGCTTGCCGGAGAGGAGTGAACTCTGGGCAGTCATCATACTCCTTAACAATCCACACCACACATAGTCCCAATCTTAAAGCCTTCCGAGGTCTATCTGGGGGCAATTTTCCAAAAGCCCGCAAAAGAACTGTCCCTTTACTAGACCATCATTGGTGAGACGGTCTTTTTTTGGTTACAGGTATTTAAAAAATCTAGATAACGTTGTGCAAAAATTGATACACTAAACTGGGCTGCGTGGGAGCGTAAATATTCGGGATCGAACTTTCCTTGATACGCTTCAAAACTTTCTACCGCTTCTACCAACGCTGTTTGGGTTTGTTCCTTAAATAATAGACCTGTCCCTGTAAACGCTGGGGATGAACGAACGTCTCGCACAGTTTCCAAAGCACCGCCTGCGCCATAGGCAATGACTGGAGTACCACAAGCTTGGGCCTCCACTAGGGCAATGCCAAAATCTTCACAAGCTGCATACACAAATCCTTTAGCATTTGCCATATACTTTTTAACCACATCATCGGGCTGCCATCCCATGATTTTTATATTAGACTTTGCTAGTTTGCGAATTTTTTCCATGTCTGGTCCTGTGCCAATTACTACTAAAGGTCGTTGCAGTTCATTAAATGCTTTGACAATCAAAGATACCTGCTTGTAACTCACTAGCCGGGAAACGGTTAAGTAAAAATCCTCTTTGTGGGGTAAAAAGGGAAAACCTTCAATATGGACTGGTGGGTGGATTACTGTCGCTTCTCGTCGATAGCAGCGCCAAATCCGACGAGCTGTATACTGTGAGTTGGCAATAAAATAATCAACCCGATTTGCTGTCACAACATCCCACAGGCGTAAACGATGTAGTAAATACCGCGTCCCCCATCCAACGACACCTTTTCCCAACTGACTTTGCTGTAGATAATCAAAAGTCAGTTCCCATATATACCGCATTGGGCTGTGACAGTAGCAAATATGTAACTGATCGGGAGTGGTCAGGACTCCTTTGGCGACGGCATGAGATGAAGAGAGAATCACATCATACCGACGTAAATCTAGTTGTTCAATTGCTAGCGGCATCAATGCTAGGTATCTTCGTATACCAGAATCTGTATGAGGAAAGTGCTGAAGAAACGTCGTGCCAATCTGACGCTTATATAAATAACTATCAGGATTATTGGATTCAAAGTCAATGAGGGCATACACATCGGCATCAATGTGATTCAGGATTTCCCGAACAACGAGTTCTGAACCGCCGGTAGCTTTGGGTGTAAACCACTCATGCACGAGAGCATATTTTAAGGGCACAGCTAACTTTAGTGAATAGACAACAACACTTACAATCTGGGAGATCGGCAAGTCTCAAGGCACATACTTCAAGTTGTGAGATGCGCCTGTTGGAGTAGTCTAGGTGACTGCATCAGTAAGTGCGTTCCTTAAACCAAGCATCCTACGTGCCTCTAAACGTGGGGGTGTCAATAATATATGGAAACGCCCCATTTTTGTAGACGTAATTGCGGGAAAACCGGTTCCACCTGGATTTCTCACTTGTGAGAAATCCAGAGAGTGTGGGGAGTGTGGGGAGTAATATTTTCCTTACCTTCCATACTCCCCACACCTTGGGCGTGAGAAATTCGGGTTCCAGAGGTATACCTTAACCTGATAACCTCAGAGTAGGGAAGAGGGAGCAGGGAGCTCTTAGCAGGGGGCAGGGGAGCAGGAGTAATTATCAGTCTTTCATTGCCTGTTACCCAATGCCCAATACCCAATGCCCAATACCCATTCCCCAATCCCCAATCCCCATTACACAGCTAGGAATTTATGCGAATTTTAATCATGGGTGGTACCCGGTTCATCGGTGTCTACTTAACTCAACTGCTTCTAGCACAAGGACATGAGGTCGTGTTGTTCAATCGTGGTAATCGTCCTTCACCATCGCCAGAGGTAGGACAGATTACGGGCGATCGCACTGATGCTAACCAACTCAAGGAAAAATTATCAAAGGAAAATTTTGATGCCATTTTTGACAATAATGGGCGGGAATTAACTGATACTCAACCACTAGCAGAAATTTTTCAAGACCGTGTTCAACATTTTGTCTATATGAGTTCTGCTGGAGTCTATCTCAAATCAGACCAAATGCCCCATGTGGAAGGAGATGCTGTCGATCCAAAAAGTCGTCACTTGGGTAAGCATGAAACAGAAACTTACCTGATGCAAGGGGTATTGCCTTTTACATCGATTCGTCCAACTTACATTTATGGCCCCCAAAACTATAACGATTTGGAAGCTTGGTTTTTTGACAGAATTGTGCGCGATCGCCCTATACCCATCCCTGGTAACGGGTTGCATATCACCCAACTCGGTCATGTCAAAGACCTAGCTTCGGGGATGTGTAAAGTTTTGGGCAACTCTCTAGCAGTTAGACAAATTTACAACGTTTCAGGCGATCGCTTTGTCACTTTTGATGGTTTAGCCCGCGCCTGCACTCTTGCGGCTGGTAAACCTCTAGATGCTGTGCGCATCGTCCATTACGACCCGAAAAAGTTTGATTTTGGCAAGCGCAAAACTTTTCCTCTGCGGGCGCAACACTTCTTTACATCAGTCAACAAAGTGATAACAGATCTAGGCTGGCACCCTGAGTATGACCTGATTTCTGGACTAAAAGACTCTTTTGAAAATGATTATCTGCCATCAGGGCGCGATCAAACTGAGGTTGATTTTTCGGTGGATGACGAGATTATGAATTATGAAGTATGAATTATGAATTATGAATTATGGGTGGGGAGTTGCGCTATCGAATTGGGCTAAAATTCTCTCGGATTCTTGACAAAGGATCTCATGCCATTGTCCATTGCTAGCGAGTAAGCCACCCCACTGGTTTATATCACCTGTGTTGTATTGCAGTGGTGTACCATCAAAGTGAGTGAATTTACCACCAGCTTCTGTTAAAATTAATTCTGGTGCGGCTAGATCCCAATCTTTGGGAGCGGACTTGCCAGAAAGGGCAATGTATACATCTGCTTGCTGTTCAACAATTGTGGCAATTTTACAACCTACACTACCAACAGCTTTCTGACTTTTACACGCTAGTTGTTGCAGCAGATAGTCTAATCTTTGATTTCGGTGGCTGCGACTCACTACTACGGTCAAATTCTCGATGCGTTCCCGTAACGACACCTGTACAGGTGCTGTACCATCTCTGGTTTCTACGAACGCGCCGCTGCCTTTGGTCGCGTAGTACAATTTCTCCATTTCTGGTACTGCGACAACTGCTAGTACTGGGCGTGTTTCCTTCACTAAGGCAATATGAATTGCATACTCCCCAGTTTTTTCGATAAAGTCTCGTGTCCCATCCAAAGGGTCAATTATCCACACCCATTCAGAAGTTTTCTGTCTAGCTTCTGGTAATGTCTCTTCGCTGATGTAGGCAAAATCTTCATGACCTAGATCTGCTTGTAATCTCTCCAAGATAAATTGATTCACCGCTAGATCAGCAACAGTGACAGGTTCATTCTGTTTGTATTGCACATCTAGGTTACGATCGCCTACACCTTGGTAATATGACCGCAGTAGAACAGCTGCTTCCTTACCCACAGAACGGGCGATCGCTAATATTTCCTCTAAATTTCTCATTTATCACTCCTCCTCAAATCTACAAGCGGTCATCCATCCAACGGCGGGTGCCAAAAAATTGACACGAAAAAGAAGCTATTTTAGCTGACTGCTCAAGTGCAGCAGTAAAACTTCCTCGCAAAATGTAGTTACAAAAAGCACCGTGGAAAATATCTCCTGCTCCCAGTGTATCAACAACGCCGTTAATCGGTACATCTAAACAGCCAGTCTGACCATGAGTGATGTATTGAATAGGTTGTTCTCCGTGAGTGATGGCGATGTGGGAAATACCAACCTGACTAAGATCAGCAATCACCTCTTCCCTAGTGTGGCAGTTTGGAGGATAAAAATTAGCAGAACAAATAGCGTAATCCACAAAAGGTAAAATTTTCTCAAACCCTGGTTTCCAACTACCACCATCAATTACAACTGGTATACTCTTAGCCTTAGCCCTCTGGGCGATCTCCATCCCAACTGCCATCTGATGTCCATCAATCAGCACAATATCAACATTTTGTAAAATCTCTGGTGGGATAGCAACGCTTTTAGCTTGAGTTAGCAAACCGTTCATGGAAACTACAGCCCGTTCCCCCGTAGATTGAGTGACAATAATAGAAGAGACAGGCGGTGCTTGAGTATTGCTCTGGTCTAGGTCAGCGATCGTGACTCCATATTGCCCCAAGTCTCCTTTAATTAATTGCGTTATCGGATGAGAACCCACTACACCCAACACCGTAGAGACCCGATTCATCCCGTCTCTACTACCCAAATAACTGAAAGTGACAGCAGCATTTGTTGCTGGACCACCCGCTGCCACAGTATAGTCAGAAGCAACAATCTTCTGATTATTCCTAGGAGGAGATTCAGCCAAGTAAATCAGATCCAAGGTGACTAAACCGACAAATAATCCATATTTAGTCATTGTTAGTTGTTAGTTGTTAGTTGTTAGTTATTCTCTCCCCAATCCCCAGTCCCCAATCCCCAATCCCCAATCCCCAATCCCCAATCCCCAATCCCCAATCCCCAATCCCCAGTCCCCAGTCCCCAATCCCCAATCCCCAATCCCCAATCCCCAATCCCCAATCCCCAGTCCCCAATCCCCAGTCCCCAATCCCCAATCCCCAGTCCCCAGTCTCTGCATATGCAAACCGATCCAAAACCAAGTACACTCTACGTTGTTGGAACACCAATTGGCAATTTGGAAGATATGACCTTCCGGGGAGTGCGAATTTTGCAAACAGTGGATCTCATTGCTGCAGAAGACACGCGTCACACAGGGAGACTTCTACAACATTTTCAAATTAAGACTCACCTTGTAAGTTACCACGACCACAACCGTAGTAGCCGTCTGCCAGAATTATTAGAGCAACTCAGGTACGGTAAGGCGATCGCCCTAGTCACCGATGCAGGTGTACCAGGAATTTCCGATCCTGGATATGAATTGGTTAAAGGTTGTGTTGAGGCGGGACTATCAGTCGTACCGATTCCTGGTGCTAGTGCTGTAATTACAGCTTTGAGTGCAGCCGGACTACCAACGGATCGGTTTGTCTTTGAAGGATTTTTACCTCCGAAAGTTCACGCTAGGCGAGAACACTTAGAATTTCTGCGCACAGAATCTCGCACATTAGTTTTCTACGCTTCTCCTCATCGCTTACGAGAAACTTTACAAAACTTCGCAGAAATTTTCGGCAGTGAGCGTCAAATTGTGCTAGCGAGGGAATTAACTAAATTATATGAAGAATTTTGGCGTGGAACGATCGCACAGGCAATATCCCACTACAGCGATCGCGAACCCCAAGGAGAATACACTCTAGTAGTCGCAGGAAATTCACCGGAGTTACCCCAGTTTTCTGAAATGGAACTCAAAGCCGAGTTACAAAAGCTGATAAGTCAAGGAGTATCACGTTCCCAAGCCAGCCGCCAGTTAGCAAAAACCACCTCCCTGAATCGGCGTCAACTCTATCAGCTGGCGTTGGAAATGGGGGGGGAGAGGGGAGAGATGGGGGAGTAATATTTTCCGCACCCTCTTTCCCTTCCTACTTTCCACACCCCCCACACTCCCCAACGACCCTGCCATTTTCATAATGGTGGGCTAAAATAATCTCTAGCCACAGGTACAAGCCTGTAGCAAATCGTCGCTGCGGTTTTAACCGCAAGCGTTTATTTTGACACACCGTTTGCAAAGGTATCAGAAGTTTTAGATGAGGAAGAGGAAAGGGCAACAATGACCCAAGTGCTTTTAGGAGACAATGAAGGGATAGATTCAGCTTTACGTCGGTTTAAACGCCAAGTTTCCAAAGCGGGAATCTTAGCTGACGTCAAGTATCATCGGCACTTTGAAACACCCTTGGAAAAGCAGAAACGCAAAGCGGTGGCTGCTAGGCGTAAACGACATTTTAAGTAAACATGTCGCCAGTTCCGGTTTCCGCCGCTACGACTGAGGAATCTCAACCGTGCGGCTGTTACAAATATTCATAGCTTTTTCTACTCCCTGTTTAAAACATAATTCTGTGCATTCAACCACAAACTGAAGTACAAGAGACATTAATTGATTTTCAGTGGCGGAAAATCGCCCTAGGACATAAGAGACAGCACCTCCTGACTCATCGCTACTAACTGCACCTTTGGGTCTACCAATACCAATTCGCAAACGAGGAAAGTTTTGAGTTCCAAGGTGTGCGATCGCGCTTTTCATGCCGTTTTGTCCCCCAGCAGAACCAGACAAGCGTAGGCGAGTTTTCCCTTGGGGTAAATCCATGTCGTCATAAATCACCAGTACTGACTCAGGTGATAATTTATACCAATTCGTGACTGCTTGTATTGCCTCTCCTGAGCGATTCATATACGTAAGTGGCTTCAGCAAGCGAATTTTTGTTCCACCGGGGCCAATTCCTTCCCCATATTCCCCCTGAAACTTGCGATTTTCCGTTAGAGGAATCTTCCAAGCGCGGGAAATCGCGTCCACAGCGGCAAAACCGATATTGTGGCGTGTTTGGTTATATTTTGGCTCTGGATTCCCCAACCCGACAATTAGCTGGGGAATTAACAAAGCTTTTTGGGCAACAGTTTCTGTCACTCGATTTCGGATTTGCGACTTTAGACTTTATATACAACCATTATCGCTTGAAACTCCCAAGCATTAGCTCAGTCTAGCTTTTTTGGGAAGAACTAACGGTATCATGCTCTGATTTAACCGGCTCTATTTGCTTTGGTTCAATCTCAGCGGTGGTCTTGATCGCTTCTTCCAACTGAGTGGCTTCTTTCTGAAACTCTTCTTGGAAATCCTTAGAAGCTTCTTGAAACCCACGAATTGCTTTTCCCATACTACGACCAATCTCTGGTAGCTTTTTGGGACCAAAGATTAAGAGTGCCACCACCATAATCACAGCCATTTCCGGCAAACCGACACCAAATATATTCATTTTTTCCTCCTGTTTACTCAAAAATTGCCGTATAAACCTACATATATATGTAGTCTAGTCAATACTTCATGGTTAGCTGAAAAAAAACCCGGACTAGCCGGGTGCGAGATATTTATTTAGGCATGGGGCATAGAGTCTAGACAATTGGTAATTGGTCATTTTTCCTTAACATTGCCCATTGCCCATTGCCGTTAACTACCGCCTAAACTCCGCCAATCTACAGGTACACCCTCAACGAGCAGGGTCTGATTGTAAAGTTGGAGAATAATCAACAAAAACACGAAAAATAGCAGAATAAAAACAGCCATTAGAGGGGTAGTACCCCAACCTGGCGCTACTTTACCATACTCAGAGTTTAAAGGTCTGAGAACATCTCCCAACAAAGTCCTTTGTGCCATAGTTCCCCTAAGATCACTTGCCAAAGCATTTTTTAATCTGTTTCAGATTCTATCAAAAAACCGCGAGTGTACCCTGACTTGATTGATAAACTCAGCAAATCGCAAAGTTTTTCTCAAGGGCGATGCCTGGGTTGGGCTGCGCCTACGCCAATTATTTTCTCCATACACCTTAGTTATAATAAATACATTCAATACGAATAAAACTTATGTGTACTGGAATACAAAGGGAGATTCATTGCACTGACCGCGTCAGATAGCCGTTGAATCCAGTATCGATGACAAAATCGAGGTAAAAATCTGGTTGTCCAGGTAAACGAAAAATCACCCTGAGTCAATCGCAGCAGCTTTTGCTGGTGAAAAGGAATGAAACTTTTACTTGATACCCATATTCTAATTACAAGAAGAATTTCTAACGTAACTTTCCGCTTTACCACTCATTTCACCCTGTACCTCACAAACCCTCTACTTTTATGTCCACTTCAAGAGCAACAATATGATTCGCAATCACATTTGCTATGTTGGATTTGTCTAGGTAATTGTAGGATGCAGAAACTCACCATAAAAGGTAGCTTGAGGCTGAGATAGAGCAGACTCCAATAGCCCCCTATCTCTTACTCCCAAGCTACCTCCATACGTTTCGATTAAGTCATCGTGAATAGCAATTGCTAGTTCAATATCAACAAACTCAGGATTCAGCAAGGCGACGGTAAACCTCAGATCGCTCATTTTTGGAAGCTAAATAAGCTTGAAAACCTTTAGACTTCCTAAGATTAGATTCTACAGTAGGTGTTACAGAGTTTACATCTGGTTGCTGTTTTAAATTGTTGTTATTAGACGGTAGCAAGCAGTTTTTTAACGAATTATCAGAGTTTAAGCATGTCTCGAAAAATTCTTTCATGGCATCAGTGGTAATTACACCTTGAGGATAAGCATTTTTCCATGTGGGTTCATTGTGAGTCATCTCTGAAAGCAAAAAGGCATTTAGATGACCGAACTTTGAATAAACCCTATCAAGTAGTGTTATTTGCAATTCACTGTAAAGAGAAATGTCTAAGTATTCAGGTGCTGGAATAGGATTAGATCCGTAGCGAGTGCACTCTTGCCATAAAAGTGGCACTACCGGACCGTGATCCCATGCTTTAATTTCTTCAATGAAAAGAGGTTTGCCGTAAAGACCTAAATGAAAACCCTGAGCATAGTAGACGTGCTTCTGAAGCGCCATATGAGTTAAAGAACTAGACAGCGTTTTGGCTAGCCAGCAAAAATAATTTGCCACATCAAAGCAAGTTAGCATATTACCCCTCCTTGGACTAGTCATCTGGTGTTCTATATCAAGGATACAAAATATTAAGCACGGTTCCTTGAAGACGACCAAATCTTCACACTGTCTCTGGTCGCAAAGCGTGGTATTGACACAGTTTCAAAATATATGGTGGTATGTGTTTTCGTGCGCTGTTCAAAGACGCACCCGTCGTTGTAATTCCAATACCGCCCTGCACTAGGACACCCCAAAGGCTGTGAATAAGCTTTTTCGTAGCGCGGTTTCCGATACAATAGTAAAAATGCCTAAAATTTAGAAATCACTCAGATTTTGCTATTAGTTATGGATTCCACAACAGTTCTTGTTATTTCCGTTGCTGCCATTGTCGTTGCCATCACCGCACTGTCGATTTATACCTCTTTTGGTCCTCCTAGTAAGGAATTGGGTGACCCCTATGAAGATCATGAGGATTAGGCAATAATACTTATGATCGATTCGCTACTATGCCTGATGCTTCATCTAATCGTTACCAAAGTAGACTTTTTAACTTTGTCAACCAGCAGTCTCAGCGTTTGGGCGATCGCCTACAGCGCACCGTTCGCCATCTCAAAGTCACTACTGGTTGGTCATTAGAAGCACTACTTTACCCAGTGTACGCGCTGTTCCAAAAAGCTCTTGCTTCAGCTAGCAGACAACTGCATTCAGAGGAGCAACAACCCAAGCTAGAGTTACAAGCAAATGACGCTGACTCTGAAGCCGAAACTCCCCCATCATCTGACACCCCGATTCAGCGAGTGCTAGAGGTGGTGGAGAACAGAAAAGTGCGGGGAATTGCTTCAGAACTAGTGAGTCGCAACTTGGTACTTATCAGTGATGAGAATGAAATTCTCAACATTTTGACGCTTCAGCAGCAGGAAAAACTCCAAGAGCGAATAAATACAGAAATTGCTAAATACTGGCGTTACTGGGAACTCTGTGCAGAAAAACAGGAAACAAAACTATTAACTGAAATTAATTCTCTATTGACAAAGCTCACTTCTAGTGATAGTAGAGAGGAAATTTCGACTCTGATAGAGAATACGAGGGTGGCGGCATTAATTGAGTCGGTATCCTCACTGAATCCTGACCCAGCAATCTCATTTCTGGATGCAGCCGTTGCCAAATTAGAATCAAATGCGTTAGTACCGATATCTCGCTCAACTGCGGTTGTACAACAACGCGCTTCATCCCTTTACCATTTTGTCCAAACTCAATTAAACATATTTGTTTACGGCAAAGAGCAACTAACAACGAAGAACGCACCAATAACAGTCGATGCTTTTGATTGGGAAAACCAAGTGCGGAAGGTTCAGGCTTTGATTTGGGCGGCGGTCAATTTCTTTTTTGGCGATCGCATTGCTGAAAAAGTGATGCAAAGTACGTCGGCGGAAAATGGTAACCGATTACTACAGAGTCTTGCTTCAAGAAGTTTACCCAATAGTCAAGAGTTAGCAGATCCTTGGCTACGGGAAAGCGATTTATTTGGTGAATCTCAATTCGTCAACGAACCGGAAAATCAGCAACAGTTAGTAGCCACGCCTGAAACGACAAATCCTGCTCTCCCCTCTGGTCAATCACCCAGGTCTGCAAAGCAGAATTTGATTAAGAATAGTTATCAAGGGCTTTTATCAGAACCTAGTGCTGGGTTAGTGCAACAGATAACACCAGATCATGAGTTGTCTTTGCCTCTTTCGATGGACACATCCTCCATTGTTCAGTTGGAAAGCGAGAGCAACAATGGAGTTATTTCTCAGCAACAACGTCATCAAAAAACTCAGATGGAGGCGAAGCCAGACTGGATAGAAACCAAAGCAAAAACCATTGGGTATGAAAAGCACCCCTTGGAGCAAATTCTGGAATGGCTCGATCGCGCTATGCTGACGCTAGAAGAAATCTGTGTTAAAGTTTTTCAGTCATTGCAACGGTTATGGCGAGGGAAATGAGCGGGAGTGTGGGGAGTGTGGGGAGTGTGGGGAGAAGAGTTGATATTGGTAATCTTACGGCGGGAAGGCAGTAATCTATTAAAGAGGTGCGAATATGAGTAGCCCACTTGTAGAACAGTCCACAGAAGAAAAACTGGTAACTCTAGTTGATGTTTCCTGGGAGCAATTCAAAGGAATTGAAGTGCAGCTCTTTGACAACCATAATGTCCGGTTGTCTTATTTGTCAGGAATGTTAGAAATTATGTCTCCAATTGGTGAAGAACATGAGTTCGTGAAAAGAACTCTCGGTTATTTGCTAGAAGCTTACATGAGAGAGTTGGGTATCCGGTTTTACGGTCGTGGTGGGTATACTTTAGAAGAACCGGGTTATGCTTCTGGTACGCCGGATGAGTCTTACAGTGTTGACATAAAAAGAGCAGTTCCTGACATCGTTATTGAAGTCATCGTTACCAGTGGAACTATTAACAGGAAGGAGTTATATAAACCCAAAAAAGTACCTGAAGTCTGGTTTTGGAAATATAACTCTATAAGAATATTTCGTCTTAATGAGAGGGGCGAGTATGAAGAGGTAGAACGGAGTGGGTTTTTTCCTAACTTAGATCCTAATCTCCTGCTAGGTTATATTGCAATGCCTGACCAGTACGATGCTGTACAGGAATTCATTCAGGCTATCCGAAATGAACTGCGGGAATAGGGCATGGGCATTGGGTATTGTCTCCACTTGTGAAAACACGAATGGTATAACCACTGGAGGCACATGCCAGATTGCTACTTTAAGAATCATAATGTTATGTGTAGAGTTTATTCGCATTCGTGACTTATGCCAAAAGCAACTTGGAATGGGGCAACTTTAGCCGAAAGCGACAAGACTGTAGTTGTGGAGAACAACCATTACTTTCCTGCTGACTCTGTTAACAAGCAGTACTTTAAGGAAAGCGGTACGCACACGACTTGTCCGTGGAAAGGGCTTGCCAGTTACTACAATATTGAAGTAGATGGACAAGTTAACAAAGATGCTGCTTGGTACTATCCCAGCGCTAAGGAGAAGGCAAAGAATATTGAGGGCTATGTTGCTTTCTGGAAAGGTGTCAAGCTTGAAGCTTAGTAAATTGCGATCGCAGTTCGTCTGATCGGCTCAAATGTAAAGCATCTCAAGATTTTGAGATGCTTTGCACTTTTCAATCACCGGATATTTCATCCAGTCTAAGTTCCCAAGGTATACCTTTTTCATTCGGGGGACAGAGGCGGATTTTTGCGTTGTTGGAAAACTGCTTTAACCTGCCGATAATATGGGGGATAGCGTTTGTGAGCTGCCAATAACTTTCTATGTCATAACAGATAATCAGCAGTGTCAAGGAGCTCGCTTTTGTCGTGAAATACCAGTGACAATTCGATAACAAAGCCCGCGTAATGGGACCGCAAGATTGGTAAAAGCGTCTGCCTGTAGCCTCTTCTAGTTGCCTCAGCAGTAATCCATCAAGGTGTGTTGCCTGAACTGGAGGCAAATCATCTGGAGGAAGGGAATGTTTATGCATCACAAAAGCCCTTTCTATTTACGGGGTAGATTATATAGGGCTTACGCAAAGAAACTTGATCTCTATAAAAATCGCCTGTTGAGTCATCATAAACCCAAATCGAAATTGGGTCTTATGCACATTTTGAGCAGGCTCTGTTATACATAACTTCGCATCTTTTGGTGATAATGCGTCAAACTTTACAGATTTTTTTCAAGATCTCGTGACTGGAGACTGGGGAATGGGTACCTCTTCCCAATCGCCAGTCCCCAATCCCCCTATGACCCTATGGTTGCCTCTGCTACGGGAAAAATGATCGTCTCCAGTGTGCGGAGTAATTCTTGCTCGTTGTAAGGTTTAGAGAAATAAGCTCTAGCACCTAATTGGCTTGCTAGTTGCCGATGTTTATCGCTGCTACGAGAGGTCAGCATAGCGACTGGGATATTTTTAAAATCATCGTTTGATTGTAGCCGACTTAAAAAACCATAACCATCAACGCGAGGCATTTCAATATCGCAGATCACTGCTTGGACGTTCAAGCCACTCTGAAGTTTTTCCAGGGCATCTTGACCATCTTTAGCTTGTTCTACTTGATACCCTCCTTTTTCCAGGGTTAAAGCTAAAAAGCGCCGGACATTAATCGAGTCATCTACGATTAGAATCGTGCCTTTTTGGTTTATTGCTGGTGCTACTAATTTGGTATCAATTGATGAGAGAAATACTGTCTTTAACTTTGCTGATGGTAGTTGATTGCCTCTAGATGTACGTTCATTAGTCGTAATCCAGTACAACAACTCATTGGTATTAACTAGTGCTACGACCCGACCATCACCCAAAATGGTACAGTTGTTAAAACCAGCAGGCAGAGGTAGATTCCCCTCAACACGGCGCATAGCAACTTCCTGCTCACCCCAACAACGGTCTAAGAGTACTGCGACGGATTGATTTCCCTGGTTAACTATCAATACGCTGGGGGCATTAATTGCAGGGGGAGTTTCTAAGTTGGGGCTATCGTAGCGGGGGCAATTAAACTCTAAGTGACGACCAAGGCGGATTAACGGTAGCATATTTCCCTGCCAATTGAGGACTTCGCTCTTCGCCATGGAGAAAACTTGCTCGTTTTGGAGTAAGAAGATTTCAGCAACCACATCTGTCGGAAATGCCAATAGCATTCTGTTGCTTTCTACCAACAGAACCCGTGCGACTGAAAGTGTAAATGGCACTGACAATGTAAAGGTAGTTCCTGATCCCAGTTCTGTATCAACCTTAATATCTCCTCGGACAAGTTTTAGCTTATTACGAACTACATCCATCCCCACACCGCGACCGGATAACGCCGTCACTTGCTCAGATGTACTAAACCCAGGCTCAAAAATTAACGATAATAGTTCTTCATCTGTAGCCTGTGCCAAGAGAGCAGGTTCCAACCCCATAGAGAGGGCTTTAGTGCGAATTTTATCCAGAGAAATACCGCGACCATCATCTCTGACAGTAATGATTGTTCGATTTCCATGATGATTGGCTTTAATTTCAATCAATCCTTGTTCTGGCTTACCGATAGTGCGGCGAGTGGTAGGATCTTCAATACCATGATCGAAGGCATTTCGCAATAGATGCATTAAAGGCTCATTCAAAGCCTCTAAAATGCTGCGTTCAATCAGAGTGTTAGAGCCCTCAACCTTAAATTGCACATTTTTGCCATACTCTATACTCATATCATGCAAGGCTCTGGGAAAGCGCTCGACTAGATCGGATAGTGGGCGCATTCTGACTTGAGTGAGTTTTCGCTGTAACTGCTTCGATGTTTTGTTAAGTTTGCGGGTAATTTGATCTGTGTCGTCTAGGCTAAGTTGAATGTCAGTGGTAACTTCCTGAACCTGAACGATGGTTTCCATCACTTCCTGCGATAGCAGGTTGAATTCGTTGTAGCTATCCATTTCTAAGGAATCAAACCTACTTTGAATCCCTTGTGGCTGGTAGCTATAGTCAGCTAAGTTGTCTTCGCCACTGTCACCAGTTGCATCCAGTGATGGGATACTAGATGGCACTACGCCTTGGGTTGCTATTTTGTCGTATGCTGTACGTAGTTGTTGGTTTTCTCGATCTAGAACTTGCACCCGTTGGCCCAGATTGCGAACGAGTTTGCGTAATCTTTCTAGTTGCAAGTTCAACCCATTCCGCTGGATGATCAATTCCCCAAATAAATCATTAATTTGTTCAAGTTGCTTGGTGGGAACTCGGACTGTGTTTTCCTGAGTTTCATTTTTATTGCTAACAAATGTTTGTTCAGCTTTGTGTTCGGCAAATTTGTATTCTTTTACAGGGGCTTCTTGTGAAACTACTGTAGTTGATTCTGGGATCTCATCTAGAGAGTTCCTCTCCTCTGCAAACGCTGCCTCCAGCGCTTCAAAATCGGCTGCAATAATCTCTTGCTCCAACCAAGTGTCTTCTGCGCCTGTTGTTCCCACCAAGTCTGGGTTGACTTCTTCTTCAGTTGACAGCAATTCTGTTTCGGCAAAAGGTAAAGATTCTACTTCAATTGCTGTGGGCAAGCTTTCTAATTGATTTATGAGTACCAAGGCTTGCGATCGCCGCCATGCTGTCAATGCTGCATGGGCAATTTCTTCTACTTGAGAGGGAGCAGCGGCTTCTAAATGTCTCGTTACAGACTCACAAAGTTCGGTAAAAGCTCTTAGCTGGAGCATTTCTCCCAAACCACCTAACTCAGCCGCCATAATGGCAACTTCTTCTTGCAGGCAGGGTTGTTCGCTATTTGCCAACACCGATTCTAGCCGCTGCAAACACCCTTCTACTTCTGTTTCAAAGAGCAAGGGTATAATGTCTTGCCCCTCCTCTGTTGACAGCATAGTTGCCGCATCTTCTGGGGTTGGTTCCCCCAAACGCTCATGTAGTTCTTCAAAAACTGGTTCACAGAAGGTCGCCAACCACTGCTCGTCGATCACATTCCCTTCTGTGAGTAACTCCACTATCTGACGTAACCAGTCTACTCCTGAAAGCAGTAAACTATGTAACTCAGTGTCAAGTTCGAGAGAATTTTTCCGGGTTTTTAAGACTTTAAAAGAATCTTCTAGACGGTGAGCCAAATGAGCGAGAGCGTGAAATCTCATCATTCCCGCGCCACCTTTGATCGAATGGGCAGCTCGGAGTGCCGCATTGATTTTTTCTGGTGCGATGCGGTTGCTCTTGTCGATTTCCAATAATACCCCTTCCAGGGTATTCAAGTAATCAGTCGCTTCCTCCAGAAACTGCATCTGGATCTCAAGTTCTTTGTCCTGTGACATAATTTTTACTTAGTCAATAGTCAACAGTCAATAGTTAACAGTCAATATCAACAATCAATAGTCAAATGACTAATGACTATTGACTAATCCACTTTGAAAGTACCAACAGTTGCTTGCAACTGTTGCGAAATTTCCATAGTTTGTTGCAAAGAATCGGAAACTTCGAGGGAAGATGTGCTGGTGCGTTGTGATACAACAGCGATTTCTTTCATCAGAGAACTGACTATTTGCGATGTTTGTGCTTGAGATGTAGTGGCATTGGAAATTGATTGTACCAAGATGTCAACTTGGCGGGAAACCTCCAGTATTTGACTGAGACTTTGCTTTGCATCCTCAACAATCCGAGTGCCTTCTACGACTTGGGTGGTTCCCAGTTCCATAGCCACTACAACTTCACTAGTTTCCCGTTGGATGTTTTCGACGATTTGTTCGATTTCCTTAGTCGCTGCTGCACTCCTAGCTGCTAGTTCCCCAACTTCTTCTGCTACCACGGCAAACCCTTGACCTTCTTCACCTGCGCGTGCCGCTTCTATGCCAGCGTTGATCGCTAACAAGTTGGTTTGCATAGAAATTTGGTTAATTAATGCTACCACACGGGTAATTTGTTGAGTTGATTCTCCCAGCCTTTTGACTTTCTTGGCTGTTTCACCAACGGTTTCCCGCAGATGCAAGATGTTTTGCACCGTTAAATCCATTGCTTGTCCGCTTTTTTTAGCGGTACGAGAAGCATTTTGGGCAACGGTGGCTGCTTGTTGGGCGCTTGCAGCTACCGTTTGCATGGAATGTGTCATGTCATCCACAGCATCTAGAGTGCGGTTGATTTCTGCTGTTTGAGAGAGTGCTTCCTCTGCTAGTTGGTGGATCGCTCCTTTGTTCTCACCGATCGCCTGGTTTACCTGGGTAGCCGCTCCTTTAACTTGAGTCACAATATCTCGTAAACTTTCAATAATAGAGTTGAAAAAGTCAGCGACTGTGCCAATTTCTCCTGCTGTGACTTCAGCACGTACTGTCAAATCTCCAGTGGCTGCACCTTCTACTTCGCTCAGCAATTCTAGGAGTTGCATTTGCAGGATTTCTTTTTGTTGCCGTTCATCAACGGAACTTTTTTCCGCAACATATCTTGCTTTTTGCACCTCATCTATCAGCATTGCTTGCTCTAAGGCAAAGCCAACTTGAGTTGATAACTGTTGAAACAAATCAATTTCAGCTTGTTGCCAAATTCGGGGACTGTCGCAATGATGAGCAATCATTAAGGCTACAAGTTTTTCATTGGAAATAACTGGTGCTACCAAATTAGCTTTGACCGCAAATTTTTCCAACATTCTGATGTAACAATCTGAATTGCTTAAATTTGGATCTTGATAAATGTTGTTGATCGCTCGCACTCGACCATCTTTATAAGATTCTGCATGACGTTCTTGAAAACAGGGATCATCTATTTCCACTCCCGACATTCTTGGTAAGCCTGCAGTCACGGCTTCGGCAATGACTTTTCCATCCCAGGTCTCTGGATTGAATTGATAGATCACGACCCGGTCTGTTTTCAAAGCTTGGCGAACTTCTCTAACTGCTGTTTTATAAATATCTTCTACTTTGAGACTTCTACGAGTCCGCAGGGTGATTTCTGCCAGTAATTTTACTCTTTCAGCATCCAATTCTTGGTCTTTTAAGAGCGTCTGTAATTGTGCTGCCATTTGGTTAATGTTGGCACTTAAAACGCCTAACTCATCTTCTGATTGCACCTCTAAACGAGTCTCAAGTTCACCTTGACCGAGTTTTGCTACTGCTTGTGTCGCATTCACAATGGGTTTTGTCGCAAGTTTAGCTAACCATGCTGCAACCAAAGCTACGATTAATGCTGTCAGCCCTGTGCCTATGGCTATTGTGAGGAGCAATTGTCTTTGAGGCTCAAAGGCAGTTGCTGTATCTGTAGCTAGGATGACTTGCCATTTCAAATCTGGTAAACCATCCAGTTTGTTGGATGCATAACTGACCAAATTCTCTCTGTTGTCCGGTGCGTAAGTTGTAGAGAAGGAATTTTCTGGCTTTGTCGCTTGCTGTTTATTCAAACCAGGAAAATATGCTGTAGCATTTCCATTTATTTGATTCTTAGCTGATGACACGAAAATTTTCCCAGAGGCATCGCTCAAAAAGTATTGCCGCCCATTTCCGGTGTAATTTTTGAGCAGATCTTCAAGCGGCTTTACAGGCATACGTGCTCTGATGATGCCAATGGTTTTACCTGTCACAGTATCTTTAATAGGTGCAGCAGTGTAAATACTAGGTAATTTTGTGTCTTTGGATACTTCTGGCTGACTAATGAAAGGGCGATCGCTTTCCAGTACCTTCTGAAAGTAATCGCGATCGCGATGATTGTCTGCTTCATCGCTTTGGTTGATCACAATTGGTTCACCCTGTAAATCAAAAACGCCAATACTGTCATAAACGGCATAGGCATCAATCAACTTGTCCAGTGCTGCCTGTTTTTCCTTAGGAGTGGTATAGTCTCTCAATCTCGGATTTGCGAAAATCGGCATACTATCCATAAACTCAAGGTCTCGATATCGTTCAATCATGAACCGATTTACCTTGTCTGCTAAGCCCTTGGCTTCAGCTGTTTGAATTTGAGCAATTTTACGGGTAATAGATTTGCTAGCTATTTGATAGGCAAGAGTCCCAATCCCTAATATAGGCAAAGTCCCAATCACGATCGCCAATATTGTAGCTTTGGTAGTTAAGCTTAGCTGTTTAAAAGCTGGCCCTACTTGATGTCGGGGAGAATTGAAAACAGTTTCAATACTAGATTCAGGAAGTTTTACTATATTATCCGTAACCACTTTTTGAGATGAATGTATTGATGTCTCATTTTGATCATCTTTACTTTTAGCTCTATCAGCTTTATTAATCATAAAGTCATTCCATTGTATGTGGTAAAAAAGAAGACTAAAAATCCTTTTTTCAGCAGTACACCCTAATCCCAGAGTGAGCGCAAGCCCCCCGGCTTTACCCGTAGGGTTTCCTCTCCCTCAGAGTTCCTGACTAGAGAGAACAGAAGACTGCACAATAGCTTGTGCATCTAATACCAGCAACATTTCTTCTTCTTGGATAACGCAACCGCGTAAATACGGAACTAAACTAGAGGCAATGTGACCCAGAGGAGAGCGAATATCATCAGGTGTAAACCTGGATGTTCCTTTGATTTCTTGTACAACTAAGCCTAAAAGCACCGATTCCACCCTGATAACGATGACGTTGTACTGCCGAAGCCTATGATCTAGGTATTCTAGATTGAGCATTTTTGGTAGATCAATTGCCCAAATTATGCGGCTCCGCCAATTCATTAATCCAAGTATACAGGTAGGCATATTTGGCATTGAGGTTACAGCCTCAAAAGGCACAATAATTGCTTCTTGCGTGTGCCTCATCGATAAAAGGGCGTCACTCTGTCTATTCAGCCGAAACCTGAGATAGCCGTCTCCCAAATTATTCTGGGCTTGTTTGAGGGAAAGGGTAATTTTTGAACTATTCATTGATTTAAATCGCTACTGATTTAATCGCCCGCAGAAGCTGTTCACGAGTGTAAGGCTTAGTGACATAAGCATCAGCACCTTGTCTCATTGCCCACAAACGATCAATCTCCTGATTTTTGGAACTGCAAATGACTATGGGCACTTTTTGAGTCGCAGGAATTCTTTTGAGGGATCGACACAACTCAAAACCGCTCATTCCTGGCATGACCACATCGGTAACGATCACATCTGGATTATTTGACAAAGCTTTTTCTAAAGCTTCTTTTGCACCATTAGCTTGAATGACGTTGTAACCGCTTTCTTTAAGATAATGGCTCATCAGTTCCAACTCACTGGGGGAATCTTCTACGATCAGAATTGTGCCAAGCAAAGTTAGACTCACTCCTAAATCTCCTAAACAACACTTCAACTGCTTTACTCATTCAACCACTGCTGTCGTACATCAGTTCGCTCAAGTTCAGACCCAAGGGGGGCTAACTCTACTAAGATCCCTGGATCACCACGCAGATGGTTCCTCATTGCTTCGTCAGTAAGGCACCGACTAAACAATGTGTTTAAATACCATTTTTAATAGATCCGATTGTGTAAAAGGCTTGGTCAAATAGCCTGATGATCTGACCAGCTTTGCCTTTGCTCTGTCTATAAATCCTGTCCTGCCAGTCACCATAATGATAGGTGTATTTTTGAAAGCTGAATGCCTCCGTAAAAGGGAACACAACTCGTAGCCATCTAAATTCGGCATCTCAACATCTAGCAAAATTATGTCTGGTTTGCTACGAAGAATTTGCATCAAAGCTTTTACGGGATCGCTGATCATTACAACTGAAAAAGTATTTTCATCCAAAAACTGTTTGATAGAGTTTAAAACTGTGGGACTATCGTCAATACAAGCTACGGTATATATCTTTTTGTTGCTAGATTGCTGATAACTGTTGTTATTACTCTGATCTGATCGCTCATAATTTGTTTGTCTTGGCAACTCCCTCCCAAGTTTTGTTTGTGTTTGTGGTACTTGTATTGATGTAGGCACAGTCTGTTTAGTCTCACGTTGAGAAACTGATAACTGATGATTGTGCTGATTTCGTAACTGCTTTTGACAGTGTTCCACTAATAATCGCAGATCTAGGCGACAAAACTTTGGTAGTTCATCTAAAGGACTTACACTACTGAATTCATAGCTTCCTTCTTTTAAGGTTAGGAATGACTCCAACACTTCTTTTGCTATTTCGTCTATTAGGACTACTGCTTGAGGAGGGGTTATATAGTCCCGTTCCACTAGCCAGCAAATAGCTTGATAATCTGCTTGTTGGATTGATTGACTTTCACCGTTTGGTTCAAATATTGCTCGTACCTGCATAAGAGTTGCACGGTTGAGAGTAGAAAATTGCTGACTCAATCGTTCTAGGTGACTATCAAACCGCTCAAAAAGTTTATCTGAATAAGAGGCATAAGTAAGTTTACCATCCTCTAGATAAATTGACCAAGAAAATGACTCAAGAAATACCCGTAAACAGCCTGTAGCACGCCGACTTGTCAGCTGGGCTAACAGAGATAGTGGGTGTAGTTTTTGGGAAAACTTGTAGCTACCTATAGGAGTTGTGCTCATTTTTCTTTTCTTTTAGGCTAATTCAATGTTGAGCTAAACTTTTTGCAAGGCTTAAAAAATACAAAAGTCTCAATTTAGGGTTTATTGTGAAGCTTAATGGTAGTACCCTTCTCTCTTAGATTAGAAAATCCTAGTGAATTCGTAAGTTACACTTAATTTACTCACTTATACTGAGATTATCAGGGATTTTTAGTGATTGAGTAAAGAATTTGTAAAGACTCTATAAAGCTAGCTGCCTTAAAGTAACCCTTATGATGTGACTACGAATGGGGTGTGGGGTATGGGGAACATAAAACAACCACACCCCAAATGGGGAAGACACCCCTACATTTATTTATGGGGTTCCCGTACACCCTACACCCTACACCCTTTTCACTAAGACTCAGGGCTATTCGATTCCATGAGTAACCTTGGCTTCTGGCTCCTGAATGACTTATATTTAGGTAGATTTTACGCATCTGAGAATCACCATGTCATTGTGTATTCTCATACAGAAGCTTTTACCTTTGATTAGTGCTTTTACTGTTATACTCCCCCACAATAGTCATCATCAACAGATATGATATTCATGTAGCCAGCTAAAGTACAAGGTTTCAGTTTATACTAAACAAAATTTAACACTATGATTAAGAGGGAAGAGGGAGCAGGGAAGAGGGAAGAGGGAAGAGGGAAGAGGGAGCAGGGAGCAGGGAAGAGGGAGTGGTGAATCCCCAGGAGATCGGCGGCCCGCCCCATGAAAACGGGAATGATGGCCCCACCGACAATCGCC
>CAIVAU010000207.1 GCA_903903925.1 uncultured cyanobacterium
CCAACAGACGAGCGCTGCCTTTCAAGCTCAGGGGTTGTCAATCAGACTCAAACCCTTTCTCAATTAGCATGATTGGCTCTTTCAAGAGTGCCTTTTCCCAACCATCAATACTACTTAAAGTTAATTATTTCATCCACGCCGCAGTACACCAAGAAAGTGGAATCTGTGTTGACCTAGAATGTCCCTTGAAAAAAATCGGTTTGGTACTGGCATACCTACGGGACGTTTCACGTTGGCGTCGCACTGTACTACCCAATGACGTAGATCCTAAAAACAGCTATCAGCGAGTGGTCATCAGGGATTCAAGAATTCATCAGTACTGTCAGATCCTAGGAAAGACAGGTACACTGATAAAAACCTATAGAATGAAGCGCTGCTGCGAAGCGCAGATCGCATTGTCGGGAAGAATGCGATCGCTCTTGAACACAACCCAATAACTGCTGCACGTAACTACGCGTTGTATTCTTTCGATAGCAATCTCTACGGTTGTGGACGCTTGTACCAAAAGATTATTCTCCAGAATAAATAGATTTCATTGATTAACTACAGGCTGCTACTCTACCACTTGTGCAATATTAATAATGAAATGGCATTTAAGCTGGCAAGAACTGTTTGCTGTTGAATACCGTGAAGTCATCCTATGTCATAATTTCCACAAACATAGAGCAGATTTGTGCTTACCCCAACCAGATGATAGCCTGCTCATCGTTGAGTTTCAGCATAGTAGCATTAGTGTTGAAAAGATTCGTGAGCGTGAACATTTTTATACTCAAATTGGTCATTTGCTTTGGGTCTTTGATGCTTGGAAGTTCCAAATCCGACTAGAACCAGCATCTTCAAATAGTGATATTTATCAATTCACTTGGTCACGACCGCACAAGTCACTATGGGAAATTAACAGTTCCTTAGCCTTTGACTTTGGTCACGTCATCCTACTAATTGCACAAGCCCATCAACGTCACGGTAAACGTACACCGTGTGGGGGTTGGGGTTGGCTTTATCGCAAGCAAGAATTTGTGACTATGCTGCACAAGTTTTCCATGCTGTTCACCTTCGATCTCAGCAAATCCTTGTGGGAGATTAAAAAAAGAGGTGCGACAACACCGCTGTTTAAAGCAGTGACAAAGCTTGTTACCCAAGCCGATTCTACGATTATCGAGTCCGATGCACTGCAAGAGTTAAAAAAGCAGTTACCCAATGTGAATCAGTCGGCCCTAAGAGGTGCTCTTGCCACCGCGTGCCTTGAAGCAGGTTATGTGAAAACGAGTGTACCTCAACAATCGAGAGCCTGGGTTAAAGATATTTAGCGCTTTACCTGACAACACTCTAATTTACGTCTGTATATCATGCCCATGATTGTATAATTCTGTGAAAAACCGGAAAATAGAAGACAGAATCTGTTTTCTGCTCCCGGTTGTTTGTAGAAAGTAGTAATTTGTCATGACAGCAACACAACAACAAGAAATCAGAGATTTACGGGCATTGAATTTAACACCCAAACAAATAGCTCGAAAACTAGGTATCAAAGTATCACAAGTCAATGCAGCCATCCAAAATCAAGCACAGCAAACCACATTGGATAGATTAGCTTTAGGAGAATTAGACCCCGTATATCAGTGTTTAGCTTCCGAAAATCTTATCCAATTGTTACCGAAAATCCCACCAGAAAATAGCATCAAAAATCTGCTGTCAAAAATCATCCCTGCAAAAAACAATGACGATATCGAGCGCGGTTTAGGATTGGTAGTGATTGCCAGGGTTGCTCGATACAATCAAGTCACGTTTTGTAGTTACCTTTTAGATATATGGTGCTTGGGTGTTAAAGATACCGTGCCACCACGTACAGTAGACAGAATAAAGTTTAAAGAAGTTGCACAAGCATCATTTAATCTATTTCCAGGAGCTCCACAAGAGGTTCCCCTTGAAGTTGCCCAAGGTATGATATTTAGTGCTTGCGAATACGCAGAAAGCTTAGGATTTCAACCACACAAAGACTTTGAAAAAGCACGAGCGCACATCGGAAAATGGGATGGGATCATACGTATTGAATGTGGTCGTGACGGAAAACCATTCTATGTCAGTGGTCCCCACGATAACCCCCAAAAAATTATGGAAACATTGACCAAAAGCAGGGGTGAAGGTAATTTTGATTTTATGATTGGTTCAGATCCCATCGGGGATGATTTTTGGTGAAAATCAAAGTCCACTCAAGCGTCTAATTTATCGCTTAACCGAACAGGATCTGCGTTGCGCGATCACCTAGAAGTCTGTCAAGAAATAATTGACGGGTTGGGATTGAAACGGGGATGTCTGTAAAATAGAGATCTCCGCGTCATAGCGTCCCCCGCACTCCGCGTCGCTCACGAGTCTCGGTTGACAGACCACTAGGTAGTTCATTTTGTGATTGGAATAGTACTGCCAGGTTCAATCCCTAGTTGTTTTGCAGCTCCTGCATTAAGCTCAAGGACGCGGTTAACTGGGGCAGTGGAGTAGTAGAGAGGGCAAGGTTCTTTATGGCAAGGAGGAGTGTTGGTGGCAACTCTGTTGACCGAACCGTCTGGCTGGATAAAAATAATATCTAGGGGGATTTTGACATCCTTCATCCAAAACCGAACCAATTGAGGCTTCCCTATCTCAAACAGCATCCCTCTGTTCTGTGGTAATGATGAACGGAATTTAAGCCCATATTTCAACTCTTGTGGATTCTTCGCTACTTCCAGTTCAATTTTCTTGTCTCCCATAAGTGCGATCGCACTCACGGGTAGTTGTTGGGGAGAGCGTGCTGCTAAAGCTAGCAGAGTCAGCAGTATCGACCCTATTGCTAAACTGAAACCTGCTATTGGACCAATTATGTTCAAGTATTTCAGTAGAACTTGGGGGGTGTTAAGGGAATTTTTCCGTTTGGGTAGAATTGTTGCTTGGGGTGTATGCGGTGCGTTGCTCATTATTGTATCATCCAAATATATCAACGTTGCCAATAGCGTACTGAGAGGAGTCTGCCGGAGACGAAGGTAAGCCCTGAAGGTCAGCTTTGTTCCTCATACTTTCCACCCTGTCTGCTTCCCGGATCGCCAATGGGTTGATTTGTCGGCGTTCTTCTAGTAGAGTGGCAACAGATATGGACAGTGGTGGCAGTTCCCCATCTGTTGGTACAGGTATATCTTCTGGAAACATTTGGCAGAAGGTGGTTGCTGCTGCTCTCTCCACAATTGTCTGTATCTCCGCCCCCACACAGCGATTGGTTTGTTTAAGCAACCGCCGCCACTCGGACTCTGTGTATGGGTCCCCACTAAAAAATCTCTCATCAAATCTGCCACCGTGCAGTTTGAAAATGGCGTGTCTCTCTCCGTGATTAGGCAGATCTACTTTGTAAAGATAGTCAAACCGTCCTGCCCTGGTTATTTCTGGGGGCAACCATTCCAAGCGGTTGACACTGGCAATGACGATCACGTCACTGACACGCTCTTGCATCCAGGTCAGCAACTGTCCTGCAAGCCTTCTGGCTACATCATCATCTCCAGCAAATCCTTTATCAAAGTCATCGAAATAAATCACAACTTCGTTAAGACGGTCTACCAGCTTCAGCAGTTTTTTCAGTCTTCTTTCTGCCTCATTACCATAGCTTCTAAAGTTACCCCAATCTACTAAGATCAGAGGAACACCTAGGATTTGGGAGCAGATTTTAGCAGAATGTGATTTGCCTGTACCTGGGGGACCCACCAGTATTATGCCTTTGGGGACTCGTAGCTTGTAGGCTTTGGCAAGGGGGCTGAAAAGTCTTTTGAATTTCTTAAAAGCCTCTTGCATCAACTCTAATCCCCCTAATGGAACTAATGGGGGTGGAATAAAATCTATTTCATAGAGTCTGTTGAGCAGATTTATTTTGTATTGCAATAGCTTTTTAGCTATTTCTTCTGGGCAGTCATCACAATGGGAGCTAATTGATTTTAGCCCTTTGAGAAAGTCTGAGATGTACAGCCCAATCCCACTACGAGCAATACATAGTCGGTCCATTTCACCAAATGTTGGTGGCAGAAGTCCCTCTAACTCCTCATTTAAAGCTATTAGAATTTCTGAAGTATCAGGGAGATCTTGAGAGAGCAGGGGGATTTGGCAGAGCATTTCTGGATGTAGGTCAGCTTGCGCCCCCAGCAAAATAGCACACTTAATTCCACGGAGAGCACATTTAGTGAGGGAGATGTTGAGCAGATTGGATTTTACCCACTCAGACAGTAGAAAGAACTGGGTTTCTTGAGGGACATTGGTACTAATCCAAGGGTACAGGTTTTCGATGATTAGCACCCCATTACCTTGGTAGTTTTCCCAAAACTTCAATACTTGAAAATAGTCTTTTGAGTTTTGTACTGGTAGTGGAGTGTATTCCTCAAAGTCAAAAAGATGTATCTGCCCACTATCGGAATACTCAACTTGTTTAATGGTTTCTTGCCCCAAATTCCAGAGCAAACATTTAGTTTGTATTGAGGCACAGTATTGAGAGATATATTGCAGAATCCTATCTCTTTCTTGGAGTGGAGATTCACAGCAAATTATAGCTTCTTCCCCCGACTCAATGAGTTTGGGAAGCTTGTAGAAGAAATCTGATACCATCCTTTATCCATCCGTATTTAACAAAATCGTAAGAATTCAGGAGTCAGGAGTCAGGAGTAAGAATTTATAAGGGTTTGGTATCTGTCTTCAGACTCTTGACGACATCCTATTATCTCCCGATTGTTTAATAATTCTGACTCCTGCATTCTTACACAGAATCTTAATTGGATTTTTGATTCAATGGCTACTATCAAACTATGGAAAAACATATATCAGATGATAGATGTGGTTTAGTGGAAAAAATAGATTAGTTTGTAGTTTTGGGTGGGACTTGTGTACTTTTAGGATGGGGATGTTGTTCTTCAACCACAGCATGGCTAAGTCTACTCCCGTCTATCCCATTCTCTTCATCCCATCCTTCCCCAACTCCAAAGACCTCTCTCCTCATATCAAACCCTCTGGCAGTGGAAATGCTCCTGTGGGTGCATCTGAGGAGCAGTTTGGGGAAGTGCTAAACCATTATTTTGGTGATTGGGTGCGATCTCAGCAGGAGATGCTGCCAGATGGTCACGAGCGTCCTTACACCGCTGATTTTTTGATTGTAGAACCGAATACTGGATTACACCTAGACATAGAGGTAGACGAGAGCCATTCATTTGCCACGGGTGAGCCTACGCACTATTTAGGTGATGATGATTATAGGAACAAATGTTTTGTGGATGCAGGGTGGGTGGTGATTCGATTTGCCGAGGAGCAAGTAGTGAGTCAGCCTGCGAGGTGCTGTCGGTTTATGGCAAATGTGTTGGCTAAAGTTACTGGTAATACTGCCATTACTAAGCAGTTTGCGGATGTTCTTCCTGTCACCCCCATGAAGCAGTGGTCAAGACCACAGGCTACCTCTTTAAGGAAAAAGAAGTATCGTCAAAGGTACTTGTCACCTACATGATCATGAAACCTCGGTATTTTGATAACAGTTTTTTGGGATATCCTGGTGTTCAACACCAGGATATTTATCTTATGCACTCAGCTTTTGTTGCAGTGCTGCTACCATCTCAGCCTTACGCAAATGCCGCTTTTTACCTGTTTTAATATCCGTCACGGCATCTCTCCATTTAATGCCTATTTGACTGCTTTCTTTCCGTAACTGCTGTAGAGTCATCTTGGTAAAATCCATTTGTGATTTAGCAGACTTTATTGGATTTAGCGAATTTCTAAATTCATCTAAATCAATCGGCTTATCCTCAGTTTCTGGTCGTAGCAATATTGGTTCAGGGTCAATCTCTTCGTGTGTAATCTCGTTGGGAGATACTGCTGGATGCTCCTCCACCAATGCTGTGTTACTCCATAAATCCAGTTGTGATTTACATGATTCTGATACTTGCAATGCTTTCTTTGAAGACATCACCTTAGTGATTTCGCAGTAAGCAATGAGCAATGTAAAGCAGATAGTTACTGCGTGGAATACAGCCGTCAAAATTTCTTGTACGTTCATCTGAAAAACTCCTAATTTTTTAGGGCTGGCTTGTTTGTAGCGATTGCCAGCATCAAATCTTTAAAAGCGTTAGCTTGTTGTTATCACTATATAACAGCAAGCTTCACATTTTCAAAATATTAAACACTAATAAGTAATCAATTAAAGTTATTCAATAGGTATTTTTATTAAGATAAACTTTGAGCTAGAGCCATCCTAAATGAGTTACAAACACCTCTCCCTTGTCCTCCTTGTCCCCATTGTCCCCCTTGTTCGGCTCTTAAATAGGATTGCTATATATCGTATAACCATCAAATCCTTTATTATGCGGTTGAGACAATCCTAGTATGGGGACGATTGCAAGTAGCTTATAGCAATCGTCTTCTTTTATTTAGAAGTTAGTTTCAGTAATTTTGGCTCAGATAAATGCTGACACCGAATGCAAAAACTCCTAAAGCAGCAGGAAGTAGAGTAGCAGTTTCTAGCTGGCGATTTTTCAAAACTTGAAAGCAGTGTATGGGAATAGGGAGAGGCCACAAAGTTATTATGGCTATATAGACTACAAGAAATATAAAAGTATCTTCAGGGGAGGTGCTGGGTTGTTTTTTCTTTACAAACACACCCCATCTAACCATCAACCATAAACTTATCATTACGTAACTGCTAAATATCTGTATTATCCAATTATTCATGATTTTAAGAAGATTTTAGCCTTTTCATGTGTCATTTAATTATTGAAGATTGTAGTAGTGGAGTTGGAGATCAAACAATTGGAAAAATGATATAAAATTTGATTTAAACTTACAGCTATTTTATATCAATTGATACTATCTCGTTGTATGCTGTTTATGCTATTATCTTTAAGGGTAAAAGTAAAAAAGCCAAGTCGTATCAAGACTTCTTGGCTTTTATGGTAGTCAAATAGCAAGCTTATTTCTTCCGAGAAGAGTGCTTGAATCTGACGTGTTTGCCAACTTCTATGTCGGCAATTGCACTCACATCACGACCCTGTTTATGCGCTTCTAGAATTTGTTTGGTAAGTGGACGATATTCCACGCGCACCTCTCGAAACTCTTCTGGAAATTCTGGGTTGTTAGGTTCAACCTTCAGTACAACTTTGGGAGGATTGTTTTGGAAAGCGATTTCTCTGTCCACACCAGGGTTGCGGTCTTGGAGGACGCGATGTTTATTGAGAAACAGCAAATATGATTTGAGGGATTCAAGCTGCTTCTGTTTGCGATTGATGACTGCTGTATGCAGTTCAGTGATTGCCTCTAGACGTCTCTGCCATACCTCTATGTCCAGTTTAAGTTGGTCGGCAACATAGGCGATCGCATCGATTTTGCGTTCCTGAACACCTTGCACCTCGAACAGTTGTTGGAGAATTTGTTCAACATTGCCTTCTTCTGAATCTACCTGTTCTAGTTGTTCCCAAAGTTTGGCAGCTTCTAGAGAAAGTTCTTGAAGAGTCAGGTAATTGATATTTGTTGTCATATTTTTAGTACAAAAAATTGAATGCCTGTCTTTAAAAAGGCACGCATTTTTTAGTAAGCGCTATAAGCTAAATGGATGTAGTAAGAACGCTCAAAAGCTTCTTGGGCAAGCAGTTCCCATTCACAGTCTTCAACAGAAAAAGGCTGTTTCGGACAAGCAATTGAATTGTGTGCTGTATTTGGTCCTTGTAGATTTTTGCCCTGTGTTGCAGTAGGATTTGGATTTGGGGATATTTGTTGCATATGACTTCGTGTTTTGTTTCTTTCTCCAATAGGCGCGTAGCGCTCCTCATAGTCATCAAACCCCTATAATTTTGATAAACCTAATTAGCATAACGAGATGAACCCGTTTGCACGGTTGATGAAATAATGTTAGTAATTAATGTTGGTAACTGAGGTTAAATAATTGATTCTGGTAATACGCGCTCGTGCGACAAAAGAGCAAATTGACGAAATGCTCGAAAGCTGGGGAGTATTTATAAAATTGGCAGTCGATATAGAGCAAGAAATTCTTGCTGGAGGTAGTCAACTTCACTATGAGTGTGAAGAAGTTTTGCTGAAGGCTGGTAGCAAACAAAAAGATATTTGGGGTGCCGATTGGTATCCCTACACTCAAGAAGTAGGTTTTGAGTCAATTATCAACATTCGTCCAAGTCAAAATAATCGTACAATGGAGATTCGATCTCCTGAAATTCGCTCGTCAAGTAGCTTTAATTACGCGGCGGTTGCTAGGAGGATTGTAATGCCTGATTGGAGAGCAATTGAAACGAGTTTTTTACGCCAACCCAAGGCTAACCGCTTGGGAGAGTTGGCAGCGAGTTTGGCGCGTCTCTCATCCCGATGCCAAAATCCAGCAAACCTTGGCTTAGTTGCTGCCTTTACTGAAGAAAGTCTATTTTTTGTTGGGTTGATTATCCAAGATACAGACATTGAGAAGGCAGGGCAATTAAATCAACTACAAAGTCACTTACGGGAGTGGCAGCAAAACTGGTCAAATATTTGGGCAAACCCAACAGAACGAATGAATATTGCTGCTTTTGCCAGTACTTGGTCGGAGCAAGTGTTAGGTATGTCGGGTTTGTTGTCCGAATCAATTACTGCTTAAGGGAGAGGGCGTTATTACTGGGTTTCACCAGGTGGATCGACCAATCCCTGCGCCCTTACTCACCAGGTGGATGAGTCGCCCTCGCTTGAACTTGTCCCCATGAACACGGGGACGACCATTCCTCATCGAGTTCCTGGGAAATTTATGACAGACTTTACCTTACAGCAACAAAGTTTCGCAAAAAACGATATCCCTACTCGCCTGCATCAGTTGGCGGAAAATTTATCTCAAATTAAAAAATTATACGTTGAGGGATCGCATCAGGAATCGATACTCAATCTTGCTAAGGAAAGCAGGTATTTTATCGAGTGGACTGTCCCAGATATGGTACTCTTAGATATTGACCAAGCTGCAGAATTGGTTGATTTAGGGCGTGTTTTGACTCGCTGGCTGTTTAATTGGGAGAAAATTTGGTCTGATTCCACAGAAAAAACTAAAGCGATCCAGCAAGCAGAGGATTGGTTTGAAAGAGTTTTGGAAATAGCGCAAATA
>CAIVAU010000208.1 GCA_903903925.1 uncultured cyanobacterium
GATTATGAAAACTAAAAGATTCGATTTTCGGGTAACAGAGCGCAGGTACAATAAGCTAACCTTATTAGCCAGAAAAACAGAAAGGTCGGTAGCAAGTTTATTTGACGAATGGATAGATAGCTTGCCAGAATTAAAGGAAGAGAACACCAAGGCATCCTAAAGGATGCAGCTAGCCTTCATCAAGAGCCTGAAGTACGGAGTACGGTGCTACGCACCTGCTCCTCAGAGGTTTTCGGCATTTCCCTTATAATTTTCGCAGCCACTCACGGGTTTCCTCCGGCTCTAACACTTTTCCTTGTACCCCGTTTGAGTACAGTTGTTCTACAGTATCAGATAAAACCGCTTGATAACTAGGATCTTCTTGTTCGACCGCTTCCATTATGTTATTGACCAGCAGATCTAGAGCCTCAATGCAGGGTTGAAATTCTGCTGATTGACTGGTTGTTTTGATAAACAACGTATATACTGCCACCCAAATGGTGCGCTTCAGGTTAGGCAGAGATCCGTGTGGTTCAGTCAAGGAGTACGCAAGTTCTTTTAGTTGCTCACGGTTTTCAGGCGGAAAGTTATTCCACTCCTGTTTAACAATTTTGGCTGTCCTGCGCAATCTGGCAGCAATTTCGTCAAATCTCGATGATGGACTGAGTTTTCTTTGCCAGATTTGCTGAATCTCGTAAGAATCAATCAACACTGCTGTTGACACTATGGTGCTCCCAGACTCGCTACTATAAGCTTATTTGCAATGCTTCCCTATACAAGGAAATCAACCTTTATCCTCATTGTATTGCAAAAAATGGAATATTCAAGATAACTAGAGAGATATCTCAACCTGAGTTCAAGACGTCTAACGACATCCAGCCTTGCGATCGCCACTAATATAGAGTACCAGTGGGAACTAAGCCCTTTGGGAAATAGCCCTGAAAATTAGATCGATTTTAACTGGATAACACCCCGATCAAAAACGCGGTTATCAGTACCGATGCCGCTAATTTCTATTCTATCTGCATAGAGTTCGTAGGCAGCAAAACTCAACTTTGAAGCAGAATACTCAGTCCACTCAGAACGTCCTACAGGACGAGTATCTGCACCAGCACCACTAATTAAATAAGTTGTTCCATTGATAGAACGAGTACGCTCATAATGATGTTCGTGACCATTGATGTAAAGTTGGACGCCGTACTTTGCAAAAAGGGGTGACAGGGTTTTAATAAAAGTTGGATTACTGCCATAGACACCTGATGCATAAACTGGATGATGACCAACCACAACTTTCCAATGTGCATCAGAATGGCTAAGTTCTTGTTCTAACCAAACAAGTTGATTTTTCCAATCAGCGTTAACGTTAGTATCTAAGACAAAAAATTGCATTTGGTCGCGGCGAAATGTGTAATGGCGTCCACTCATATTAAAGTGAGGATATTTGACTTGTAGGTCACCATTGGCAGTGCGAATATCGTGATTTCCCAAACAAGCCTGAAATTTCACACCTTGTTTTAGCAATGGTGCATAAGGACGCTCAAACACGTCGCCAATTTTTTCCATTTCGCCATTAGTATAGATATTGTCTCCAGCTAAAATAACTAAATCGTAAGGATTTTGGTTATGATAAGTATTCATTGCCTTAGCTACAGCATACTGAGTTTTCTCCCCAGTTCCTGTATCTGATACAGAAACAAAACGCAGTAACAAGTCATTTTTAGCCGATGTCGCAGCCATTGTCGCTTTTGATGCAGCAATATCAGCTTTTTTACCTGAGCTTTGAGCCACACAGCCCATAAATCCTACACCGAAAAAGCTAAGGCTACTGAAAAATAAAAATTGACGGCGTTTCAGGTTCATACTTTACCAAATTAAACATATAGTTAAGTTTAGCGGAAGCAGTGAGGTGATACATTAGGGCAGAGGAAGCAGCACCAGCCATAATTTACGTCCATTATCCTTGATTCGCTGCTTTTGGTGAAAGTTCCATGTCACAAGACAATCAAAATTCCCAACCACCTTCTTCCCCTAAACCAAAAACTTCTCCTGGTACTAGGAAAACCCCCAGTTCTTTACAGACAAGGGTAACCTCGTTTCTACGTTGGTGGAGTACAGCTTTAGCCAAAATCCGCTTTTTGTTACCTGATAGTGTATCTGCAAAGTTGTCGGATACGGCTTTAACAGGGGTTATCGTGGGAATTGTTGTGATTCTCGTTTGGACAACTTCAAGTCTTTTCACTCCTAAACCGACTGAGGTCGCAAATGTTCCGCCTCAACAAGTAGAACCTTCTGTAACAATAACGACTCCAACAGAGTCAGTGCAAAAGGAAGTTCCGTCAGTAGCAGAAACTACGCCGCCATTGCCAGAACCGGAAATAGTATTGACGCCAGAACAAAGCTTGATTGCAGCGATAGAAAATCAAGTGGCGGAAATGAGCGATCGCTTCGCCCCTGGACTCATACAATCAATTCACGCTAACTTTCGCACCAGTAGCCTGACGATTAAAATTAATGACGATTGGTTCAATCTTGAACAATCCGAACAGGAGAAATTAGCAACCGAAATGCTGCAACGCTCAAAAGAACTGGATTTTAGTCACCTGGATATCATTGACACTCAAGGTAGACTAGTAGCACGTAATCCGGTCGTCGGTACTGAAATCATAATTTTTCAACGGCGGGCGACATAATCAGGCGATCGCATCCCTTGGTAAGTCCTGCCCACGGTATATTATCACCATATACTTTCCGTGATCATAACAATAGGATAATGCAATTTTTATCCAGGTTCTTTGTTACCCTGCTTGCAGTAATTCTGCTGCCAACACTCATGGTCATTGCCCAAAGCCCCACTGTCAGTGTAGGCGAAAACCTTATAATTGACGGGATTCCACCGATTCCTTCATCACTAACACAAACAGTAGATCGTTATACCCAGTTTCGATCAGCTAGTATTACCGACTGGCATCCCACTCGCCGGGAAATGCTGATTTCGACGCGGTTTGCGGATACACCCCAGATCCACTTGGTCAAATTTCCCTTGGGGAGTCGTAAGCAGTTGACGTTTTTCCCAGAACGAGTAGGGGAAGGGACTTTTCAGCCGACCAAAGGGGAGTCTTTTGTCTTCAGTAAGGATATTGGCGGCAATGAATTTAACCAGAATTACCGTTATGACTTGGCGACAGGTGACATTACACGACTGACTGATGGCAAGTCAAAAAACAGTCTCGGTCGATGGTCGAATCAGGGCGATCGCATGATTTACACCTCCACCCGACGCACAGGTAAAGATACTGATTTTTACATAATCTCACCGAAAAATCCCCAAAGCGATCGCCTCTTAGCACAGGTAGAAGGCGGCGGTTGGGATGCCTTGGACTGGTCGCCAGATGACCACCTACTCTTGGCAGGAGAATACATCTCTGCAAATGAAAGCTATCTCTGGCTGATAGATACTCAGTCAGGGGAAAAGAAACTGGTCACACCCAAAGGAGGCAAAGAAAAGGTAACCTATAGTGGAGGGGTATTTAGTTCAGATGGCAAAGGTCTGTATGTCACCACTGACCGTGACTTTGAATTTTCTCGCCTAACATACATTGACTTGGCGACATTCAAGCACACCTATCTCACCACCCATATCCCTTGGGATGTGGAAAACTTTGACCTTTCCCATGATGGTAAATATATCGCCTTTGTCAACAATGAAGACGGGGCAAGTGTGCTACGCCTACTAGAAACAGCAACAGGCAAGGAAAAGCCACTGCCAAAGTTACCAGTAGGGCAGATATTGGGCATTAACTGGCATCGTAATAACCACGATTTGGGCTTTACCTTAGTTTCCGCAAAAACGACTGCTGACGTTTACTCATTAAATCTCCCTAGCAACAAAATTGAACGCTGGACAGAAAGCGAAACAGGCGGCTTGAGTACAGTCAACTTTCCAGACGCCCAAATAGTCCGATGGAAAAGCTTTGATGGCAAAACCATCTCCGGCTTTCTGTACCGTCCCCCCACCAAATTTTCAGGTAAGCACCCAGTCATTATTAACATTCACGGTGGGCCAGAAGGTCAGTTTCGCCCCACCTTTTTAGGGCGGAATAACTATTACCTGAATGAATTGGGTGTTGCGATTCTGTTTCCCAACGTCAGGGGTTCCAGTGGTTACGGCAAAAACTTCTTGACCTTAGATAATGGCTATCTTCGAGAAGATTCAGTCAAAGACATTGGTTCCCTCCTAGACTGGATTGCTACCCAACCAGACTTAGATAAAAACCGGATTTTAGTCACCGGGGGTAGTTATGGCGGCTATATGTCCTTGGCTGTGGCGACTACGTATAGCGATCGCATTCGCGCTTCCATAGACATCGTCGGCATCTCCAACTTCGTTACCTTCCTCGAAAAAACCGAAAGCTATCGGCGAGATTTGCGCCGAGTCGAATACGGCGATGAACGTGACCCCAAAATGCGGGAATTCTTGCTGAAGATTTCACCTTTAAATAACGCCAGTAAAATTAAAAAGCCACTATTTGTCATTCATGGTCAGAACGACCCCAGAGTTCCCCTGAACGAAGCACAACAGATAGTAGCAACCGTGAAAAAAAATCAAGTGCCAGTTTGGTATTTAATTGCAAAAGATGAAGGTCACGGATTTAGTAAAAAGAAAAATATCGACTATCAATTCTATGCAACAGTCATGTTCATCAAGGAATTTTTAGGAAGTCAGCATCAATAAATCTGAGAAAATCTACTTGAATCTAAGATACATCGGGAAAGCGCATCTTAATAATGATAGTCGCTGGCTGACTCGGTTGGAATGACTTCCAGACAATTGACAGAATCAAACCATCGCGCCCATGCTTTAGAAAATTCACTTTGGGGATTAGCGATAACTGGGCTGTGCTGTTGTCTGTCAGTCAAAAGGTCGATAAAGTCACTGACTTGTTGTAAGAGTGGTTCAGGTAATTGCTGCAATTTGGCAATGGTGGCTTCGCGAATCGTCATGAGAATATCCTCGTCCAAAACCCTTTACTTTGCTTTTCAAGATTTTCAACCTCCTAACTCCTAACTCCTAACTCTTTCATATACCCCCTCACCAAATAATCAATACCAGTAATAGCAGTGCCAACAACGACTGCGTATGCTCCCAAATCGATCGCCTGTCGCGCCATCTGAGGTGAAGAAACACCGCCTTCACAAATCGCTGGAATATCTAACTGTTGTACCATTTGAGTCAGCAGATCCCAACCAGGGGGCGAAAGATGCTGAGTTGCAGTAGTATAGCCAAAAAGAGTTGTCCCCACGAGATCTGCACCAGCCGCACCAGCAGCGATCGCCCCCTCTATCGTATCTACATCTGCCATCACTGGTTTGCCTAATTCCTGATGAATTTGGGCGATTATATCCGCCAGCACTTCATCACCAGGTCGATCCCTAGTAGTCGCATCTATAGCAATGATATCCGCTCCCGCTTTTGCCACAGCGGCAGCATGATGAAATTGTGGTGTAATATATACATCAGACCCAGGAATGACTTGCTTCCATAGCCCAATGATCGGCACTGTCACTCTTTCTCTCACAGCATTGATGTGATCAGGAGTATCAATCCGTACACCAACAGCACCATTATTAACAGCAGCTTGCGCCATTGCTGCAATCACCATTGGTTCATGCAGTGGAGAATCTACAGGCGCTTGACAGGATACAATCAGTCCGTGACGCAAGGATTGAATTGAATAATGATAAATCATATTAAAAGATTATGCATCGTATAAATGCTACATCAGGAGGATGGAATCCTCAATCTGAAGATGTCATTTTTCTAGAACAAACCCCAGCACCTCTAGTATTTCTGACGGCTGCTGATACCGATATTCAAACCTTGGCAATTGCAGCCTCCAACTTACCCACAACATTTCCTCAATTTAGAGTCGCCAGCTTGTTGCAATTGCAGCAGCAAGTCAGTATTGATACTTACGCAGAAGAAGTTTTAGAACTTGCCCAAGTTATTATTCTCCGCTTATTAGGAGGGCGTTCCTACTGGAGTTATGGGTTGGAAGTCGTGCAGGAAATGGTGCAAGGGAGTGGTAAAACCCTGATTGTCATGCCAGGGGACGATGCTCTCGATTTTGACTTAATGTCTCACTCTACCTTGCCTTTAGGTAGTGTTCATCAGGTTTGGCGCTATTTCAACGAAGGTGGCGTGGAAAATATTGTCAATGCTCTAAAGTTTATCACCGATACCTGCCTGTCAACCTCCTTCCATCCCCCACAACCAACCGTGATTCCTCGCGTGGGTTTGTATCCTAGGGAACCAAGTCATCCCCACACCCCACTCCCCAAAGTTGGTATTCTCTTCTACCGTGCTCATTATCTGGCGGGAAACACTAAGGTGATTGATGCTTTGTGTGTAGCGTTGGCAAAGCGAAACCTAGAACCATTCCCAGTATTTGTCTCTTCTTTACGTGAAGCGGATGTGCAAGGGGAATTGATGGAGTTTTTTCAGCCAAAGGATGAAGCTGAACAAATTGCACTGCTGCTTAACACAACAAGCTTCTCTTTGGCAAGGTTAGACGCAGAAACACCCCAGCTTGACCTATGGCAAAAATTAGATGTGCCTGTGTTGCAGGTTATCCTCAGTAGCGGATCTGTTGAACAGTGGGAATCTCAGTTTCAAGGGCTTTCGCCCCGCGATGTTGCGATGAATGTAGCCCTCCCAGAAGTGGATGGACGAATAATTAGTCGTGCTGTATCGTTTAAAACCTTGCAATCTCGCAATTCAACCTTGGAAACTGATGTGGTGGTTTATGAACCAGTGGGCGATCGCATAGAGTTTGTCACCGACCTTGCACTCAATTGGGTACGGCTACGGTTAAAACCACCCCAAGAACGCCGCGTCGCTTTAATTTTGGCAAACTACCCCACTCGTGATGGGCGCCTCGCCAATGGTGTAGGACTAGATACGCCAGCAAGTTGTGTCGAAATCCTGAAGGCTTTGCAGTTGGCTGGGTATCAAGTAGAAAATTTACCTGGGACTGGGGATGAGTTGATCCAACGCCTCACTTCTGGAGTGACGAATGACCCGGAAGGGAGAGAGTTGCTTCCAGTATGGCAAAGTGTTTCTTTAGAGGAGTATCAAGAGTATTTTGCTTGTTTGCCAGAGGGCGTAAAACAGGGTATTAGTGAGCGTTGGGGACTAGAAGATGATGGGGTTTCGATCCCTATTCCCGGAATCCAACTCGGAAACGTCTTCGTAGGAATTCAGCCAGCGCGGGGCTATGATATTGATCCCAGTTTGAATTATCATGCACCAGATTTAGAGCCTACCCATACTTATTTAGCTTTTTATTACTGGGTAAGGAAATGTTTTGGTGCTGATGCTGTGGTTGATGTGGGGAAACATGGAAATTTAGAATGGCTTCCTGGTAAAAGTGTCGCTTTATCTAGTCATTGTTATCCTGAAGTAGCGTTGGGTCCACTCCCTCACTTATATCCTTTTATTGTGAACGATCCTGGTGAAGGTTCGCAAGCAAAGCGTCGTGCGCAAGCAGTGATTTTGGATCACCTGACACCGCCTTTAACTCGTGCAGAACTTTACGGTCCTTTGCAAAAGTTGGAAAATTTAATTGATGAGTATTATGAGGCTGAAAGCTTAGATCCAGGGCGTTTACCAGCTATTGGCGAACAGATACGTCAATTGGTTACTCTGGAAAATCTCCACCTAGATGTAGTACCAATTGCTAAGAGCAATCAGGAACTAGCAATTAGTAAAATGGATGGCTATCTTTGTGAGTTAAAAGAAGCTCAAATTCGCGATGGCTTGCACATTTTTGGACAGTGCCCTCAAGAACGCCAATTGCGAGATTTAATTGTGGCGATCGCCCGTCATCCTAATCGCAATTCATTCGGACTCACCCGCGCTTTAGCTCAAGATTTTGGTTTAGATTTCGATCCATTAACAGACGATTTCAGCAACCAACTATCAGCACAAACACGTCAGATTTTAGCTGACAAAACTCAGCACTCCTCCTGTCGCACCGTTGGCGATGCAGTTGAAGTATTGGAACATCAAGCCGCAATTCTCGTCGATGAACTCATCCAAAATTGTAACCGCAGGACGCAGACGGACGCAGATAATTCCTATCTGCGTGCATCTGCATTAGTTCTTGACTGGATACGCTCAAACCTCCTTCCTGCTTTGCAACAAACTCACCAAGAAATTACCTACCTATTACACGGACTCAATGGTAGATATATCCCTAGTGCGCCCGCAGGATCACCCACTCGCGGACGCCCAGAAGTTCTACCAACTGGTAAAAACTTTTACTCAGTCGATATTCGTGCCATTCCCACAGAAACTGCTTGGAGTGTTGGGAGGAAAGCTGCTGAAACACTGATAGAATTTTATACCCAAAAAAATGGAGAATATCCGAAAACATTAGGATTATCATTGTGGGGGACTGCTACAATGCGCACAGGGGGAGATGACATTGCTGAGGCGTTGGCTTTACTTGGTGTGCAACCAGTGTGGGATGGTGTAGCGCGGCGAGTAGTAGATTTTGAAATTTTGCCACTTTCAGTATTGGGACGTCCCCGTGTGGATGTAACGTTGCGTATTTCTGGCTTCTTTCGAGATGCTTTTCCCAACATGATTGACTTATTTGATCAAGCAGTCGTAGCAGTGGCGGCGTTGGATGAACCGCCAGAACAAAACCCCTTAGCAAAACAAGTTTGCCAAGAAACCGAGTTTTGGACAAGATCGGGTCTGACCTTACAAGAAGCAAAACTGCGATCGCGCTACCGCATTTTTGGTTCTAAACCAGGTGCCTACGGTGCTGGACTCCAAGGATTAATTGAATCACAAAACTGGACAGATGACCAGGATTTAGCCCGTGCCTACATTAACTGGAGTTGCTACGCCTATACCGGAAGGGGAGAAGAGAGTGTGGGGAGTGTGGGAGGTGTGGGGAGTGTGGGAGGTGAAGAGAGTGTGGGAGGTAAGGAAGGGAAAGAAGGTGAGGAAGGCATTACTCCCCCCCCTCTCCCCCCTCTCCCCACACTCCCCCCTCTCTCTTACTCCCCACTCCCCGCCCCCGAAGCCTTTGAGCAGCGATTGCAGAATATGCAGATTGTGCTGCACAATCAAGATAATCGCGAACACGATTTGCTCGATTCCGATGATTATTACCAATTTCAGGGTGGTTTAACGGCAGCAATACGTTCTGTACAGGGAAAAAATCCCCAAACCTATTTTGGTGATAATTCCATTCCTGAGAAACCACGAGTCCGCCCGCTGCAAGAAGAAATTGCACGGGTGTACCGTTCACGTGTCATCAATCCTAAGTGGATTACTGGAATGATGCGCCACGGTTATAAAGGTGCATTTGAAATGGCGGCGACAGTGGACTATCTGTTTGCCTACGATGCGACAGCAAAATGTGTCGAAGACCATATGTACCAAGGGATAGCACAGGCATATCTGTTTGATCCCGTTGTCTTAGAATTCATTCAGGGTCATAACCCCCATGCTATGCGTGATATTGCTGAGAGATTATTAGAAGCAGAGAAGCGCGGTTTATGGCAGGATGTAAATATACAGACACTGGAAAATTTACGAAATTTAGTTCATCAAGCTGAAGCAGTTATTGAAGAAAAGTCAGTGGTGTAGGAGAAAACTATGGATAGTATCGCGTATTTACACGTAGCTTTTGTGTATGAAGACAACACACCTAATGAGTTGGTTTCCCTCAGTTATTTGTTGAAAAATACAGCAGCACCTGACTGGAATCGGCTTTCAGGTAGGGCTTGGAAGTATATGCTACCTATTGTTCTTACTTTATCTGTACTTAGTGTTGTAAGTAGCGTCCTTGCACTTGAAAAAGGCGATCAAGGTCCTTCCATCAAACACTTACAACAAAAGTTAAAAACGGCAGGATTTTATCAAGCTCCTATTACTCAAGTCTACGATACTCGTACAGAAGAAGCAGTTCGTCGCTTCCAGGATGCTGCGGGCTTAGATATTAGTGGGATAGCTGGATCAAGGACTTTGCAGAAATTAGAAAGCTGGGGTGACACTTCTAGTGAAGATGATCATTATTATCCTAGTAGATTCAGTGCTGTGAGTTATGAAACCAAAAAACCCAGTGCAGAAAGTTCAGTAACGAATAAACGTCATAACTCTAACTTTCTGAAGAAAGGAGATGAAGGTTCAAATGTCAGAGCCTTGCAAGAAAAACTGCGAGTAGCAGGCTTTTATTATGGTAACTCTAATGGGATATTTGGCCCGATTACCGAAGAAGCTGTGAAGCAGTTTCAAGAGGCTTACAACTTAGATGTTGATGGTGTTGTGGGGCCAGAAACACAACAAAAATTGCCGCCAATAGGTGTCGGTTATGGAGAAGATCATGCTAAAGAGCATACTGATGATGATCACCTCCACTTGGGCGATCGCGGTGAGGCCGTTAGAGTTCTCCAGGCACAGTTGATTAAGGCTAAATATTTGGAAGGAGAGCCCAACGGATATTATGGCCCATATACGGCAGATGCTGTACGACGTTTTCAGGCAGCTAATTACTTGAGAGTAAGTGGCGTTGCTGGTCCAACCACCCGTGCGAAATTATACAGTATGGTGAATACTGCTCCGAACAAAAGTGATTTTGATGTTCTGGAAATACAAAGACGACTCAGGGAGCAAGGTTTCTACAAAGGTCCTCTCAACGGTGTTCTGGGGACTGACACTAAGAAAGCGATTAAACAGGCCCAAGAATTCTATGGTATTAGCCTGAATGACGTTAGAAGCGGACGCTATTAGTATCAACTGATAATTTGGATCAGTGTCAACTAAGTGCTATATTGGCATCAGTGCCCGTTGGCACTTGGGACAGACTGCATGAATTGTCAGTTGACAGTCGAGTAGTTGATAGCCTTCCTTTTGTGCCGTTTTCGCTCCAATTTTTAAGATAGAGTCGTTTTTGAACTCAATGGTCATGTTACACCTCACGCATATCAGGTGATGGTGGTGATGGGGATATGGTTGGTTAAGTTCGTAATGTTTATGTCCCTCCCCCAGTTCTAGTTCCCGTAAAATGCCCATCCGTGCCATTAACTTCAAAGTTCGATAGATAGTCGAAAGACTAATTCCTTCTCCTTGTCCATCTAGCCTATGGTAAAGATCTTCTGCGCTCAGATGTTCTCCTTGCGGAAGCTCTTGAAAAATGTGCAGAATTGTTTTTCTCTGGGGAGTTAAACGCCATCCGCGTTCATTGAGTTCTGCCCTAAGTGAAGTTGCTGTGTAGACAGTCATACTAATTTTTCTCAACAGAGCCTATTAGTTGCGAATATAGCAAAAGTTTTGCTATATTCGCAATAATTATTAGCTATTGAGAATAATTACCTAATGCTTAACGAATTGTGATATTATGTTAGGTTAAAACAATTCGTTTGTAGTTGCTAAGAGCGCTCTTAGCAACTACAAACGTAGCATAAGTGTTCGTCCGAACATGGTATTTGTTAGTTGTTGGTTATTTTTCCAATAACGACCAACAACTAACACTTAACAACTACCCCTCAACTAAGTGACTCCAAGTAGTCACGAATAAGGTTGCGCCGCTTGGGTTGGCGCAGCTTTTGCAGGGCTTTGGATTCAATTTGCCGTACTCTTTCCCGTGATAAGTCGAGAGCACGTCCAATCTCTGCTAATGAATACGGATGACCGTCTGCTAGACCAAACCGCATGAGAATGACATCGCGTTCACGGCTAGTTAAATCTGCTAAAAGATTCTGCAAGTCTTTTTGTAAAGATTCTCGCATTAACATTTCTTCTGGCGTTACGCCGTCGGTTTCGAGTAATTCCCCTAGTTCTGTATCTTTATCCTTTCCTACCTTGGTTTCTAAAGAAACAGACCGAGGTACCCGTAACAAAACTTCACGCACTTGAGATGCAGTCATGTCCAACTCTTGCGCCAAGTCTTCGAGGGTCGGAGTCCGACCTTTTTCTTGGGCAATTTTGCGTTGAGCTTTTTTGATTTTGTTCAGCTTTTCGGTAATGTGAACTGGTAGGCGGATTGTGCGGCTAGAAGTGGCGATCGCCCGTGTAATTCCCTGGCGAATCCACCAGTAAGCGTAGGTGCTAAAGCGATAACCCTTTGTGGGATCAAATTTTTCAACAGCTCTTTCTAAACCTAGAGTTCCTTCTTGGACTAAATCCAACAATTCCAAGCCACGATTTTGATACTTTTTAGCAACAGATACGACTAGGCGAAGATTCGCCTTAATCATGTGTTCTTTTGCGTGTATTCCGTCGCTTTGAATTTTCTCTAGTTCTTCAACCTTCAAATTGGCAATTTCTGCCCAGCGTCGTTTCCCTTGGACTAATATTTGCTTGAGTTCTAACACCTCTACACAAGCAGCACGGGCCCAACGTTCAAAAGAAGGACGATGTCCCAGTTCAGAAGTTAGACGTTCTTGAATGTCAACGATTCGTAAATAAGGCGAAACGACTTCTTCTCCAAGTTTTGCAGCGTTAGCCAGGATGATCCGCATCCGTAAGTAGCGCTGGACTTTTTGAGCTTCTGAAACCTCTTCATCTCGCCCTAACAAACGAACCCGACCAATTTCCTGAAGATACAAGCGTACCAGGTCTGTGCTGCGACGGTTAGGGTTTACAGCAAAACTAGCAGGGTCGGTAGACGCCATCTCGAGATCGAGATCATCCAGATGATCTACCGGCAACTCACTCTCATCAATGGGATCAGAGTCAAAGATCTGGCGAGATGGTTTGATATCATAGTCGGCATCTGCGTAAAAAGATGTTGCTGGCATAAAGATCGTCTCAATGGCTCCAGGTAACAATAGAATACGGTCAGCTAATCAACTGTTGCTATTGTTCCCGTGATTCAAGATGAACTAACACGGTTGAGGGTTTCGTTTAGGTTTTTTTTCAAAAAACCTCTACTGATTTTATTTGACACAGTCACCCTGACTCGATTAGCGGCTAAGCTTCCTCGAATGAACCAATAGCTATTTAAATTCACAGATAGGCGTTAAATTACAGTGGGTATTTTCCTATATAATCAGCAGAACCTTAACCAAAAGCGAGTGGGAAGGTAGTTCCGGTACTACGGGATTGCATGATATCCCAGGCACTCAAATAGAGTTCTGGGTAACCATAGTCATATCTACATGAAGATGTAAGTGATTTCCTGAAAATTTGCTAATTTTTCCTAGTGATTATTGGGAGTAGGGAAATCCGGAGAGTGTGGAGTAAGAGAGAGGGGGGAGTGTGGGGAGTGTGGGGAGAGGGGGGGAGTAATGCCTTCCTCACCTTCTTTCCCTTCCTTACCTCCCACACTCTCTTCACCTCCCACACTCCCCCCACAATGAGTGAGAAATTGAGGAACTATCAACTAACTTGGTACTCTGGCTTGATGTTTCGTAACATCAGTTCCTCAAGGGCTTGTTTGGGTGTGACTTCACTCTGGAGTAAGCGATGAACTTGCTCGGTAATGGGCATTGAGATATATTGTTGCTTGGCACGCTGCATCAAAACCTGTGTGGTGTTAATTCCCTCAGCGGTTCCTTCTAGATAGGTGAGAATTTCCGTAAGTGTTTTGCCACAAGCGAGCTGGTAACCAACTTGGTAATTACGACTTAAAGGGCTATTACAGGTTGCTAGCAAGTCACCTAAACCTGACAAACCATAGAATGTTTCCATCTTGGCACCCCAGTGAACACCAATGCGAACCATTTCTGTGAGACCACGAGTGACTAAAGCAGCTTTGGCATTGGTTCCCAGTTGCAAGCCATCACACACACCAGCGGCGATCGCAATCACATTTTTCAGTGTTCCTCCCAATTCTACTCCTAAGGGATCAGGATTGGTGTAAACCCGGAACAGATGAGAAGAAAACACCACTTGCACCAACTCGGCAGCAGTCGTGACATTGCTAGCAACGACTGTTGCTGCCGGTAATAACCGTTGAATTTCTTTAGATAAATTGGGTCCAGAGAGAACAACTACTGCATGATAGGGAAAAGTTGTTTGCCAAATTTGCGAAGGCGTGCAGGTGGTTTCTGGATCTAGACCTTTGGTTGCCGTGACAAAAATTGTCTCGGGGGAAAGGGGCAAAGACTGGACAAGAGATGCCACGCTACTCACACCCTTCATTGAAATAGCTGAAAGGATAATATCAGCACCCTCTATCACCGTCGCTAAACTTTGAGAACTTTGACGCGACCACACCCGCACCGTATGACCATTCGTCTCTACCAAAGTTGCTAAAGCTGTCCCCCAAGCACCGGCACCCAAAATGGCTACGGATTTTGGATTAGTCATTTGTTAGTTGTTAGTTGTTAGTCGTTAACACATGAAAGTTGAAAGTTGACAGTTGACAGTTAACCGTCAACCGTCAACCATCCAGCACTCACCAAAAGTGCTTAATTTTGAGAGGTTCGCATGAAAAAATCACATGGCGTGAAGAGGAAAATGATGAGCTAACAATCAAAATTAGCTTAGCAGTGCACCAGACGTGAGCTATCGCGTCTCTACTGGCAAATTGTTTAATCTTTTCGGTTGGGCAAAAGACAGCAATTTACCTCATTCAAGCAGACTTTACCCCACTGCAATGCCCAACGAACAAGAGCTACTCGGTTATCTGTCCCAGTTTTAGTAAGGATATTGCTGATGTGGTTATCAACTGTACGCTTGCTAATTTCCAGTCTAGCTGCAATTTCTTGGTTAGTTAAGCCAGTGGCCACTAAGTCGATAATTTGCAGTTCTCTGTCTGACAGACTTACAGGGGTCTGAGACTCACCACCAGCCATGACTTATTTAATCCTCCAATAGTATATGTACTTAATTGCTCATTCTCATTCTAGAAGATTCTTTTGGAGGTAGGTATTTCAAATGTTAGCAAGAGCGCTTTTGTGCGTATTTTCTTGATCCCCAAGATCAGCGGTAAAACTAATGACAAAATTAATGTGCCATAAAGCACATTAATTTCTCAGTAGTATTGCGATCTTGCTTTCCTCCTTAAGTTTATCCCCTTAACACAACAGCAAAACAACAGGTGCAGGTACATGGAAGTCCCACGCCTGACGAAATGTCAGATTATTTAATTTTGTAAAGACTAGGTTTGGAAATCAATTCGTGTATTCAGGCTGAAACTGCCTGAATATCTAGGTTTCGACGAATGTAACCAATTGTAAACTTTTCGGTAAAAATGACGCAGCGAGGATTCAACACTATGGATGAGTTAAGCAAAGTAAATAAAAGAAAAGTCAGATTTTTTAGCTTGACTCCTGGCAGTTTTGCTGTAATGTTAGAGACAAAAGTAATTTCTGGCGCTAAATGTTTTTTGGCATGTGTACGGTACAGTTAAATGACATCACTTTCTACGTGCTTTGGCGCAACTGCACCTTGAAAACTAAATATAGTCAGTGTTTCCATAGGGTAGCGTGCTAGACTACCCTATCCCCTCACGGGGACGGAAACTCTGTAGCCACGGCAGACTTGCTATTGCCTGCACGTTGGTAGTGCTAGACTACCCTTTCCCCTCACGGGGACGAAAACTCATATGTCATCATTACGCCGGGATCGGGAAGATACCAGCCAGTGCTAGAGCGCCGGTTGAGTAGAAGATATTGACAAAAATAGAATTATGTGTGTTAGGACAAAACGTCTATTTCTAGCTCAATTTTTAAGTCTAGTTAATGGCGATGTCTACGACGGGCTACGCCTACGCATTAAAACTCAGTACCTAAAAGTTCTGTTTACATAACATCCATATGTCGTACTTTACGTCAACTACTTGTACTTGACCGGCGCTCTAGTAATCAGTTGAGAGGGCATCAAATGCTGTTAAATTGCAGATCCACTAATTCTATTCCAGACGAAGACAGCAATGATGGCACCAAGTACGGCAACGATGATGCCTGGAACACTTAGACTGGTGGCTGTAAGCACGAGTTTGCCTGTGGTCAACAATGTTGCCAGCATACCACCAACGAAGGCACCAATGATTCCCAGCAATATTGTTCCCAGAATCCCACCTCCTCTCGCTGCTGGGTCAATGGCTTTAGCAATTGCTCCTGCAATCAAACCTAGAACAATCCAGGCAAGAATATTCATAATTTAATTTCCTCAATCTTTTGAGTTTATGCCTTTAATCTACCAACTCACACCACTACTAGTCTTCTACCCTCTGAGATAATTTAAGATTACAGCTATACAGAGGGCAGTTTTCCTCCTGCCTCCTGCCCTCTGCCTCCTGCCTTCATTGATAAATTGAGGATCTTCCAGGGTAAAACGCTGAATGTCTTTTCCTCAAGCAATGGCTCAGGTGTTTGATTGAGTCGCTCTAATATATCCACAGGATGCTTTACTGCTAACCCTAAGTCACTGTGGAACAATAACTCAGATGGCTCGCCATGGCATTCATAACACCGTAAAATCCACCGTTGGGGGTCATCCTCGGACTGCTTGAACGCCATTAAGACGAGATTCTGGGCTGATAAATCCAACAAGCGAGCAACTGGCGGTAAGGGTGCTTTCTTAGTAGCCTCTTGAGTTGGGCAGATCATCACCTGCAACGGTAAATTCAGTTCATAGCTACGTCGCACTGTGTGTGCTGACTGCCAAGTGCCTACATGAGGATAGAGGGCATAAGTAAATTCATGATCACCTTGGTCTGCTTCTGGATCTGGCCAGATTGGACTGCGTAGTAGAGTCAGGCGCAGTTGATTCGCTTGGCTATCGTAACCATACTTGCAATCATTCAGTAAACTTACACCATACTGATCGCTCGATTGGGAATTGCGAGGAAGATCCGAAACCCCATGCCCAACCTCTGCTGTCAAATCGGCCCATCGCAGGGCAGGAACTTCCCATTTTGCCTGTTCTCTAGGTTCTTTTGGCTGGGTTGGACGCTGAATAGCACCGCAGGGAATTTCATAAGTGGCGTTATCTGCCTTTAAGTTGAGGGGGAACGCTGCTTTTACTAATACGTGGCGTTCCTGCCAGTTTACAGTAGTCACGATTTTGAGAACTGGCGACCCAACTGAGAGAATATAATCTTGGCAGAACTCCGATTTCCCCAACTGTCGCACTACCCGCAAACGCTGTTGCACTGGGCCTGGTTCTACTAAATGGATAGATTTCAGATGGGTTGGGGGTAAGGGGTGTTTGGCATAGTTTGGATCAATATTCCAAGCGTCCCAATATTGACCGCTATCCTGGAATGCTTGCAACTGATTACATCTTTCTTGATTGACAATTTCTCTCTGATAAACTTTGTCGAAAATACTGCAAAATTCACCACTTTTACAATCAACTATGACCCGCAAAAATTCATTTTCTAAAATCCAATCTTTTGTAGAATCAGACTCAAGTAATGAAAGATAAGGATGGTCTTTTTCTGTTTCTTTCTGGTCAAATTCTGAGGAAGAAATCGTCGGTTCAGGCTTTGCTTTTTGTTGACGACATAGCCAAAAGACCCGATAACCGACTGATGGAATATCATTTGCTAGAAAGAGGAGTCCTGATGTCTCAGTGATCTGGGATGGGATTTGGTGTCCTTCTAAGTCGTAAATCTCCCAGAAGGCAGGAGGGGTTGGTAAGGAGACAGAAACCACCTCGGATCGCTGCCAATTCAGGGAGTTAAAGACGATAATCGGTAAGGCGTCGGGCTGTGGTGGTGCAGGAAAGGCAATTTGGGATGCGATCGCTCTCTTTGAACGCTCTAATATCTCTGAACCTACTTGTTCTACTTCCTGCCAAGCCTGGTTTGCATCTACATAGACTGAGGGAATTGATGTTCCTGGTAAGATATCATGGAATTGGTTAAACAGCACCTTCTTCCAGGCATCTGACAGTTTAGCTTTGGGATAAGCTTCTTCAGCACTCAAAGTTGCCAAAGAAGCAAACAGTTCTGCTTGGTACAACAACCCTTCACAGTGACGATTCCAACGCTTTTGATGAGCATGAGTGGTGTAGCAGCCGCGATGGAATTCAAGATACAGTTCATCATTCCACACAGGAAACTGCTGATTGCTCATTTGCTGCAAATAGGCACTGGCTGTAGTGAATTCCTGGCGTGGGAAGAAAGGAGACTGTTGCCACCGATTTGCGACATTTAACATGTCTGCGGTCGGCCCGCCACCATGGTCACCACAACCAAAAATCCAGAGGGCGTCTTTCAAACCAGTCTTCTTTTCCCACTCAATAGCATAGTTAGTCATTTTGATTGGGTCGATCCCTTCACCTATTGGTGCAGACATCAGGCTGAGGATCTGAGTGCCATCGGGCGATCGCCACCAGAATATTTCATCAGGAAACTTTGTTGTATCATTCCAGCTTAGTTTCTGGGTAACAAAGTATTCAATTCCTCCAAGTTTCAGCATTTGGGGCAGAGTTGCACAGAAGCCAAAACTATCTGGTAACCACACAACTGTACTTAAAGAGCCAAATTTTTCCTGTACATAACGCTGACCGTAAAGGATCTGTCGCACGATCGATTCGCCATTGATCAGGTTAAGGTCTGGCTCAACCCACATTCCGGCGACAACTTCCCATCGCTGTTGAGCAATCTGTTGTTGAATAGCGGCAAACAAATCGGGGCGATGCTGTTCAATCCAAGCATACAAAGCTGGGCTAGAATGGCAGTAAGTTAAATTGGGGAACTCTTGCTGTAACTTCAGAACCGATGCAAAAGTGCGTTCTGCAACCTCCCAAGTTTCATCTATTGGCCACAACCAAGCTAGGTCGAGGTGAGAGTGACCTAGCAACAACATGCGGCGTTGTTGTCGGGGTAATTCATGAATTGCCTCTGTGAGGTTTTGGCGTAGACTGAGGAGGGAAAGCAAGAAGGTTTGACTCTCTGGCAGTGCTTCCCAATCAATTTCAGCAACTGCGGCTGTCATGGGATCTAATTTTTCTGGTGCAAAGGTTTCCAGATAGCACTGCAATATGGCTAACTCATCAGCGACAAAACCAGGGTCAAGTTGGTTATCAGTGGTAGACTCGTACACACAGAGCGATCGCATCAATGCCCCTGCATCATGATCTGGACTTACCAGCCGCAATACAACTATAATCTCCTCACCCGGTGTGACACATGGGCTGAGCAATACCCTGGTTGATGCATCAAACAAATCCCCTTCTTGCAACAGAGAGCCATTCACAAAAATCTTCGCATCTTTTGCCCACCAAGTTAGGACTAGCCGTAATGCCAAACCCTTCAAAGGATAGCCTTGCAAATCTTGGGGAATGACGAATCGTTGCGCCAGCCATAAAACGTGACCGCCTGCGGGTATTGCAATGTGTCCTTTAGGATTGATCTCAGGTATAGACCAGTTCAAAAAGTCTGTAGTTCTAATGGTACTAACGTCGGTATCATCTGAGGAGCAAGATCGCCAACTGGTCTGAACATTGAGCCGAGCCATCTGGTTCAGTCTTTCAATGGCTTGAGAAATCAGGCTGTTATCCATTTGGCAAAATCAATAAGTCTTAATTATTTATTCGATTTTATCAGAATGGCATGACTAATGTCATGCTGCGGATTCCCACTAAAGACATAGTTAGTTTTAGTAAATTTGTCACTAGTGTATTACAAGTTCAAGTCCTACGATAGAAGTGTCAAGAAGATAAGGAAAGACATTTATGAAGTATAAATTTGATCTCAAACCAATATTGGGCGCTGCGGCGATCGCTATCCTTGCTGCGGGTTGCCAATTATCTTCTCCTCATGGGGCAGTCTCTCCGGATAATTCTACTGAAAATGCAACAAATTCTTCAGCCCCAACAGCCACTCAAGTTTCAGCGAAAATGTCAGAACTCAATTTAACTGACGCACAAAAAACACAAATGAAACAGATTAGAGACCAAACAAGCGCGAAAATAGCCGCTCTCCTCTCTTCCGACCAGCAACAACAATTCAAAGCTGCTGATCAGGGTCAGCATGAATCGCCAATGAAGGTACTGCGATCGCTCAATCTCTCAGCAGATCAAAAACAAAAAGTTCGAGAAATTATGAGCGCCCAACGGCAACAAATCCAGGCAATTCTTACCCCAGAACAGCAAGCAAAAATGAAACAACACCATGGGTCGAAGGAGGAATCTTCATCAAATTAAGTAGATGATCCTCGTTTCGAGAAAACACATCCTTGTTACTACTAGTACAAGGAGTCAGGAGAGAATAATAAATATACTGGGTTTTAACATGTTTCTAACTGTCTAGTTATTTTTGTTGTGCTGTACTAGTACTCTGTCAACTGATAAATGACGGGTAGAGGGCGAAGCAGGGAAAGGGAGGCGGGGTGACGCCGAGATCTCTATCTTACAGACACCGCCTCCGTTGGAATCTTATGCCAGCGATTAAATGATTTAATTGATAAAATTGCCACAAATGAACAGCATCCTCTTTATCATTTGCTTGATACGTTAGGGACGCTGATTGAGGCTTATGAGGCAGACCATTATTCTATTCCTAATTGTAGCGGGAGTGATGTATTAGCCTATTTAATTGAGGAACATGGACTAGGTTTCTCAGATTTGCCAGAAATTGGTACATCGGAAACAATAGAATCTATTTTAAACAAAGATCAAGCCCTAACCCTGAGTCAGATTCAACATTTAGCACAACGTTTTAAGGTTCAAGATCAAGTATTTCTGGATTAGCAACGCGACTGTCTCCGATGGTAAACAAAGGTAAATCTCCTCCTGCTGGGTCACGTCAAACCGCAGCCCGATTAGAGCGAACTGTAAACCAGCTTGCCGATATTGCGCGTGACCATCAACTTGCATTGCGGCTTGTTTCAGAGAAAGCCGGACGCGATCGGGTTAGGATTAAGGCGTTGCTGAATAGAGGCATGATTTTGGAATATTTCCCCACCCTTGACCCTCTCCCTAATCCTCTCCCACAAAGGGAGAGGGGACTTGAATCTAACCCCCTTCTCCCTACTGGAAGAAGGGTTGGGGATGAGGGCAATTCATACCTGTATTCAGCAACGCCTCTGAAGAATATTTGTAAAAGTCATGTTATACAAATCTGCGTTGTTGCTCTTTTCAGACCTACAGCCCTTAGATCCGGAATAAATCGATACTTTATCAACTTTTCATCTAAGTTCTATGCAAGTTTGTAGGTCTTGATGTGGCTTAATTCTAGACTGTGGAAATCTTTCAGCGCATTTGTATTCAATCAATGAAATTGAGCAGTAGATGAAAATATCCGAAATTAATACCAAGTCGAACAATAAGTATGATAGAGTTCCGTAAAGGAAATTATGGATAAAATTCATAGTTTAATATAAATGAGTACTAGATTAGTGCATCTTGACACTGTTCGTATGATGATACAGGTACAGCGCGAAATATAATTGATTGGAAAAAGAAGCAAAATGCAACTTAGACTTGGATCTTTATTACGACAGGCACTTTCTCAGCGACCTATTATTCCGTTTATTGGTGTTTACGATGTTTTCTCAGCATCTATTACTGGACGGGAAAAATGGGTCTTCAAAAGTGTATGCAACAATTAAACCAGAATTTGATGAATTATAAATAAATAGACATCTCCCGAAAGCCTTGGTAAGGGCGCAAGGCCGCCGCGCTCCTACCAAGGCTTTCGGGCAACGCATAATTAATTGTCGGAGATGTCTAATTAATAAATTAATTTAACAAATCAACTTAAGCCTAATGATGATCTGAATAACCTAACTATTAAGTAGAAGATGTAATTATGAGCAACAATTTTTATCAAAAATTTTCGGAAATTAGTGCTGAACGAAGCTATTTTAAAAGTTTATGCATTGCGGATTTATTGAAACAGCAGTCGGAAAAAAATCCTGATGCGATCGCCATTCTTACGCCTGGACGCGCTCCACTTACTTATGGTCGTTTGCGGAGTCATATTCAAGATGTTATTGCTCAACTAAATTCCTTTGGGATTGGACGAAATGATCGGGTAGCTGTTGCTTTACCCAATGGAGCAGAAATGGCTACAGCCTTTTTATCAGTAGCTGCTACTGCTACCTGTGCTCCCCTCAATATAGCTTATCGTACTCATGAGTTTGAATTTTATCTCAAGGACTTAAATGCTAAAGCCTTGATTGTCCAGTCAAATATAGAAACACATGCGATCGCTGCTGCGAAGTCTCTAAATATCCCTTTGATTGAACTGTTGCCAGTACTGGAGTTGGAAGCAGGTATCTTTGTTTTGAATGGGTGTGGGTCTGCTGGTAGGGTAACTAACTACCCTGCTGATGAGGATATAGCTTTAGTGCTACATACTTCTGGCACAACATCCCGTCCGAAAATAGTACCTTTGAGCCATCGCAACCTTTGCACCTCAGCGAATAATATTTGTACGACTTTACAACTAGTCGAGAGTGATCGCAGTCTCAACGTGATGCCTCTGTTCCATATTCACGGACTCGTTGGTGTATTGCTATCATCTTTAACAGCAGGAGCAAGCGTTGTTTGCACACCAGGCTTTTTAGCACCTAGTTTTTTTAATTGGTTGTCGGAGTTTCATCCCACCTGGTACAGTGCAGTTCCCACGATGCACCAAGCAATATTAGCTAAAGCTGAGGTAGCACGGGAGATCATTGCCAAATACCCAATTCGGTTGATCCGTTCGTCAAGTTCTTCCTTACCACCCCAGGTAATGGCAGACTTAGAAAGGGTGTTTAACGCCCCTGTGATTGAATCTTATGGAATGACTGAAGCTGCACATCAAATGGCAAGTAATCCCTTACCGCCATTGTTGCGTAAGCCGGGTTCAGTTGGAGTGGTAGCAGGGCCAGAAATAGGGATTATGGACGAGTCTGGTCATTTGTTGCAGACTAAGGAAGTTGGAGAAATTGTGATTCGAGGGGCAAATGTGACACAAGGATATGAAAATAATCCGACTGCAAATGCCAATGCTTTCACCAATGGGTGGTTTCGCACAGGGGATATTGGTTATTTAGACAGCGATAACTATTTATTTATTCAGGGAAGGATTAAAGAAATTATCAATCGAGGTGGTGAGAAGATATCACCACGGGAAGTTGATGAGGTTATACTAAATCATCCAGCGATCGCCCAGGCAGTTACCTTTGCTATCCCTCATCCTCAACTGGGTGAAGATGTGGCTGTTGCCGTCGTATTGCACCAAAATCTATCTGTGACAGCAAGAGAAATTCGGGAGTTTGCAGCGTTACAACTGGCTGATTTTAAAGTACCAGCAAAGGTGGTTTTTTTAGACGAAATTCCTAAAGGTCCAACGGGTAAACTCCAACGGATTGGTTTAGCCGAGAGACTGGGAATTATGGTGTCCACAACAGAAATCAATCCAGTATTTAGTAGCCCAATAACACCTATAGAAAAACAGCTAGCTGATATTTGGGGTGAGGTATTGGGAGTTGAGCAAATTGGGATTGATGATAACTTTTTTCATTTGGGTGGAGATTCTATCCTCGCAGGCTTAATCCTCAACCGCATACGTAAAGTTCTGCAAGTAGAGTTGTCTTTTTTGGCATTATTTGAAACCCCAACAATCGCGGGTTTAGCCAAAAATTTCCCGCTCCAAAAGGAATCAGACTCAGAATCAATACAATCTATATCCAGGAAGAAAAAATTACCTCTTTCTTTTCCGCAAACTGGGATCTGGTTCCAAAGTAAGTTAGAACCAGATAATAAAGCTTACAACCGTCCTGTAACACTTCGTTTGATTGGAAAACTAGATACAACAGCAATTAAATCCTGTATAAATGAAATTGTACGCCGCCACGAGATATTACGCTCTAGTTTTCCATCAGTAGATGGAGAAACTTTTCAGTCAATAGCAACAACATTAGATATACCGCTCTCTTTAATAGATCTCAGCCATCTTTCTTCTACTCAACAAGAACAGGAAGTATTAAGGCTAGTGCGAGAAGATATTCAGTTATCCTTTGATTTAGAGAAAAGTCCCTTATTGAGATCTATCTTACTGCGGCTAAGTCAATCAGAGCATCTCTTGCTGCTAACTATACACCATATTATCTTTGATGGTTGGTCAGCGACTATATTGCTTCGGGAATTAGCTATACTTTATGAAGCATTCACACATCTAAAGCAGTCACCCCTACCAGAATTGCCTATTCAATACGCAGACTTTGCCTATTGGCAACGACAATCGCTTGTGAGCGCTCAATTGGAGCTTGGGTTAGCATATTGGCAACAGCAACTAAGTGGGGAAATACCAGTACTGAAGTTGCCAACAGACAGACTGCAATCACTAGCAGCCAATACCAGGAAAAGCGGGAAGGAATATTTGCTATTACCTAAATCTTTGAGTGAGTCTCTTCATGCAATTAGTCAACAAGAAGGTGTTACACTCTTCATGACTTTACTGGGGGCATTTCAAATATTACTAAAACGTTATACTGGTCAAGATGATATTATCGTGGGCTGCCCCATTGCTAGACGCAATCAATTAGAAATTGAATGTCTAATTGGTGTCTTTATTAACATGGTTGCCTTACGAACTCAATTTTCCCATAACTTGACATTTAGAGAGCTTTTAACTCAAGTGCGTCAAGTGGTTTTAGGAGCTTATGCTTATCAGGATGTACCTTTTGAGAAGTTAGTCGAAAAACTCCGCCCCAAATTAAGCTTAAGCCATACACCACTATTCCAAGTACTTTTTCAATTAAGAAATTACCCCGATCAAATCTATAATACTCCAGGTTTAAAAATTGAGCATTGCGAATTTGATACTGAATCAGTAATATTCGATTTAGCCTTGGATATTAAGAAAAAAAGCACAGGGCTATACTGTTTGTTTAATTATGATGCTAATTTATTCGATTCCGAAACTATTAAGAGGATGGCAACGAATTTCCAAATATTACTGGAAAGTATTGTTGCTAACCCCGAACAACAAGTTGATAAATTACCGCTGTTGAGTACACAGGAACGACATCAGTTATTAGTGGAGTGGAACGATACTGCAATAGAATACCCCACTGATAAATGTATTCATCAGTTGTTTGAGTCCCAGGTAGAGAGAACACCGGATGCAGTTGCTGTAGTGTATGAAAATCAACAACTGACTTACCTTCAATTAAATCAAAGAGCCAACCAACTCGCACATCATTTGCTTTTTCTCGGTGTGGGACCAGAGGTGCTGGTGGGTATTTGTGTGGAACGTTCTGTGGAGATGGTAGTGGGATTGTTAGGGATACTGAAGGCGGGTGGTGCTTATGTACCTCTTGACCCCAATTATCCACTTGAACGATTGAGTTATACGTTGGCGAATTCGGGCGTGGAAGTGTTGTTGACCCAACAACAGTTAATTGAAAAACTACCTCAAAATGGTGCGCGGTTAGTGTGCTTGGATACCGACTGGAATACCATTAACCTTGAAAGTCAGGAAAATTTCCGCGTTGAACTGACACCAGATCAACTGGCTTATGTGATTTATACCTCTGGTTCCACAGGACAACCAAAAGGCGTAGCCGTTCCTCATCGAGCAATTAATCGCTTAGTGTTTAACACTAACTATGTGCAATTAACATCTCATGATCGAATTGCCCAAGCAGCAAATGCCTCCTTCGATGCTGCTACCTTTGAAATTTGGGGAGCACTCGTTCATGGAGCAATGTTAGTAGGAGTAACTCAGAGTATAGTGCTTACCCCCGAGAAATTCGCCGCATACCTTCGTGAACAAGAAATTAGTGTCTTATTCTTGACCACAGCCTTATTTAATCAGTTAGCTAACTTTGTACCCCAAGCATTGAATGATGTGCGATATCTATTGTTTGGTGGCGAGGCTGTTGACCCTAGATGGGTGAAAGAATTTCTCGACCACGGTGGTCCACAGCAATTGCTTCATGTGTATGGACCAACAGAAAACACAACTTTCTCGAGTTGGTTTTTAGTCAAGGATGTCCCAGCAACAGCTACGACGATCCCCATTGGTCGCCCCATCGGTAACACGCAAATCTACATCCTCGACAAACACTTACAGCCAGTACCTATAGGCGTACCAGGAGAAATATATATAGGAGGAGATGGTGTAGCCAAAGGTTATCTCAACCGCCCAGAATTAACACTCTTAAAATTTATCCCAAATCCGTTCTCAAATTCTACATCCGAAAGACTTTACAAAACAGGGGATCTTGCCCGTTACAACAGGGATGGGAATATCGAATTTCTGGGTAGAATTGACAACCAAGTGAAGATTCGCGGCCTCCGCATCGAGTTAGGAGAAATCGAAGCAGTCCTCAACACCCATCCGCAAATCCAACAAGCAGTAGTCATCGCAACAGAAGAGATTCCAGGAAACAAACGCTTAATTGGCTATGTAGTTGCAACAGATGAATCACTTACGACTAACCAACTGCGTGAATTCCTCAAACAGAAGCTACCAGAATACATGGTGCCAAGTGCCTTTGTCACCCTAGATACCCTACCGTTAACACCCAACGGCAAAATCGACAAAAAAGCATTACCAGCACCAAATAGTGTTGACCGAGAAGAGGAATACGTAGCACCACGGACGCCAAATGAAGAAATCATCGCCAACATCTTCACTCTTGTTCTAGGTGTGGAAAATGTCGGCATCCACGATAACTTCTTTATCTTAGGCGGACATTCCCTACTGGCAACCCAATTAATTTCCCGACTCAGACTTGCCTTTACCGTAGAAATACCCATTCGGGCAGTCTTTGAATCCCCAACAGTAGCTCAATTAAACCTAACTATCACCCAGTTACGTACCACTGAGGGTGGATTAACTCTTCCCCCCATTCAACCAACACAGACAGACACAGAACTTTTACCCCTATCTTGGGCACAACAGCGACTTTGGTTCCTCAACCAACTGGAAGAGTCAACTGCCACTTACAACATACCAGTAGCAGTGCGCATGAGTGGGAACTTAGATCTGAAGACCTTGCAACAAGCATTATCAGAAATAGTCCGTCGCCATTCGGTACTACGCACTAGCTTCCCGACTGTGAATGACATCCCAAGACAGGTGATTCACCCAGAAGCCACCATGAACATCAATGTGGTGGACTTACAGCAACTATCCGTCACAGAACGTGAAACCGTCCTACACCAACAAGCACAATTAGAAGCAATTACCCCCTTTAACTTGGAAAATGCACCATTAATCAGGTGTAGTCTGTTGGAGTTATCAGCCACAGAGTATGTGTTATTACTGACAATGCACCACATTGTTTCTGATGGTTGGTCAATGGGGGTATTCATGTCGGAACTATCTGCTTTATATCAAGCCAGTTGTGCCGGCGTTCCTTCCGTTTTACCAGAATTACCAATCCAGTATGCAGACTTTGCCCTTTGGCAAAGACAATGGGTGAGTGGAGAAGTTCTAGAAACTCAACTCAATTACTGGGTTTCTCAATTGCAAGGTCTCCCCCTATTGTTACAACTACCCACAGACCGCCCTCGTCCAAGGGTGCAAACTCACCAGGGTAGGACTCAACGTTTTACTTTAAATCGGGATGTAACCCAGAAGTTGCAAAGCTTGTCAAGGGCATCAGGTACCACGTTATTTATGACCCTGCTGGCGGCTTTTGCCACTTTACTCTATCGTTACAGTGGTGAATCAGATATTGTCATTGGTTCACCCATAGCCAATCGCAACCGCAGTGAAATCGAGTCGCTGATTGGCTTTTTTGTGAATACTTTGGTTTTGAGAACCCGAATTGATGCCAATCCCAGTTTTGAGAGTTTACTAGCACAAGTTCTGGAAACTACACTCCAAGCCTATGAACATCAGGATGTGCCGTTTGAACAGGTAGTAGAGGCATTACAACCACAACGTTCTTTGAGTCATTCCCCTCTGTTCCAGGTGATGTTTATATTGCAAAATGCACCCATAGGTGAAATTGAATTACCTGGTGTAACTTGGACTCAGTTAAATCGAGAAAGCACAATTGCCAAGTTTGATTTGACACTGTCAATGATGGAAACGCACCAAGGATTGGTGGGTGCATGGGAGTACAACACCGACTTGTTTGACGGGTCAACGATTGAGCGCATGGCTGGTCATTTTGAAAACTTGTTGTCAGCCATTGTGGAAAATCCGCAACAAGCAGTGGGAGAAATACCCCTGTTGAGTGAAGCCGAACGTCATCAGTTGTTGGTGGCGTGGAATGAAACGACGTGTGAATATCCCACGGATAAATGTATTCATCAGTTGTTTGAACAGCAGGTAGAGCGCACTCCAGATGCTGTGGCAGTTGTGTATGAAAATCAACAACTGACTTACCTTCAATTAAATCAAAGAGCCAACCAACTCGCACATCACTTGCTTTCCCTCGGTGTGGGACCAGAGGTGCTGGTGGGTATTTGTGTGCAACGTTCTGTGGAAATGGTGGTGGGACTGTTGGGGATACTCAAAGCGGGTGGTGCTTATGTACCTCTCGACTCAGAGTATCCCCAAGAACGTTTGAGCTTTATGCTTGAAGACGCTGAAGTTGCGCTGCTGCTCAGCGAACAACGACTCGTTGAGAGATTACCTCAGCATCAAGCGCTGCTTGTGTGCTTGGATACTGACTGGCAAATTATTTCCCTGTCTCCTCAGGATAATCCAGTCACTCAGCTCCAACCAACTAACTTAGCTTATGTGATTTATACCTCTGGTTCTACAGGTCTGCCTAAGGGAGTAGCCGTAACTCATCAAGCTGTAAATCGATTGGTCAACAACACCAACTACATACAGTTAAAACCTGATGACCACCTTGCTCAAGCGGCAAATATCGCTTTTGATGCTGCGACCTTTGAAATTTGGGGAGCGCTGCTTCACGGATCAAAGCTCATCGGCATTCCTCAGAATATCCTTCTTTCACCCCACGACTTCACCAAGTACATCCGTGAACAAAAGATTAGCGTATTGTTTTTGACAACAGCCTTATTCAATCAGCTAGCCGGTAACGTTCCACAAGCTTTCCAAGACCTGCGCTACCTTCTGTTTGGTGGCGAAGCCGTTGACCCCAAGTGGGTCAAAGAAGTACTGAACAAGGGTTGTCCTCAGCGGTTGGTCCATGTTTATGGACCAACGGAGAGTACTACCTTCTGTTGCTGGTACTTAGTACAGGATGTACCACAAGAAGCTACGACAATTCCCATTGGTCGTCCCATCTCCAATACGCAAATCTATGTGCTGGATCAAAACCTACAACCAGTCCCTGTTGGAGTCAGGGGTGAAATATACATTGGCGGAGACGGCTTAGCCCGAGGATACCTCAACCTTCCTGACTTAACCAAACAGAAGTTCATCCCCAATCCTTTTTTAGGGAGTAGGGAGTGGGAAGTGGGGATTGGGGAACTCGGTACCCCCTCTGGGGATAAAGGGCAATGGGGAGTGAGGAGTTATGAGTTAGAAAATCACAATCAACAACCAACACCCAACAACCAACATTATTGTTCGGTATACCTCTACAAAACGGGTGATTTAGCACGCTATTTGCCTGATGGAAACATCGAATACCTCGGTCGCATCGATTATCAAGTGAAGATTCGGGGCTTCCGCATCGAACTGGGTGAGATAGAGGCGGTGCTGACCCAACACCCTGGTGTGCAGGAAACCGTGGTCATCGCCCAAGAAGATTCACAAGGCGACAAGCGCCTTGTGGGATATATCGTTCCTCAGGCCGAAGTGTCAGCCACAACCGAAGATTTCCGCCACTTTCTCCAGCAGAAATTGCCCAACTACATGATACCGCCGGTCTTTGTCCTTCTTTCCACTTTACCCCTTACGCCTAATGGTAAAGTAGACCGTCGCTCTTTGAGAGTTCCCGACCAAGCAAACTCCTCTGGTAAATTAATTGTTACCCCCCGGACTCTGACCGAGGAGATGCTAGCACGTATCTGGACTGAAATCCTCAACATTAACTCTTTCACCAGAGGAAGTAGCGATATCAACATCTACGATAATTTTTTTGACTTGGGTGGTCATTCCCTAGTAGCCACTCTTCTGATGACTCGCATCAGGCAGGTTTTTCAGGTAGATATCCCTTTGTGGCGTTTGTTTGATGCTCCTACCATCGCAGGGCTAGCGTCCAGTATTGAAACTGAGCGCCAAACCAACATGCTTAAGCATCAAATAGAGCCAAAGCCTTGGTCTAGTCTGGTTCCAATTCAGCTTGGTGGCTCCAAAAGACCATTTTTTCTGGTAGCAGGTGGAGACCGGGGCGGTGAACTCGAGTTAATCACTTATGCAAAGTTAGTATACTTTTTGGGACAGGAACAACCAGTTTATGGGCTAAAAGCACGTGGTAGTGACCCAACACAACAGCCTCACACCCAAGTTGAGGTGATGGCATCTGACTACATCAAAGAAATCCGTACTCTACAACCCTCTGGTCCCTACTTTCTGGGTGGTGAATGCATAGGAGGGGTTGTGGCTTTTGAAATGGCGAGGCAACTGGTGGCAGTTGGTGAAAAGGTTGGCTTATTAGTTTTAATAGATACTCGGTATCCGAGGCATGTTCAACAAATCCGTTACTTTCTCAACAAAGTCACTGTCAAAATGCAAAAACTCAAAAGAATCTCCTATGATTTAACTAAACTTTTGCAACTTAATTCAAGAGAGTTGCAACCTTACACTTTCGACAAAGTAAAAGAAGCTAAAAAAGTCTTTTTTGAGCAAAATTATCCCACATATGCCAAAGTCCTCATGCGCTACAAACCGCGACCCTACATTGGTCGAATCACCTTACTGGTCAATGAGGATTATTATCAGAAAAACCCAGCCATCGGTTGGGATCAGGTAGCTGCTGGAGGGTTGGAAATCCATCAGGTACCAGGAGATCATGACTCTTATCTTGGGAAGTATGTCAAAACCACATCTGATGTTTTAAAAGGTTGTCTAGACGCCGCTCAACGGATATAGCTTTAGAGAGTTGGGGCTTGATCCTGATGAGCGATAAAAGGGCGATCGCTTGACAATCTGATCGCCTTGGACTGTATCAAAAACAACAGAAACCAAATATTGCATAGCTAAAGCGCCGGTCGAGTAGAAGGTATTGACAAATGAGGCACGGCATGCTTGAGAAGTGGTGTGAATTCCGCAAAGCTTTTACAACCTTGTCGGTTTGATAGTTTCAAAAAGTAAGCATCCAAGAAAGACACCCTCATTCTTTCA
>CAIVAU010000209.1 GCA_903903925.1 uncultured cyanobacterium
ACAACACAGAAAATATTCACCTTGTTATTGGTTTTTCTCCCCAATACTCTGTTTACCCTAACACCTATGCCTTGCCAAAAGAACAATTACCTGAATGGGTGCAAGATTGGATATCTGACAATGCTTTAAAAATTGAATTTTTAGCTGCATTAGGACTTCATACAGAAGTATCTAATCTTGTAAAATTAAGAATTTATTTAAAAAATCAAAATGAACCTAAATTTAATAATTTCGGATCAATTAGTGACTATCCGAGTCTGTTTAACAACACGCTAGAATGGTTATGTGGGGCAGATGTTCGATTTATAGAAAATGATAAATCTGCTTTATCAATTATTAGACGTATCTATGACTTAGTTGAAACAGAATCAAATTTGCCTTGGCTATCAATTGAATCTATCAATGATAACCTAATTACATATAATCTACAAAAATCAGCCGAGACTAAGTATTACCTTGATAAAGAAAAGTATGAAGAATTATCTAAATTTGAAATTGAATTAAAATTAATCTTGACAATTATCCAATCTAAAGGCAGTTTACTTATAGATAAGAGATGTTATCCAGAGCAATTCAATATAGAATCTGCCTACTCGATTGTTTTGACCTTAAAATTAGATACTGACTTGCTATCTAAAAAATCAATCAATTTTCAGGAGGAATATTATAGAGCTTGGTTACTAAAAATTCAACATAAATTTTCAATCAAGTTATATGATGGAAAAATTCCTTATAAAGTTTTTTTCGAGAATCATGCAGTAAAATCTATTCTTCAAAACGATATAGATATTAACACAAATAATATTATCTATATTAATTCTCAGTGCATAGGTTCTATTTATAAATTACTACAGCAACTGATTAATAAGTCTAGTTTCACAGTTGACGACCTCAATTATTTTAAAGAAGCGCAAACAGCAAGCAAAGAAGATATTAAACTTGAACTAGCTGCTCAACAAAACACAATTAATACTTTTGAACGCCCTGACATAGAGATAAAATGTACTCAAAATGACTTTAAAGATGGTCGCTCAACTGAAGAATTAGAAGCATTTACATTAAAACTAACAAGTAAATTAAATCAAAAAAAATCAAATTGGAAAGGCTATATTTATCATTTTACTCACCTAGAAAATGCTGTATCGATTCTAAAATCCGCCTCAATTTTATCTAGAAATAAAGCAAAGTTTCAAGATTCAGCGGGACAAGATTTAATTGGCAGAACTAATGATTATATCAAAAATAACTTTGCTCGCTTTTATTTTAGACCCCTTACACCTACACAATGGCATAATGAGCTATTAGGTAGCCGAGAGAATATATTTGCACTTTGTCCAGTTCCTATATTTCTCCGCTTCAAAATAGAAGATGTATTGAAGACTCATCATGCTAGATGTGCTGTTAGCAATGGCAACTTAGCTACTGAATGGGCACGTTATGGTAATAGTATAGAATTTTTGGATCATTTTGATTTTGATAATATATATAATTTTTTTGGAGAAGCAAATTATAAAATTGCATCCCAACAAGAATTTATAGTAAAAAATGGGCTTCATTTCTCTAATGGCATAGATTTTAAAATTATCTGTAGAAATATACAGGATAAAGAAGCCTTAATAAACCTCATAGGGATTGATTCAAAGTATGTAAATGCAATAGTTATAGATCAATCATTTTATAATAGTGTCAATCCATTTATAGAAGTTAAGAAATCAGATACCATTATTAATTTAAGTATTAGACAACTAAATAATAAACTAATAACAGGAAAGATTCGTTTATTTTCATCTCAGGGTTATATTGATCTAAAATCCATTTCCTCTAGTGCCCAAGATATTATAGATATACAGCTAAATAGAATAGATACAAAATTAATTGCAGAGGCAAAAACTAATATTCGGTTAGAATTTGAGCAGATTCCATCTTTTTCAGTTTATTTTGTTCAAGATGGAAAAGATTGGTTAATTTATCAATACAAGTGTTGAAACAATTAAAAGCAACGTTTTTGTATCTCAGTGTTAAACTCTAATCAACACTATTGATTGTGTTGGAGTGTTGCAGTATTATTGATTATTCTCAAAGAATAATACCATATTTTTACTAAATTCACTGAAAGTCAAAAGTTTTAGCACTGCTTTTTCATAAGAATAATGGTTAATTTTTTTTTATAAAAAAACACATATATAAGCATTTTTTAGGCAGTAGTGTAAAATTTAAATATTAGGTTTCTACCTAAAAACCTCCAATGAGATTATTAAAAATCACTAGATGTCTACACGTATTTATCACATCACTCATATAAATAACTTAACCTCTATATTGACCACTGGAGGATTGATAGCAAATAGTAGAGTTAGACAACAACAAACCAGCTATATTGACATTGCACATGAACATATTCAAGATAGACGCGCTATCACAAAAGTCCCTTGTAGTTCTGGTGGATGTTTACATGATTACGTACCTTTTTATTTTGCCCCTCGTTCCCCCATGCTCTATGCCATTCATAAACAAAATGTAGATGGTTATAGTGGTGGGCAACAGCCAATTATCTATTTAGTTTCAGAAGCATACACCGTAGGAAATTCCGGTCTGAAATTTGCATTTACAGACGGACACGCTATCATGGCGTATAGTGATTTTTATCATGAATTATCCGATTTACAATCTGTCATTGATTGGAAATTAATGAAATCAAAATATTGGGCTAATACCCCAGATGACCCCAACCGCAAATCGAGAAGACAAGCAGAATTTTTAGTTTATGAATACTGTCCTTGGGCTTTAATTCAAGAGATAGGCGTAATTAATAGCATCATTAGGCAACAAGTACAACAAATCCTTACCAACTTTAATCTAGAAACACCAGTAAATATTTATTCAAGTTGGTATTATTAAAATTTCTTATAAATTAGTGTAATAATGTTTAAGTTGAGTTGCTACTTTTTTTTGGTAAGATTTAGTCATAGGTAAACAATAACTGGTAATAATTTATTACTAGTTAGCAACTACAATTACTCAGACGAAATCTGTCAAAACAGCAAGCCCTAATTATTTAATACCTTCAAAGCGATGATTGAAATTAAGCAAGGCAACTTATTAACAGAACCAGCCCAAGCCCTCGTAAACACAGTAAATTGTGTGGGTGTCATGGGTAAAGGTATCGCCTTGCAATTTAAACAAGCTTATCCAGAAAACTTCCGCCAATACGAAAAAGCTTGTCGTACCGGACAAGTGCAGCCGGGGCAGATGTTTACTGTCGCCACAGGTAACTTATTTAACCCTCAGTACATTATTAATTTTCCCACCAAACGCCACTGGAAAGGTAAATCTAAATTAGATGATATCAAAACCGGACTGGTGGCATTAGTCGCCCAAGTACAGCAGCTAGGTATCACGTCGATCGGCATTCCCCCACTGGGATGCGGTAACGGCGGATTAGACTGGGCTGAAGTAAAACCCTTAATCGAATCAGCCTTTGCCCCACTGCCAGATGTCCACGTCATTATCTTTGAGCCAATCGGTGCACCTGCAGCAGCACAAATGCCCGTGACCAGCAAAACACCAAATATGACTCGTGCTCGTGCCTTGTTCATTCGCTTGCTGGAATTGTACGGCATTCCCGGTTATGAATTAACTAAACTAGAAATCCAAAAACTCGCTTATTTTTTGCAGGAAGCCGGTGAACCAGTGCGTCTTGAGTATGTAAAACATAAATATGGCCCCTATGCTCATAACCTAAATCATGTTTTAAAACACATAGAAGGGCATTACATTCGCGGTTATGGGGATGGCACAGCCAAAACCGAAAGCGCAGAGATTTACGTCTTACCAGCCGGGAGGGAAGCAGCACAGGCATTTTTAGCCAATGATGCATTAGCTCAGGAACGGTTAGAGCGAATTAGCAACCTGATTACCGGGTTTGAAACCCCTTATGGCATGGAATTACTGGCTACAGTTCACTGGGTAGCCACTAAAGAAACTCATACCGCCCAAGATAGTGAGCAGGCGATACAATTAGTGCACGCATGGAGCAAGAGAAAATGCACCATATTTAAAGCAGAACATATACGCAAAGCTTGGCAGCGATTACAACAGCAGAATTGGTTAAATACAAATTAAAATCGAAACGGATTCAGAATAGTTTCTAGGACTAGCCCAATCCTGTTTAATGCTAAGTTGGAAATCTACTGCTTCAAAGAATGGAACTTAGAAAGCCACCGTGCCCCATCCAATTCACCGTGTTCAACCAAACCTAGAATTTATCCCACAGCGCTTTAACCTGCTGGTATACTATATTTTCCAAGGGTTACTGCCAGTCTTGCTGCGGGTTCGGTTGCGCCCGTGGTTACCAAGTGGGATCTCGCAGATTGAAACTGCAAACGTCGGGGTGCTGGTCAAACTCTATGAAAAATTCCAGGCTGGTAAAATTCGCTTTTTAATCGCATTTCGCCACGTTGAAGTTGATGACCCCCTCTGCATGCTGTATCTCTTATCCCGCGCTGTACCAAAGGAGGCTCGTCAACAGGGGGTTTCACTGCAATACCCAATCCATTCTCATTTTCTTTATGACCGAGGGATGACTCTATGGGCTGGGAAGTGGCTTGGTTGGATGTTTTCCTGGTTAGGAGGGTTGCCGATTTATCGCGGGAAGCTAGACCGGGTGAGTCTGCGAATAGTACGGGATTTGTTTGCTAACAGCAAATTACCAATAGCTGTAGCGCCAGAAGGCGCGACTAATGGACATAGCGAAATTGTGAGCCCTCTAGAACCTGGTGTTGCTTTGATGAGCTTCTGGTGTGTAGAAGACTTAGTCAAAGCTGACCGAAATGAGGAGGTTCTGATTGTACCGATTGGGATTCAATATCGCTACATCAATCCATCTTGGGCAAAACTGGACTGGCTTTTAAGCAAATTAGAAGCTGATAGCGGCTTGTCAGTGCAGCGAATCGATCAGTCCACCCTTGTTAACCGAGAAAAGGTTTTTTATGAGCGACTGTTTCGCCTCGGTGAACATGTCGTTTCCCAGATGGAACAGTTTTACGATCGCTTCTATCATCAAAAATCACCAGTCTCAGCGACAATAGATCCATCCGCTAACCGTAATCAAGTGCTTGCAACTCGGCTAGAGACATTGCTGAATAGATCTCTAGAGGCTGCGGAACAATATTTTGGTCTTAAACCCCAAGGAACTGTCATTGAGCGCTGTCGTCGAATAGAGTCAGTTGGCTGGGAAGATATCTACCGGGCTGATTTGCTTTCTTTGCACACTTTATCCCCCTTACATCAGGGTTTAGCAGACTGGATTGCCGAAGAAGCCTCTCTAAGAATGCTACATATGCGCCTTGTGGAAAGTTTTGTCGCAGTCACAGGAACCTATGTTCAGGAACAGCCTTCCTTTGAACGATTTGTAGAAACGTCCTTAATTTTGTTCGATCTCATAGCCCGAATCAAAGGAGAGAAAAACCCTCGGCGACCTCGCTTAGGTTGGCGACAAGCACAGCTGACTGTAAGTGAGCCTATCTCCGTGACAGAACGCTGGTCAAGTTATCAGATAAACCGTCACGCCGCTAAACAAGCAGTTAACGACCTGACGCAAGACTTACAACTGGCGTTAGAGAAGATGATTTCTTGACACCCCTTCAGTGGTTTGCTGCTGGTTTGACCATTTGTGTTTCTGAAACGGCTTCAGAAGCAACATGAGTGACAGGTAAGTTTCCGAGAAACAGAAAGCCTATACCCAATGCAGCTAATCCAAACCCCACGTACCATAAACTCTTGCGTCGGACTAGGGCAGCAACAGCTGATAATGAAATCGCCACTTGTAATGCAGTCACACTGTAGGCTACATATTGGTGACGCTCTAAGTAAGCATGAGATTCTTTTTCTAAGGCTTGAGCTTCATGAGATATTTTAGTCTTGTCTTTTTCTAGTTGGTTAGATGTTTCGGTAACACTAGGAGGAACTGTTCTTTCTAAAGATTTTAGGATCGTTGCAGATGACTCCTCGATGTGAATCTTGGTGGATTTCGCCTGATAAAACGCCCACTGGTCAGACGCTTTGATTTGGGCAACCATACCCTCTTCGCCTAAGAAATTCGCCTGTAGTGCAGCAATGGCTGCTAAGGCAGCAAAAATACCAGTAGAGACAGCAACTTGATTTAGCCATGCCGAGTTTTTGGCTTGCTCTTGTTGTTGATGATGGAGTTCTTCTTTGAGTTCTTCAACAACTTCACTCACATTCTCCTGCATGTGCTGCATTTGTTCATTAACTTCTATTTCCATTTATTTTCAGTTGAATTTTATAAAATGGTTATAATGCTATCCGATGGGCAAAGCCCCGCCCTGATGAAATCGTCCCATCCTATCACACTCGATTATTTTTGTCAGGTTACATGTCTCGAAATCATCTAGATTTTTCTCCTCTAGCTGAGGAATGTATTCAGTTTCGTAGGCTTCAATTAAGACACCAATGACTTCCATTAGAGATGCAAGGGGATGGCTTTCGTCTTGACCAACTTTATCGATGAGGCGGTCAAGAATCTCAACCAATCGATCATATTCCTCTTCAGTATGAGGGACAAAGACATTTCCGGCAATGGATGACCAAGCGTTGATAGTTTGGTCAAAGTTGATACTTTGCATTATTCTTTACACTTTCCTTCATCGTATTCTGGATGCGTTAGCATAGAAGAAAGCAACATTGAGTCGTTGCTATGACAACCAAACAAGCAATTGTTGAAGCGATCGAACAACTGCCAGAGCAGGACCTTGCAGATGTGTTGCAGTATGTTCAACAACTCGCACGTACCCAGAAATCACCAACCAAAAACCCACCCACTTCCAGCAGCGATCCCCTGGCAAACTTCATTGGTGCAGTATCTCACGGCTCCCTGGCTGTGGACTTAGACGATGAACTCTATCGCAACTAAGCTCTGTCAGATGAGTCAGGCTGTATAATTGGCATATTTGGATCAATCTCAATCACGGTGATCTTGGCATTCTCAACCACCGTATTTCCCATAATCGTATTAAGCATTGCCTCAAACTTCGATTCTTCCTCAGCAATGCGTTCGTAGTGCAAAATTACATGGTAATGCTTGGCTATCGGATTTCCAGCTTCTGATCGCTCCACTGTGTCCCAATCTATATTTTGTCGTTCTTCCGCCATCCGGCGATACTCATCGGCTAGTTGTTCTAAGGCGATAGCGATCGCATGTTCCTTAGTTTGACCATAGTATTGCAAGTTCTCTCTAGGAGAATCGCTCAGAGATGGTGATATTTCACAAACATACTGTCCATTATCTTGAGGTAGTACTGCGATTGTAATAGTTCCAGTAATGCGATCAGGGTCTACTTCACTCATGTTAACCGCGCTGAAAAATTTAAGAGAATATGCTCGTGGTTCAATTGTAAGCGATCATCCCATCCCTAGAAGGGGTCGTTGCTCCCACAGAAAAGCGTCCCTACATTCATGTACGGGGTTCCGCACACCTTAGACCCTTTTGATGATTTATACACAGTCGTTCTACTGCGAACTCTACCTTTAGTGGTACTCTCATGCCGTAGTATGACTTCAATTTAGAAAAAAAGATACCAATAATTACGTAATTTAGGGAATATCTACGTAAATATACTGTATTTAAAACATTATTTCGTCATCCTCCTTAAGACATATTACTATAGTTTTAGTGACAAAATCCTTTAGCAACTTTTTTAGATCATTCCGTTCATCGCTTAATTAGACTCAAATGCAGTGATCGCTTAATTTACCAAAAGGCAAATCCCCTAGAGCTACCCATTAACCACTGGAGAACATGACTCTTCCCGGATCTAGGCCCAAAACTGACGATGTAGTTGTAAAGAGACTCTTATCAGGCAGAACTTTAGCTTTATCAGCACCCTTACACCTTTCCTGCTTCAGGAATTGAGATAACCGTCCAAGCGACGGTAAGCATCTTCCTTACCCCGATGGGGTAGGTCTTAACCCAGTAATAGTAGGAAAAATATGATCAAAACTCTAGCGTGTCATAATGAAGCAGCAAGGCTTAAGGCTCTGCGCCAGTATCAGATTCGCGACACTCTCCCAGAACAACCATTTGAGGATCTAGTTTTCTTAGCAACCCAGATTTGCGGTGCACCGATCGCGTCAATTAATTTAATTGATCACAATTGTCAGTGGTTCAAAGCTGAAGCTGGCTTGGATGTAAATGAAATACCACGAGATCTTGGCTTCGCTCCCATTTGTATACATCTGGGCGAGGTTTTGATTATTCCTGACACCTTAGCTGATAAACGGTTTGCTAAGAATCCCTATGTGAGATTTTATGCTGGTGTACCTTTGATCACACTAGAGGGAGAGGTAATTGGGGCGTTGTCTATCGCTGATCGTGTACCACGCAAAATTAGCCAAGAACAGTTGGAAGCACTGCGATCGCTCTCACGCTTAATAGTCAGACAATTAGATGTCCGGCAGAACTTAGCTGAACTGGCAAGATTCAAAACTGAACGCAAGCAAGCAGAACAGCAAACCCGCGAACAAGCAGCATTACTTGAAATTGCCACAGACGCAATTGTGATGCAAGACTTATCCAACAAAATTGTATTGTGGAACAAAAGCGCCCAGAAGCTTTACGGTTGGGAAGCAACAGAAGCTATCGGTCGTTGTGCTAATCAATTGTATAACGAAACTTTGCCGCAACACCAAGAAATTTACCAGAACGTCTTGGAGCATGGTTCTTGGCAAGGAGAGGTGCAAAAAAGAATGAAATCTGGCAAGGAAATCATAGTTGAAAGTCGCTGGAAGCTAATACGGGATGAACATGGACAAGGGAAATCAATCCTCATTGTAGAGACCGATATTACACAGAAAAAACAACTAGAAAAGCAATTTCTCCGCACTCAGCGGATGGAGAGTATTGGCTGCCTTGCTAGTGGTATTGCTCACGATTTGAACAATGTACTATCGCCAATTTTGATGTCAGTACATCTGCTAAAAGGCAAATGCCAAGATGATCTGGTACATCAGATGCTAACAATAGTAGAAAATAACGCCAAACGTGGTGCTAATTTGGTGAAGCAAGTGCTGTCATTTGCCAAGGGAATAGAAGGCGATCGCACAGTGCTGCAATTAAAGCACCTAATTTTAGAAATGAAACAAATGGTCGAACAAACATTTCCCAAATCGATTACAGTCTCTACCGAAATCCAGCCCGATTTATGGAACGTTTGCGGCGACAGCACCCAACTGCATCAAATCATGATGAATTTGTATCTCAATGCTCGTGATGCCATGCCTGAAGGTGGAAATTTGCAAATTTCCGCTAAGAATCTTGTTCTTGATGAAAACCATGCCAGAGTGCATGATGCAGATCGAGTTGGTTCATACATTGTCCTGAGTGTTTCTGATACAGGAGTGGGCATTCCTCATGAACAACTAGATAGAATTTTTGAACCCTTCTTCACAACAAAAGAGCTTGATAAAGGTACCGGATTAGGGCTGTCAACAGTCATGGGCATTGTTAAAAGTCATGGTGGTTTTATTACAGTTTCAACCTCAGTCAACAAAGGCACTCAATTTCAGGTATACTTGCCAGCAGTTCAGACAGCTACAATCCCATCAGAGGAAACCTTGGAACTCATAACTGGATACGGAGGAGGGATTTTGGTTGTCGATGATGAAGAAGCAGTTCGGGATATGACCAAAGCAATTCTGGAAAACAACAATTACAAAGTAATGACTGCTAGTGATGGAATTGAGGCAGTCGAATTGTATACACAACATCAAGATGAAATTAGTGCAGCAATTATCGATATGATGATGCCAAATATGAATGGAGAAAAGACCATCCGTACATTGCACAAAATTAATCCTCTACTACGTATTCTTGCCTTCAGTGGACTGGCAATCAGTGAACAAGTAAACCTTGCTCAGGCATCCAACCCAATAGCCTTTTTGCCTAAACCTCACACAGCACAGGAACTATTAAAAGCTTTGGATACAATTATTAGTAGTCGTTGCAAAAATTAAGCCCCCTACCTCCTACCTTCATAAAATTAATGTTTCGAGCTTTGCCTGTACTTCTTCTATTAAATCTTGTGCAACACTTTCAACAAATTTTACCTTTCTAGATCTCCAATCTAGTGTTTTAATTTGGTCGGCTAACACAACTCCTTTTGTTTGCATTCCCTCAACAAGTGGAACTTCAAAATTAAGCCCTTTTGCATTGCTAGTTATGGGACAAGCTAAAACCAAAGAAGCCAGTCGATTATATTTAATTGGGGATATCACAAGAACAGGGCGGTAGCCAATTTGCTCACGCCCTTGTTGTTGTAGTTCATTGTTTAATGTCATAGCAATATCATCAAGTGACATTCCTGAGGCTTGAAGGGCAAATGCACGCCGAATAGAATCAGCCGTAAACTGCTGTGCATCTCCAAATTCTAATTTCACAATATCTCCTCTGTCAGGAAAGTACGGATTAACTACCAATCTTCATTCCCCACAGCATTCCCAGTTTCAAATTCAGGATGAAATTTATCAGGAGTCATATCTTCAAGCAACTCATCAAGGGTATATTTTTTTCTTTTTTGTGGTGTAATTACAATACTGTTTCCTTCCACACTAAAATTTATACTTGTCCCTTCGGTTACATGTGCTTGTTCAGCTACCGATCTTGGAATCCGAATAGCTAAACTGTTTCCCCACTTAGCAACAACTGCTGCCATCGCTATCTCCAAATGTTCTGTTAGGTATCTACTTTGAAGATACAGATTTAATTGGCGGGTGTCAACACCTCTATTTTGGAAGGGTGAGACTGACTTTCGAGAAGCGAATGACTCCTGACTCCTGACTCCTGAGTTCTTACTTATTTTTTCAACAATCGCCAAGTTTCTTGAGCGATCGCCCAATCCTCTTCGGTATGAATAACCAAGACTCGTACCGTCGAGTTAGGGGTAGCAATATCTACATCAACAGGTTTGTGTATATTTTTTTCTGGATCTAATTGCAGTCCCAAAAATGCAAAGGCTTCACACGCTGCAGCACGAATATCAGGGGCATTTTCGCCCACACCAGCGGTGAACACCAAGATATCCAATCCCTCTAGACTAGCAAGCATAGCACCAATATAATACCGCAAGCGATGGACATAGATATCCCAAGCCAGTTGAGCACGGGAGTGACCTTGATTTTTCGCCGCTTGAATTTGTCGCATATCATTAGAAATACCCGAAATTCCACTTAAGCCAGAACCACGATTCAGAATATTGTCAAGCTTGTCAGCAGAGTAACCGGGTTGTCGTAAAAGGTAAATAAGAATACTAGGGTCAACTGCACCAGAACGACTACCCATCATGAGTCCGTCAAGTGGTGTGAACCCCATAGTCGTTTCTATACTATGGCCATCTTTAATTGCTGCTAAGGAGCAGCCGTTACCTAGATGACAAGTGATTATACGCAGAGATGCCAAGTCTCGATTAAGGAGATGAGCAACACGTTGAGCACAGTATTGATGACTGATGCCATGAAAACCGTAGCGTTGGATACCTTGCTCTACCCACTCATAGGGTCCAGGATAGATCGCCGCTGCATCGGGTAGATGAGCATGAAATGCAGTATCAAAAACAGCTACTTGGCTGATATTTCCCAAATGCTGTTCGATCGCTTCTATACCCTCTAAATTTATCGGATTATGTGCAGGGGCGAGGTCAGCGAGACGGGCGATCGCGCCTTTAACATCCTCAGTAATCACGACACTTTCTCTGTAATCCTTTCCCCCATGTACAACGCGATGTCCGACTGCATCAATTTCTGACAGATGACTAATCACCTGGGTAGAACCGTGCCATAGAGTATCTAGCATATGAGCTATAATCTCAGGTCGGGAGCCTGCTGGGATTTCCTCTTGCAGTCGTTGACCAGTAGATGTTTTCACCTCGATTTCTGCCATCCCCTGATGATGACTCCAGTCTACCTTCGCTTCCCAAAGAGGCTGGGAAGGTTCTTCAGGGAGAGCCTCACCTGTGATTTCATAAAGACAACTCTTTTGGCTACTTGAGCCACCATTCAGTACCAGTATTTTCATGCTTGCTAACTGTCTACATCCTCTTTTGCCTTTAGCTTAAATTGTTTGCGGGGGGCGATCGCAGTTATTCCTCAATTCCCCTACAACTTATCTTCGACAAAGCAGCAGTTATATTGTATAAATTTTAAACCACAAAATTGGCAGAATTTTACTCGTTCCTTGCTCATAAAGTAAACTCTGCTACATCACCCTCATCCATACCCGTATTTTTCTCTACAGTCATAGGTTTAAAATCATTACCATGAATGAGTTGACTCAAAGAGATTTTCGGGTTTTGGCGAAGGATATTTAACACACTAATGAAATCTCGGACAATTTCGCCTGGAGTCAGCAATGCTTCTGCACCTAAGCGCTTAACAATTTCTTGGACAAAATCTTTCAAATCAGCAATTGTCAAAGCTTGGTCATAACCGAAGTTGAAAGCATGTACCTCAGCTAATCTTTGTAAAAGCGTGAGGATTTCTTCTTGAGTCAATGGATTCAAGCGGAGTACTGGACCCAAATATTCCTGAACATCAGATTGGGTGACAAAACGGCTTTCTTTGGTACGTCTTCGCCAAGCTGAATCAGCAAAAAGCCCCCGATGTGGGTCTTCCAAAAATTTTGTTGTTCCACCTATAATAATGCCAAGATGCTCTGCTTTGCACTGCATAATGTCATTGAAAATTCCCAGCAATCTGTTATAATTCTTTTCACGAGTCACCGTAGTAGATATCTGGTATAAATGCACAGCTTCATCAATCAAGACTAAAATCCCTTTATAGCCAATCTCAGCCACAAACTTAGCTAAGAGCTTGATGTAGTCATACCAACTATCATCGTCAATAATAACACGTACTCCCAAGGCAGCTTTTGCTTCGATTTTAGTGGTAAATTCTCCTCGCAACCACCGCAAAGCAGCGCCCTTCAAGGCATCATCATCTAAGCGATAGCCACGCCAATAGGCAATAACCACAGTACCAAAATCAAATCCGTGAACCAAATCTTCAATATACTGAATGACTTCCCTAATTTTCGCCTCAACTTGGTCATCAAAACCTTCGTCATTAGGACGCATTCCGGTTTCTTTGGCAACTTCCTGTTGAATTTTGTTAATCCATCCTTCCAAAATTGAAACTAAAGCACCACCGTCAGGACGCGTTTTTGTAGCAAGGCGGCTCATTAACTCTCGATAGGTTGCTAGACCTTCATGGTTTGTACCTGCTAGTCGGCGTTCAGGAGATAAATCAGCGTCAGCTACCACAAAACCTTGCTCTATGGCATGGTTACGAATCAGTTGTAGAGTGAAGCTTTTACCCGAACCATAGTTCCCTATGATAAAGCGAAACGCTGCTACCCCTTCAGCTATATCATCCAGGTTTTGCAATAAGCTTTTCAGTTCTTGTTCCCGACCTACTGCTATATGTTCTAGTCCTACTCTGGGTACAACCCCCGCACTCAGAGAATTGATCAAAGCAGTAGATATTTTTTTCGAGATTTTGAGCTTTACCATGGAGATCACCTCGCATCACTGTCAGGAGTCAGGAGTCAGGAGTCAGGAGTCAGGAGTCAGGAGTCAGGAGTCAGGAGTCAGGAGTCAGGAGTCAGGAGTTGTCACTTGCGATGCCATCGAGTGCTATCACGACTATCTATTAAGGTAATACCTGCGAGTTCCAATTCATTGCGAATGCGATCAGCTTCAGCAAAATTTTTGGCGCTACGGGCTTGTTGTCTATGCTGAATTAACACCTGTATTTCTGCATCACTTAAACCGTTACTATCGTTAGGTTGGATTTCTTCCTGGTTGACTTCTAATCCGAGAACTTGAGCTAAGGTGACTAGTGTATACCACTGGGTTTGTAGTTGTGAGGATGGTGTCTGTGTTTTCCCTTCATGCACAAGAATATGACCTTCGCGCTGTAAATTTTTGGCTAGCTCAAACAGCACTGCTAAACTCATAGAAAAGTTAAAGTCATCATCTCCCGATTCTGCAAACCTTTGAATGATTTCTTGATCTAGCCCCTCCCCTTTTTGGTCTGGGGTTGCAAAACCGAGTTGTTCACCGTACTGATAGCCGAATAGCAAACCTTCTTTGAGGGTTTTCCAGCTTTGTTCAGCAGTGGCGATCGCATCGTCTGTAAAATCAAGCGGTTTGCGATAATGAGCTTGCAGCACAAAGTACCTTACCGCCATAGGATCAACTGGAGGGAGTTGACTTGTAGAAGTTCCCTCCGTTGAGTCTGAGTCAACTGAACGGTTACGATCTAACAGATCCCGAATGGTGATAAAGTTGCCCAAAGACTTGGACATTTTCTTCCCATCAATCATCACCATCCCGTTATGCATCCAGTAACGTGCCAGAGGTTTGTTCGTGACAGCTTCCGATTGGGCAATTTCATTCTCGTGGTGAGGAAAGATCAAATCTCCGCCTCCACAATGAATATCAATGGTTTCACCCAGTCTTGACTGAATCATCGCCGAACATTCAATATGCCAGCCCGGACGACCTTTACCCCAAGGTGATTCCCAAGCTGGTTCTCCTGGTTTTGCAGCTTTCCACAAAGCAAAGTCAAAGGGATGTTCTTTTTTCTTCTCTTCTGGATCTTCAGGATTAATTCTGCCACTAGCACCTGAGCGCATTTGTTCCAATTCTCGTCCAGAAAGCTTACCATAGACGGGAAATCGTTCTACCCTATAGTAGACGTCACCACCAACAGCATAGGCGTAGCTTTTTGCTTCTAAGATTTTAATCAGTTCCTCAATAGCGGGAATATTTTCAGTAACGCGGGGATACTCATCAGCATCCATGACATTTAAACGACGGATATCTTCAAAATAGGCATCGATAAAGCGATTTGCCACTGCTTCCATCGTCGTACCTTGTTCCTTGGCACGGTTGAGAATCTTGTCGTCAATGTCAGTAAAATTTTGAATGTATAGCACATGATAGCCGCGCCACTGGAGATAACGACGTATCGTATCCCAGACAATGTAGGAACGAGCATGACCCAGATGGCAGTAGTCATACACTGTTACACCGCAGCAATACATCTTAACCAATTCTGGTTCGATAGTTTCAAAGGGTTCTTGACGACGGGTAAGGGTATTGTAAACGGTTAGGGTCATGACCAAAACATACTAAAATTAAAGATTCTTGACATCTGACATCTGACTCCTGACTCCTGACTCCTGACTCCTGACTCCTGACTCCTGACTCCTGACTCCTGACTCCTGACTTCTGACTCCTGAATTCTTTTTTATGTTACCTTCAGAAGTTTCTCAGCAAAGACTCAGGAACAATATGGATACTATTCAATAAGAAACTCTCTCAGCAATATTCCATACCGAGAGGACGAACCTATGTCAACTGATAATTTAACTCCCAAAAGCCACCTAATACGCAACTTATCGATCATTTTACTAACCACTATTGCACTTACGTATGGTGTATCTCGTGCGACACGTCCTGAACCAGCCATTGACATCTCGGCTGCTACGGTCAAGGGAAAACAGACAGCGGTTTTCGCTGGAGGGTGCTTCTGGGGAATGGAAGCGGTTTTCGAGCATCTCAAAGGTGTTACGGATGTTGTTTCTGGCTTTTCCGGTGGTAATGCAGCAACGGCGAACTACGAGATTGTTAGTTCCGGATTGACGGGACATGCTGAGTCAGTGAAAGTCACCTATGACCCATCAAAAATATCATATAACCAGCTGCTGAAGATCTACTTTTTAGTGGCGCACGACCCAACACAGTTGAATCACCAGGGTCCTGACTCTGGTACGCAATATCGTTCGGCAATATTTTTTGCTAACGATGAGCAGAAGCGGGTCGCACAAGCTTATATCGATCAGCTCAATAAAGCGCACGTTTTCCAAAAGCAGATCGTGACCCAACTAGTTCCCCTGAAGGGTTTTTATCAGGCTGAGGCATACCATCAGCACTTCATTGACCATAATCCGAATTATCCCTACGTGGTGGTGAATGACTTGCCGAAGCTTGCTCACCTCCAAGCACAATTCCCAGATATGTATAAAAAATGACAGGTTTGCTTTCGTTATTGTAAAACATACTTAACAATTAGCAGACAATTTCGACTATCTGCTCCCCGTTCGTAAACAACGTGGTCAGCTAAACGCCGCAAGAGAAACCACCCATATCCCCCTACTTGTAGGGTACCTGGCGCTGGTTCTGCGATCGCATCAGGATTAAAAGGTTTTCCATGGTCCCAGATTCTAATCTCCAGTCTGTCCATCCATAGCGAAACCTCAATCTCAATGCTTGTCTCCGGGGGTAAAGCATGATGAGCATGACGAACGGCGTTGGTAAAGCCTTCTGCTAAGGCTAAATTGAGGCGATAAAGTTGGCTTTCTGACCAACCAAGTTGAGGTAGATGTTGGAGACAAAAGTTTTCAAACCATTGTTGCACCAGGTTTAGAAGCTTAAGTTCGCTCTTCACCGTCAGTTGGTCTTGCTGCACTATGCTAAGCATTGACCGTGACTTAAATATTAAGTGAGTGAAAAATGTTTGTATCTATATTACTTGTGGGTAGATGACTGACTTTTCCTGCTAAACATCTGCTGAAATTTATTTTTTGGCTAAAGACTGCTCCTTTGATTTTCTTAAATTCTAGAACCTAATGGGAAAAGTTTGGCAAAATTCAACCTGAATAATTAAAATTAACGCCTGTATATTTTTCTCAAAAGTACATCTGAAAGATGTCATGACTCGGCGACTTTCACCAAGTCTTCAACTTCAGTACTTACTGAGAAACTTACAGGCGTCAAAGCGCTTGAAAGTGACTTACCTAAAACAATCCGAAGGTGAAGGATTTATCTATTGGGAAGGTCGCACCAATACCCAACCATAGGGTGACCAGAGTGCCAAAGAGGAACACTGAAGTCGCCACTGGACGGCGGAAGGGATTTTGGAACTTATTGACGTTCTCAATAAAGGGAATCAGTATCAGCCCTAGGGGTACAGCAGCCATCAGTAGCACCCCTAAGAGTTTGTTAGGAACTGAGCGCAAAATCTGGAAGACGGGATATAGATACCACTCTGGTAGAATTTCCAACGGTGTCGCAAAGGGATTTGCCTTTTCTCCAGCCATTACGGGGTCTAGCACTGCTAGAGCCACAATACAAGCGAATGATCCCATGATCACAATTGGGAAGACGTACAGCAGGTCATTGGGCCAAGCTGGTTCGCCATAGTAGTTGTGACCCATGCCTTTAGCGAGTTTGGCTCTTAAACTAGGATCGCTGAGATCGGGTTTTTTTAGTGTTGCCATTTTTTAATATGCTCTCCTACTTAAATGAAGTTGGGGGCTAACGGTTGACTGTTGACTGAAAACATGCCGTCAACAGTCAACCGTGAACCGTTATCAGACATTAGATTACAAAGGACCAGAAATCCCTTGCTTGCGGATCATCAAGAAGTGCAACAGCATGAAGACAGCAATTAGCCAAGGTAGCACAAAGGTGTGAGCGCTGTAGTAACGAGTCAGCGTTCCTTGACCGACGCTGGAACCGCCGCGCAGTAGATCAGAAATCAAGGTACCAACCACCGGAATCGCCTCTGGTACACCACTAACGATTTTTACAGCCCAGTAACCAACTTGATCCCAAGGCAAAGAGTAGCCGGTCACCCCAAAGGAAACTGTAATCACAGCTAGGATCACACCGGTCACCCAGGTCAGTTCGCGGGGCTTTTTGAAGCCACCAGTGAGGTAAACCCGGAAGGTATGCAGAATCATCATCAGCACCATCATACTGGCAGACCAGCGGTGAACGGAACGGATCAGCCAGCCGAAGTTCACTTCATTCATCAAGTACTCTACAGAGGCAAAAGCTTCTGTGACGGTTGGCTTGTAGTAGAATGTCATGGCAAATCCAGTGGCAAACTGGATGAGAAAGCAAGTTAGTGTGATTCCACCCAAACAGTAGAAGATATTGACGTGAGGAGGGACGTACTTGCTTGTGACGTCTTCAGCAAGCGCCTGAATCTCCAAGCGCTCCTCAAACCAGTCGTAAACATTAGCCATACAATCTCAAGTTCCTAGAAATCGATTGCGGTTGATATGAAGGAGAATTCAGAAGTCAGAATACATTCGTTGGGGATTTAAACCCCTTTACTCATTCGCCAGAATTCAGAATTAATTCTGACTCCTGACTCCTGACTCCTGACTCCTAACTCCTATGAGTGTTAATAATTTTAACAAAACTTAACACTCTAGAAAGAGGAATGTATTGCGCTCTCTTTGCACCCAAACACCAGGGATGGAGGACACAAAGTAGATCTTATCGTTTTGTGGGTGGGATTTGCACGCTATCTAGTTAGCTCAACTAGCTTGATGCAATGCACCACTTCTATAAAAAAAGTAACATAATCAAGGGATAGATTTCATCAACAAAGAACGTAGCTGGGATCGGGCTTCAGCAATTTGGGTTGGGAATGAAAGTGAAAATTGGGTTCATGCACAAAAAGGTTTTTCAATTGGGATTGACAGTGCTATTGGCGTTTTGGGTCAGCTTTAGTAGCTTTTGCCTACCTGCGACGGCTTTGACTGTGGAGCAAAAACTCGTAGCGGAAGTTTGGCGAATTGTCCATCGCACTTATTTGGATGACACATTTAATCATCAAAACTGGTCGGTGGTGCGGCAAAAGGCTCTGGCAAAGCCAATCACAGACAAGCTTGCTGCTTATGCAACAATTGGGGGGATGCTCAAGAGTCTTGACGATCCCTTCACTCGCTTTTTAGATCCGGAACAATACCGCAGTTTGCAGGTGAATACATCTGGGGAACTCACAGGGGTGGGATTGCAAATTGCCCTCGAACCTCACACTGGTCAACTGGAAGTTGTTGCTCCCATAACAGGTTCACCAGCAGAAAAAGCAGGTATTAGATCACGCGATCGCATCCTCAAAATCGACGGCTTCCCCACAGAAAAACTCAGCCTCAATGAAGCAGCGGCTAAGATGCGAGGAGCAATTGGTAGTACTGTTACCCTAGTGATTGGACGAGAAAATGAGGCAGACAAGGAAATTCAACTGGTGCGCGATCGCATTGCCCTTAACCCAGTTGTAGCAGAGTTGCACTCTTCTCCTCAAAAAATACCGATTGGCTACATTCGCCTCACTCAGTTTAATGCTAATGCCCCAATGGAACTGGCACACGCTATCTCTGATCTAGAAACAAAAGGTGCTGTAGCCTACATTCTCGATCTGCGAAATAATCCTGGTGGGCTGTTGCAAGCAGGAATTGAAATTGCTCGGTTATGGTTAAACTCCGGCACTATAGTCTACACCGTCAATCGGTATGGAATTCAGGATAGCTTTGATGCAAATGGTTCAGCACTCACACCTGATCCTCTAGTTATTTTGGTTAATCAAGGAACGGCTAGTGCAAGTGAGATTCTAGCCGGCGCTTTACAAGACAACCATCGTGCGAAGCTTGTAGGAGAAACCACCTTTGGCAAAGGCTTAATTCAGTCCTTATTCGAGTTGTCCGATGGTTCTGGCTTAGCAGTCACCATTGCTAAGTACGAAACCCCCAACCACCGAGATATCCATAAACTAGGTATTCAACCGGACAAAGTCATTTCCTCTAACTTGACAACTCGCGAACAAATCGCCACAGAATCTGATAACCAATATCAAGCAGCAGTAGAACTGTTGACAAAAAACCTAGTAGTGGCTGGAGGTTAACTTCCCTCCCAAACTACCAAGCGCTGGAAAGCACGATCTATAACGTGCTTTCCTCTCAGGAAGCCTGTATTCGCACCAGGACAGATATACTGAAGAGTTTCTGGTGTGAAGCGTTCCAAAAGAAATTGAAGGCTTTTTATTTGTCGGTTCCAGTGAAAGGTCTTGGCTGTCCTTAAAGGTGCTGGTTCACCTTGGAGGTTGGGGACGAGATGACGTCCAGAAAATAGCACGCCTCCAAGGTGACTGTAGTAAAGGCAAGATGATCCAGGAGAGTGACCAGGGGTCCAAATCAATTGGACTGTCGAATCTAGACTCAACTCCTGGTTAAAGGTAGTTACGCTTAATCCAGGTAATAGATAGGCTTCTTGCTCTTGAATCAAAACTTCACACTTGAAGGAGTGCTGAATTTCTGCTGTCTTGCCAATAGCACCCCGATGAGTGAGAAATAAGCGGTGAATACCCCCTTGCGAGTGCAAAAAGTCTAGATTCGTCTGATTAAATGCTGGAGAGTCGATCAGGATATTGCCTTCGTTTCTTACAATGAAGTAAGCGGTTGCTCCTAATGTGTCTCGATTGGGTGGAAATGCAAAAATGGTATTGAGTGCCGAAGGTCGGTTTCCTTCAAGCGGAACTTCGTCAGAGAAAACCCACCGTGGTGGCTTGGTTGTATAACTTGAGTCTTGCGGCAAAGGACACATGAAAAAAAACCGCTGATTGAGGGGCTACTGAATATTCTCTGGCGAAAAAATCGGCTTTAGGGTGCTTGCAACAAGCGTGCTTTAAGCTCTAGTCTACAAGCATTCTTATTCAGATATTTCTAAATAATTAAAGATAGCATGACTATTTGGTTTCTGCTTTTACTAGGACTAGTTACTTACCTAATGGTACAACGCAGTGTCGCTCAAATGACCCGAACGCCTGTGTGGCTTTTGTGGCTGGTATTGATGACACCAGCATTTTTATGGACGGCTTGGGCGGTCATAAATGGATGGAAACAAACTCCACCACGAACGCTCATCATCTGGCCTTTGGTCATCTGTCCTCTGTTATACTGGCTTTTATTTCAGTGGGGTCGTCGGTCGTTGCCTAAGGGGACACAGACTGAACCCCAAACCCCAATACTACAACAATCAACCGTACATTCTACTCCAGAACCATTATCAGTGCGTCCCATCGAATCAACAGAAGAAACTCAACTGCGAAATTGTTTTCCCTGGTCTGTGTACTATGTCCAAAACATTGAGTACAGACCTCAGGCTGTCGTTTGCCGGGGTCAGTTAAGAACGACACCAACAAACGCCTACCAAAAAATTAAGGAAAATGTTGAAGCGCAGTTTGGCGATCGCTTCTTGCTGATTTTTCAAGAAGGTTTCAACGGCAAACCCTTCTTTGTCATTGTTCCCAATCATCAACTTGCTAAAGCTAAGAATGCCCAAACTCAAAAGCAATTAACGCGACCAGGGTTAGCACTGCTGCTGTTAGCAGCTACGTTAGTGACGACTACCTGGGTAGGCGCAGAAACTGCTGGTGTTCATCCGACGCTAACGCTAGTGTTCTCTAACCCAGCAGTACTGATGTTGGGATTGCCCTATGCTTTAGCGCTCTTATTCATTTTGGGCATTCATGAACTTGGTCACTATTTAACGGCTCGCTACTACAACATTCGCTCAACGCTACCATATTTTATCCCAGTACCCTTTTTCTTGGGAACCTTTGGCGCATTTATTCAAATGCGTAGTCCTGTACCCAACCGCAAAGCTTTATTTGACGTGAGTATCGCTGGTCCAATGGCTGGCTTTTTGGCGACCTTACCTTTACTCATATGGGGTTTGGCTCATTCTCAAGTTATTCCTATACCTGAAAAAACAGGACTACTGAACCCTGATGCTCTCAACCCTCAACATTCTATATTACTAGCAGTACTCGCAAAGTTAGCCTTGGGTAGTCATTTAACAGCAAAATCAGCTATCGACTTGCATCCAGTGGCAGTAGCCGGTTTTTTGGGACTTGTTGTCACGGCATTAAATTTGATGCCGGTCGGACAACTGGATGGGGGTCACATAGTCCATGCGATGTTTGGGCAAAAAAACGCTATTGTCATTGGTCAAATTGCTCGCTTGTTGCTACTGTTACTTTCTTTGGTGCAGCCAGAGTTTTTCTTATGGGCAATTATTTTATTATTCATCCCACTCATTGATGAACCAGCCCTGAACGATGTCTCAGAACTAGATAACGGACGTGATATTTGGGGTCTGCTGGCAATGGTTTTGTTGGTAATCATTGTACTTCCACTACCGCAGGCGATCGCTCAGATGTTGCACATTTGATGTTTGGGATTGCTTGCTAAGATAAGTCATAGGAATGCGATCGCCCTTAACTTATGCTTTCTCCTTTTCCAGGGATGAATCCCTACTTAGAAAGTCCCGAACTTTGGCCAGAAGTCCATAGTCGGTTGATTGTGGCAATTGCCGATGCAGTAGCGCCTCACATCCGTCCTAAGTACCGTGTAGCGATAGAAAAGCGAGTGTATCAAATGACGGATGAAAATACCTCCGTATTGGTCGGTATTCCTGATGTCGTTGTTGGGCGAAATCTCGCTACTGAAAAAGCGCAGACCAACATTGCAGTTGCTTCGCCCCCAGCAAAACCTGTCACTGTAACAGTTCCCATCCCAGAGGAAGTGCGGGAGGGATATCTGGAAGTCCGAGAGGTGGGAACTGGGGAAGTCGTGACAGTGATAGAAGTTCTCTCACCTAAAAACAAGCGTTCAGGAGAAGGACGAAACGCTTACGAGAGCAAGCGTCAACAAGTACTCAGTACCTCCTCTCATCTCGTGGAAATTGACTTGCTCCGAAGAGGACAACGGATGCCCATCTTCAGTGATAATATCCAGGCAAGTTATCGCATTTTGGTGAGTCGCAGCGATCGTCGTCCTCAGGCGGAGTTGTACCCCTTTGAATTACAAGAACCAATTCCCGCTTTCCCCTTACCACTGCGTCGTCAAGATACCGAACCAGTTGTAGACTTGCAAGCTTTAGTAAATGGAGTATATGATCGTGCAGGGTTAGATTTGGCAATTGATTATACCCGCGAACCAGTTCCCCCTTTGTCGGAAGTTGATGCTGTTTGGGTGAATGAACTGTTGCAACAGCAAGGGTTGCGCTAATTTATTAATTCTGACGGATGTATTCTTGCGGTATTATACATGGAAAAGGCGACGTTTGGCGCGGGCTGTTTTTGGGGCGTGGAGGCAGCGTTCCGTAAGATAGAGGGAGTTGTCTCAACTTCAGTCGGCTACATGGGTGGTGATTTTCCCAACCCCTCCTATTTGGATGTGTTGTCGAGAATAACAGGTCATGCCGAAGTAGTGCAGGTAGAATATGATCCAAAACATGTAAGTTATGATGACTTACTGGAGGTGTTTTGGGATATCCATGACCCGACAACAATAAACCGCCAAGGCCCAGACCGAGGAGAACAATACAGGTCTGTGATATTTTTCCACAATGAAGAGCAGGAAAAAGCGGCAAAACGGTCAAAGGCAAAACTTCAGATGTCGGGCAGATTTGCTCAGGATATTGTAACTGAGATTAAGCCTAGTAGTGAATATTATTTGGCAACCCAAGAGCATCAGCAGTATTTTGAGAAGAACGGACGATACTGATCGCCATCCTGAATTCTTGGCATTTGTGTTACAGATATGGCAATCCGTGCAGGATTGGTTCTTGTGTAGCTTGATGCTGTTCATCAGCGCTTGTAGGCACCTTGTCAGTTAAATAGACATCTCCGAAACTCATTTTTGAGTTACTCAGTGAGCCAAAAACTGAGTCAAAAACTGCACCTATACTGAGTCGTTATAGTACAGATTTTTGTGGGAATCTATAAAGAATTCCCAAGCTGAAATAAGAGCGAAGTAGTACATTTGTTTTTGTACTACATTGCTACACCATAACCAACAAATGTACGACATTACCAAGCTAGCTAAAACAGAGTTAAAACTTTTCTATACTGTTCTAACAGTACTCCTGAGTACTACTTTGCTCATGGCTAACCGTACGATAGCTGAGTCAGTCGCGCCTGTAGAGAAGTTAGCGCAAAATTCTTCTACATCCACCAATAGCCAACCCGAAAGTTCAACCCAAACCGACAAGAATCTGGAACTAATTGAGCAGTACAACCTATTGCCCAGTATACCAATAGCTCAAGTGACATCTGTTTCCCAATTTTCAGATGTGCAGCCAACTGACTGGGCTTTCCAAGCATTGCAGTCCTTGGTTGAGCGCTATGGTTGTATCGCAGGTTATCCAAATGGGACTTTTCGTGGTAACCGGGCGTTAACCCGTTATGAATTTGCCGCAGGTTTAAACGCGTGTTTGGATCGGGTTCATGAATTGATTGCCACAGCAACATCCGATGTGGTAAAAAAAGAGGACTTAGCGACGTTACAGCGTTTGCAAGAGGAATTCGCTGCTGAACTTGCAACTCTTCGCGGTCGGGTAGATACGTTAGAAGTTCACACAGCTGAACTAGAAGCTCATCAGTTCTCTCCTATCGTTAAGCTAGTCGGAGAGGCGATTTTTAGCGTTTCCGGTTTCACAGGAGGCTCAACAACTTTGCGTGATGATCGTGGCAAGGTGCTCACCACCAACGCAGAATCTGCCTCCAACGTCGCTTTTAGCGATCGTCTTCGGATTAACTTCAACGCCAGCTTTACGGGTCAGGATTTGTTAAACATTCGTTTCCAGCCCAATAACACTACTAGCTTTGCTGGGAACACCCTCACAGGTACGAATCAAACCCGGCTGGGCTTCGACGGCAACAATGGCAACGCCGCTGTAATCAGTCGGTTATTCTATCAGTTTCCCGTTTTCGGCCAGCGTGGGAGAATCTTTATCGGTGCAGTGAATACTCCTGACGACTTCCTCAACACGATCAGCCCCTATGAGGGTCCTGGGACTGGGTCTATCTCGCGCTTTGGTTTACGCAGCCCGATTTACCGCATTGGCAACACTAATACCTCTGTTGGCTTTGATTACAACTTCACCGATAAGATCCAGATTTCTGGTCTATATGGAGTGCCTCAAGCAGCTAATTCAAGTCCTAAGAATGGTTTATTTAACGGCACTTTTGCTGCTACTGGTCAGATCTCTTTGAAACCAACTAAGACTCTAGATGTAGCTCTGACCTACGTTCATGCTTACCTATCCGATGGCAATCTCAACACAAGTACTGGTAGTTTCCTAGCAGATAACATTGGCGACTCTCAGCCTACAAATGCAGATTCTTACGGGTTAGAAGCTACCTGGCGCATCCCACCTCGGTTCACATTCACGAGTTGGGTCAATTACACAGCTGCTAATCAGACATCTGGAAGAGGTGCAGCTGAAAGTTTCAACTATATGACTTTTTTAGGCTTATCAAAGGCATTCAGTAAGAGTAACGAGTTAGTGTTTGGTTTTGGTCAGCCGCCTAAACTCACAGGTGTGCAAGGTAAAGGGGTAGGCGGTTCAGAACGAGACACCAGCTATCAGATTGAATCCTTCTACAAGATCCATATGAGTGATCACCTCCTGATTACGCCAGGTTTTATCTACATCATCAACCCTGAAAACAACTCGACTAACAACAATATTTTTGTGGGGGTACTCCGTACCACCTTCACCTTCTAATCAACGTTGACACTCCCACTCTTAGAAGGAATGGGAGTGTCAATTTGTCACGCATTTATGAAATGCTGTACTAAGCAGCCTCAGAAGCTTTCGCATCTGGTTTACTACCACCCATGCGAATCTCAGAAGTGTATGAAGCCATACTAAAGTTACCAGAACGCTTTATAAGATTCGATCGCATACGCAAATTGGGACTCGCAAACCAAAGGCGTTCCTCAGACCATATGGTTTCGGACTCTGTCGTGAGGATTAATGCATCATCACTGCCTATTTGATAGCGTCCGGTCATTGAAGTCTTCTCGACGGAGACAATTTCCTGCAACAATTTGCCTCGATGTGGATGACCTTCATCAGGTACGGTTACCACGACTGTAGAACCACTGTGTTTTTCTTTATCAGATTCTATCGCCTTCCAGGTAAATCTGACACCACAGGAAGCATGGCTGGGGTCAATTTTATAGTTTTGACAAAGTTTGACTACCTCTGGATCATCTACTGCCAGGGTCTCAATAATAACATCTGATTTACTACTTTTTGATTGTTTAGAAGCTAGATCTTGGCTAGTACGATGAGAAAACCATTTACCTGCGCTCAATTGAAAAAATTCTTCAATAGTCATAAATGAAACAACCTTGCTTCAAATTCGTCTGATTTCACTTTTTTAAAGGTAGCAGGGAGTGGTTGGTTGGTAAGCTGATGTGCAGCTAGATTGTATAAGACGAAAACGTAAAATTATTGTAGTGCGGGCATCTTGCCCGCGTCCCATATACAAATTAAGTGCGCAACAGCTTAGTTGTATTTCCTACCAACCACTAACCACTAACTCTTGCCCACTTCTTCTAGCCGATTCAGCGCAATTCTTGCTGCTTCAGCAACCTGAGGATGGCTATCTTTTTCCAGGTACTTCAAAGCTGAGATACTCTTGGGACTAGGAAGATTACCCAAGGCTTCGGCAAGACGTTGCCGGACCAACCAATCGTCTGATTGGGCAAAGCGTAGGATTTGATCTATGGACTCAAGATCTTTGATTTCTCCCAATGCGGCGATCGCTGCTTGTTGTAGGATGACTTCTTCACTATCTAAAGCACTAATTAACACATCATGGGCGCGGGGATCTTTAATATTACCAAGAGCAACTGCAGCGCTAAAACGTACTAACCAATCGGTGTCTTCATAGAATATCCGTACCAATGGTTCAAAGGCTCTTACATCACCCAAGTATCCTAGCGCACCTGCTGCATCAGCGCGAATACCATAATCCGGGTCGTTTTCGAGAATTTGCAATAAAAGTGGGTAACACTCTACTGTTGGTTTGACACCCAAGGCAAATATTGCCATTGATCTTAATTGAAGTGATTCGTCGTTCAACACCTTTTTAATCAAGGGTACTGCGTCCTCTGCGGCGATATCCCGGAGACTGGCAAGGGCTAACATGCGATCGCGTAAATTCGGACTTTCTAATTGAGTGGAAATTTCTTCTAAGCTAAGATCTGCCATTAATTTGAAAATGTTTTTGCTACCGATATCTTTAAATTAAGAGTTAGGAGTTAGGAGTTATTTTTCCCCTGCTTCCCTCCGTTCCTTAAGTTTCAGCATGGTTTCTGCATGTACCTCGCGGGTAATTGGGTAAAAATAAGTTAAAAATAAACCACAAATCAAAAAAATTGTGGGCAGAGGACCAGTCGCACTACGGATGGCAAACAGTGCTGATTCTGGTTGTATGGGTAGGGGTTGACCAGCTACAGCGGTTTTAAAACCAGATGCTTGTAAGGCATTTCCTACAAGAAACAGTCCTACGGCTAACCCGAATTTTTGCAGCAAAACCATGAATCCATAAAAAATTCCTTCGCGGCGTTGTCCTGTCTTGAGTTCATCTAGTTCAATGATATCTGGGATCATTGACCAGGGAATGAGATAAGCAGTGGAAACACCAATACCTGTCATCACCGCTACAAGATACATCAAACCAATTTGACCAGGCTGTAAGAAAAATATTCCCCCTGCTGCTATGATCCATAAACTCATTCCCATAAAATAAACAGCTTTTTTCCCGATTCGCTCACTTAACGCACTCCAAACAAATAGCATTACAAGGGCGGTTCCTTGCACTGCAATCAGTACTGTGGGTACGTCTGATTCTTTGAGGCGCATACAGTTGACGACAAAGTAGGGAATAATGCTGGCTTCTACCTGCACACCTAACCAGGAAAAAAGATAGATACCGATCACAAATAAAAAAGGTTTGTTACTTAAGACGATTTTGATTTGTTCGCCTATAGTCAGAGATGTGGATTCCTCAGTTTGAGTGCGCTTGGCTTCAAAAGCCATGATGCGATCGCGTGTTCCCCAAATACAGCAGTATAATGACACCACAGCAATGACAGCACAAATTGCTGCTAGCACGACATACCGTTGCTGGCGGTCAGCAATCTGATCAAAAATGACTTTTGCCAAAATCAACGAGAGAATACTACCACCAATGGAAAAAGCAAAGCGAAAGCTGTTAAGTTTAGTACGTTCGTCGTAATCCTGAGTCAGTTCTGGAGTCATTGCCGTGTAAGGCAAATTGACGACAGTGTAGAGAGACTGAACTGTCAGCCCAATCAAGGCGTAATAGCAGAACAACCCCCAAACACTAAATGGCGGTACCATCCATTGTAAGAAAAAGAAAATCCCAAAGGGAATTGCGCCATATAACAACCAAGGCAAGCGACGCCCCCAGCGCCGAGATTTCGTTTTATCACTGAGTACCCCCAGAATCGGGTCAATCACCGCATCCCAAATCTTACCAATCATTAAAATACTGCCAGCTAACCCCGCCGGTATACCAGCAACATTGGTAAAGAAAATGAGTAGAAAAAATATCGACACATTGGCAGTAATCGCTGGACCTAAATCGCCAGCACCATAAGCCAGTTTGGTTTTTAAATCAAGTTTTTCACTTTTCAGAGTTGGTTGAGAATAGCTATCAGGGGCAGAATCAGTCATAGCACCTTGCGCTCGCTCGTACTAAAATAAATTGCTTGCTATCCAGTATCAGCCTTAAATCATATATTTTATGCCAGACCTTTACGTTTCTTGGTCAGAGTATTACCAAAAAATTGAACAACTGGCGGTGCAAATTTATCAATCCCGTTGGGAATTTAACCAAATCGTCTGCCTTGCCAGGGGGGGACTACGAGTAGGAGATATTCTCTCCCGTTTATACGATCAACCTTTAGCGATTCTGGCAACATCATCTTACAAGAGTGGGCCCGGTAAGCAAGAAAGAGGCAATTTAACTTTTTCCCAACATCCCACAATGACTGCCGAAAAGTTAGGTTCGCGCATTCTCTTAGTGGATGATCTGGTAGACTCTGGAATTACACTCCAGGAGACTATCCCTTGGCTTAAACAATATAGTGATTCTCCAATTGAAGAAATCCGTACTGGTGTTATTTGGTACAAATCATGTTCAATAGTAGTACCAGATTATTACGTAGATTATCTGCCTGATAACCCTTGGATTCACCAACCCTTTGAACCCTATGAATATATGAATATGGAGGATTTTGCCGCGAAGGTAATGGGGGGTGGGAACGAATGGTATGCTTGAAATGAGCAAAAGCTTGCGATTCAGAGATACCCAGACGAGGGGAAGACATAGGGACACCATCGACACAACGAGGATACTCGCTTAAAACACCCTCAACCAAACTGGGAGAGTCACAAGCAAAAGCATCACCCCTACTGCCAGTGCAGTAACTGATAAGTCGCGGTCAAGGTTGAAAGTTTCGGCAAGTACCAGTGTAGCAAAAGCCGGAGGCATCGCCATTTGTAACACAATCACCTGTGCTGTGGCACCAGTTAAACCAAAAAGTGGTAAAGTACTGCCTAGAATCAGGGGAACTAATAGCATTTTGATTCCCAAGCTGATACCTACCCACCGGAGATTGTGCCAAGAATTAAGCTGCACAAGTCGCATTCCAATCAATACCAGAGATAAAGCAACCATACTCCAAGCCAATTTGTCTAAGCAGAATTCAGCGAGGGAAGCGATCGCCACATTTCGCCACAGCAAGCCAAACCCAAAACTCCATATAGCCGGATTAATTAAGATTGCTTTAGCAATTTGCCCATGATTTTGAACACTGCCGCTAAAACGAGCCGCTAGAGCGACACCCAAGATGTAAACTCCTAAAGTTGTTCCTAGCAAATCGTAAAATAACGCCCAAGCAAAGTATTGATTGCCAACGACTGTCAGAATAACAGGATAGCCTAGATAGCCTGTGTTACCTGCCATTGCTGCCAGAATAAAGCTACCCTGAGTTGGTAGTTGGGGAGCAGTCTTTGTCAAATAAGTTTTGACTTTAACGAATACCCAAGCTAAAAATGCTCCTAGTACAATGGCTATATGGGCGATAGTAGGAGCAATCCAAATCTGTCCCGACAAGTCAGCTTTACGTAAAAAAGCTACAATGCTGATTGGTACACCTACCCAGAAAAGAAACTGTCCTAAACGAGTTGGAACTGTAGCAGGTAGTTTGCGTCCCAGAATAAATCCCACTAGGACTAATCCTACTAGCCTGACGTATAGTTCTAAAATGTTTGTCAAGACTAAGCCTAGGGATACAAACCTTCAATGCTATCGGTTGTATTCATTTCTGTCCAGTTTCTCACGGGGAAGTCTCCAGCCATAGGGCTTGGTGATTAGCCGTATATAAGAATCGCTATTTAGTAAGATGATTATTCAACAAAAGCAGGAGTGGACCATTGAATAATGCCGGGTTTTCTGAAAAACCTCAAAATTCACCGTCTACCTCTGGTGAAGACATTCCGCTAGCCTTACGCGATACTCCTGATGCAGCACCTCAGAAGGCAGCACCCAAGGTGCGCGTACAACCGCTGGTTTTAGTTATTGGGGGATTGGTAGGATTTATCCTACTAGCTATCTTTAGTGGCTTTTTGTTTTTTGCCTTTGCACCCAAAAAAAATACTGATTCTCAGCCTGCTTCTCCTAACTCCTCTACAACTACACCAGCACCATCTGAGACATCTGTCAATCCCAACAAAAATGCCGATACACTTTTGGGGCATTTTTCCTACCCAGAAGCGCCAGAATCAGAACTAGTCCCAGTTTCTGCTGATGGGCGTCAAAGGATGCGGAAAGCTGCTGCGCAGAAGTATAAGACGATGGTACAAGCAGCACGGAGTCAGGGTGTGCTTCTGATACCAATTTCTGCCTTTCGTTCCATCAAAGATCAGCAGCAGTTGTTTTTTGGTGTTGGTGCCCAACGAAATCAGTCACCAGCAGAACGAGCTGCAGTGAGTGCGCCCCCTCGTTATAGCGAACATCATACAGGTTATGCTGTAGATATTGGGGATGGCACAGTCCCAGCAACTAACGTAAATCTTAACTTTGAAAAAACTAAAGCTTTTCAGTGGTTGCAAGCGAATGCAGCACGTTTCAGCTTTGAGATGTCCTTTTCCAAGGATAATCCTCAAGGTGTAAGTTATGAGCCGTGGCACTGGCGTTATGTAGGCGATCAAGACAGCTTAGAAACTTTCTACAAAGCTAGGAATTTGAAACCGGCGCAGGTTGGGAAATAGGGAGTGGGTATTGGGTATTGGGTATTGGGCATTGAAAGACTGATAAATCCCCCTGCTCCCTGCTCCCTGCTCCCTCTTCCCTCTTCCCTGCTCCCTGCTCCCTGCTCCCTGCTCCCTCTTAGAAAGCTCCTAGTCCCCAGTACTATGCCCTGATTTTTCTTCGGATGCGGATTTCACGTACTTACCTGGATACTTTTCATGAAAATAGGCTTCTAGGACTTGTAAGACCATTGGGGCACAAATAGTACCACCATGCTCACCAGTGTTTTCACCAAATGCCACAACTGTAATTTCCGGCTGGTCGCTGGGGGAATAAGCACCAAACCAAGTGTGATTTGGACGATTAGTACCGGCTTCGGCGGTGCCGCTTTTTGCAGAGGTTGGGGGAATTGATGGTACGTTTAAACGTGTCCCTGTACCTTCAGAAACGACTTTCCTCAGTCCCTCTCGGAGAACTTTTATGGTTTCTGGTTTCATATTTAAAGATACTCGCCAGCTTTTTGCTTGTTCATTATCTTGAAGCAAATGCGGTTGGACTCGGTATCCACCATTAGCTGGGACAGAGAACATCCTAGCAGATTGTAAAGGTGTCACTTGCAAAGCGCCTTGGCCAATTGACATATTAATTGTGTCGCCTACAGTCCAGGGCATTTTCCAAATCTTCTGTTTCCAAGCATCATCTGGTACTAGACCTTTTGATTCTTCATCTGCAAACTCAATGCCAGTTTTTTGACCCAAGCCATATTTGTGACTCCATTCAATTAAAGTTGGACCGCCAGTTCTCCTACCAACTTGATAAAAGAAGGTATCACTACTCATAGCGATCGCCTTAGGAAATCCCAATGGACCGAATCCAGAGTGGTTCCATTCACTAAATGTCACTCCACCAACGGTGAGGGAACCAAAGGTTTGTAGCACTGTGTTCGGAGTAAATTTACCTGATTCCAATCCAGCGGACGTGGTCACAATTTTGAATGTACTGGCGGGTGGAAAAGCACTGAGGGCGCGATTGACCAACGGATGGTCTTTACCTTGTAAAGTCTGCCAGTCTTTTTGGGAGAGTTTTTGCTTGGAGAAGATATTTGGGTCAAAGGTAGGGTGAGACACCATTGCTAAGATCGCACCGTTTTTCGGGTCAAGTGCGACAATTGCACCTTTAGTATTGCCCAAAGCTTTTTCAGCGGCTTCTTGCACATTTACATCTATAGTTAAGTGTATATCCTTACCAGGCTTTGCCTGTTTCTCTCCCAAAACTCGAATTGGGCGACCCTTACTATCGACTTCTACTTGCTGACCGCCCCATTCACCCCGCAGAAGATGTTCATACGCCTTTTCAATTCCCATCTGACCAATCACATCCCCCAGTCGGTAACCTTCCTGTCGCTTATGTTTTAGTTGTTCAGAGGTCAGTTCACGGGTATATCCTAGTACATGTGCCAGATCCTTACCATGTGGGTAGAAGCGAACAGCCTCCGTATTGATCTCCACACCCTGAAGTTCATTTCCATACTCTTTCAATGCAGTGATTTGTGCCTCGTTGACATCACGCGCAATTCGCACAAGAGAAGATGAGTTGGGCCCGGCGTCTTCAAGTTTCTTTTCGATTTCGTCTAAGGGTAGGTTGAGAATTTTCGATAGACGCGGACCAACAACTGACCATGACGGTCTGGTGTGAGCCATCGGCCATAAATAGACAGAGTGAGGATAACGAGTCGTGGCTAGAAGTTTACCATTGCGGTCAAAAATGTTACCTCGCTCTGGTTGTTTGGGGATCGTCCGAATCCGGTTTGCCTCGGCTCGTTGTCGGTGGTGCGCTCCTTCAACGAGTTGTAAATATGCCAAACGACCGGCGATCGCAGTTGTCATTAACAGGGTGAATAAGATTAAAAACCCAGACTGGTAGTTTCGTCCGACTGTACGTGTATCTTTTTTTCTGCCGAGTTGAGATGATTGTAGTAAAGCCATAGGACTAAGAATGATTCCGAATTTGTCTATAAATACGTTAAAGCTATCCGCCAGATAAAGTGTAAAATCATGATGGGGGCACTCTCCTTAAGGAGTCAGGAGAAGGCAGCGCGTTGGGCGGGCAATGCCCGACTTGTAGCGACTGCCATTCAGGAGTCAGGAGTCAGAAGACCCAAGCTAACTCCTGAATTCTTCTTCCGTAAAATCACTGTATTCAATCTACGATTATGGCTCAAACTGCGACGCAGAATCAGGATGAGATGGTAACTTTTGAGTCTCTTGATGTAGAACTGTGTAATGTCTTCAAGTTCTTTAATCAAGATCCTGCTGTACATGGAATAAACTTGGATGTTAAGCAGGGAGAATTTTTTAGTATTCTAGGCCCCTCTGGTTGTGGCAAGACAACCACGCTACGTTTAATAGCAGGATTTGAAAGGGCTGACGCAGGCAAGCTATTGATTCAGGGTCGGTCTATGACTAATGTCCCCCCTTATCGCCGACCTGTCAACACTGTATTTCAAAGCTATGCTCTATTTAACCATCTGAATGTATGGGACAATGTTGCCTTTGGACTGCGACTGAAAAAATTACGCAGGGCGGAAATTCAAAGCAGAGTCCAAGAGGTTTTAGTCAGTGTGAAATTGGAGAGTTTGCTATCGCGCCTTCCCAGTCAACTCTCTGGTGGTCAACAGCAACGGGTCGCATTGGCGCGGGCCCTTGTTAACCGCCCTGCTGTACTACTGCTGGATGAACCTTTAGGAGCGTTAGACTTAAAACTGCGTAAGGAAATGCAGGTTGAACTGGCGAATTTACACAAACACCTAAGGTTGACCTTTATCTTGGTGACTCACGATCAGGAAGAAGCACTCTCCTTGTCTGATCGCATTGCTGTGATGAACCAAGGCAAAATTGAACAAATTGGCACACCTAGCGAAATTTACGAAAAACCCCGCACACCGTTTGTAGCCGATTTTATCGGTGATACCAACTTGTTTGAGGGTGAAATCACAGCGCAAGATGCATCAAGCGTAAGAGTTTTGACAACTACAGGCATAAAAATTGTGGCCACTCGTACGGAGGATACACCAACAGATCTATCGCCATCTGTAGTCGTAAGTGTGCGCCCAGAAAAAATTCAGCTTTCGCTTCATAAGCCCAGTTTGCAAGCTAACTGTTTTGAAGGGCGGCTTACTCATATCATGTATTTGGGTACACACGTTAATTATGTTGTAGAATTAACAAGCAGCTTACGTATAACTGTGAGGCAGCCCAACACCTTTGGCAATTTGCCAACCCAGGAAACACCTATCTATGCTTGGTGGGCAGAAAGTGATTGTGTGGTCATTGGTCAATAGGGATGGGGTACTGGGAAAGCATAAAATGACTAGAAGAAAGTTTGTGACAGGGGTGGCGGCACTTTCTAGCTTGTCTTTAGCTGGTTGCGGCTGGAGGCTTGGCAATGTACGGGAACCTTCTACAATTACTGGTTCTCGTGATCAATTAGATCTCTATACTTGGGCACAATATACTGATCAAGAATTACTAACAACTTTTGCTGCCCAGACAGGTATCAAAGTGCTGGCAGATGTGTATGATTCCAACGATGTCATGCTGGCTAAGCTACAAGCAGGAGGTGGAGGCGCTTATAGTGTGATTTACCCGTCTGACTACATGGTTCAGAAGATGGTGGATAAGGGGTTGTTAAGGGAAATAAATCGCCATCGCTTAATTGGTTTAGATAATTTATTCCCACGGTTTCAAAGTTCTACGTATGATCCCAACAACCGCTACAGTATTCCCTTTAGCTGGGGGACGACGGGTTTAATTTACGATTCTGAAAAACTCAAAACTCCGCCAGACGACTGGGATTATCTTTGGCAACATCAAGAGGAACTGTCAAAGCGAATGACTTTGCTGAGTGATGTTCGAGAAGTCATGGGTGCGGCGTTGCGGATGCTAGGTTACTCCTATAACTCACAAAATGAAAATGAGATTAAACAAGCCTATGACAAGTTGAAGGCGATTAAAGGGGCGATCGCGGCTTTTGATACTGATGCTTGGCGTAATCAAATTGTTGCCGGAGATTTGCTACTGGCAATGTGTTACTCATCAGATGGAGTGAAAATTTCTCAAGACTATCCCAAATTTAAGTATGTCCTTCCTAAGAGTGGTTCCTCATTATGGACTGATACAATTGTAATGCCGAGAGCCGCCCCTAATGCCGATGGGGCATACGCTTGGATTAATTTTATCTTGCGCCCAGAAGTAGCAGCGCAAATGACTCAACGTTTAGGCATTGCCACTCCTAATCGTGCTGGATTTGACTTATTACCAAAAAAAATCCAAGACAATTCTAGTTTGTTTCCCCCACAATCACTGCTCAAAAAGTGCGAACGTGTCACTCCTTTAGGGGCTTTTGAACAAGTGTATGAGCGTTACTGGACTGAATTAACCAGTAACTAAGGTAAAAGTACCCCCGAGGGTACTTTCATGGTAGAGTCGAGGAGACAATAATGAGAGAGTGAATTTGGGAGTTAGGAATTAGGAGTGGAAACGTAGTCAATCGTATTTTTATCTTAAAAATAAGAGTTAAACAAAGTTAGGAGAAAGGATCAACGTTAAATATTCTTCTATAAACGAAGGTGGAAATGAAAAAAAGATAAAATCTTAAAAAATTTTTACTTCAGTTCTATATAAAATTCGCTTGATTGTCTAACAGAAGCTGCCCTTCAGGGAGGATACCGGCTTGCTCTTCCAGAGTCATAGCAAAGTGTTCGTTGCGTTTACAGTTAAGAGGATGTTGTTAAACGCTTATGAGTAGACTAGTTGTTTTAAGCTTGGGTCAGGGAAACCTAAATGATGGCTTTGCATCTGTTACAGTCCAGATTGGAGAAGCAGACAACCCCTACCGGATGAAGTTGACTGCTAGTTTACCAGCCTCACCAAAAATTCCTGACATTTACCGAAATTGGCAGTTGCTTTATTTTGCATTATCTCAACGACTGAGATGCAATCAGGAGAAGGACGATCAATTTGAAATTGAAGAAGGTTATATAACTAATATTTCTCAAGTTGATCTCATAAATTTGTGTCAGATCTTGTCCCAAAGGATAAATGAATGGCTTAACTCAACAGAGTTTCGCAAAATTGACCAAAAATTACGTACTCATTTAAAACCATCTGAAGAAATTCGCTTTGTTATTGAAACAAACGACAATTTGCTGCAAAGACTTCCTTGGCATCTGTGGGATTTTTTTGAGGATTACCCGCTGGCGGAGGTCGCGTTAAGTGGTGCAGAATATCAAAAAACAAATAAGTTATCTTTAAATAATAAGGGATTTCCAGTTCGGATTTTAGCAATTTTAGGTAATAGTCAAGAAATTGATATTAGTCGGGATCGGAAATATTTAGAGAAATTATCAACCCAAGCAGAAATTGAGTTTTTAGTGGAGCCAAATCTAGGCAGTTTAAATGATCGCCTTTGGCAACAAGGTTGGGATATTCTCTTTTTTGCCGGTCATAGTTGTAGTCTCGAAAAAGGGCTGCTGCAAATCAATCCAAGAGATACAATTAATCTTGAGCAATTAAAGTATGCTCTCAAGCAAGCGATTAGTCGTGGGTTGAAGCTAGCAATTTTTAACTCTTGTGATGGTTTGGGGTTGGCGCAGCAGCTTCAGGATTTGCACATCCCTCAAGTTATTGTTATGCGTGAGCCTGTACCGGATGTGGTAGCTCAAGAATTTTTAAAGTATTTTCTCGCTGAATTTTCCTCTGGCAAGTCTTTATATGCTGCGGTGCGTTCTGCACGCGAAAGACTACAAGGACTAGAGACAGATTATCCCTGCGCTACCTGGCTACCAGTCATTTTCCAGAATCCGGCTGAACCACCGCTGTTTTGGCCAGAGGAGAGTACGAGGAGTGAATGGGAAGAAAAGACAGGGTCGTTAGCCTTGGCTGTTCGGACTCCTATTCGTGTGCGAACAGAAATGCGAAAGAAAAACTCTCGGCTACGGCTTGAGTCCGATATTGTAGCACCAGCAGTACCAACAAGCAGACTGCCAAGGCAAAACTCTATCGACTTTTTTACCCATGTCAAGCAGGATCTGTCACCGCGCTTCCCGAGTGGTTCAATCCCGATTGATTCACCGTTTTATATTGAAAACCCTGCGATCGCTGCCCAAGTTGCGCAAGAAATCAGTCAACCAGGAGCCTTAATTCGGATTAAAGCCCCCAAAGAAATGGGTAAAACCTCTTTGCTGCTGAGGATTCTCGATTATACCCATCGGATTGGTTACAGTACAGTTACCCTGAACCTGGAGCAAATTGACCAGGCAATATTGAGCGATCTGAATCGATTTTTGCGCTGGCTGTGTGTCAATATCACATCTCAGCTTCATTTAGAATCAAGGCTAGACGAGTATTGGGATGAAGATATTGGTAGCAAAGTCAGCTGCTCACTTTACTTACGGGCTTATGTGCTGGAGCAAATAAACTCCCCCGTGGTTTTGGCGTTGGATGAAGTGAACCAGCTTTTTGAGCATCCGTCAGTAGCGAAGGAAGTTTTACCTCTGTTTCGTTCATGGTATGAAGAGGGTAAAAGAATGCCCGTTTGGCAAAAACTGCGCCAGATTGTGGTGCACTCCACAGAAGTTTATGTTCCGTTACAGATCCATCAGTCTCCTTTCAATGTGGGGTTACCGATTCAGTTAACCGGCTTAAGTTTAGATCAAATGCAGCAGTTAGCCCAGCGCTATGGGATCAATTGGAAAGACGGTGAGGAGGCGAGACTGTTAATGGATATGGTCGGGGGTCATCCAGCACTCGTACACTTAGCACTTTATCACCTAAGCCGTGGGGATCAGACTCTGGCGCAACTTCTAGACAGCGCCCCAACATCCTCCGGAATTTATTCTCATCACTTACAACGTCATTGGGCAGCTTTGCAAGAACAGTCAGAATTGGCGATCGCCCTTCACAAAGTCATGAACACTCCAGAACCCGTACCATTAGAACCAATTCTCGCTCACAAATTAAGTAGTATGGGGCTGATTAAATTAGATCATAATCAAGCCACACCCAGCTGTCAGTTATATCGCCAATATTTTCAGTCCACCTAGGGACGGGGTCTCCCCGCCCTTAAACAAGAGTTAGGAGTTAAGAATAGAGAGTACGCCGCCAGTCATTCGCCTTCAACAAGTCATATTAAGAAAGCAATGTATTTCCTACAAGTCATCTTCGTACAAAAAATACTTGTAATATCATATCCAGTTAAAAAACTTTAATAACGCACCTAGTTGCGCTGTCTTCGCCAACAAAATCATAGAGCGCTAAAGCGCAACTACGAACCAAAAATAAAAATCTTATCCATCCAAAAAATGTTAAAAACCATATCTTTTTTGATTTACTTTATGACATAAACATGGGATAATTAATACTACATGTAATGGAGTTATCAGTGTATGGCTATTCAAGCCTATCAACATATTTCCGAAGGATTTTTCAGTGTAGTCCGCGACAAATTAGAAGGGACAAGGGGCGCTGGAGTTGATATTAAGCAACTCCAAACAAGTTATGCCAGTGCAAGCAAAAAGCTATCCCAACTGATTGCTCAATCATGGCTACAAAAGGATGTAGAAGGTTCAGAGGGACACGAATTTAGACAAATACTTCTGAGACATAATTCAGAAGAGATCAAAGACTTTCTGAAGAATAAGCATAGTATCAATATTGACGATTTGTTCCAGGCAGTATCAGATGGTCCGGTAGATGTCAAGGTAAGTTGGGATACATTTGGTGGGAAAACTGATGAAGAACTAAGACTGTATGTACTACCTTATCCTCCACGACCTTCTGAAGTCACAGACGCGCAGTTAGAAAAGTGGGTTAACGATATAAATCCTGAGCAAATATTTCCTCTAGACCCCTATATTCCTTTAACCTTCTTTTGATACAGTGCTGTTCAGGTTTCAGGTTATTGACTCATACCAGCTTGATTATTAGTTAGTGCCTGCATCCCACATTTTGCACCTTGAACTATCACATCTCATAGTTTCTGCTGTCAAAGAGACTCAAACTCTTGCTTGGTACTAATTTGATTTAAGGTTTGCCAAAATGTTTAAGTTGGGAAGCCACTCTCATCCCGTAATGCACCATTCCAGGCTTTCGACGGTGCGTTACGGACTTCGTCCTAACACACCCTACGATACTGATATAGGGTAGTTCAATTCCTCAGATAGTCCTAAAAAGGTAAGGATATTGCCGTGTCAGTATCCTTGCCTTTTTGCAGTTACCAATCCTCAAATCAAATGGCTATGCTGAAGCTGAAGAAACCGAAGTTTAAAAGTTGTTTCCGCGTTGAAACTGTAGAATCAGAAGGTATATTTCTCTTATCTGAGAGAGATTCTTTTTTGCTAAGTGGTCATTTATATCAACTGTTAACGCCTTTACTTAATGGTCAGTATAGCGTTGACGAAATTGTTGACAAAACTCTTCCAGTTCTTATACCAGAAAATGCGCCTGTTCAAGAGTTTATCGCTGCTAGCGCCAATATTTATTATGCGCTGATGCAGATGGAACAACAAGGCTACATTGTTGAAAGCAATGACCCTTTGTCATCTACATTAGCAGTGTTCTGTGATACTCTAAATATTAGGATCGAAGAGGCTAACCGCCGATTACAAAGCACCAAAGTTGCAGTCAAAAGCTTCGGTTCTATTGCTACCTCAGAATTTATTTCTACTCTGGAATCACTGCATATCCAAGTGTCTGATGATGGAGACAGAGTAGTAGTCTTGACTGATGATTATCTTCAAGATGGTCTAGATGTTTTTAATCAAGAAGCCTTGCAGTCTAAACGCCCTTGGATGCTCGTTAAGCCAATGGGAACAATTGTTTGGATTGGACCTATATTTCAGCCAGAGAAAACAGGTTGTTGGGAGTGCTTAGCTCAACGTTTACGAGGTAACAGAACCGTTGCAGGATTTATCCAGAAAAACAAGGGCATTTCAACACCTTCCACACCTCCTCTCAGTTTCCTCCCTTCTATCTTACAAACTTCACTGGGTATGGCTGCCACAGAAGTTTTGAAATGGATTGTAAAGGGAGAGAATAAACAGCTAGAGGGGATGCTAGTGACTCATGATATTTTGTCTGTGCAAACACAAAATCATATCCTGGTTAAGCGCCCTCAATGTGCTTGCTGTGGAAATTTAAGGTTATATGGGAAACCTCTACCAATAATTTTAGGAAATCGGAAGAAAACTTTCACAACAGATGGCGGACATCGTTCTGTTTCTCCTGAAGAAACTCTGAAAAAATATCAACATCATATTAGCCCGATTACAGGAATTATTCGAGAACAGAGGTCGTTATTCCAAGAAGCAAATGGGTTGATCCATATCTATACTGTTAAACATAATTTTGCTACGATGTTTGATACTTGGGACTCCTTACGCCAAAATATTAGAGGAAAAAGTGCGGGTAAAGGGAAGAGTGACCAGCAAGCTAAGGCAAGTGGTTTTTGCGAAGCTATAGAGAGATATTCTGGAGGTTTTCAAGGAGACGAAATTAGACAAAAAGGCAGTTACAAAAAAATGGGTGACAAAGCAATTCACCCAAATGCTTGTATGAACTTTAGTCAAGAGCAATACAAGAATCGTCAGGAGTGGAATGCTAACTGTCATAGTTTTTTTCAAAGAGTTCCAGAACCTTTTGATGAGGAAAGAGAAATCGAGTGGACACCTATTTGGTCTTTAACTCATCAAGACTTTAAATATTTGCCAACTGCCTATTGTTATTACGGCTATTCAAAATATCTCAAGGCTGATTGTTGGGCTGACTCTAATGGTTGTGCTGCTGGAAACACATTAGAAGAGGCAATTCTACAAGGTTTTATGGAATTAGTCGAGCGCGACAGCGTGGCTTTGTGGTGGTATAACCAAACTAAAAGACCGAGGGTAGATTTAGACAGTTTCGATGAGCCGTATTTTCAAAATTTGAAGGAGTATTACCAAACCATTCATCGTGAACTTTGGGTTTTGGACATCACCAGTGATCTAAATATTCCTACTTTTGCTGCTATGAGTAGGAGAATTGATCGAGAAGTCGAGGACATCATCTTTGGCTTTGGTGCCCATTTTGACCCAAAGATTGCCATTTTAAGAGCCGTGACCGAGACAAACCAGTCACTTCCTGCAGTATTATCAGTTCATGCTGATGGCAGTACCCAATATCCTCCATCCGCTGATCCCCTAGCCCTTGATTGGTGGAAAACTTCTACCCTAGAAAATCAACCCTATCTGGCTCCTGATGAAAGCATGACACCAAAAGTGTATTCTGATTATCCCCTCCTGTGGAGTGATAATCTACTTGAAGATGTGATGACTTGCAAACAGATCGCTGAAAAAAACGATCTCGAAATGCTGGTTTTAGATCAGACCCGTCCCGACATCGGACTGAAGGTCGTGAAGGTGATCGTACCAGGAATGCGTCACTTCTGGAAAAGATTAGGTTCTGGAAGGCTTTATGATGTTCCCGTTCAATTGGGTTGGATAAAAAAACCTTTAAAGGAAAATCAACTCAACCCTACTCCCATGTGGATGTGACTTTCAGAGGGAACAGAGAACCTCCTGACTCCTGACTCCTGACTCCTGACTCCTGTTGTAATTTATGCTGAACGGATATCGAATCATTGATGGCGACTCCCATGTGTTTGAACCAACCCACATCTGGGAAAAGTATCTGGAACCTCAGTTTAAAAGTTTTGCACCGTCACCCGATCTCAAAATTAAGGGTGAAGAAATTGTTAGCAAAAACCTTGCTCTAGTTTGCCGTGAGGGACAGAAGCAAATTACGGGAAATTACCCTATGTCTGTACTCAGTGACTTCGACTCAGAATCTCATGTCAAAGTAATGAAGCAGATGGGAATTGATATCTCGTTTGTTTATCCGTCTTACGCAATTTGGATTCTGGGAATTGATACAATGGCACCACAACTTGCGGGAGCATTTGCCCGCGCCTACAATAATTGGTTGCGAGACTTTTGTAGCTATGATTCGCAAATTCTCAAAGGTGTGGGAGCAATTAGTCTTCATGCGCCCGAAGAGATGATCCCGGAATTGCTAAGAATTGTAGAGTTTGGCTGGAAAGCCGTCTTTTTACCCCCTAACCCAGTAAAAGGAAAACTGCTGAGTGACCCTGCTTATGAGCCTTTTTGGACGAAGTGCGAAGAGTTAGACATAGCAATTGGTCTTCATGAAGGCGCTTTTGCTCGTGTACCAACTACCGGGGCAGATCGGTTTAATACTAAGTTTGCCATCCACGCTTGTTCTCATCCTATGGAACAGATGATGGCATTGTTAGCGCTGATTGAAGGAGGGGTGCTAGAACGCCACCCTAAGCTAAAAGTTGGTTTTCTGGAGTCAGGCTGTGGCTGGCTACCTTACTGGTTGTGGCGACTGGATGAAGAGTACGAGAATCTACATTGGGAGGTTAAAGATAATGTAAAGATGCTGCCTTCAGATTATTTCCGTCGTCAGTGCTTTATTGCGATCGAGCCTTCCGAGCCTTATCTTACTGAGATTATCCAGTATATCGGCTCCGATAACTTAATCTTTGGTTCAGACTACCCCCACATGGATCACAAGCTAGATATTGTTGAGCAAGCCGTAGCACTTCAGGAGCGGTTACCCAAAAAAACCGTGGAAAAACTACTCTGGGATAACCCCCTTCGTTTCTACGGTTTAGAATAAGACACAACAACTCCTGCTGGAACTTGGCAATGGATATTTTGGGATACCAAGCTAGAAAAATACTCTATGAGAGTGATAACTCGTTGGTTTACCGAGCTTACCGAGAAGCAGATAACCAACCTGTTATTCTCAAAATGCTAAAACAAGCTTATCCAACTCCAAAAAGAATAGCTGAGTTCCAGCGAGAATATGAAATCACCAAAAAACTTACCCTGACAGGTGTGGTAAACGCCTACAGCTTGGAAACCGATCAGCATCGATGGGTGATGGTGCTAGAAGATTTTGGTGGTGAATCCCTCGCACTGGTAAAGCAAAACAGACAATTTGCTCTCCATGAGTTTTTATCACTGGCAATTAAATTTGTTGACATTCTTGCTCAGGTGCATGAGCAACATATCATACACAAAGATATTAACCCATCTAATATTGTTTGGAATCAGACAACGGGTCAACTCAAACTGATTGATTTTGGCATCTCAACACAACTCTCACGAGAAGCCACAGCTTTCCGTAACCTAAATTTACTAGAAGGAACTTTAGCGTATATCTCCCCAGAACAGACTGGACGGATGAACCGGGAGATTGATTATCGCACTGATTTTTACTCTCTAGGCGTAACTTTCTATGAATTACTAACGGGTGAGTTGCCCTTCTCTAACCATGATGTGTTGGAGTTGATACATTGTCATATTGCAAGACTGCCTGTAGCACCACACGAACATAGACCTGACATTCCCTTCATCATTTCAGAAATCGTGCTGAAGCTCATGGCGAAAAACGCTGAAGACCGCTATCAAACAGCTTATGGTCTAAAAGCAGATTTGGAGGAATGTCGGCAGCAATGGCAGGTTTTAGGAAAGATTAGCGCTTTTGCGCTTGGTCAGCAGGATATTTCAGGCAGATTCCAAATTCCGCAAAAGCTTTATGGGCGAGAACAGGAAATTGAGACTTTGATCGCTGCTTTTGGGCGGGTCAGCCAGGGAGCTAGAGAAATGATGTTAGTGACAGGGTATTCTGGCGTTGGTAAGTCGTCCTTAGTACAGGAAGTCTATAAGCCAATTACAGAAAAGCAGGGATACTTTATCTCTGGAAAATTCGATCAATTTCAAAGAAATATTCCCTATGCTTCACTAGTTCAAGCCTTTCGATCCTTAATTCGACAACTGCTGACAGAAAGCCAAGCCCAAATAGAAACTTGGCGCGAAAAACTACTGGTTGCTTTAGGTTCCATTGGTCAGGTCATTGTTGACGTCATTCCAGAAGTAGAACTGATTATCGGCTCACAACCGGCAATGCCAGAATTAGGCCCAGCAGAAGCTCAAAATCGCTTTAACCTAGTATTTCAAAACTTTATTAAAGTATTTACACAAGCCTCACATCCACTGGTTCTCTTCTTGGATGATTTACAGTGGGCTGATGGGGCTTCACTGAAATTGATTGAACTGTTAATGACGGCAGTAGATAGTAGTTATCTGTTGGTCATCGGGGCATATCGAGATAATGAAGTGAGTCCGACCCATCCATTGCTATTAACGCTAGATGAAATCAGGAAGGGGGGAGCAACGGTCGAGCAAATCGTGCTTGCGCCTTTAACCCTACCTGATGTTACACAATTGACTATTGATACCTTCAGATGTTCACAAAAACGAGCTAGACATCTGTCAGAATTGGTACGGGCAAAAACTTATGGCAATCCCTTCTTTATGAATGAGTTTTTGAAGTCACTTTATGGTATGGAACTATTGAAATTTGACTTCCAGAACAAGATTTGGCAATGGGATATAGCGCAAATTCAGGCACGAGATATCACTGATAATGTAGTCGAACTCATGACCAACAAACTGCGAAAGTTGGGAAATGACACCCAACAAGTCTTGAAGCTAGCAGCTTGTGTTGGTAACCAGTTTGAACTCCAGACCCTGGCAATTATCCATGAAAAACCACCCCAATCAACGGCTGCTGACTTGTGGGCTGCAATAGCGGACGGTTTAATTTTGCCCTTAGGAGATGCTTATAAGTTGATAAACTTTAACATCGAGGGTTTGGCAGATGAAGTCACAGTCGAATACAAGTTTGCCCATGACCGCATCCAGCAAGCAGCCTATTCCCTCATTCCTGATGTAGAAAAGCAAGAAGTACACTGGCAAGTAGGACAACTGCTGCTGCAGAATACACCGTTAGACGAGCAAGAGCAGAAAATCTTTGACATTGTCAACCAGCTTAATCAGGGGCGCAATCACCTGAAAAATCAGACAGCGCGAGATGAGCTAGCTCAATTAAACCTGATAGCAGGTCGCAAAGCAAAGGCATCTGCGGCTTATCAATCGGCGTTCAATTACTTGCAAATCGGGATCGAACTGCTGAACTCCTCTCAATCCTCTTTATTAAATGAAAGGGATTGCTGGTTGCAGCAGTATGACTTAACACTGACACTGTACCTGGAAGGAGCAGAAGCATCTGGACTTTGCGGTTACATTGAGGAGGTAGAGCAATGGACTCAGGTTATATTGCAACAAGCCAAAACTGTGCAGAGCAAAGTGAAAGCCTATGAAATTAAGCTCCATGCTTATTTAGGGCAACAGAACTCCTCTGAAGCGATCAAGATTGGATTGCAAGCTCTGCGATTTTTAGGAGTAGATCTGCCGGAAAAACCAAGTCAAGAGGATTTGGTACGCCGTCTAGAGGAGACAAAGGCTATTTGGACTGGGAAGCAAATAGAGGATTTAATTGATCTACCGGACATAACAGATGCCACAAAGCGGGCAACCATGCCGCTCTTATTTCTTATAGTTAGCCTAGGTAACATAGGATTACCTGAACTTTATCCTTTCCTCATCCTTGAATTGGTTAATTTATCTTTTAAATTTGGCAATACATCTTTCTCTACGGTTGCCTATGTTAGTTATGGAGTCATTTTATGTAATTCAGTAGGAGATCTAGAAGCTGGCTATCAATTTGGGAAACTTGGGTTAAGCCTTTTGAAGCGGTTTGATGCTCAACAATTCGAGGCGAAGACAGCTTTTATATTTAATACATACATTAGACCATGGAAAGAGCATATCCGGAAAACATTAAAACCTCTTCTGGAAGCATACCATATTGGGACAGAAATAGGAGATTTGACTTGGGGTTCTAATGCTACATCCGTATACGCTTTTAATACCTACTGGGTTAGTCAGGAATTGGTAGGGTTGGAACAAGAGATGACCAAATACAGCGAGGCTGTCAATCAACATAAGCAAGCTGTACCGCTACGTTGGCTGGAATTGTTTCGACAACCAGTGTTAAACCTGCTTGGTAGAACACAAAATGCCTGCCTTTTCATGAGTGAAAGTTACGACGAGGAGACGATGCTGTCTCTTTATCATAAAGTGAATGATATAAGTTCTGTTTACTTCTTTTATCTACATAAATTAGTTCTCTATTATCTATTTCAGAACTATAATCAAGCTATTGAAATGGCTACTAAAGCTGAAGAGTATTCGGGCGTAGCTCTGGGAATTTATTCTGTAGTTATCATTAACTTTTACGAGTCTCTAGCCCAGTTTGCTGTATTTTCTGATGCCCAAGAAGCAGAACAAGAGCGCATCCTAGAAAGAGTTGCTGCTAACCAGAAAAAGATGGAAATCTGGGCACACCATGCCCCAATGAATTTTCTCCACAAATTCTATCTAGTTGAAGCCGAACGCGCCCGTGTATTGGGTAAAGATACTGATGCTAGAGAATATTACGATCGCTCCATCACCCTAGCCCAAGAAAACGAATATCTCAACGAAGAAGCCCTCGCCTACGAACTAGCAGGTAAATTTTATCTAGCCAGAGGTCAAAAACACGTTGCTCGCCACTACCTCCAAGATGCCCACTATGCTTATCAGCGCTGGGGGGCTGTAGCTAAAGTAAAAGATCTGGAGACAAGATACCCACAGTTTTTAGCCCAAGCCGCAACCGATACCCTTCAAACTCGCCTAAATACTTCAACAACCCAATCGGGTAAAACAGCATCCGAGGTGTTGGATTTAAACAGTGTACTCCAAGCTTCACAAACCATTTCCGGCGAAATCATCCTAGACAAGTTGCTGGAAAAGTTGATGAAAAACGTGATAGAGAATGCAGGCGCTCAAAAAGGCTTTCTGATTTTGGAGAAGGAAGGTCACTGGGTGATGGAAGCAGAAGGATCTGTAGATTCTAATGACGTTACCATACTCCAATCAATACCAGTAGATTCTGTAGATACTGATCGACCCCTCCTATCAGCCGCGATCGTCAACTATGTTGCTCGCACCCAAGAAAATGTGGTGTTAAATGATGCAGTTAATGAAGGACAATTTACAACCGATTCCTATATTGTCTCCACTCAACCCAAATCCATTCTCTGCACTCCCCTACTGAATCAAAGCAAGCTGAGTGGCATTTTATACTTAGAGAATAATCTAACCACAGGCGCATTTACAAGCGATCGCGTCGAAGTCTTAAAAATCCTTTCATCCCAAGCCGCCATCTCCATTGAAAATTCTCGTCTCTACGAACAGTTAGAAAATTACAGCCGGACACTAGAACACAAAGTGGAGGCGAGAACCCAGGAATTACAAGAGAAAAATCAGGATTTAGCCAGTCTCCTGCAAAAGCTCAAAGCCACCCAAGCTCAGATTATCGCCCAAGAAAAACTAGCTTCTCTGGGAGCTTTAACAGCTGGGATCGCCCATGAAATCAAGAATCCCTTAAACTTTGTCAACAACTTTGCCGAACTTTCCATCGAGTTAACCGAGGAACTGCTGGAAGAAGTTGAAAATCAAAAAGACCGATTAGACCCAGAAACCAGAGAATCTATTGCAGAAATTCTCGATATTCTTAGCCAAAATGCTCAAAAAATTAATGAACATGGCAAAAGAGCTGATAATATTGTCCGAGGGATGCTAATGCACTCTCGGGGGCAAGTCGGTGAACGACAACTGACTGACATTAATGTAATGCTAGCAGAAGCCGTTAACCTAGCCTCTCACGGGATGCACGCCAAGGATACTTCCTTTAACATCACAATCAAAACGGACTACGATCAAAACCTTGGTAAGGCGGATATCGTACCACCAAATATAAGTCGTGCTTTTATAAATTTAATTAATAACGCTTGCTATGCAGCACATAAAAAGAAATTACATTTTCAAGCAGATCCTCATAACGAAGTTGGGGAATTTTTGCCTACACTTTCCGTTAGCACCAAAGATTTGGGTGAGCGAGTAGAAATCTGCATCCGCGATAACGGCGAAGGAATTCCCCCACAAGTGCTGAATGAGATTTTTAATCCCTTTTTCACAACTAAGCCTCCTGGTGAAGGCACTGGGTTAGGTTTATCTATCACTCACGATATTATCGTGCAGCAGCATCAAGGACAGATTAAAGTAGAAACAGAAGTGGGCAGTTATACAGAGCTAATCATCACCTTGCCCAAAACAATTCCTGAAAAAAGTTAAGTTCCAAAATGAAAGTAATGATTGTAGATGATGAACAAGATGTCCAGTTCTTGTTCCAACAACAATTTAGAAGAGAACTCAAAAAAAATCAAATAAAATTAGATTTTGCCCTTTCAGCACAAGAAGCGCTGGAATACCTACAAAATCAGCCCACAAATTGTTTAGTCCTCATTATAGCAGATATTAATATGCCTGGTATGAACGGGCTAGAATTGCTCAAAATTATTAAAGAAAAGTTTCCTAACTTAAAAGTATTTATTATTACTGCTTATGACGATGAACAGAAACACCAAATTGCTAGAGAATATGGAGCTGATGAATATCTCACAAAGCCAATTTCATTTGAGACCTTGAAGGAAAAAATATTCAAATTATGAAGTCAGGAGTCAGGAGTCAGGAGTCAGGAGTCAGGAGTTTGAAGGTAGAATAACCAAGCTGTATTCTGACTTTTGACTTTTGACTTTTGACTTCCCCGAAGGGGCTGGCTCCTGAATTCTTCGGTAAATAATTCTCATCAGGAAGGAAACTATGTCAGCAAAAATACTAGTTGTGGATGATGAGCCTGACTTAGAATACCTGATCCGTCAGAAATTTAGAAAAAAAATTCAGGAGAAGCAATTGCAGGTGCTTTTTGCCCAGAATGGTGTAAAAGCTCTGGAATTGCTGCAAGCTGAACCAGATATAGATATAGTATTAACCGATATTTTAATGCCGGAAATGGATGGGCTCACTTTGCTGACTAAGCTCAATGAGTTATATCCCATCATTAAAGCGGTCATTATTTCTGCCTATGGAGATATTGACAATATCCGTAAAGCGATGAATTACGGTGCGTTTGACTTTCTCACCAAGCCGATCAATCTCCAAGATTTAGAAATTACGACTAACAAAACGCTGCAACATGTGCAACGGATGAAAGCATCTTGGGAAAAAGAACATCTAGCACAACAAGCTCAAATAGAGTTACTGAACCGTCTGCAACAAGAAGTGGCTGTGCGCCAGCAAGCAGAAGAAGCATTGGGCGAAAGCGAGAGAAAGCTGGCTCAAGTTCTAGAAGCCGTACCAGTGGGCATATTTGTTGTTGATGCCAACGGTCAACCCTACTACGCTAATCAGAAGGCACAGCAGATACTTGGCAAGGGAATCGTCACCGTAACCTTAGATGCTCAGTTGAGTGAGATTTATCAAGCTGAGCAAGCGGGAACTGAGCAGTTGTACCCCACAGAGGAAATGCCAATTATGCGAGCTTTGAAAGGCGAAAATGTGACCATTGATGATATGGTCATCCGCCATACTGACAAGGTTATTCCCTTGGAGGTGTCAGCCACGCCAGTTTTTAATGAGAAGGGTCAGATCGTCTATGCCATAGCTGCTTTTCAAGATATTACCCAACGTCAGCGGGCAGAAGCGGAGCGGATTGAGTTTACTCAAGAGCTAAAAATTAAAAATATCGCCTTGCAGCAGGCAAAAGATGCACTAGCTGAGTCTAACCAGACTTTAGAACAAAAAGTTCAAGAACGCACGCAAGAACTATCACAAACCCTAGAAATTCTCAAAGCCACCCAAGCGGAATTGGTCTTTGAAAATGCTTTGCTCCGGAGTGATGAACAACCCTCAACTTTTGACTATCAAGTTGGGGGAAGTTTGCCTATGGATGCTCCTACGTATGTAGTACGCTCAGCAGACCGTCATCTTTACAAAGCTTTAAAGTTGGGAGAGTTTTGTTACATCCTCAATACACGGCAAATTGGCAAATCTAGCCTCATGGTACAAATGATGCACCGTCTTCAGCAAGAAGGGTTCATCTGTGCAGCTATTGACATGACCCGTATTGGCAGCGAAGACGTTACGCCTGACCAATGGTATAAGGGATTGGCAGTGGAGTTATGGCAAAGTTTTAATTTGCTAGGATTTAATCTAAAAGCTTGGTGGAATGAGCAACTTGATCTGTCTCCTGTTCAGCGTTTAAGTCGATTTATTGAAGAAGTCCTGCTTCTGAAAGCTGGAGTTGAGGATAATGCTCTCCCGAAAAACTTGATCATATTTTTAGATGAAATTGATAGCGTTTTAGGTTTACAATTCCCTGTCAATGACTTTTTTACTTTGATTCGCTTTTGCTATAACCAGCGCAGTATTAATCCAGAGTATAAGCGTTTAACCTTTGCGCTATTTGGAGTGGCGACACCTTCAGATTTGATTACCGACTACAAAAGAACGCCCTTTAATATTGGTCAGGCAATTCAACTAAATGGCTTCCAAGTACACGAAGCTCAACCTTTGCTTGAGGGATTGAAAGAGAAAGTTAGTAATCCTCAAGTTGTGCTGAAAGAATTGTTAGCTTGGACGAATGGCCAGCCCTTTCTCACCCAAAAGCTTTGTAAACTCATCCGCAATTCTTCCTCTCCTATCCCCGCCAACGGTGAAGCCGAATGGGTGGAAAACTTGGTACAAACTCAGGTGATAGACAATTGGGAATCCAAGGATGAGCCAGAACATTTGAGAACAATCTACGATCGCATCCTCAAAAGCAATCAGCAACCTGTTCATCTCCTAGAACTCTATCGACAAATTCTGCATCAAGGAGAAATTGCCGCTGCTGATAGTCCAGCCGAAAAAGAATTGCTCTTATCGGGGCTTGTCGTCAAGCTACAAGGTTCTCTAAAAGTCCATAACCGGATTTATGCGCTCATCTTTAATGATGATTGGATTGATCAGCATGTGTCAACAAGAACATCTTCGTGCCAATAAATTAGCATAATGTTAGTTGTTAGTTGTTCTAGAAACTCCTAACTCCTAACTCCTAACTCCTAACTCCTTCAACCTTGTGTCTACTCACGTCCCGCCTTCTGACTTAAACTCCCCTAACGATACCGTCGAAGTGCCAAACAGCACACCTTTGAACTGGTTGCAACCATTGACAATGCTTGCACCATCTGGTATATGGTTGTTACTTTTACTAGTGCTGCCAACGCTGCTCATTTTTGAGTTAAGTTTGGTTCCAGGAATTCGACCAGGGGACTTGGTAAATCCCAGCGGATGGGATAACTACATCAGGATATTTGACCCTCTTTACTTGCGAGTTATCAGGCGATCGCTCTTTTTTGCTGTTGCTACCACAATAATTTCTTTAATCCTAGGGTTACCCGTTGCTTATTGGATTGCTAAAATAGCACCACAGAAAGCAAGAAATTTGCTCCTCATTGGCTTTGTGTTGCCTTTGTGGACTTCTTCCTTGCTTCGCTCCTATGCTTGGATTACAATTCTTCGTCCGACTGGTTTACTCAACAGTTTGCTTACCAGTGTAGGCTTGCCTGCTTTAGATTTACTTAACCGCAGTCCAGCTGTATTGATTGGCATGAGCTATAGCATGTTACCTTATATGGTTTTGATTTTATACGCCTCTTTAGAAAAACTGGACAAGCGTTTGCTTGAAGCAGCAGCAGATTTAGGTGCAAATCCCATAGAAGCTTTTTGTAAAGTCACCATACCCCAAACCCTAACTGGCATTGCGGCTGCTTCTTTTCTAGTATTCATCACGACATTGGGGGATTTTGTCGATCCAGAATTACTGGGTGGTGCTTCCAGTATGACGGTGGCACGGTTAGTTTATAACCAATTTCTGGGATCTACCCAAAATTGGGGCTTTGGTTCAGCTTTGAGTACAACTTTAATTTTAGTTGTCAGTATTGCGATCGCCCTTCTAATTAAATTCGGCGATGCCACACCTAAAAGATAATGGGGCATGGGGCATTGTACAGAAATACAGCAAGTTCTCCCCACACTCCCCACTACTTCGTCTTTTGTTCCGAAATTGATAGAGTATAGGTATGCTGTTGGGGGGATAACTCGCCCACATACAGAGAGTATTTTCCCGCCTGCCAGTAACCAGAAATTTCTGGCTTGTTTCCAGAATATTTATCTGCTAGTACACAGAAGCGTCCTCCAGGCCCATCAATTAAGAGTGTTGGCTGTCCATTGCCTTCGACTGTTAATCGCAGGTAAGGCAGTGACGTTGTAACTTGAATAACTTGATTAGGTGTAGCGTTAATGTTACCGCAGTTACTTGGGCGTGTTCCGCCAGAATTGCCCTTAACAGTCAGCGGATCAGGCTGAAAATGGGGATTAATAGACACCACTGGTGTCTCAGCCAAACTAGTATGGGTAAGTGTCAAACTCATCACCAACACTCCCACAACAACCATAAAAAAAGTACCCGTCTTCATCTTAAAATCTCGGTAAGTGGGACACCTAGCACCGCTGCGCGGAAGTCAAAAATCAAAAGTCAAAAGTCAAAAGAATTATATATCAAGGCTTTTGCCTTATTTCCGCCGCGTTGTACTAGTAGTATGACTAGATAGAGTGTTCTTGAAGTTAAGTACTGTCCCCTTAACGTCGAGAATGAGCAGAGGAGTGATACTCTAGAAATTAATAGACGAAGGGGAGCCATTTTTGTTCCGCAATCAGGTCGTCTAGAATTGATTCAATGTGTCTGTTCCAAGTACGCTGAATTTATGATGTTGTTGATTAATTCGTGAGGGGTTTAACCCCTCACGCCTAAAGTATTGGTTGCATGGTTTGTCTACCCTGAAATAAACTGTAAGCTCATAGGAAAGAGTGCGTTAGAATGCACTGAAATCAACATATATGGAGAGTGATGGGTGAGACCCCTTACTAACTCGGTAACAGTATCATTTATTCATTCGGTATGTTTGTTTTACAAGTATTCGATCTGAGGTAAAAATTCATGAATCCTAAATTTAAGGAAGACCTACAGAATCGCCTTCAACAGTTGGAGGCAGAGATTCATTCGAAGTTTGTAGTAGATCCCCAGTCACAACAAACAACCCAATCATCTCAGTCGGGTTTGTCAACTTCTATTTCACTCTTTACGCAAAAAGTCCTCGTCTGGTTCAACAAGCTACCGAAAATGGGCAAGCTTGTGGTTTTGGGTGTGGGAATTTTATTCAGCTTTACTATTCTGCAAGCATTCATCAAACTTATTGCTTCTGCAGTGAGTTTGGCGCTCTTGGCATTACTAGTATACCTTGGATACAAATTTCTATTTTCTAGTAGATCGAGAGAGCAATAAATAGGGTATTCTAGCCAGGCCAAGTGATGTAGAAATAAAGTTATAGGGAATGATCTTAATGGCGACCCCAATTGTGAGGAGAAGTACTAATCAATCCAGCCGATCCCAAGTACCAGGAGTGCCTAAATCACTCCCTCTAGTGACTAGGCGCATTGCCGCTTGGTTAAGCGAAATTACACTGGTGGTTGCCAGTGGATTGCTACCCTTAGGTATTGGTGTGTATGCCAACTCCAGAAGCGATCTGAACCGAGTACCACTCAGCCCCATACTGGGAGCAACAGAAAGAACGATCGCCCACCCCTTAGCTCTGCCTGTAAACTATGGTACTCGTAATGTCGCATGGACGACTAATTTTTTATGGACACTAGCTATCTTAGCACCTTTAACACTCTCATGCTGGCAACTATATTTACTAGCCAAAACCGGTAGTACCATTCCCAAACGTTGGTTTGGTGTTAGAGTTGTTAACTCACTCGGTCAACCCCCTGGTTTGGGGGCAATTTTGCTACGAGAAGGAATTGGTCGTTGGACAGTACCCATTTCCATCGCCTATGTCCTATGGCGCTACAGCCTGGTGTTTCCCAATTTGGTGGTTTTTACGGGGCTAGTCAGTGTGATGATTCTCGTAGAAGGAATAGGCTTGCCTTGGCAGCAAGGACGTCGCGCACTGCACGATTGGCTTGCAGGAACTTACACAATAGATGCGACAAAACCTTTGTCACCCTCGCTCTTAAATGAAAACAAGCAGAGTCAATCTCAGTTCATGGAAGGAGATGAGGAAGAGGCGATCGCATCAATTGTTATGACACCAGAGATCAGCCAGCCGCCTCAAGTCTGGCAGCGGATACAGCAAAACCCAAATCTGATCCTGCTGCTGGTCGCGCTCTTCAGTATGGGTACAGTGTTGGCAACTTTAGTCGGTACTCAAATCTACGTCCAAATTCAGCAAAACGAACGTGCTACCGAACAGCGCAACGGCGAACAGTTTCTCGCACTTGTAAAACGGTTAAATCCTAACTCTGACGCTACCAATAAAGAGCGCCAAACTGCAATTCTGGCTTTAAGTACCCTTGATGACCCCCAAGCAATCCAGTTTATTGTCGATTTACTCACCAAGGAAACTGACCCCGTCCTACTTGGTACAATTCAGCAAGCTTTGGTCAATGTTGGACCCAAAGCCATCCCTGATTTAAAACATATGAATCTGTTCCTTGCTAACGAGTTGGATGTAGACAAAAATAAATCCCAACAACCAGAAGAGTTGCGACAGAAGCATTTGTCCATCAATCAACAGGCAATTAACAAGATTTTAACTGTATATAGTGGTCAAACGAATGGACTCGATCTCGATCGCGCCCAATTGGGTCAAAATGGCTCACAGAAAAGCTCTTTCAACTTGATACTAGACAAAGTCGATTTATCGGGAGTCAAGTTCAAATCTGCAAATCTTAACCAAGCAAGCTTTAAGGGTAGTAACTTCCGAGGACCAGGTGAAGATGGTCGCTGGGATACTGATGACGATTGGATTGCTGATTTAAGCCAAGCTCAGATGAAACAAGCCAATCTCACTGATGCTAACCTCAGCCGTGTTTTAATGAACCGTGCTGATCTGAGCCGCGCCACACTCAAAGGTACCAACCTATCCAATGCACGTCTGATTGGTGCTAACCTCAGTAGTGCCCAGCTAGCAGGAGCCAATCTCAATGGGGCAATCTTGGAAAATGCCAGTCTGACGGGAGCAGATTTAGGACAGGCCAACTTGAATGAAGCTGAACTGTACGCTGCTCATCTCGGTCGTGTCATTGCTATAGGAACACAATTGTCATTTGCCAACTTGACAAGAACCGACTGGCAAGGGGCAGACCTGTCAGGAGCTTATTTGAATCATGCCAATCTCAGCAATGCTAACCTCAGCGCCGCTCGCCTCACTGGTACTATTTTACGAGGCGCAAACATGGAAAACGTCAACTTGCGGAATGCCGACTTAAGTCTTGCAGATTTACGGGGGGCGCATCTGGCTGGATCTGATTTCCAGGGAGTCATTCTCTCTCCTAGTAAACAAGACCCAACAGATCAATTTGTGCAAAAGCCGACTATAGGCGCACAATCTGCTGTAGTGCAAGGAGTTGATTTTAGTCAAGTCAAAAATTTAGATCCTAAGCAACTCGCTTACATTTGTACTCAAGGAGGTATTCATCCAAATTGTCCTTAAAGTTGTTAGTCTAACAAATAGTGTGAGGAGTCAGGAAATGGCGCAGTTGAAGAATTTAATATCGGTTATCTTGGCTGGTTCAAGTTTAAGTTTTGCCCAATTTACCCAACCAGCACAAGCTCAAATAGCCTATGGTAGCTACGTTGGCGTCGGTCCAACAGTTGGTCTTTCAAACGGTGCGCAGATCGGGGGGGTAATTGCTTTCCGCTACAAGCTGCTCAAATTACCAGTTTCTATACGTGCTCAAGCTCTAGTTGGTCAAAGCACAGCGGTTGTGCCAACAGTTTCCTATGATTACCCCCTCAACTGGCAAACTGACGCCTATTTGGGCGCAGGGCTTGTATTGGCTGGAGGTGATACCCATTCCCCTGTTGGTAATAAAATTGGCTTTGCCTTACAGCCAGGAATCGACTACATCGTACCAAATAGCAACACCGTTATTTTTGGTAACGCCATTATTGGTTTTGATACCTATAACAATGGTGGTGGAACAGCTTTCGCAGTGCAAGGTGGGGTCGGTTTGCGGTTCTAAGTATAAAGTACTACGTTTGTAGTTGGTAAGAGCGCTCTTAACAACTACAAACGAATAAATAGGAACTTGTCACACTTTTGCGCCTTTTATGCTTGGCGTTGAAGTAAAAGGAAGTAGCATAAATTTTTTCATTGATGAGAACCAATTTGAAAAACTACGTTTTTTGTAAGGCGAATTATTGAGGTAACGTCTGACAATAGTTTCATAATCATCTGGGTCTTTACCAGTAACTCTTCTCACTACATCTGTTGGACCACCTACATCAAACTTATTTTTTTGGTACTCTCGCTTGTAATACATTGATTGCGATATTATAAAAGCGTCTAAACCAAATTCTTTTGCTTGTGCGAAAGCTGCTTTCTTATACATCCACATTGGAATGTTTATATACCGTACTTTCCTGTTGGCAACTTTAGCAAAAACAGCAGCCATTTCTTTTGGCGACAAGGAAACAGGGCCTGTAGGTCGCAGCTTCTGTCCGATATATGGCTCAGGATTTTTTAATAATGCTGCTACGACTAATCCCAAATCTTCATTGGAAGGGGCTGGATTTTTTCCATTTCCCAGCGGTGCTAGCATCAAGCCAAGTTGAACGGCAAATTCTAATACAAAAATGGTAGACTCAGCAAAATAACCAGGAATACAATAAATAACATTAAGACCAGAATTTGCAAATTCTGTGTAGGCTTCTCTAGTTTCCCTTGTGTGTATACTTTTTTGATCGTCGAATTCAGACAGCCATTGCCCCATAAAAACAGTCACGCCTAGATTACATTCTTTTGCTACTTGGATAAATAATTTTGTATTCTTCAATAAGTTCGGTGCAAATGGATAACAATAATATGCCCGCTTAACATCTGATAGGGCTGCCTTTAATTGATGAAAATTGTCTAACTCACCAATAGCAATTTCTGCACCTAGTTGTTCTAATTCCAAAGCCTTTTTATTTCTGGAACGAACATAAATTTTTACTGGATAACCATCTTTTAATAATTGAACGGTTGTAGGATAACCCGTTTTACCTGTGGCTGAGGTCATTAAAATTTTTTCTTTCATTTTGTTGTCATTTCCAAATTGGATTGAATTGGGTTTATTTGTCGATAACTAGAATAGATTAGGCAGGAAAACATTTTTAGCCATTGAAGCCTCCGAGTTTTTACAGGTTTTAAATTACATGTATATACATGTTTTTGCTAAATTTCTAAACTAACCAATGCGTTTTAGGTCAGATAAAAGTAATAAGAGCGCTTGCCAGTTTTGCTCCCCAAACTGCTGCATCATATCCGATTGAGCTTGTTTCCATAAAGGGAGAGATCGATCTAGTACAGCTTGCCCCTCAGAGGTAAGTGAGACTAACTTCACCCGCCGATCCTCGCCAGGTTCGATCGCCACCAATCCCCTTTTCTCTAACAGTTTGAGATTTCTGGTTAAGGTGGTCTGGTCAGTAAACAACTCTTGAGCTAAGCGCGTAATTGGCGTAGACTCTAGGAGGTGAATGGCGGCCAGAATCGTAAATTGGTTTACTACCAACCCCACCGGACGCAATGCAGCATCATATATTTGAGTGACGATCCGTGAAGCTCGACGAACGTGCATACCCATGCAGGATGCAGGCACTAGACTGACTTCAACAAGATTGGGTTTGAAAATTTGATCGGTCATGATATATGTATATACATATTATCAACCTTTGTCAAGTCATAGAGATCCTCGCGAATTGCGTCAAAAATTTAATGGCAAGGATCTTCATTAGCTGGTGGGAAATCTACTTAGTGATCTTGATCGGCTGGATCACCGTAAGGATCTTCACTAGCAGGGCGGACATCACCCGGATCACCGTAAGGATCTTCACTAGCGGGGCGGACATCGGGAAACTGACTAGGGTTATCTGCTGGATCACCGTAGGGATCTTGGCTAGCTGGGATAGCGCTGTATTCATTTTGAGATGCCGGGTCGCCGTAGGGATCTTCACTGGCTGGACTTACCTCGCGATCGCTGTAACCAGCGTCTTGTTGATCCTCATTCCCTCCGAAGAATAAATCCTTCGCCTTGCGGATAAAATCGTTTACCATGACATATCTCCTTTTTATCTGATCTAAAATTACTGAGCTGGGGCTACGTCACTTAGATCGCGACCTGTTGTACGCCCGTTATAACCTTGAAAATCTTGATACTGTTGTGCTTGAGATTGCGGAACCTGAATTCCTCCGGAAGGCGGTGATACCCAGTGAGGCTTACCTTGAGCATCGCGGTAGTAAACACGTCCGTTTTTAGAAAGATAATACTTACCCTGCGCTCCCTCTTTTTGAGCATTTTGGTGCTGTCTGTAAAGGTAGTAAAGAGCAGCAGCGCCTACTAAAGTTATCCCCACTTTCTGTCCTGTGGATAATCCCTTCCTTTGTTGGGGTTGACCAGGGTTATTGACTGGTCTGCCAACAGTATCGTTAACAGGTGCCGACGGTGCAGCATTTCTGGAACCTCCACCGCAGCTATTAAGCAGCGGAACTGTCAACAATGTCGAAAGAAAGACCACTATTGGAAGCGGAGCTTTTATACGCTTTGTGGATATCGTGTTCATCCTGTTTCCTCTTCACCCTACCTTAGGTCAAAACCATGCTGTGGCACTGTTGTTTTTCCTAGGATTAAAACAACATTGACCGCCTATTTCCAACAGCACGGTCTACCGTCTTGTAGATATAATGATGAACTTCTTCAAGTTTTGTATCCTGCCTCCGATAGAAGTTGTATTCATCCTCAGGGCTTAAAGTTCGTTTGTAGTTTGCGCTTTAGCGAAGACAGCGCAACTACAAACGAATTATTTTGTAAGTCATGAAACGAACATGATATTATTGGGGATTGATCCGAATCAAATCTGTCAAAATACTATCTAAACTGCCGTTGACTTGAATTCGATCAATTTTCTCTGCAATTCGTTCCAACACTTCAAGTTCCTTGAGACGCAACGCGACGGGGTTATCCTCCATCACTTTGGCAGTGTTGAGCATACTGCGGGTAGCAGCGGTTTCTTCTCTACGTCTGACTACGTTTGCTTGAGCAGCTTTTTCTGCCTCGACTACCTTACTCAAAATAATTTTGATCTCTCCAGGTAAAATTATATCTTTGACACCGACGGAATCTACTTCAATTCCATAATCTGCGGCTTTCTGGCGAATGTACTCAGATATACTTCGATCAATTGCACCTTTATCTTCTAATAATGCATCTAAATTCCGTTCACCGACCGCACCACGCAAGGCAAACTGTAACTCTTTGTACAAAAATCCCGAAATATCTGACAACCCGTTTTTTGCCCTCAATGGGTCTTGGATGCGGAAGCCAGCCGTCAAATTTAAACGCAGAGGTACTTTATCTTTCGAGAGAATATCCTGACCAGAGACTTCCATGTTCTGTAGTCGAAGGTCGATCGCTTCGGTTTGATAAGACCGTCCAAACAACCACCACGCATGTATCCCTGGTTGGAGTTGTCCTTGAAACTCTTGATTAACGTACAGTAACCCAACGTGCTGTGTGGGTACTTCTTGAGTATGCAAACAGTTGCAACTGAGCGATCGCACTTCTGCTGAACCCTCAACTAATTCAGCCACCAAGGGAGATGGTAATCGACCATCAGTGCTGATGTCGATAATTTCTACCTCAACACCTTGCCAAAACAGCTTGCGGCTTGTGGGTGGTAACAGAGAAATCACCTTACCTCGATACCGCACAATTGCAACTTGCCAACTCAGTAATTGCACCGCTTCACAGTAAGTAGCAACAAAATCAGGATGTTTTTCAATAAGTACATCTTCGAGGGGAAAGTCTGGGTTAGGCACTATACGGCTGAGAGTCCGTACTGTAACATCTTTATCTACCGACCAAAAGGCATACTCTCCTGGTTCTAGCGGTCGCACAAAATTATTTTGCACGTACAGCAAACCAATTTCATATTCCGAGATTTGGAACTTCTTGAGTCCAGTCAACGCAATTAAGCGTACTTGCTGCACAAAGGAACTCGGCAATTCCAAACTTTCTTCCAAGTTGAACAGATGAGATTCTACCTCAATAAAACCACGCCAAAAAGCCCGTAATTGATTCGGTGGAATGCTTACCCAATTTTGACCCCAGCGGACTAAAGCAGCTTGATTGAATGCCGTTCTGATGGTCAATACATGCTGTTGTAGTTCATCTGGGTGCGATCGCAATAATAGTTCTAGGTTTTCAATCTGGGCTGAAGGCTGGTTCAGGTCAGATGTTTTGACTTGCCAATGGCGACCAAAATAAGTATACGTCCCAGGCTGCAAAATTTTCTTAAAGTCGCTACGGTGATATAAAATACCGATTTCGTTAGGTTTAATATAAAACGTTTTCCACATAAAAATTTGTGTAAAAAGGAGTCAGGAGTCAGAATTCAGGAGTCAGAATTCAGAAGTTAGGGGTTTCAAGCAAAGAAAAATTGTTCAATCGGGGGCTTTAGACCATAATTCATCCACCAATCGCACAAAATTCAATTCTGAATTCTGACTCCTGACTCCTGAATTCTTGTTCGGTTTTTTGACTCTGCTAGTGCAGGTGCTTATAGTTTATGTGCGGGCAAAAGCTGCTCCAAAACTGGATTAAGATAGCTGTAACTTTTTCTAAGCTGCGCTATGGCAACTAAGAAAAAGAAAACTGCGCTCAAATATACCGTTCGGTTGACAATCCAGAATCCCTGGAGAGAAACGAAGGGACATACTCAAGTTAGGGAGAAATACAGTTGCGCTGGCTCATAGACTGTAGAACACTTGCACCGCAGAGTAGAGAAAATCAGGCGTAAGGGATTTCTCCCCTACTATTGGGTTACCGTGGAAGGGTAGTGTCTTTGACCCGACAGGGTTGGCGGAAAGTACAGGAATCGAACCTGTAACCAATTGGTTATGAGCCAATCGCTCTACCAGTGAGCTAACTTTCTGGGGTTTGATATAGGACTCGAACCTATGACCCATCGATTACGAGTCGATAGCTCTACCAACTGAGCTAATCAAACAATATAGCTTAAAGCACTCGGCGACATACGCTCACACCAGAGGTTGGCGCACCAGTCAGGCAGATAAAACCTAAACTATAGCTTTGCGACCTTATGACTATCCCGCTTCAAATTTAGCACATGCTTCAATAACTGCCATAAGTAAATATGCACAATAAAGTGCAGAATTCAAAGGGTGTCACTCAATATGTAAACTTTTGTATAAATTTTTACCATTTATGCCCTGAGTGCTTTACCTTGTGGTATTCCCTTTGAAAAAAATTTATGCTTCAAAAGGGATGGGGTTTAAATTGGGTTTGGCAACACAACTACTGTGTCATTAATTTTGACGGGTTGGTAATGTGAGCGTCTCGCTCACGAAGCGAGCTTTCCGGCTCGCACTACTAATGACATGGACCACTGATTATCTCCCTTATGTAGCTTAGATTATTAATTAATTTAAATTAGAAACCATATAATAGCTAATAGCAAAAATGACTAGTTTTCATGATGCATTTATTTCTTATGGACGAGTAGATAGCAAGGTATTTGCCACTCATCTGTATGCTCGACTTTTAGAAGAAGGACTGAAAATTTGGTTTGACCAAAACGATATTCCTTTAGGTGTTGATTTCCAAAATCAAATTGATGACGGAATTGAAAAGTCAGACAATTTTCTCTTTATCATTGCGCCCCACTCGATTAACTCACCTTACTGTCGCAAAGAAATTGAGCTAGCAATCCGGTGCAATAAACGGATTATTCCTGTGTTGCATGTCGAGCAAATTACTCAAGAAATCTGGCAGCAAAGGTATCCCGAACGGGGAGCTAGCGAGTGGGAGACCTATAAAGCTCAGGGATTGCACTCTAGTTTTCCGAATATGCATCCGGCTATAGGTAAAATCAACTGGGTATACTTCCGTGAAGGCATAGATGACTTTGACAAATCTGTTGCGGGACTGCTAGAGATATTTACTCGTCATCAAGAATATGTGCATCAGCACACTTACTTTTTAGCCAAAGCACTAGAGTGGAATCGGCAGCAAAAGCAGTCATCTTACCTGTTATTTGGGCAAGAACGGGTACAGGCAGAAAACTGGTTAAAAATCAGGTTCAAAAATGAGCAACCCCCTTGCGAACCAACAAACTTGCACTGTGCTTTCATTTGTGAAAGTACCAAGAACGCCAACAACCTCATGACCCAAGTGTTCCTTTCCTACTCAGAAAAGGAAAGGGAATTTATGGAGAAAATTGCTGCAAGTTTGATGCGGGAATCTTTCACTGTTTGGACAAATAAAACAGATATTCACTCAGGCTCAGATTTTGTGGAGGCAATCTACCGAGGCATTGAGGAAGCAGATAATTTGGTTTATCTCATGTCTGCGGCATCTTTAGAATCAGAATACTGTCAGAAAGAACTATCTTATGCTTTGTCGCTCAAAAAGCGGATCATTCCTCTTTTGATAGAGGAAATAGACCTCGAACAAGTTCCTCTGGAATTACGTACCTTGCAATTCATCAACTTTGCAGACCAAGAGGATGAGGAAAAGTATCTCGGCGATGATGCGAAGTTAATTAATGTACTGCGTCAAGATGCAGCTTACTACGAGCAGCACAAAATTTTACTGGTAAAGGCGCTGAAGTGGGAACGACAAAAGTACAATCCAAGTATTTTATTGCGGGGCTACAATCTCCGCAATGCAGAAGCATGGTTGAAGGGAGCGAAACAAATAACCCAGTATCCACCGCTCCCCTTACAAGAGAAATTCATTGCTGAAAGTCTCAATCAACCACCAGATGATGCTCTAGACGTATTTATGTCCTACTCCCGTGCTGATTCGGAATTTACCCGTAAGCTGAACGATACACTGCAAATTCAAAACAAGACTACCTGGTTTGACCAGGAAAGCATAGCTTCTGGGACTGATTTTCAGCAGGAGATTTACCGAGGAATAGAAAGCTCTAATAACTTCTTATTTATTATTTCTCCCAATTCGATCAGTTCGCCTTACTGCGCAGATGAGGTGGAATATGCAATGAAACTGAATAAGCGAATTGTCACCGTTTTACATCGACCAGTTGATTCTGCTACTCTCCATCCTGGGTTAGCAAAAGTGCAGTGGATTGATTTCCGCAAGTCTGGAGGAGACTTTCTGACTAACTTTGGCGAACTAACTAGAACTCTAGATACAGATCCAGAATACGTGCGATCGCACACTCGTCTGTTGCTGAAGGCGAAGGAGTGGGAGCAACATGGACGTGATGACAGTTTTTTGTTGCGGGGGAAGGATTTGGCTGCATCTGAGCAATGGCTGAAGCTATCGCAGACCAAGGAACCAGAACCGACTACTCTTCAGCTAGAATATCTTGCGGCTAGTCGCGCTCTCCCCTATCGCAAAATTAAGCCCCGCAGTGTGTTGCTGACGAGTTTAGCTGTCACAACTTTGATGTTCATTGGTCGGTTTCTTGGGCTAACCGAATCATTAGAATTAGCAGCTTATGATCACTTGATGCGGTTGCGTCCTGGGGAAACTCAAGATCAGCGATTTCTGATGGTGGATGTTGATCCAGAAAGTATTGACAAGTTGAATGACGAACCGAAATATCAGGGTGGGCGAGGCTCAATTGCCGATCCCGCCTTAGACGATTTACTCAAAGTTCTGTCTGAGTCTCAACCGAGAATGATTGGCTTAGATTTTGTCCGGAATTTTCCTGCTAAAGGAAATTTAGCTCAGCGTTTGAAGCAGATTCAAAACCTGGCTGTGGTCTGTAAAAGCAGTTATGAAAATGAGCGCGGTGAGAACATTCCAGGCTTTAAGCCTCCGCCAGAAGTGGCATTAGATTTGGTAGGGTTTAGTGACTTAGTTGATGATGATATCAATGGTGGTCGCTTTGTGCGGCGAAGCTACTTGATGCAAAAGCCGGACTCCCAGTATTGCAATACACGGGAAGCTTTGAGCCTGGTGATTACCCGTCGCTATTTAGAGGTAGAGAATCAGCAGTATATCTCTCCCTTAGATTTAGATACTAAAAAATATGTGCGGAAGATGCAGTTTGGCAAAACGGAGATTCCTCAACTGGTAGGAAAGGGCGGCGGCTACCAGGACATGAATAACCGACTTTTGGGGTATCAAACGATGCTCAAATACCGAATCTACAAGCGTGATCCAAATAATTTTGCTCCTAGAGTCAATATTTTAGATGTTCTCAACAATAAGGTTTCTGCTGAGAGGATCAAAAATCGAATTGTACTCATTGGATTTACTGACAGACAAGCTCGGCAAGCGGACTACTGGAATACACCCTACGGAGATGTTCCTGGAGTGACCCTGCATGGGCAGATGATTAGCCAGATGATCAGCGCTGTTTTAGATCATCGTCCACTGATTTGGTGGTGGTCTGTTGGTTATGAAACGCTTTGGATGTTTGGCTGGTCTTTAGTCGGAGGTATCGTGTGTTGGCGATTGAATCGAACGCTGTATTTAGTGGGGGGTGCGATCGCCTCAATTGGCTGTCTCTACATTGTCTGCTATCTCATTCTGATTTTCCAAAGCGGTTGGGTGCCTCTCGCACCGCCAGCTTTGGCATTAATTGCTACAGGGTCTGGAGTTGTTTTTTTAACTTACCAATTACGAAAAGTTTAAACTATCAAGGAGATTTAGGAATGATGAAGCTCAAGTCTGCGATCTGGCGGCAAATAATGACCATCTGCACGCTCACAACTGTATTTTCTGGTAGCTTGCTGTCTGTGATTTCTCTCCCACAAGCACAAGCACAATCACTGTTTGACCGGATTTTTAATAGTTCTGCAAGCGAGGGGTCTGCTTCTGGGCGATCGCGTGGTGGGGCGACTCGTTCGCAATGCACCCAGCTAGGGAGCAAGAACCTGATTGCCTTGGCTCCTCAAAGTAATGAGGGGTTGACCACCAAAGAGTATCCTGACTTTTGGTTTTATTTACCCTTTGGTGGGTCTTCTCAGTCTCCACCAGCAAAATTCAGGTTGCTAGATGAACAGAACAAGTCTGTGTTGAAAAAATCACCGCAATGGTATAGTTTACCTGAAAAAAAGGGCATTGCTCATTTTACTCTTCCCTCTACCGAGCAACCACTCTCTATTGGCAAACGGTATCACTGGTATTTCAACATGACTTGTGTGAATGACCAAGGCACACAAAGCAACATCTCTGTTGATGGTTGGATTAAACGGGTTGAACCTAATTCCACCCTAGTAGAGCGACTAAAGAACACGCAACCTCAAGATCAATATATTCCTTATGTTGAAAATAAAATCTGGTACGAAGCTGTGAGCCAACTCGCTGAGTATCGCGCCATTCATCAAACAGAATGGGTTAAACTTCTTTCGTTGTATGGTCTTGAAAAGGTGGCTCCAGATCCCATCTCTGAGATCAAATCTTTGTAAGATAACAGTTGACAGTCAACGGGAGCATCCCAGTTTTGCAGAAAGACGATCAGTAGTGTGAGCATCTTACTCACGTTTATTAATAAGCGAGCAAGATGCTCGCACTACGAATTTTCAAAAATGGGATGCACCCACAGTCAACAGCCTATATCCGAGATTTCACGCTCTCATTTAGGACTAACTTCTGACTTTACACTGACAGTTTCTGGCTTACCATTTTTGGCATTCTCGCCATTGTTTTCTTTTTTGTTCTCCTGCACAATTTGGGTGGCATAGACTTCCACGTCACGCTGCACAATATCTTCTACTTGACTGGCGAAAACACTAAACGCTTGTTCGTGAGTTTTATAATTTATATAAGGCCCCGACAATTGAAAAAATTGCCAACCTTGGGTTTTTAAAGATTCAGAGGTGCGGCGATAGTGTCGCCAGCGGTCTCCATAGTGAAAAAATTCTTCAACTGCGGCGCTAATTGCTACAACTTGACTAAGAAAAAATGTTGACAAAACAATAGTTTGTCTAACGTTAGTATTGTTAATATTCAGACTAACTAAAGCAGGCAGAATAACACCACCAATAATTGTTGATAGTCGCAAATTATAATAACGATTTCTTGCCCTACCTGCTTGTTTTTCCATCCATAGAACCTGCTCTAACCAGCGCGAAGTTAAAAAATGCTTGTTTAAATCTGATAGGTTCAACATGCTAAATACCTGCGCAAAATCTTGCTTTAAAAAATCTGAATAGGGATCTTTTTTAGCCATGATTCACTCCTTAAGTAGAAAGTAAGTTTGTAATTGTATCGGTTAACTTTTCCCATCCTGCTTCTAAGTCAATTGTTTGCAACTTACCAGAAGCAGCTAAGTTTTCTGCACGTTCATCTGTGGTTTCTCCATGCAATGCAGAGACAAGTTTATCGGCTGTTCTGCCACTCCCAGCTATTACCATCACCAATCGTTCAGCAATAACGCTATTGACAGCATCTGTAAAGGTAATTTCTCCACCATTTATCAGCACTGTCACCGAGGGTGCGCCACCAGATAGAATAGTTGCTACTTGTGCCATCCAAGGAGATTCATCGCCCCAATGACTACCAGGGACTAGGACAAAATGAGTATGATGAGGTTCTAAGGGTGTAGCATCATTAGTGGGTTCAGTTTGATTGGGTAGAATGACTTTTGCTATGGGCGCTACACCAATGAGCGGAAATTGGGCATTGATTTGATTACGGGCATTACCGATCATTTGCATGACTCCCGCATCTGTACCGCCATCAACAACGTACGCCCCTAAATTTTGAGCAATTGGGGCTAAAACTTTCACAAACAAGCTTTGAATACGCACAAAGTCCGCTTCGCTGATCTGACTTGCACCACCGACAATGACTAAAATCGGACGCGAACCAATCAGCCCCATTTGCTGAAGCACCTCCGACAATTCTGCTGGTTCAGATACCTGAACTGCTGTTGCTGTTTGCCCTTGATTAAAAGTCAGCGTCAAAAATTTTTTCATGCCCTGGAATTGAACTGTAGAAAGTCAGGCTTATTGTTTCACAAGTAATTTATTTCGTCACTGACATTATTACATGGCTACAGAGAAGAAATGGGTATATTTTAATTTTTAATTTACTAAAGTTCACAAGATTTTTCTAAGTAATTTTAACTAGAATTGACAAATTATAAAATTAAATATACCTTAGTTATGGGTTTCACGTCTGTCAGAGACGCTACATGAACAAGCCAAGAAATACTTTCGGTAGTCACTTATGGGGAGTGAATGCGCTGCCTAGGTTCCCTAATGTACTATTTACGCATTAATCCATTCTTTTGGAAAATTAGTATGGCTGTTTTTTTACAGTATAAAAAAAAGCAAAAATATCTTTCTGGTAAAAGCAAGTATTTTAATTGGATAGAGTCTTCTTATTTAGTAGTAATAGAGACGTTAACTCAAATTGCCGTAGTAATTATAATTACGATTAATCCTTGTGTGGCACAAATTACGCCGGATGGGACTCTGGGCAAAGAAAACTCCCGCGTTACTCCGAATATCTCAGTTAAAGGAAGTACTGCCGATTTGATTGAAGGCGGCGCACAACGGGGAAGCAATCTGTTCCACAGCTTTTTAGAATTTAATGTTAACAATGGGCAACGGGTTTATTTTGTCAACCCGACAGGGATTGAAAACATATTCACTCGTGTGACTGGCAATAACCCTTCTAATATTTTGGGAACACTGGGCGTGAATGGGAACGCCAATTTGTTTTTACTTAATCCTAATGGTATTGTTTTTGGGCCAAATGCCCA
>CAIVAU010000210.1 GCA_903903925.1 uncultured cyanobacterium
AACAGAGTCTGATTCTGGTTCATTAAGGAGTTCAACCCCCTTCCAGAAGGCAGAGTGCATCTGTAGGCGTCAAATCAGCAATCGCTCCTTCGTAATTTTTCTGTTGATAGTAGGTAAATGCCCGGTTTCTGTAAATTGTCGCCTCCTTAGGGTTGAGGCGAATCGCTTCTGTATAATCAGCAAGTGCGCCTTTATAGTCTTTCTGGTCGTATTGAACAAGACCCCGTTGATTGTAAGCATCAGCATCATTTGGTTTCAGGCGAATAGCAGTCGTCAAATCAGCAATCGCTCCTTTGTAATTTTTCTGCTGATAGTAGGTAAATGCCCGGTTCCTGTAAATTGTCGCCTCCTTAGGGTTGAGGCGAATCGCTTCGGTGTAATCAGCAAGTGCGCTTGGATAGTCTTTCTGCTGGAGGCGAGCAAGACCCCGTTGATTGTAAGCAACAACATCGTTCGGTTTCAAGCGAATCGCTTCGGTATAATCTGCGATCGCTCCTTTATAGTCTTTCTGGTTACGTAGGGCATCACCCCGTAATCTGTAGTATAAACTTGTCAATTCCGGAGCGAGGCTTATAGCCTTGTTATAATCCTCAATTCCTCTCTGTTTGTCTTTTAGGAGAAATTGAGCATTTCCTCGTCTGATGTAGATCCAGGCATTATCAGGCTGGAGGCTCAGAGCTTTGTTGAAATTTTCTATAAATCCCTGCTTGTTTCCCATCTGAGCTTGGGCAAAGCCCCGCTTAACATAGGCGAGGGCATAGTTTGGCTCTAAGCGTATAACTTCGGTGTAATCGCCAATCGCTCCTTTGTAATCTTTTTGAGCAGAGCGGACATCGCCAAGAGATGTGTAGTATTTATAGGCTGATTCAGGAACGAGGCGAATAGCTGTAGTGTAATCCTCTATCGCTTCTTTGTAGTCTTTTAGTTGAGTATGGGCCCTACCTCTAGCTGAGTAGATATCGTCCGAGTCAGGTTTGAGGTGCAGAGCTTTGTTGAAATCCTCAGTAAATGCTTGTCTGTTTCCCATCCGAGCGTAGACAACCCCCCGAGCAGCATAGGCATTGGCATTGTCAGGTTGAAGGCTTATGGCTTTGTTAATATCGTTGATCGCTCCCTCATAGTCTCCTTGCTCAAACCGGACAAGACCCCAAACCTGATATGCTAAAGCATTGTCCGGCTCAAGGTGCAGAGCTTCACTGAGATCCTTAATTGCTTCCTGATAATCTCCAGATATGAGAGTATTAGGGATATGTCCGCCCACATACTTAATATTTCTCACTCCTATAAGGGCGGGGAGACCCCGCCCCTAAAGATGGACATTGCCCAATGCCCACGCCTAACTCCTTAAAAGATAGTCAATCGGTATGTACCACGTTCCTGTGGGATTGCTGAAATCACGACGACATAGTAAGTGCCATCCTCAGGCAATCTAGCTCGGTCAATTAATGCACTATACTTACCCTCTTTATCGTTATCCGAAGCAATGATTTTTCCGTGAGAATTTAGCAGGACTATATAAGGAGAAAACTCTTCAAAAATACTATCTACACGGATACTAACCAGTTGATCTTTTCTACCCTGAAATTGGGAAACATTGTAAGGGTTGCTATTCTTTTTCAGGGTTCTGCTCTTTTGACTCAGGTTTCTGGATTCGTCGATGGTGTAGCTTGCTCTGTCATTCCGGAGAGCCAAACTATAGCGACCTTTCTCTCCAGGATCTCGGCTAGTGACTGCGATCGTATAAGTACCCTTCATCGGTAGTCGGACGAAAATGAATGCATCCTTGACTTCATGCGCTGTCCCTGCACTACCTCTTGTTAAGAGAACTTCTTTATTGGGGTCTAGTAGAAACATCAATGGATTGAGACTTAGGTTATTTGAACGGCGTTGATCGGCACTACCAGTCAGCCTAATTTGAACGAGTTGGTTTTCTCTGCCTTCAAACTGGTAGAAATGAAAATATCTACCTTGAGACTGAAAGTCACCAGGAGCAAGAACACCCAATGCGATATCTACAAAGTTAATCTCCCGATAAACAGGTGTTTTAGATCGGGATAACGATGAACCCTCAGTAGTTGGCTTTTTACCTCCCTGTCCTGGAGAAATAGAGTCATGATCCGAAGACCGAGGGGTCTCGTCGGTTGAAGGTTTGGGGCGTCTGGGGGTCTCGTCGGTTGAAGGTTTAGGACGTCTGGGGGTCTCATCGCTTGAAGGTTTAGGACGTCTGGGAGTCTCATCGGTTGAAGGTTTGGGCCGTCTGGGAGTCTCATCAGTTGAAGGCTTGGAAGTTGAGTTAGTGTCTGTAGATCCAGAAGACACTTGAGTCGGTATTGGAGACTTAACAGGTGGGTTGCTTTTTCGATGGGGCGCTTCAGGAGTAGGGATTTGCTGAATTTCTTTTTCTACTGCTGGGTCTGGTTGTCTTTCGTCTGGTAGTTTGGCAATAATAAAGTCTCCATCTAGAGGTGTTGCCAAAGCGCTGATAGGCAGGACATAACTTGTGATGAACAAACTACTGCTCATGCAACAAATGAAAATGTTGCTTTTTCGTGCCATAATTATAATCCCCACTGTTAATTTTCATTTTCGGTTTATTTGATCAGCTGGTTAGCTTAATTTGTCGTTTGCTTCTTAAACTCAATGAATCAGACGATGAAACTTTCAACCTGATGAAATTCACAACCTTTTGCAAAAAAATGATCAGTAGTGAGAGCATCTTACCAAAGCGAGACTACAAGTAAGCAAGATGCTTACACTACATTTATGAAACGAGATGCACCCGTTTGGAGGATGGATCACGGCTTGATATTTTGCACATGACAAACCGAGCGTCAAAAATTGCTGTAAGATATACATGAGATCTTATGGATTCCCAGTATGCTTTGCTGCCTGAATCCGGATTGCGTAAATCCTTTAAATCCCGACAACAACAAGTATTGCCAAAATTGCAATACCCCATTGATCCGGCTGCTGAGAGGTCACTATCGTGTCATCAGACTGCTTTCAGATGAAGGTGGATTTGGCAGAACCTACCTAGCAGAAGATATAGATAAGCTGAATGAACTGTGTGTCGTCAAGCAGTTAGCACCAAAAGTTCAGGAAGCTTTGGCTTTGCAAAAGGCTGTTGATCTATTTAAAGAAGAGGCAAAACGACTACAACAGTTGGGAGAACACGATCAAATTCCTACACTTTTGGGATACTTTGAGCAAGCTAATTATCTGTTTTTGGTGCAACAGTATATCGATGGGCAAGATTTACTCAAAGAATTAGAACAACACGGAACATATAGCGAAAATAAAATTCGAGAACTTTTGCTGGATTTACTGCCGATTCTCCAGTTTATTCACCAATGCGGGGTCATTCATAGGGATATCAAGCCACAGAATATTATTCGTCGCTCTAGTGATGGGCGATTAGTACTGATTGATTTTGGCGCATCAAAGCAGCTCACGGCAACAGTGCAGACGAAAATGGGGACAATCATTGGCTCTTATGGTTATACCCCAATGGAGCAAATACAGGATGGAAAGGCTTATCCTGCCAGTGATTTATTTAGTTTGGGTGCGACTTGCTTTCATCTGTTGGTTGGGATTCCCCCATTTAAACTATGGATGCAATATGGCTTTAGTTGGGTTGAGTCTTGGCAGCGATATTTAAGTAGTCCCAGTATAGATGGAGCTAACCAAGGCATAACATTACATCAGATCATAGACAAGCTGTTAAAAATAAATATCCAAGGGCGTTATCAAACAGCAGATGAAGTTATGAAAGACTTAACCCTTCTTTCCCCGTCTGCAGTACCTCCAACCATAGTGACAGTAACTCAGCCACAACGCCAGCCGCTTTTACTATCACAACTAAATGAGAAGCTGAGATATCGACTACTGATTGGTGTTGGCATTGTGCTATTGGGAGGGGGAATTTGGTACTCACAATCTCACGTCTTGAAAATCACTAAATCCTCTAACCCTCATCAGCCTATCAGCACCTTACCAAATTCTGATCTACTCAACATATTAAAGGGTCATTCCAGTGATGTTAATTCCGTCGTCTTCAGTCCTGACGGCAAAACCCTTGCTAGTGGTAGTGACGACAAAACAATTAAACTGTGGAATCCAAAGACGGGAAAGGAAATATACACTGTTAAAGCAAACTCTCAATGGGTTTGGACTGTCGCCTTCAGTCCGGATAGCAAAACCCTTGCTAGTGGCGGTGGCGATCGGACAATCAAACTATGGGATTTAGCTACTAGAAAGGTGATCCGGACTTTAGCGGGGCACTCTGACGGTATAGCTGCTGTTGCTTTTAGTCCTGATGGCAAAACCCTTGCTAGTAGCAGCTTGGACAAAACAATTAAATTGTGGAATCTGGCAACCGGAAAGGAAATCCGCACCCTTAAGGGACATTCCAAGGGGGTTGCTGCTATTGCTTTTAGTCCTGATGGTGAAACTATTGCTAGTGGAAGTTGGGACAAAACAATTAAACTGTGGAATGTCGCAACCGGAAAGGAAATTCGTACTTTGGTAGGACATTCTGATGTTGTTCTTTCTGTTGCCTATAGTCCTGATAATGTAACTCTTGCCAGTGGTAGTAAGGACAAGACAATCCGACTGTGGAATTTAGTCACAGGAAAGACAAACCGTACCATAAACCAGCATTCCGACAGGGTCAATTCCGTAGTCTATGTACCAAACCCAAATGGATATATGCTTGCCAGTGGTAGTAGTGATAACACAGTAAAACTGTGGAATTTGGCAACTGGACAGCAAATTAGCACCTTCAAAGGTGATTCTGGCTATGTATATTCTATTGCTATTAGCCCAGATGGACAAACTCTTGCTAGTGGCGGTACTGCTGGCAATACCCTCAACATTTGGCGGATGCCTCGTTAATATGTGCGCCCTCACTTGCAAAGGCAAGGGCAATATTAGCTTAATATGGGTATGAATAAGAGCCTCATTGTAGGCATCCTCAGGGAAACCAGGGTACAAGAAAAGAATTAAGGAAGGTACAGAGCGCGTGATTAAACCACAGGTAGCACCATTAGGGTCTTGGCGATCGCCCATCACAACAGAGTTAATTACATCCCAAGCTATTGGACTGGGGCAAATTGCTCTTGATGGTGAAGATATCTACTGGACTGAGATGCGACCGTCGGAACAAGGTCGGAATGTCGTTGTACGACGGACTGCGGATGGTCAAACTCAGGATCTTCAGCCTGTACCCTTCAATGTGCGTACTCGTGTTCATGAGTACGGCGGCGGATCTTTTCTCGTAGCCAATGGTACTGTTTACTTTTCCAACTTTGCCGATGGTCGCCTCTATCGTCAGGATAGCGGAAAACCACCGCAACCCATCACGTCTGAAGCAAATATACGCTACGCAGATGGTATCTTTGACTACCAGAGATCCCGAATTATTTGTGTGTGCGAGGATCATACTGTTGCAGGACATGAGCCTACCAACACACTTGTCAGCCTTGGACTAGAAGGCGATAGCAACCCCCAGTTGCTAGTCTGCGGTAACGACTTTTACACCTCACCCCGCCTCAGCCCCGATGGGTCTCGCTTGGCTTGGCTGACCTGGAATCACCCGAATATGCCTTGGGATGGTACTGAACTGTGGGTGGGAGAACTAAAAGCAGACGGCAGTTTGGGAGACACTCAACAAATAGCGGGTGGTTCAGATGAATCTATCTTCCAGCCAGAGTGGTCACCGGATGGCGAGTTGTACTTTATTTCTGACCAATCAGGTTGGTGGAACATCTGCCGCCTGCGTGATGGAAATGTGGAATCCCTAACTGAACTGAAGGCTGAGTTTGGCAAGCCTCAATGGATTTTAGGGATGTCCACCTATGCCTTTGAGTCAAATAACCGCATCATTTGCAGTTATACTCAACAAGGGATCTGGCATTTAGCAAGTCTCGACACCACAACCCGCCAATTGCAACCACTGGATATACCCTACACGGAAATTGATTCCATCCAAGCAACTCATGGAAAGGTGGTATTTCTTGCTGGTTCTCCAACCCAGCCTACATCTCTTGTCCAGTTGCACCTAGAGACAGGAAAACTTGAGGTGCTACGTCGTTCTATTGAAGTGACGATAGACACTGAGTATCTTTCAGAACCTCAGTCAATAGAGTACCCGACAACCAATGGGGAGACAGCCTATGCCTTCTTTTACCCGCCGCAAAACCGTGATTACATAGCTGAACTAGGTGAGAGACCTCCCCTACTAGTCAAAAGTCACGGTGGGCCAACAGCAGCAACTTCCAGCAGCCTCAATTTAAAAATTCAATACTGGACAAGCCGAGGAATAGCAGTGCTTGACGTGAATTATCGCGGTAGCACTGGCTATGGGCGCGAGTATCGGCAGCAACTAGATGGTCGTTGGGGGATTGTGGATGTGGATGATTGTGTTTACGGTGCGCGTTACCTTGTAGAACGCCTTGAGGTTGACGGCGATCGCCTCACAATTTCTGGCGGTAGTGCAGGTGGTTATACGACACTTTGTGCCTTAACATTCCGCGATACCTTCAAAGCCGGAGCAAGCTACTATGGAGTGAGTGACCTAGAAGCCCTAGCGCGGGATACACACAAGTTCGAGTCGCGGTACTTAGATCGTTTGGTTGGACCTTACCCACAGCAAAGTCAACTTTATCAGGAGCGATCGCCAGTCCATTTTACAGACCGTTTGACCTGTCCGATCATCTTCTTTCAAGGATTAGAAGATCAGGTTGTCCCACCCAACCAAACCAAGACAATGGTTGAAGCCTTGCAGACTAAAGGGTTACCTGTTGCATACGTCATGTTTGAAGGTGAGGGGCATGGGTTCCGCCGCGCCCAAAACATCAAACGCGCTTTGGATGGGGAACTTTACTTCTACTCACGAATTTTTGGCTTTGAACTAGCTCAACCAGTTGAACCTGTGACAATTGAAAACCTTTAACATAACGGCTCCCGGTTCGCCCATTTTTTCAGGAGTTAGATAAAAGGGGAGCCAAAGCGTAAAGGTAGAAATCACTATCAGTACTGAGAGTGCGATAAAATACCTTGCATACACGCAAGTTGGCATGGTAATACGGACACCTAGCTGGGAATGTAAATAAATTGAGTCATAGGGAATAAATCCCCCTTCGACGGAGACATCAATTACTGGAGCGAGCGTAATAGCAAACTCTATGACGGTGAAACCTCTAAAGCCCTAAAAAGGCAAAACCATACATGTGCATCCTGTGGATTAAAACTCCTCTCCGATGAACGGGTACATCTCCACCACGTAGATGGAAACCACGCAAATTGGAAGAGACAAAACCTAGTGGCAATACATGAAAGCTGCCACGATTACCTGCACATGAGCAAAGCGAAAGCTTAGAACGTCGGGAGCCGGATGCACCGAAAGGGTGCACGTCCGGATCTAACAGAGAGGTGCGCGGGATAATACCCGTCACCTACTCTACTATATTTAGATATCGTAATTTCAGAATATGAGGGTTAACCGATGGATGAACTAATAGCGAAAATTAGGGAATATAGCCATCTAGCCGCTACCCTAAGCAATCAAGCAGGTGAAATACCCAGTACACCGAAAGAGAGTCGTAAGCAGAAAATGGAATTGATGAGACAAGTCAGGGATGCTAATAGGCAGTGCAGAGCCTTGATAGAAGAGTTGAAACGTCAACAAGGCGCTTGATTTCTCCCAAAAATCTTGACAAGATGCCAAGCTTGGGATA
>CAIVAU010000211.1 GCA_903903925.1 uncultured cyanobacterium
GGGTTGGTAGTGTGAGCGTCTCGCTCACGAAGCGAGCTTTCCGGCTCGCACTACCCAGCAAAATTAATGACACGAACCACTAGGTTTGGTAAATGTTTGTTTGGCTTATTTTGTTTATCATAGAGGTAAAAGCCTTGGGTTTGTTTGGTTTACAAGATGTCTTACAGCGACTTTACTTTATCACAATTAGAATCTGAGTTTAGCCTACTCCTGCAAGAGCGGGTGGAAATTTTTAAGGAGATTAAACCTGTCACCCCAAGTCCATTATTAAGGGAAATTTTAGAGGAAAATATACCCTTAGCGTTGGAAATTGACACGGAAAAGGCAAGATCTGAGTTGATTATATCCCCAATAATGGTTGATCTAAAAAAGTATTTTAAGCGTCAAATCAGTTTTTTCTCTGGCGTTGATTTTAATGTAGAAAAGGCTAAGGGTTTGACTGGAAGATGTGATTTTATTATCAGTTATTCGCCCAAACAGTTGGAGGTAACGGTTCCAGTGGTGGCATTGGTAGAGGCGAAGAATGATAATATTAAGTCTGGAATTGCTCAATGTATTGCGGAGATGGTGGCTGCTCAAATTTTTAATGAACGAAAGCAAAATCAAATTCCTTGTATTTATGGTGTGATTACGACAGGAAGTAATTGGAAGTTTTTGAGATTGGTTGAGCAGCAAGTCGATATTGAGGCGAGGGAGCATTTTATTGGAGATTTAGATGGGTTGTTTGGGATTTTGTTGAACATGATTGAGACGGCTCATCCTCAATATGTGAGCTTTTAACTGTTATCTAATGGTTAAAGGATATACTCCCCCACACTTCAAGATTTGCAGCTCACAGCCGAACAGATTTTTACAGCAGTCTAGTACCGCGACATCTGTACTACCTTTCGCATTCCGCTACTGGTGCATTTATGATGATTGATTCTGGACTGGAAAATCCAGCTTTTTTCCGCACCCGCCGAATCTCTTTTTTAAAAAAGTCTTGAAGATGTGATTCCAACCAATCTGGATTATTACCTTCGTAAAGGTAAATTTGCCACTGATAATGATAACATTTATTTTCTTCTCCAACTTCAACAAACTTGACTGCATCACAACTGTAGAAAAAATTAACCCTACGGCGTAAAAAGTGCTCCCATTGTTTAATTCCATCAATGTAAGAGGATGTTGGGAATTCCAAAGTAGGCGATTTTAAGTTAGGAGTAGTCAGAGGTGTCTTATGAATACGAAAATCAATACTTTCTATTCCTTTAAGTTTGTTACAGGTGCTGCAAAGAGTTTGCAAGTTATCTAATGAGTGATCGCCACCGTAGTACTTGGGTTTGATATGGTCAATTTGCAGTAAGGATTTTGTGTTTTCACTACAGCAAAGACAACGAAAACCGTCTCGCTTTTTAACCTGTCGTTTGATTTCATCAGATGGTTCTGGGTGTGGAGGATCTATGGAGGTGATACTTGAAGGGTCAGGTTCTCGATTCTTTATCTGAGCTATTACCCACTCAACACAGGCGTTGTATTGTGACTTAAAAAGGTTATAGGTGTAGTAAATAATTTTCCAGTAACGGTCTTGTCGGTTGTATTCTTCACATAATTTACCATCTTCTTCCCAACGACTTATATGAAGAAAATTCCGAGCTAAATCATCGAGATTATGCTCATTCCTCTGCTCAAAGCTAAACCAAGTAGGTGTTTCTCCGTCATTTTGAGCTATGTGTTGAGTGATGTGGAACAAATTTGCTATCAGGTCGCCGCCTATATGCTTTTCAAGCTTATCAAAGAATTGCCTTTGCCATGCCTGAATTTGCTGCTGCTGATTGTTAAAGACAACATTAGCTTCAACAAATTCATCTAATTTTATTGTCTTAAGATGTTTAATAAACCGTTTGTAACTGTCTTTTTCATTTTCAAATACCATTACTAAACGCTGTACTATTTTAGTATTTCCATTTTCATCTATCGGTGTTTCTAACTCAACCAGATACCAACCGATAGGCATGAATGTGAGAAATGGAGCCGAGTTAATGTTTACACCACTGTCCATTTGACGGACTAGCTGACGCACAAGATCAATGGAAATCAGTTGTATCGGCACTCGTTCAATCTCCACGGGTAAAGGAGCAGATTCAATGATTGGGGTTACCACCAATTCGGAAATAGCCCATAGGATAGAATGCTCCCAATTATCAATGAAAGAGACTATGTAAGCATCGTCTGTACCCCCAATCTTGGGACCTCGTAAAGCTCTACCAACCATCTGAGTAAGCAAAATTTCACTTCTAGTTTGTCTAGTCAGAAAGACTGTATTAAGTTTAGGAATATCAGTCCCCTCCGTTAGCATCCGAACGTTAATCAGCACATCTAGCTGGTCATTACGAAAAGCGTCTAAAACTTTGGCATTTTCGTCTCTGTTTCGCTTGTTTCTGGCATCAGCACTGCCAGGGTCGGCATCAATGTGAGAGTAAATAGTTCCGACTCTTATTCCTTTTTTTTGCTGCTCTAAAAATCCGCGCAACTGTTCGCATTGGAACCAGCGATCCGCGAAAATGATGGTTTTTCCGTAACGGTCTTGATTATCGGCATAGGTTTTGGCAATGAAGGCATTGCGCTCTTGATTTTCAGCTAGTTTAGTGATGATTTCTTCTGGTAAGTCTTGAAAGTCTTTCACCCATTTTTGATACTTACTCTCATCAAATTCAGGAGTAAAATTTGTGTGGCATTGTTCAAAAATAGGCTTTGCCAGAATTCCATCTGCCATCAGGTCTTTAGGGCTGCGTTGGAAAAGGATGCCTTGTGGAAAAAGCTTTGTTAACCAACCGATTTTTTTATCATCTGTGTAGGTTGGAGTAGCAGTCAGCCCTAATAAGTACATTTTTGGACAGCGATCGCGCAGTACATTGATGAATTTACAATAACTAGGGGCTGGAGAGTGATGTGCCTCGTCAAAAACAACAAAGAGTTTATTTCCGGCTGCTTGAAGAAAGTTGTCTAGCTGGGGAACTTTGTTCTCATAGGCACGAGTTATTGTCTGGAGTGTGCAAATTAAGACATCATCACTCTTATTAATACAAGCAGGAGTGAAGTGTCCTTTTGTACCGGAAACAACTCGTACATTTAACTGCTGTTTGTTCCGAATCAACTTGACCTCTGACTCTAGACTTTCAAAGGCTTGCTCAAGCAGATGGTGGGTATGTGCTAACCACAAGACTTTATAACCATCAGAAAGCGCCTCTGTGCAGAGGAAACGAACAGCGGTCAAGGTCTTGCCGCCTCCAGTTGGTAAAACTAAGATGCCACCACCATCAGAATGTTCCTCCTGAAACCACTTCTGTAGCTTACTTAATGCTTCCCATTGGTGGGCAGCAGGTTCTTTAGGCTGTTTCTGTGTTTTTGTTAGGTCGTATGTACGAAAAAAGCTGCTTTTTTGTTGCTCAGACATACTTCTAGGACTCTACTTTGTCTAGGGATTAGGGTTGGACAGCAGATCCCCCTGTGTTGTCTTCACCCGTTCCCGTCTTAGAGTTCCCAGAATGTCTGGAATATCAACATTTATATTTATATGGATACTTTACTTACGCTGTGCTGTACTAGGATATTAGAATAAAATAGAGATAATATATAATACTATACTTTTGCTTTGTGCGAAAGGATGATTAAAGTAACGAGCGAGTGGAAAAAACTATATGTTCCACCAATTTTTGAACGAATGCTGGGCGGGTGTGAACTATGCAAACTATTGTAGTTGGTGATATTCATGGTTGCTATGAAGAACTTATTAATCTGCTAGACAAAGCGCAACTAACAGAGGATGATTTTTTAATTTCATTAGGGGATATTGTCGATCGCGGAGTTGATTCAGTCAAGGTGTATGATTTTCTCAAAAATCGTCCCAACACTATCGTTTTGATGGGGAATCACGAACGCAAGCACCTTCGTGGGACTCTTTCCTACTCCCAAGAAATTGTCAAGTTACAGTTTGGCGATCGCTATCAAGAGTTTTTAGAATGGGTTCGTCATAGACCGTACTATCACGAAACAGAGAACGCCATTTTAGTTCATGCTGCGGTAGAAGATGGGATACCCATTGAACAGCAAAGGGAAGAAGTTTTGTGTGGTTGCACCGCAGGTGAAAAGTCTCTGGAAAAACGCTATGGAAATACATATTGGAGTGAGTTGTATACTGGTGTGAAACCAGTTATCTTTGGTCATCGCGTTGTTGGCAATCATCCGCTGATAATTGAAGGCAAGGTTTATGGTATCGATACTGGAGCCTGTCATGGTGGAAGATTGACTGGGCTGATTTTACCTAGATTTGAGATTGTGCAGGTACAAGCATCTAAAGACTATTGGGCTGAAGAGTCAGTTAAATGGCAATTGCCAGTCATGATGGCTAAACCGTGGGGGAGTTATAAGTGGGAAAAAATTCAGGCGATTTGTGATGAGTTCCGGAATTCTCCTAACAAAGAATTATCCTCTTTTATTGTTAAATTGGAGCAGTGGATGAATGATTTACTCGCCCTAGCCCCAACAGCAATCCTCGCGGTAGAGGCTAAACTGGCAGAATTGATTTCAATTTATGGTGCCGATCATCTCAAAAAACAAATTCGTTGTTTCACCTACGCCACTCTTTTATATAAAGCCAATGCCAGCAATCTTACTACCGAATTTCTACAGCAGACCTTGCCAACACCAGACAAATGGTTACAAGTCATGACTGAACTGGGAGTGGTCGTGGATTCCTAGAGAGAAGTCTCTTGCGGCGGTGAGTCGGCGCTGACTCACCGCCGAGCAAAACTTCGGTAGACACTGAAGATAACTTTTAATATTTGACAGCCCGAAAGCTAAAGAGCAACAGTTTTACCAGACCAGGAAAGTCAGGAAGATATTCGACCTTACCATCTGTGTTCCCGACGAGCTTCTTCTGCACGACGAGCTTCATATGCCCGACGAGCTTCTGCTACCCGACGGGCTTCTAGTTCCCGACGAGTTTCGTGTTCCCGATGAATTTCGCGTTCCCGATGATTTTCATAATAAGGGTTATCAGCTAAAGCAGGGGTTGCTGCCATACCGCCGACCAAGGTGACCAAGCTAACTACACCCATTAGGATAATAGATTTGTTCAAACGCATAGTCAGTTTTCCTCTCCGTGAAGTTACTTAAGACTTGTTGAATTCAAGCTACACATATCCTAGAAACGAGAGTCGAATAGCAACATGAGTCGGAAGTCACGAATCTAGCTATGATAAAAGTCATGTTTATTTATAGATGAATGTTTTATGTAATGCAAGCTATTCTGTATTTATAAATCTTAGATTAGCTAAGAAATTATAAATTTATATGTTAGAGAATTAGGTAAGAATGTTTCTAATATTCAAAGTAGCTACAAAATTGCTCAAGGAGATTGGGAACGTTATTTAGGTGATATTGCAGTTACTATTAATGATACTGAAGGAAATATTTCTCACCTATCATTGAAGGTTTTGACAGGTGGAAGTACTTATCTACTTGCTAAAGCTATGATTCCTGCTGTGAAAAAGTTAGGAAGTAAAGTTGCTGTATCTTTTGCCGGAAAAGCTGGTGCAAAAATGGCAGCAAAAACTGGTAGTTTAGTGGCTGGAAAAATTGTTGCAGAGTTATTAGACCCAATTGTAGGTATAGGCATTATAATTTGGGATATTTGGGATTATAATCATACAGTCGCAGTCGAAAAGCCAATTTTACGAGATGCTATCTATGATTATTTGAAGGCAGTCAAAGATTTACTGCTAGAAAACCCAGAAAACGGCATCATGGTAGCAATTAATCAGGTGGAAAGCGGTATTATGCAGTCAATTAAGTAATTGTACTTAATTATTGATGGCGGGGAAGCGATCAGGATAAATGTTTGGCATCCCCTGGTAGGTTAAGTAGCAGATAACAGCTTGCTGTTTGTTACCAATGTTTACATAATTTGCAATAACTGTTAACAAAAAAGTCTTTTGTCTTGAAACTTTAACAATTAGAATATTAACCGTGGATAAGACAACCAAATTGGTTGAATCAATTGTCCAAATTTACAAGTAAACCATAAGGGTTAAATGCCACAAGAGTATAGGGTCTATACAGTAAAAGTGTGGGCTCGTAAGCACTTTAGCTCTCCGGATTAGTACTTTAGTAACCGAGTAAAACAGTACATTGATTGTTATCATGTACAGTTTTTTGCTATGGCTTTATTGAAGGAGAGTTTTGTAGTTGCAATTTGCTGACGTGTTCTTAACTGTGATTTATTGAGGTTGCAGTCAGAGTGCGTGAGTAAATAACCTATGAACACTAAATTATAGATTATTTCTATCAGGATGCATCGCAAGCAGCCTAAATGCTTGCTGAGATTCATTTGGTTAAAAAGTTGGAATTTTGTGAGGAATAGATGGAAACAAATAAGTGGTACGACCAAGCAGTAGAGATGGTCGTTGAGCAGATGAAAGTTGAATTCGGTCATGAACTCGTTGGAATTCTCTTAGGTCGTTCAGTAACACGTGAGCTACCGTTCAAACAAAGCGATCTGGATATTTACACTATTATCCGCTCATCATGGGGGCAACGTCGAGCTTTTGTGATTGCAGGAGTTAATGTTCAGGTTTGGATTAATTCAGCAGACCAAATCCAAAAGGAGTTTCAAAATACAGACACACCAGAAACAGAAACCCTTGACCACTTTGCCAACGGGCACGTTTTGTATGACCCAGAGAGAGTCATAGCTTACTTGGTGCGACAAGCCCAATATATTTGGCAGCAACCAAGACCTGCAATTCCGACAAAGCAATTGCAGAAACTTCGACATATTTCTATTACCCAACTAAAAGATACTCAGGATCTACTCGAAGTAGACGAGGTAGCTGCCACCTTTGCCATGTTCAGCACATTAGTATCTATTATTGACATTCATTACAAGCTGAAAAGACGCTGGACTGTTCAGCCGATGAATCAACTACGTGACCTGCATGAACACGCTCCAGAAATTGAGAGCTTGGTTCGTTGCATCCTCTCAAGTAACATCTCTGTAAAACAGAGGTGTGTGTATTTGTCACAATTGGTTGACCAAGTGCTTCAGCCATTAGGAGAACCCTTGGAAGAATGGAAAACGGTTCCAGAAACAGTTTCAATTGGATAGACCGTCGTTAGGGGTAGGGTAACCCTGCCCCTAACGAGTGAAGTTCGCGCTATTATAAGGCAATGGAAGATCGGAAAAAACGGCGAAGTTTTCCGATAGAGTCAGTCGGATAGTTAGTGAAATAGCTATACTCCAAAGTGATACCCTCAATATACTGAAGATTTCTAGGGCTGGATATTATGACATCCTATGCAACCTCCTCTGCCAAAGCAGAAATGAGTGAACTACGGCGGTTAAAAGGTTTACTACCGCCAGAATTGCAGAGTTGGGTCACGGTTGAAGGTACAACTGAGGTCAATCCACCCCTGATCCGCTGCGAAGAAATTGGTAAAGACCAGGTAGAAATTCAAATTGACCTGGTTAAATGGGATTCACTAGCGATGGATCAGCGTAATTTGCTGTTCTGGCACGAAGTTGCCCGCATTCAAAACGACACTATCCCCAAAGATGGTTGGGAAATGGCAGCCCTAGCAATTGGGTTAGGTGGTGCCGTTGGTGAGTTGTGGGTGCAGGATGGATTGCTGTTATTGCTAGCTATGGCTCTGTGCGGTGTATCAGGTTGGCGACTCTATCAAAAAAATAGTGGCGAAAAGCAAATCAAAGCATTGACTGATGCGGACGAAAAAGCGATCGCCCTAGCATCTCGCTTTGGTTACACTCTCCCGAACGCTTATAAGAGTCTCGGTAGTGCCTTAAAAACCTTGATTGACAATACTCCAAGTAAACGCCAGCGGTCTAAATATGAAGCGCGGCTCTCCGCCCTAAAACGCAGTGCGAACAAAGCAAAAACGAAATCTAGAACCATAGATGAGGGGGAAATCTAGTAGGGGCGGGTTGACCCCGCCCACACAGAAGTTAGTAAAGGGAGGTTATCCTCCCCCACACTCCCTGCTCCTCTAAAGCTGATTGAGCATTTTATGCGTTTGCGGCACTACACGTACGTGCTTAACAAACTGCTTCATCAAAGCTTGCCAATTCAAAACCTGAGCAGGAGAAGGAGCAAGCACAGGTATTTGTGAGAAAGCAACAGGCGTTTCCAAAGGTGTAACAGGCTGTAAAAATATGATAATTTCAGAACTAACTGCTGCTACTAACAAAGCTGAACGTTCTAACTCAGCAGGATCTGTCTTCTGAGAGACAATTATCTTTACAAAAACTTCTAACTGTCGGTCGTAACAAAGTTGGAGGAACTGTGCATGTTCTTGCCAACAGCTTTCGCCACTCGTGCTGGGTAGTTTAAAATCCATCCCTACAGAGTCTAGGTAGGGCAGAATCATAGCGAGTTGTTCCGGACGATGTCCACCAGTTTCTAAGTATACAGGTAACCCTGTGACTGCACGTATCTGAGGTAAAAATTGTACCAAGAATGGGGCATGAAGGAGTGGTTCGCCCCCAGTAAGGCTTATACTATCGTGTAGACCTGTTAGATTTTGTCGCTCAACCCATTCCACTAACATAGGTAGTGAAACTGGATTTGAGCAAATTTCAAAGTCACGTAATCCAGGAGATCGTTCTATCCTACAATTATCAGGTGTATTCCAAGTGTAGACACTGTCACAAAAATGACAGCGTAAGTCACAAAGGGCAAAGCGAATAAATATTTGACGTGTCCCGACGTTTAGTCCTTCCCCTTGGATAGCAGAAAAAACTTCTATCAGGCGTGCGTTAGGTTTTATGGCAGTTTTATTAGTCATTTGTTTGATCGCTGGGGTGACGAGAAGTCTCTTGCGGCATAAGCCCTTAGGTGATTTTCAATTCCAGGGGGAGCTGTACTAGCGGTTATCCCGCATTTATCTAGATTAAAGATTAGGTTAGGTTATTCGCTAGCGCAAAGTAATATCTGGCAGATTATGTTTATACGGCAACAAAAGTGCAGGGCTTCATGACCAGCCAACACATAGAGGCAGATTTCCCCGTTACATTCCAAAATGATGCGGCAATAATGCAGGTATCAGCACGTTTGAGCGTGCTTGAGGCTGTAACCTTTAAGCAAACCTGCCAAGAGTTAACCCGTCTCACACCATCTCCCAAGAAAATCATCATTGACTTTCACCAAACTATTTTTATGGATAGTAGTGGGTTAGGTGCTTTAGTGAGTAACTTGAAACTTACTCAAGAAAACAACATAGAATTTCTACTACTGAATGTTACCCCTCAGGTAATGGCAGTACTAAACCTTACGGGATTGAATAATACTTTTTCTATCGAGTCTGGTGACAGCACACCATCATCCTCAAACCGCCAGTTGGAAGAACAGCTACCAACTACACATCCTTCTGTACGCTCTTGGATGAAAAGGTTAATAGACATCGTTGGGGCACTCATAGGTTTGGTAATTACAGGAGTTTTGTTGATCCCCATTGCCATTGCTATTAAACTTGACGCTCCCGGACCTATTTTCTTTGGTCAAACCCGCTGTGGTTGGATGGGTAAACGTTTTCGGATTTGGAAATTACGTTCGATGTATGTTGATGCAGAAGCCAGGAAAGCTGAACTAGAAAAGCAAAACCAAGCTCAAGGGGCATTTTTCAAAATTGACAATGACCCAAGAGTTACGCGAGTGGGTCGCTTTTTACGGCGAACCAGTCTAGATGAATTACCTCAATTTTGGAATGTCCTTAAAGGAGAAATGAGTTTAGTTGGTACTAGACCACCTACACCTGATGAAGTTGAGCGTTATGAAGTACCGGAGTGGCAACGTTTAGATGTGAAGCCCGGTATGACTGGAGAATGGCAAGTCAATGGACGATCTAGTGTACGTAAATTTGAGGACGTAATTCGCCTGGATTTGCAGTATCAAAAAAACTGGAGCTTTATGTACGATCTCAAGCTTATTTTCAGAACAGTAGCTATTTTATTTAACAAAAATAGTGGTGCTGTCTAAGTATAGGATATAGGGCATAGGGCATAGCTATTAGTTGGTTATTAGAACCACTAGCTATGCCTAATTTATTGAAGCTTCTATATTTTAGGTTTGAAGATTTAATAAAAACAGGCTTGCAATAGTAATTTATATAGCTTCTCGTCTATTATGTGAACATAAACATAACAATTTCTGCGTACGTAAAATTACTTGAGTCAGACTTTTTTTATTTCTCGACAAAGTAATAAATATATCATTGCTCGTCCTAACAAGACTAGTCAAAATTTACTCAATCTTTAATCAAGAACACTGACATTAAGAGAGTCTAAAGAGACAATGCAAACAGAGACCGCAGTATCAGCGCGAATGTTGAAGAAAAATGTGGTGATTGCAAAAACATCAGAGTTCTTCTGACTAATTGACTATGCGAATTTTAATTTACTCATACAACTACTATCCAGAACCAATTGGGATTGCCCCCCTGATGACTGAATTAGCAGAGGGACTGGTTAAGCGTGGGCATCAAGTGCGTGTAGTCACAGCTATGCCCAACTACCCTGAACGTCAAATTTACGAGGGCTATCGGGGCAAGTGGTATTTCTCTGAGGTGAAAAATGGTGTTCAAATTCAACGTAGTTATGTTTGGATTCGTCCGCAACCTAACTTACTAGATCGAGTTCTGCTAGATGCTAGCTTCATTGTCACAAGTTTTCTGCCAGCCCTTATGGGTTGGCGTCCAGATGTTATTCTCTCTACATCACCCTCTTTGCCAAGTTGCATCCCAACTGCTCTTTTAGGATGGCTGCACAATTGCCCTGTGGTATTAAATCTTCAAGATATATTGCCGGAAGCAGCAGTCCATGTTGGTTTGCTGAAGAACAAATTGCTCATCCACCTGTTTACTGCGCTAGAAAAATTCGCCTACCGCACCGCCACCAAGATTAGTGTTATTGCTGATGGGTTTGTAGACAACTTACTAAGTAAAAGAGTAGCAGCTAGCAAAATCGTGCAAATTCCTAACTGGGTTGATATCAATTTCGTCCGCCCGTTACCAAAAGAAAATAACGCCTTCCGTACTGCCCATAACCTGAATGGCAAATTTGTCGTGCTATATTCTGGTAACATTGCCCTAACCCAGGGTTTGGAAACCGTCGTCAAAGCTGCTTTTGAGTTGCGGCATATTCCAGATATTGCCTTTGTCATCGTTGGGGAAGCAAAAGGTTTGCAACGATTACAATTAGAATGTCAAGCTATCGGTGCAGATAACGTGTTACTATTGCCATTTGAACAACGTAAACATTTGCCTGAAATGCTGGCTGCGGCTGATGTGGGTTTAGTTGTGCAGAAGAAAAACATTGTATCTTTCAATATGCCATCGAAAATCCAAGTACTACTTGCTAGCGGTCGGGCGCTGGTTGGATCTGTTCCTGATAACGGCACCGCAGCAAGAGCTATTAGAGAAAGTGGCGGTGGAGTTGTTGTTTCTCCGGAAGATCCCCATGCTCTGGCAAAAGCAATTTTGAACTTGTACAAACGTCCGGAAAAAGTCAAAACTCTAGGTTATAATAGTCGTAAATATGCTATTGAGAAATATGCTTTTGAACAAGCGTTGAATCAATATGAATTTTTGTTTTCCTCTATAGTGGCGGATCAATCGGCAGTTGAGTCAACAGCAGTTTCCCCGCAAACTGAGATATTTGCACCTCGTGAGACATTGAATAAAGTTTAGCTGGATCGGGCAGAGGCTGATCGCCCTTTTTCACGTTGCTGCCGTCAAATCTGATCTGGCAGTTCATCTTCCACGAACCTGAGGCGAGGATACTGGTAGGCGACAATAGGTATCAGCATAGAGACGGCTCCCAAAACAATAAACAGCAAGCCAATGCCGCGACCAGGCCCGACACCTATGAGTTTTCCGATACTGCTAGCTAGAGGACCGTTGACAGCCATTAAGGGCTGGAATACGCGCTCAGCTAGTGGACCAGCGACGAGATAAGCTAGAGGTAAAGATATGCAGGCTATCGTTCGTCTCACTGCAAAGACCCTTCCCTGAACTTCGATCGCGACTTTTTTTTGCCAGATGACGTGGCTACAGCTATTGAAGATTGGCGCACCGAAAGAGAATAGGAAGGTAGCCAAGGCAACTAGTGGGACGGAGGGGCGCAACCCATCGACCAAGACGCAGAGTGAGGCTAGCATCTGGAAAGCAAACAGACCCTGGATAAGCCTCGATGGTCCTCCCCAAGTACTAATCACCAAGCTGCCCAGTAGCAGACCGAGACCCTCGATCGATAGGATTGTACCGAGGACGCTTGGGGAGGCGAAGGACAGCACCAGTGGCGTGAATAATACGGTAAAGATTGCCGTGAAGAAGTTATCAGCGACGAAGAAAATTAGCAGCCCTACGAGTCCTGGTCGGGCGGTGATGTAATTCCACCCGTAAGCAACCTCTTGCAACAGAGAGGTCTTTCCTACCTCCCCATCAGTATCAGTCGTATTCTTGGCGTTAGGGAACCGAACTAAGAACAGGGTGAGTAGAGAGAAGAGGAAAGTGGCAACATCAATCGCAAGGACGCCCTGCAACTGGATGGCCATCAGCAGTACACCTCCCAGTACAGGTGAAATCAACTGTGCAACAGATTCTCCTAATTGGGTCATACCGCTGACACGACCCAGATGTTTTTTGGGAACCAATAGGGGAATGGCGGCGCTATAGGCTGGCCACTGGAAAGTGCCGAAGGTAGCACTGATAGCGCAAGCTATGTAGATGTGCCAGATTTCTAGACGACCGATGACAAATAGGAGGGCGATCGCCATGATACTCAGACCAGCACCAGCATCACTGATAATCATCGCCCATCGACGGTTCCAACGGTCTACTAGCGCCCCAGCTAGGGGGGAAATCAAGATTGGCGGTAGCTGATTACACAGAGAAATGAGTGCAAACTGGGTGATTGATCCAGTGTGCTGGTACACCCATACATTCAAGGCGAAGGTAGTGAGACCGGAACCGATGACGGAAACCAGTTGTCCTACCCAGATAATAATAAAGACTCGCATTTTATTACTCTAGCATAAAAGAATGGTACACCTATACCCCATCTCCAATTATTTTCTTTACCATGTACAACAGAGGAGTAATTAGTTAATTTTGAATTTTGAATTTATAATTTTGAATTGGAGCGAAGCGAGTGACTTATCCACCTAGCCGCAAGAGTGATCAATTTGATAACTACCACGGTACTCAAGTTGCCGATCCTTATCGTTGGTTAGAAAACCCAGACTCGGAGGAAACGAAGGCTTGGGTTGAGGCGCAAAATAAAGTGACTTTTGGCTATCTTCAGGAAATACCTGGGAGAGAAAAAATTAAGCAGCATCTGACTAAATTGTGGGACTATGAGAAATATAGTATCCCCTTTAAAGAGGGCGATCGCTACTTCTACTTCAAAAACGATGGATTGCAGAATCAAAGCGTCCTCTACACCCTCAAAACCCTCAACGACCAACCAGAAATCTTACTCGACCCAAACAAACTTTCAGCCGATGGCACAGTTGCTCTTTCGGGGTTGTCTATCAGTGAAGACGGTAAGCTGTTAGCATATGGTCTATCTACTTCCGGTTCTGACTGGCAAGAGTGGAAAGTACGAGATATCGAAACAGGTATTGACTTAGAAGACCACTTGAAGTGGATTAAATTCTCTGGCGCATCTTGGACACATGATCATCAAGGCTTTTTCTACAGTCGTTATGATGAGCCGAATGAAAAAACCAAACTAGAAGATACCAACTATTACCAAAAGCTGTTCTACCACCAACTTGGTACGCCCCAATCGGATGACATTTTAATTTACCAACGTCCAGATCAGAAAGAATGGGGATTTGGCGCTGGTGTTACAGAAGACGGACGCTACCTCATCATTTCAGTTTGGCTGGGAAGTGACCCGAAAAATCTAGTTTTCTACAAAGATTTAACTAACCCAAACGCAGAAGTCGTAGAACTTATTAGCGAGTTTCATGCCGATTACAGCTTTATCGACCATGATGATAGTATCTTTTATTTCCGCACAGATTTAGATGCACCACGAGGACGAGTGATTGCTATTGATACCAAAAAACCAGCACAGGAAAATTGGCAAGAAGTTATCCCTCAAGCAGTAGAAACATTGGAAAGCGTCGGCATAATTAATAACCAATTTGTTGCTGATTATCTCAAAGATGCTCGTAGCCAAATCAAAATTTTTGACCTTAAAGGCGCGTTTGTGCGGGAAGTAGAATTACCAGGAATTGGTTCTGTGGGTGGTTTTGGTGGCAAGCGTTATGATACTGAAACTTTCTATAGTTTCACCAGCTTTACCGTGCCAGGAACTATCTATCGGTACAACCTAGTCAACGGCAAAAGTGAAGTTTTCCGTCAACCCAAGGTAGATTTTAACCCTGATGATTACGAGACAAAGCAAGTTTTCTATCACAGCAAAGATGGTACACAGGTGCCGATGTTTATTACCCACAAAAAGGAAATTAAATTAGATGGAAATAACCCCACATACCTTTATGGGTATGGTGGTTTTAGTATCTCCATCACACCCAATTTTTCTATCAGTAGCTTGATCTGGATGGAAATGGGTGGCGTTTACGCTATTCCCAACTTACGCGGTGGTGGTGAGTACGGAGAAGAATGGCATCAGGCGGGGATGAAGCTGAAAAAACAGAATGTCTTTGATGACTTGATCGCGGCTGCTGAGTGGCTGATTACCAATGGTTACACAAAGCCTGCGAAATTGGCGATCGGCGGTGGAAGCAACGGAGGGTTACTGGTAGGTGCTTGTATGACCCAACGTCCTGATCTTTTTGGTGCAGCTTTGCCAAGCGTGGGAGTCATGGATATGTTGCGCTTCTACAAATTTACTATTGGTTGGGCTTGGATTTCTGAGTATGGATCGCCAGAAAACATAGACGAATTCAAGGCGCTTTATGCCTATTCACCACTACACAACCTTAAACCAGGTACAGCCTACCCAGCAACGATGATTACTACCGCAGATCATGACGATCGCGTTGTCCCAGCACATAGTTTTAAATTTGCCGCTGCTTTGCAAGCTGCACACACTGGTGATGCGCCAGTTCTCATCAGAATTGAGACAAAGGCAGGGCATGGCGCTGGCAAACCCACGGCTAAGATTATCGAGGAAGCCGCAGACAAATGGGCTTTCTTGGAAAGAGAGTTAGGATTAAGAGGGAGCAGGGAATAGGGAAGAGGGAGCAGGGAGCAGGGAGCAGGGAGCAGGGAAGAGGGAAGAGGGAATAGGGAATAGGGAATAGGGAGTAGGGAATAGGGAATAGGGAATAGGGAATAGGGAATAGGGAATAGGGAATAGGGAGTAGGGAATAGGGAATAGGGAATAGGGAATAGGGAATAGGGAATAGGGAATAGGGAATAGGGAATAGGGAATAGGGAATAGGGAATAGGAGGAGTTTCTGACCTTTATA
>CAIVAU010000212.1 GCA_903903925.1 uncultured cyanobacterium
GGGAAGAGGGAAGAGGGAAGAGGGAAGAGGGAAGAGGGAAGAGGGAAGAGGGAAGAGGGAAGAGGGAAGAGGGAAGAGGGAAGAGGGAAGAGGGAAGAGGGAAGAGGGAAGAGGGAGCAGGGGGAATCTCCATAATTAAAATTAGGGGATTTGTGCAAGGACGCATTTTTTCTTGCGCCCTTCGGGTTCACCAATCACCTGTATCCGACGAAATCTGTCCGATGCCCAAATATAAAGTGCGGATGAAAGGACTTGAACCTTCACACCTTGCGGTACTAGAACCTAAATCTAGCGCGTCTGCCAATTCCGCCACATCCGCATTATTCATGAATTATACCATAATCATTCATTTATGGCAACAAGTATTTTGTTAATTGTTTAGTTGTTAGTCGTTGTACAAACTCCTAACTCCTAACTCTTACTACATAAGCGCTACACGAGGTAAGCGATGCTTGAATCCACAGAGAATTTCCCAAGAAATGGTATTTAGTTGATTTGCCCAATCTTCAGCAGAAATTTTTTCACCTTCATCTTGCCCAATTAAGGTGACCACTTCGCCTTCTTGTAGATCTGGTATGGTACTCACATCCAGCATCATCTGATCCATTGTAATTGCGCCAATTTGTGGTATTCGTTGACCACGAATTAATACCTGGATTTTTTGAGAAAGATGGCGCGGAACTCCATCAGCGTAACCAATTCCGACAACGGCAAGGTGGAGTTCGCGTTCTGCAACGAACTGATGACCATAGCTGACACCAGAACCTTTGGCAATGCTCTTGACTTGCGTCACTCGTGCCTTAACTTGTAAAACAGGCTTAAGATCGATCCGTGAGCACAAATGAACATCTGGGTAGAGTCCGTAGACAGCTAAACCTACACGCACCATATCGTAGTGCAAGGCATCATCTGTCAGAGTAGCGGCTGAATTTGCCAAGTGTAAAAGTGGTGGTTCTATTTTCATCGCGCTGATTTGGGCGATCGCTGTCTCAAATCGTTGCTGTTGCTGTCTCATCACAGTTTGATCGCTATTTTCTGCCGTTGCTAAGTGAGAGTAGATACTAGCAATGCGAAGATTGGGTAACCCCTGTACCAATTGCACAAACTCAGCTGCTTCCCGCCAAGATGGACCCAATCGGGACATTCCCGTATCAAATTTAACATGTACATGGAGATGGGAATGATAGTCAATAGCTTTTAGGGTGTCGGAGAATAACAGAGCCTGTTTGGGGCTTATAAGTGTTGGCTGAAGTTTCCATTGAACGATCGCGTGAATTTGCTCTAAGGTATGAGTTGCGCCTAAAATCAAAATAGGAGCTTTGATTCCAGCTTCTCGCAATTCAATTCCCTCTGGAACCGTAGCGACTCCTAACCAACTGGCTCCTGAGTGTAACACTGTCTGAGCGACTGTGACTGCTCCGTGTCCATAGGCATCTGCTTTCACCACCGCCATTAACTGGGTGCGCGAAGATAATAACTTGACGATCTGCTGCACATTGTACGATAACGCTGCCAAATCAATTTCTATCCAAGCACGTTGCGACAACCAAGCGTAGGTATTGCGCTGCCAACCAGAGGTAAGACTCAGGGTTTGCTCGTGGCTCAACATCTTCACTCACTCCTATGAGGGGCAATGTTCGATAAAGTATAATTTATTCTGATATTCCCAGCAAAATAGATTTGTGTTACTATATGTAAAATTAATACCTTCGAGCGTTGATCAATGGTGAAGGTTTTAGTTCTAAACGCTTCTTACGAACCGCTCAACATCACGAGCTGGCGCCGAGCCGTGGTTTTGCTGATTAAAGGAAAAGCTGAACGAGTAGAGTTCAATAACAAGCTACTCTACTGCGACTTTCCGCTTCCGACCGTTATTAGGTTGCGCCATTATGTGCGCGTGCCCTATAAAGAAATTCCACTGACTCGCCGAAATATATTGCACCGTGACGGGCATACCTGTCAATACTGTGGTTACACAGGGGATGAATTGACTCTAGACCATGTCATGCCGCGATCGCGTGGTGGTGGCGATACCTGGGAAAACATTGTTGCAGCCTGCGTCCGCTGCAATGTTCACAAAGGTAGTCGAACACCCCATGAGGCGCACATGCTCTTACGTCATCCCCCACGTAGACCCTACAGCAGCCTATATTTTGAGGTGAGTAAACACTTGAAAAGCGGAATGCATGAAGAATGGCAAAAATATGTCATCGGTCTTTGATTGTCTGTGCTCTAGCGAAAAAAGCCAGTATTTGTCAGCTTTAGCCTAGTCTGATATAAGAACTGGTAAACTTAGACAAATCTCAAAGCTTATCAAGGAGATGGTATCCTATAAGCTAGTAGAGCAGTTTGCATTAGTTTTTGCCACTCTCTAATCGACCTTGTTAATATAGCATATAGTGACGCAAAAAGAAATAGATATCGTTCAAGATTATTCAAATTCATCGTGAAGCCAAATGCAAAAGCGTCTACGCTGACAAGAACCTCATCAACGAATCGCGGGTATTGAATTTATCGCAGTTCGTGATGGGGTACAAGAAACGAATTTGGGAACACTGTTCCCCGACAAAGTGCCTGTATTCCACCCAATGGAGGAGCGCTTATTTGCTGCTTTGGAAGATGCGACCATGAGTGGATTTTTGGGAAGATGATGATTGTGTGGCTACACGAATCGATCGCTTAAGGGTGTAAAGGTATAGGGTGAGTCACAAACACCTGAAGCACGAATTTCACCCCCTACGCCCTTAATCACCTGCATCCTTGGTAAAAAATAAAACTAGTACAACGCGGCGGAAATAAAGCAACCATTTCAAACAGCCAAAAGCCTTGATATATATTACTTTTGACTTTTGACTTTTGACTTTTGACTTTCGCGAAGCGGTACTAGCCTCATAATTAACAAAAACATTTCCTATGCAATTTAATTCTTCTCTCACTCCGTCTCAGTTTGAAAGCTTACCTTTGACAACAGACCTAACCCCAGATGATGCTGAAGTAGACAATAAACTGGTTAGAGAAGTTCCCTCCAAACAGTCCATTGTAGGATTAACAGGTGATGGTAATTCTGGAGAGCAGCGGTTGAATTCGTTGGCAAATCAGAAATCAGAAGAACTGCGCCACACGTTGCAAGCACATAAACATGAACGCCACTTAGTCATCCTGCAAGATTTTCCTGACCCTGATGCCCTATCCTCTGCTTGGACTTACCAGTTAATTGCGCTGCAATACGATATCAAATGTGACATTGTCTACGCTGGTACTTTGAGCCACCAAGAAAATATTGCCCTAGTAAAGCTGACTGGTTTACCTGCCCAGCGTTGGACCTTACAAACCCTCAAAAGTAAGGACTTATCATCTTACCAAGGCTTTGTATTAGTTGATAATCAGGGAACCACTTCGGCGCTAGTCGCGATAGTTCAACAAGCAAGAATTCCGCTACTGGTGGTTGTTGACCATCACAATCTACAGGGAGATTTAAAGTCAGAGTTTCTTGATATCCGCCCTTACGTACGAGCGACAGCAACAATTTTTACTCAATACCTGCAAGCAGGGTTACTGATCTTAGATAGTAGCATTCATCAACATGTGAAATGCGCCACTGCCTTGATGCACGGTTTGCGATCAGATACAAATAGGCTGATGCAAGCGCAGGAGGAAGATTTTATGGCAGCAGCGTATCTGAGTAAATTCTATGATGCTCAATTGTTAAACACTGTACTACAGGCAACTCGATCTAAGCGGGCAATGGACGTGATTGAGCGATCGCTCAAAAATCGCATCGTGCAAAATAACTTTTCCATTGCTGGTGTTGGATACCTGCGCTACGACGACCGCGATGCTATTCCTCAAGCAGCGGATTTTCTAGTCACAGAAGATAACGTCCACACTGCTGTCGTGTACGGCATTGTCCATGATGAAGATGAAGAACTGGAGGTGGTCGTTGGTTCCCTTAGAACCACCAAACTCACTCTTGATCCCGATGAGTTTATCAAAGAAGCCTTTGGACAAGATAGCAGTGGGCGCTTTTTTGGCGGCGGACGAACAAGCGCAGGTGGATTTGAAATTCCGATGGGTTTCCTATCTGGAAGTAACGAAAATTCTCCTTATGCGAAAATGAAATGGGAAGTTTTCGACGCTCAAATTAAGCAGAAACTGCTGCGGTTAGTTAATCCTAAAGATAACCCGATCCAGTAGAGAGAGGGGGGTCTGGGGAGTGTGGGGAGAGGGGGGAGGTTGAGTACGATCATAATGTGATTTGCAAAATCCAAAATCTAAAATAAAACAGTGGAACTATATTTAATTCGTCATGGCATTGCTGAAGAGAGCCGACCTGACATTAAGGATGATGACAGATCGCTGACAAAAGAAGGGCGACAAAAAACAGAGAAAGTTGCTCAGCAACTGAAAAAGCTGGGTTTGCACTTTGATTTGATTACAACGAGCCCCTTGGTACGTGCTTATCAAACAGCAGAAATTCTTGTAACTGCTGGACTAAGTTCTCATCTAGAGGAATGTACCTACCTTGCGCCTGATGGTCAAATCGACAGTTGGATTGTGGACTGGTTAGAACCCAGGAAATACCCACTCCAAACTCAACTGGCATTGGTTGGACATGAACCGGATCTAAGTTCTTGGGCAGAATTCCTTCTTTGGGGGGAAGCCAAAGCAAGCATAGTCTTGAAAAAAGCAGGTATGATTGGGTTAAAACTACCAGAAAAAGGATCTCCTTTGGGTCGGAGTCAGATGTTCTGGTTGACACCACCCAAGTACTTAGTTTGACAGGTTCTCAACGTTTCTGAAGAAATCTTTGTTACACAGAACACTGTTATGGGAAGAAGATTTTCTGGTGGTTGACCGAAGAAGAATACATGCGTCAGTCGCCATAATACAGCTTGGGTATTCTGATTCCTGGATTCTGGCAACTGACTCCTGTTAACAAGAAAGTGCAAATCTTTGATCTTTTGTAAAATGGTGTTGCCATGATGGTGTGCGAATTCAAGCCTGGTTTGGATGGCATTGCCGCCGCCGAATCCAGTATTAGCAATGTTGACGGGCAAAATGGACTCCTAGAATATCGTGGCATTAGGATTGAGGAACTAGCAGAAAAAAGCACATTTCTGGAAACTGCTTATCTATTGATTTGGGGTGAATTACCTAACAAGGAAGAACTCAAAGCATTTGAGGATGAAGTTCGCCTCCACAGGCGGATAAAATACCGCATTCGTGACATGATGAAATGCTTTCCGGAAAGCGGTCACCCAATGGATGCGCTGCAAGCTTCAGCCGCTGCATTGGGCTTGTTTTATTCGCGCCGTGACTTGCATAACCCTATTTACATTCGAGATGCTGTGGTGCGCTTGTTGGCAACCATTCCCACAATGGTAGCGGCATTCCAGTTGATGCGCAAAGGTAACGATGCGGTGCGCCCTCGTGATGACTTAGATTACGCCGCTAACTTTCTCTATATGCTGAATGAGAAAGAACCAGATCCACTGATAGCGCAAATCTTTGATGTCTGCTTGATCCTTCAAGCAGAACACACGATGAACGCCTCCACCTTCAGTGCTAGAGTCACAGCTTCCACCCTGACTGATCCCTACGCTGTGGTTGCGAGTGCGGTAGGCACTTTAGGCGGACCACTACATGGTGGGGCAAATGAAGAAGTTATTCAGATGTTGGAAGAAATCGGCTCTGTAGAAAATGTACGTCCTTACATTGAGGATCGTCTCCAAAGCAAAACAAAAATTATGGGCTTTGGTCATCGTGTGTACAAGGTGAAAGATCCACGGGCCAAAATTTTGCAAACCTTGGTAGAAAAGCTGTTTGCGAAGTTTGGACACGACAAATTCTATGACATTGCCCTAGAGACGGAACGGGTCATAGAGGAAAAACTAGGTCATAAAGGGATTTATCCCAATGTTGACTTTTACTCAGGTTTGGTGTTAAGGAAAATGGAAATCCCAACAGACTTGTTTACACCAATATTTGCGATCGCCCGTGTTGCAGGTTGGCTAGCACATTGGAAAGAACAACTAGAAGAAAACCGGATTTTCCGTCCTACCCAGATTTACAACGGTCGGCACGGCATTTCTTATCTACCCATTGAGCAACGGTAGAGGAGTGGGGACTGGGGAGTGTGGGGAGTGTGGGGAGTGTGGGGGAGAGAGGGAAATCTACGGGATGAATTTGGGACTTGAAAAGTTAAGATGGCTGTGCTTTTCAAAGTCTCCGTAAATCGCTATATATTTGTACTCAATACTTCTCCCCAATCCCCAATCCCCAATCCCAAGATTTTATTAACGAATTTCGATGAATGCCAAACGATATACTAGGCATGGGATTGTCGCTCCCCTCTCAGGTTTGTTCGCGCAGCGTCTTCCTGTGGGAGAAAACTCTGAGTTTCCCGCATACCGAGTACTCTTATGAATCCAGGAATTGATCTGCAAGGAACTTTTATTAAATCCCTCATGGATTTAGGGCTGCCATCTGGCACAGCTAAAGCAATTTGGATGCCAGTACCAATGATGTTGATGATCATCGGTGCCACAGTGGGGGTGTTAGTAACCACTTGGTTAGAGCGGAAAATTTCGGCAGCTGCACAGCAGCGGATTGGTCCTGAATACATTGGTCCAGCGGGTTTGTTGGCACCAGTAGCGGATGGTCTCAAGCTTGTTTTTAAAGAAGATGTGGTGCCAGCGAAGGCAGACTCTTTGCTGTTTACCCTTGGGCCAATCATTGTTGTCATTCCCGTATTTCTGTCGTTTTTAATTGTGCCGTTTGGACAGCATCTCATCATCACAGATGTGAGTATGGGGGTCTTTTTGTGGATTGCCCTATCTAGTATTCAGCCCATTGGTTTATTGATGGCTGGCTACGCATCCAATAACAAATATTCCCTATTGGGTGGTTTGCGGGCTGCGGCGCAGTCGATTAGCTACGAAATTCCTTTGGCACTTGCGGTACTGGCGATCGTGATGATGTCTAACAGCCTCAGCACCGTCGATATTGTCAATCAGCAGTCGGGATACGGTATCCTGGGCTGGAATGTTTGGCGACAACCAGTCGGTTTTATTATCTTTTGGATAGCAGTTCTTGCTGAATGTGAAAGATTGCCGTTTGACTTACCCGAAGCTGAAGAAGAACTGGTGGCAGGTTATCAGACTGAGTATGCTGGGATGAAATTCGGTCTGTTCTACTTGGGCTCCTACGTTAACCTTGTGCTTTCTGCCCTGCTTGTATCAATTTTATACCTGGGCGGTTGGGATTTTCCCATTCCTATTAGCCTAATAGCTAGCTGGTTGGGAGTGAGTGAAACTAATCCTGTGTTGCAGATCGTAGATGCTTCACTAGGAATCACCATGACCATACTTAAAGCCTACTTCCTCATCTTCCTGGCAATTTTGTTACGCTGGACAGTGCCCCGCGTTCGGATCGACCAATTGCTAGATTTAGGATGGAAGTTCTTACTACCAGTCGGTTTAGTGAACTTGCTATTAACCGCAGCCCTAAAACTAGCCTTTCCATTTGCCTTTGGAGGCTAATGAATTGGAGAGTGAGGAGTGAGGAATAAAACTCATAACTCCTCACTCTTAAATCCGCCCCTCCTCACTTTCAAAAGAGAGAGAAACGAAAAATGCTAAAGTTCCTGAAGCAAGTTGGTGATTACGCCAAGGAAACAGTACAAGCCGGTCGTTATATTGGTCAAGGGTTGGCTGTCACCTTCGACCATATGCAGCGGCGTCCAATTACCGTGCAGTATCCTTACGAGAAACTGATTCTAGGTGAACGGTTTCGGGGTAGAATTCACTTTGAGTTTGATAAGTGCATTGCGTGCGAAGTCTGTGTCCGGGTTTGTCCGATCAACCTGCCTGTGGTGGATTGGGAATTCGACAAAGCTAGTAAAAAGAAAAAGCTCAACCACTACAGTATTGACTTTGGAGTTTGTATCTTCTGTGGTAACTGCGTGGAATATTGCCCGACAAACTGTCTATCAATGACAGAAGAGTATGAGCTTTCCACTTATGATCGCCATGAGCTGAATTATGATAGCGTAGCGCTGGGTCGTCTGCCATACAAGGTAACCAATGACCCTATGGTTACGCCGTTGCGCGAACTAGTTTACTTGCCCAAGGGCGTCATGGAACCCCACGATCTGCCCGCCGATGCACCTCGCGCCGGTGCTCGCCCAGAAGACCTCATTAGTCCATAGTCATTAGTCCATAGTCATTAGTCCATAGTCAAGAGTCCACAATCTAATAACCATCGACCAATGACTAATGACCAATGACTAATGACTAATGACCAATGACCAATGACCAATGACTAATGACTATTGACCATTGACAAAGGATAAAAAACAGTGAATTTGGCTCAAGGAGTACAGGTTGTTTCGTTTGGCATACTGGCTGTGATGATGATTGGCGCAGCACTGGGTGTGGTGCTGTTGGACAATATCGTCTATTCTGCTTTTTTGCTAGGAGGCGTGTTCGCCAGCATTTCTGGGTTATACCTCCTCCTGAATGCTGACTTTGTAGCAGCAGCGCAATTACTAATTTACGTTGGCGCAGTTAATGTGCTGATATTGTTTGCTATTATGTTGGTAAACAAGCGGCAGAATTTTGTCCCCTTCCCAACGGCTTGGGTGCGTAAAGCACTAACTGGTGCGGTTAGTTTGGGATTGTTTGCGCTTTTAAGTACGATGATTTTGACGACGCCTTGGTCACTGTCCAATGCTATCCCCACGAGCAACTCTGTCGAAGTCATTGCTCAACATTTATTCAGTGACTTCTTATTGCCCTTTGAACTAGCTTCTATTTTGTTATTGATTGCAATGGTGGGGGCAATAATTTTGGCACGTCGCGAGTACTTGCCAGATCAAATCATATCTCCAGGTCAACGACCCGTTTTGACATTGCCAGAACGTCCCAAAGAACTCGTATCAGTAGGCGATGCTAACCGCAATATTCAGTGATTTTGTGAACAGTTAACAGTTAACTGTTGACTGTTCACAAATATTCAACAACTAACAACTAACAACCATGCAAATCCAGTATTTTCTATTATTAGCAGCAGCATTGTTTTGCATCGGCATCTATGGTTTGATTACCAGCCGCAATGCTGTGCGGGTGCTGATGTCAATTGAGTTGCTGCTCAATGCCATTAATTTGAATTTAATGGCATTTTCTAACTTTCTAGACCCAACGGCGATTAGGGGTCAAGTTTTTACTGTATTTATTATCACTGTAGCAGCAGCTGAGGCAGCAGTCGGGTTGGCGATCGTCCTAGCAATTTATCGCAACCGTGATACTGTCGATATGGAGCAATTTAACCTCCTCAAATGGTAGTTGTGTGGAACTTAAGCATGTAATTATTGCTTATAAAGCGCGTGATTCCCAGAGTAAACGCTGGGCAGAAATCAGTGCTAAGCAACTCGAACATCGCAATTGCCAAGTGTTGATGGGACCGAGTGGACCAAAGGATAACCCGTATCCTGTTTTTTTGGCTTCGTCAAGTCAACCAATTGATTTAGCTTTGGTGCTTGGTGGTGACGGTACTGTTTTAACTGGTGCAAGACATTTAGCCCCCGCTGGTATCCCAATTTTGGGAGTGAATGTGGGAGGTCATCTGGGGTTTTTAACTGAGTCGGTGGATGAGTTTCAGGATACAGAACGCGTTTGGGATCGGCTGTGCGAGGATCGCTATGCCATTCAACGGCGGATGATGTTGCAAGCAGTAGTGTTTGAGGGTCATGGCACGAATTTGGAACCAGTGACTGAACGCTACCTCGCTTTGAATGAAATGTGTGTCAAACCTGCTTCTGCTGACCGGATGATTACCTCAATTCTAGAGATGGAAATAGATGGTGAGGTGATTGATCAATACGTAGGAGATGGGTTGATTGTGTCCACGCCTACAGGTTCGACAGGTTACACAGTTTCTGCCAATGGGCCAATTCTGCATGATGGTATGGAAGCGATTACGGTCACTCCCATTTGTCCGATGAGTCTTTCTAGTCGCCCCATTGTTTTACCCCCTGGTTGCGTCGTTAGCATCTGGCCTTTGGGAGATTACGATCTGAGTACCAAACTGTGGACGGATGGGGTGTTAGGAACTTCGATTTGGCCCGGACACCGTGTTGACGTGCGCACGGCAAATTGTTGGGCTAAATTTATTCTTTTGCGGGACAACAATTCGTACTATAAGACGTTGCGGGAGAAGCTACAGTGGGCAGGGACAAGGGTTCGCTATAGTAATAATCATAATCACGCTCAAGCGAATTGATGGAACGTTCAGTTAAGCATCGTTTATGATAGATACCTGGATTAGCGCGGGTCTACCGGATTTTGTCCATAGTATGGCAAAGCCTCTGACCAATCGGGACGCTTCCTGCATAGCCACTCCAGATATGCAAGTTCCAATATGCTTGTAACCGTCCCAGCTAACCCAGATTTTGCTTCAATTAACTGGTAACTTGTATTCCAATGAGCTAATTTTTCCTGCCATGCTTCTGGTGTCAACACTGTATCTGGAAATAAAGCGTTGAGTCCACGAGTATCTGGTGTGGGTTGATAAATAGCAGTAAAAACTTGACCTCGTTGTGCTGGCATTTGGATGGCAATGTTGTCCCCTAGTCCCATAGAGAGGCTAGGAGGGTACTGGTCAGAGTATGCCGACCACGCCACCGCTGCCAAAGTGGAAATTGCAAACACAGGAATATCTAGCTGTTGTCCTAAAGTACGGGCAGTGACAACACCAATGCGAGTACCAGTAAAACCACCAGGTCCTTTTGCTACAGCGATAAACGATAAGTCTGCCCAAGTCTGTGGTTGGATAAATTCAACTAAATATTGATGCAAGTGGCTAGATAATTGACGCTCCAAATGCCAAACTCCAGAACGTGTATCACCAGTAAAATTACTGATTGCCAAGCCCAATTCAGGAGTTGTCGTATGTAGCGCCAATCCGTATTTTGTGAGTTCAAGTTGTTCTAGCTCAGTGATCATATTTAGTGATGTTGACTGTTGACTGTTGACCGCTGACAGTCAACGACCCTAATGATTAATTATGCAACGAATATGTATTTTAACTTCTTTCTCCCCCTGCTCCCCTGCCCCCTCAGCTATACAAAGACTTAACCCAGTACCATTCTTGAGTTAAACCCTCCTTGAGAACAACTTGTGGCTCATACCCTAAAATCTTTCGCGCCTTAGATACATCTGCTGCTGTATGGCGGGCATCTCCCATTGCCTGTTCAATGTAGTTTCGTTTAATTGGTCGCCCGACAATTTCTTCCATTGTGTTCAAGACTTGTGTTAAAACGACTCTGCTACCGCCACCTATGTTAAAGATTTCGCCCACAGCTTCTGGTAAGGAAGCTGCGGCTAAGTTTCCTGCTACAACATCACTGACAAATGTAAAATCCCGCGTTTGCCCACCATCACCGTAGATCGGAATCGCTTCATCCTGTAAAACGGATTTGAAAAATTTATGAAATGCCATATCTGGTCGCTGTCTGGGACCATAAACGCTGAAATAGCGCAAAGAAACAAAAGGCACACCAAAGTTTTTGTAATACAGATCACACAACTGTTCGGCTGCTAGCTTAGTAATACCGTAGGGAGAAACTGGTTTAGGACAGATACCTTCGTGGGTGGGTAAGGTTTCAGCGTCACCATACACACTAGATGTTGAGGCAAAAACCAACCTTTTAAGGTGTTTAGCATCTTTTGCCGCTTCCAGCAAAATTTGCGTGGCGTTAATATTTCGCTCGGTGTAAGCGCGGAAACCTTGTCCCCAACTTGCTCTCACGCCTGCTTGCGCCGCCTGATGGTAAACAACTTCAACTGAAGTCAGAAGTTTCTGCCAATCTAAAAACTGAATATCACTCTCGATTAATTTAAAGTTGGGTGACGAGTCCAAGTGTATTATATTCTTGCGCTTTAGAGCAGGGTCGTAATAATCAGTGAACTCATCAATGCCGATGACTTCGTCTCCTTGTTTCAACAATGCTTCCACCAGATGAGAGCCAATAAACCCTGCTGCTCCCGTAACGATACATTTAGTCATGATACCCAACCTAATTTTTTGATATTTTTATCAATCTCAATATTCAAAGGTTAATCCTTCCAGTCAGGTATCCGCCATTACTTTTAAATTATTTGTTGGTAATAAATTCTATCATTTGGAATCGTTTAAAATACTGGTAATTGATGAATAAAGTGCCCTGAAGTACAGTATTAATACTTGATACATTAATTTATTTTATACGTAATTAAGATTGAGCGAATAATCCGTGGTGACGCTCGTTTGCCTCTGTTGTCTCCCATTGGGAGAAGACTCCCTAACGCTACGTTACGAACCTCCCTAAAAAGGGTAATTAAGGGTAGGTTTAACTAGTAATTAAGTCACAGTTACCAACCCCTGAGCAACTTAAGATATACTTGATGTATACAAATTTGTGTACAAATTAGTAACATTATGCAGAGTGCTACAGTTAGAATCAGCACTACATCTCACAATCTCCTTCAAGAGTTGGCTGCAGGCTCAGGGGAATCGATGCAAGTTATACTCGATAGAGCAATTGAGCAGTATCGAAGACAAGTGTTTTTGCAAGAAGCCAATCAAGCTTACGCTCTCTTGCGCAATAACTCACAAGCTTGGCAGGCTGAACTAGAAGAAAGAGAAGCTTGGGATGTCACTTTATCTGATGAGTGAGAATGACACCATCACAAGCATTGCGGAGGCAGGTATGGCTCGTTGACCTTAATCCTACAAGAGGTCAGTTTCTGTGGTGGTTATAATCTAGTTACTACAAGAGATGAGATGATTCTATGGCAATTATGCTTGAGTTAACTCCAGAAATTGAAGCTCGTTTGATAGCTCAAGCTACAGCGCAGGGTATGAGTGCCGAAGCGTTTTTGAAAGCAGCTATCGAAAATTTATTGAATACTGATCCTCTGATATACCGGGTTGGAACAGCGTTAGTCGTTCAATCTACTCCAATTAGCAATCTGGAAACCTCTGTTGACCAAATGCGAGAAGAACGACTCAGTAGCTTAATAGCAGATTATGAAAGTCCTGTTTGACACATCTATATTGGTAGCAGCGTTTGAAGTGAGTCATCCTCGGCATGGTGTTTGTCTACCTTGGTTGCAACGGGTACAAAAAAAGGAAATTGATGGCTACCTTTCAACTCACACTCTTGCGGAACTCTATTCAGTTCTGACTCGCTTACCTGTAAGACCATCAATTTCTCCAGCAATCGCCCAACGGTTGATCGATCAGAACCTTCATTTGTTTGAAGCAATTCCGCTCACTGCTGATGATTATCAACAAGCGATTGTCTGCATGGTCAGGCTAAATCTCACGGGTGGCGGAATTTTTGATGCGCTAATTGCCCAAGCTGCTCTCAAAGCTGAGGTCGATATACTACTCACATTGAATCCAAACCACTTTAATCGACTTGGGCAAGATTTAGCTCAACGAGTGCAAGTGCCCTCTTGAGCGTCGGTTTGTGATCATTAAAATTACCCCTACCTGCTGTTACTCTCCAAGCTATCTAAAATCTCGACTTTATACATTTTGTCTATTTCACTAGACCTTATAAAGTCCTTAGCCTGTAAAGTGAAGGGGCTGACATTCAGCTTATAAGAGGGATTATTCATTGTGAGCGCTTGTACTTTTCCAGTAACTCTGGGAAATAATCGTAACCATCCACACCAATATATTTAATGATATTACCTCGATACTTAACCATAAACTGCCCTACCCCATATTTTGCTAAACTGTGGATTGCACGTAGGTGTTTGATTTAAATCCATGACTGCTTCTCAAGACTATTTTTCTCCTCTAAATGTGATGTCTCCTGACTCGCCGCTTTCGCAAAATGTTTACGCTAAAAAAACCCGACTTGCAGCACTTAAGTTGGCTGTTCTTTCAACGGACGAAAGAAATCAAGCAATTGCCGCGATCGCTCAAGCTTTAGAATCATCAAAAGATGAAATTTTGTTAGCAAATGTTGCTGATTGTCAAGCTGCTGCTACTGAGGGAATTGCCAAACCACTTTATAAGCGCTTACAGTTAGATGAACATAAGTTAAGAGATGCGATCGCCGGAGTCCGAGATGTCGCCAAACTTCCCGATCCTGTTGGTGCAGTGCAGATTCATCGGGAACTAGATACAGGGTTAATCCTCAAGCGAGTGACTTGTCCTTTGGGTGTTTTGGGCGTCATTTTTGAAGCACGTCCGGAAGCTGCAATTCAAATTGTCTCCCTTGCGATCAAATCAGGTAATGGCGTTATTCTCAAAGGTGGTAAAGAAGCTATTCGTTCTTGTGAGGCGATAGTCAAGGCAATTAAACAAGGGTTATCTCAAACTACAATTGATCCAGATGTCGTACAGTTATTAACAACAAGAGAAGAAACTCTAGAACTTTTAAAATTAGATAAATATGTAGATTTAATTATTCCCAGAGGTTCTAATTCGTTTGTGAGATTTGTACAGGAAAATACTCGAATTCCTGTACTAGGTCACGCTGATGGAATATGTCATCTTTTTGTAGACGAAGCTGCAGATATTGAGAAAGCTCTTGCCATTACTATCGATGCTAAAACAAGCTATCCTGCTGTTTGCAATGCAATTGAAACTTTGCTAGTTGACGTCAACATTGCCACAGCATTTTTACCAAAAGTCGCTCAGTCTTTGCAAGAACTTAATGTGGAATTAAGAGGAGACGAACGCACCCGTAAAATTTTACCAGATATTGCGGATGCCACAGAAAAAGACTGGGAGACAGAATACAGCGACTTGATTTTGTCAATTAAGATTGTGGATTCGTTGGAGGAAGCGATCGCCCACATTAACGATTATGGTTCTAAGCACACCGATGCAATTGTCACTGAAGATGTGAAGGCAGCAGAAACTTTCCTAGCGCTGGTCAATGCAGCTGGAGTTTATCACAACTGTTCTACTCGCTTCGCTGATGGCTTCCGCTACGGTTTCGGTGCAGAAGTCGGTATTAGTACCCAACAAATGCCTCCTCGTGGTCCCGTTGGTTTAGAAGGTTTAGTGACTTATAAGTATCAAATAACTGGTGATGGTCATATCGTAGCTAATTATACTGGCAACAATGCTAAATCCTTAACACATCGGGATTTATGAGGTGTAAATTTTTTTGAAGTTACTTCCTAAAGTGTGATCAATCGTGGTCGTATTTTTACAGGTAACATAAAATGTCACCGATTCAGAAATTGCTGGCAAACGCATTAATTTTAAATGATGACTACAAAGCTGATTTCATATCCCAACAAGAAATTATGGATGGCGGCAATTAAACCGCCAATGTACAGCGTTGCTATCATGCCCATCTGGGTAGGCACGGCTGTTGCTTTTGCAGAAACTAAGATTTTGAATGGAGCAATTTTTTTCACTTTTTTAGCTGCTGCAATTTTAATTCTGGCTTGGGAAAATCTCAGTAATGATGTCTTTGATTCAGAAACAGGAATTGATCAAAATAAACACCATTCTCTAGTTAATTTGACAGGCAATAAACTATTAATATTTTGGTTAGGTAATTTGTTTTTAGGTTTGGGTTTGCTGGGAATATCAGCGATCGCCTGGTGGCAGCAAGACCTAACTGTGATTGGGATAATTCTGTTGTGCTGTGCCTTGGGCTACACTTACCAAGGACCTCCCTTTCGTTTAGGATACCAAGGTTTAGGGGAAATACTTTGCTTTTTTGCCTTCGGGCCATTAGCAGTGTCAGCAGCGTACTATAGTCAAACCCAAACTTGGTCAATGACTGGTTTAGCAGCTTCAACTATTGTCGGAATTGCCACAACTTTAATTTTGTTTTGCTCGCACTTCCACCAAGAAAAGGATGATATAGCAGCAGGAAAGCGATCGCCTATCGTCCGTCTGGGAACACAAAAAGCAGCTCAACTGCTGCGTTGGTTGACAGGCAGTATTTATGCTCTAACAGCAATGTTTGTGCTTTTAGGTGTTTTCCCGGTGTGGACTATACTGAGTTGGGTCAGTTTACCCTTCGCCATAAAGTTATGTCGTCACGTCCAGCAATATCATAACCAGCCAGAAAAAGTTAGTAACTGTAAATTCATTGCCGTAGCAGTGCATTTTTGGAGTTGCTTGCTATTCGGGTTAGGATTTATGCTTGCAGCTGGTTAGATGGTTTATCAATTTGAGTTTCGCCCTTATCAGTTGCAATTTAAGCGATCGCTGGTTACTAACCACGGTATCTGGAGTAACCGTGATGGTATTATCCTGCGCCTTACCAATGAAACTGGTACAGGCTGGGGAGAAATTGCTCCTATCAGCTGGTTTGGTTCTGAAACCCTAGAACAAGCCTTAGACTTTTGTCGCCAGATCCCAGGCAAAATCTCAGACGAGATGATTTTCTCAGTACCAAATGAGTTACCTGCTTGTCAATTTGGGTTGGAGTCAGCGGCTTGGGGAGTAAGTAAGGGGTACACAACTCCCCACTCCCTCGCCTACAGCGGCTTATTACCTGCTGGGGAAGCAGCGATAGAGGTGTGGCAAACCCTATGGCAGCAGGGGTATTCTACTTTTAAATGGAAAATTGGTGTCCATGACATACAAGAAGAACTGGGAATTTTTGAATTACTCACTCATACCCTACCAGCCTCTGCAAAGCTGCGATTGGATGCGAATGGTGGACTCAAGCTTCAGGAAGCGCACTTGTGGTTGTGGACATGTGATCAAGCTAATGCCAATGATGAATTGCCCTTGGAAGTTGAATTTCTTGAACAGCCGTTGTCTGTGGATCAATTTCAGGAAATGTTGGAATTAAGCAGTTGCTATGGGACAGCGATCGCCCTAGATGAATCTGTTGCGACACTAAACCAACTAGCAGCTTGTGTTCAAAAAGGCTGGCGAGGGATTTTTGTGATTAAGCCAGGTATAGTTGGTTCACCATCTCGTCTCCGTCAGTTTGTCCAACAGCATAATATTGATGCCGTCTTTTCATCGGTGTTTGAAACTGCAATTGGCAGACAAGCTGCACTCCAGCTCGCAGCAGAATTATCTCGGCGCAACAGGGCAGTAGGTTTTGGGATCAACCATTTTTTTGTTCAACACGAGGAAAGCTGGCTGAAAAATTTATGGGAGAAACTTTAGAGGATCTTGTGGGGTGGGCATCTCACCTGCCTACTGACTGGCTGATTTGTGATGATAACCATCAATTTTCTCAACGAACCGAAGAATTATATTTAGAACTAAAGCAGTTATCAAAACGTGGAAATCCACCGAAAATCATCTTAGCTGAACGCGAACCAGTCAGATTTTTAGCAGGTTTTATCGCAGCATGTGCAGCCCATTGTCCAGTTTTTCTTTGTAACCCCGACTGGGTAAAACAAGAATGGCAACAAGTCTTTGATTTAGTCCAGCCAGATGTGATTTGGGGGATGGGGCATGAAAGGTATGAGGCAATGCCCAATTCCCAATCCCCTATGCCCAATTCCATCATGATTCCGACTGGTGGTTCATCAGGACAAATTAAGTTTGCCATCCACACGTGGGAAACTCTAATGGCATCCGTGCAAGGATTTACAGAATATTTTCTGTTAAATCAAGTTAATTCCTTTTGTGTATTGCCGCTATATCATGTCAGTGGTTTAATGCAATTTCTCCGATCCTTCACCACTGGAGGGAAACTGGCTATACTGCCATTCAAAGAAGTAGAATCTAGTAAAATATATAATATTCAGCCATCAGAATTTTTTATATCTTTAGTGCCAACACAGTTACAACGCCTCCTGCAAAATCCACAGTTAACAGAGTGGCTATCCAAATTTGAAACCGTACTTTTGGGAGGCGCACCAGCTTGGAATGAACTTTTAGAAAAAGCAAGATATCATAAAATTCGTTTAGCCCCTACCTATGGCATGACGGAAACTGCCTCGCAAATTGCCACCCTCAAACCCGATGATTTTCTTAGCGGTAAGGTTAACTCTGGTAAAATTCTTCCCCATGCAAGGGTAACTATCTGCAATTGTGATGGTGAGATTTTAAAGACAAATCAAATAGGAAATATCAGGATTCAAAGTCAATCTTTATTTATTGGTTACTATGTCTCATATCTTGCATCTAAAGATAAGACTGAGCCTATTAATTCTACTTTTCCGGCAAATCCTGAAAATCAGAATCTGCTAAAGTATTTACAAGTAGATGATCTAGGATTCTTAGATCAACAAGGCTATTTAATTATTGTTGGACGGAGCAGCGACAAAATCATCACAGGTGGTGAAAACGTACATGCAATAGAAATTGAATCAGCCATTAGAGCAACAGAAATGGTAGTAGATGTTTATGTAATTGGCGTACCAGATAAATCCTGGGGACAAGCGGTAACAGCTATTTATATTCCTAAAAACTCCAATACCTCTACACTAGAAATCAAAAGCTTACTAAAAGATAAATTAAGTAAATTCAAAATACCCAAACACTGGATTCCCATACCAACCCTACCCCGCAATCCCCAAGGCAAAATCAACCGCCAACAACTACAGCAAATAGCCATAACAATTCTAAATGAATCGAAGATTGCTAATGGCTAATAGCTATTTGTCTCTTGATGATTGCTCTTTCGCAGGGAATCGTAAAATATCATTTTGCTTTCAACACCTTAATCTGAAGCTTGTATTCCACATCCATTTGGTGTAGTGAGGCAATAGACACAATCACGTCGTAAGAATCTTTGGGTAAGTCAGCTTCAAGAAAGTCAGCTTGCTGGTAACGAATATTGGACGCATTATGCTGGAAGACTGCCTCTTTCAAAATTGCACCATCAACATCAAGCGCGTCTACTGTCAGAGATCTCTCGGCAAGTTTCCGTGCAAAAAGCCCCAGTCCACATCCTACATCCAAGGCGAGGTTGATCTTCATAGGAAGCTGGCGCAATAGATAGCCATGAAAATGAACGTTATGATTCCACATTGATTTTCTTACTACTGAGAGCGGATATTAAGGATGAGGGTTGAACCATCAATTGAGTAGTCATTGCGTGTTCAGAGCGTCTTTGATTCTATTGTGCCTCAATTAACCAATGATTATAGTTTATCCAAGGTGCTTATCCTGGATGACAAATTATAATGACTCTGTGTCTATCTTCATGAAATCTTTACAGGTGAACTGAACTATTCAAATAACCTCTCTTGACTTTCTTCTCTCTGCGCTCTCTGCGTCTCTGCGGTTCACCTCCAACCATTTCCTTATTTGTTCAGGTAACTCCCTTCTTGTTCTACTACTTGTATCAATACAAACATGCCTAGTCATTGCCTTAGCAACCATGACCTCAGCCACCATAACTTCGTAAGCAACTTCAAACCTGTCATTACTTAGCTGTTGAGGCATTAACCTAATAAGCAACTGATCCCCACAAAACATGGGTTGAAAAAAATCTACACTAGCATGAACAATGGGAAAAGCCATAGACGGATTAGTAAAAAAATCTTTGAGATTAATTCCAAATTTTCCTAAAGATTCTTCATAAGCCTCATGACAAATAGCTAAAACATTGGCAAAGTAAACGACCCCAGCAGCATCAGTATCTTGAAATCGAATAGTGCGATACATATGAATTATGAAGTATGAATTATGAATTATGAATTATAACTCCTAACTCCTATCAATTTAACGGTTGATAAATATCCTCAGAACTGGGATTGAGGTAGGGACGCTGCAAATTGATGCCTAGTTGTGCAAAATGCTGGTGAATTGTACTGATGCGCTCTTCTGGAGAATTTTTGTCTTTTTGCCAAGCTTCTAACAAAGCATTAGCTACAATTTGACAACGGTTCATCCCAAAAGTTTCTGTAAGAGCAAATTTTTGGCTCGGTTCTTCAGCTAAACTTAGCCCTGGTGCTAAAAACTTGGTGAATAAGGGGACTTCACTATGGAAATATGATTGATATTCTGTATAGATCTCTTGAAGGACTTGTCGCACGGCTGGATAATGGTTGCGTTCAAAGTCAAGTATCCCTGAGTCATAACGTCCATAGACAGATCGATTGTATGGAACCTGAAAACTAAAGGGAATAGCAGCAGCGTTCAGTTGCAGTGTCAGTCTGTTCATCAGGGCGATCGCCCCAGATGGAGTTAAGTTAAAGTAGATTCGCCCCAGACCCAAATCAGCGTCTAGGTAGCCAAGCTGATCCTGACCGACGTTGCTAACTGCAACATAAAAGCTGTTCTGTAGTCGATTTTTAGGCATCCATACAGCAACCATTTGACCAATTTTGGCGGATTGTCTCTTCGATTCTAGATGGGAGTCAAGCTCAACGTACAATGTCAAACCACCCTTGGTCACTGCTATACTACCATCAGGTTCTTGCCGCAACACCTTCCAACCGGGGTCAAAGTAACCTGTACCATGATTGCTAGCATGTAGACTCTCGTAAAATTGCCAATCAATCTCCAACAGGGAATTGTTTTCTAAATTTTGGTATGGCAAGTTATTAGCAGCATCGGCATTGATTGCTAAAGTGGTTTGCATTGAGCCATTATAATAAATACCGTGGAGGAAGTTTCGTAGTAGCAGGGTGAGATACTTATGCTGCAAAGCTGCTGGAGTTTGCTGAAATCGTTCTGCTACTTTAGTTGGCAATGCAAAGGGTTGATAATTGGGGTGGCGAATGCAAAAATTTGGCTCAATTTGTATATTGCTGGCAATCTCATTGAGCAGCTGATTGGTAGAAGAATTTAGCATGATTGTTAGTTGTTGACTGTTGACTGTTGACTGTTAGTTGTTGGTTGTTGATTGTTTGTTGTTAACTAGTAGTTCATGTCATTAATTTTGCTGGGTAGTGCGAGCATCTTGCTCGCTTCGTGAGCGAGACGCTCACACTACCAACCC
>CAIVAU010000213.1 GCA_903903925.1 uncultured cyanobacterium
AGTGATTGATTGTATTTAAGAGGTACAGGGAGTGTGGAAAGGGTGGAGAGTGTGGGGAGTGTGGAAAGGGTGGGAAGAATTAATCCCCTCCCCTGCTCCCCTGCTCCCCTGCTCCCTGCCCCCCTGCTCCCTGCTCCCTGCTCCCTGCTCCCTGCTCCCTACTCAGACAGTTGTGATGTCTTTTTCTTTTTCTGCCACCAATTCGTCTATTCTGGCGGTGTATTTATTGGTGAGTTTTTGGAGTTTGTCTTGCTGATCCCGTGATTCATCTTCAGAGATTTCGGCGCTCTTTTCCTGTTTACGAATTGTATCTAGCGTATCGCGACGGATGTTGCGAATGGCAACACGTCCTTCTTCAGCGTACTTAGCAGCAAGTTTGACTAGTTCTTTACGGCGATCGCTCGTCAAGGGCGGAATATTCAGCCGAACGATAGAACCGTCGTTGCTGGGGGTTAAACCCACATCTGACAGAGAGATTGCCTTTTCAATCAAGTTTAAGCTACTGCGATCGTATGGCTGAATCAAGATTGTTGTCGCATCTGGCGTACTAGTATTTGCTAGTGATTTTAGAGGTGTGGGTGAACCGTAGTAGTCTACCATCACCTTATCTAGTAAACTCGCATTGGCGCGACCAGTGCGAATGGTGTTAAAAGCTCGTTGAGTTGCCTCAACAGTCTTTTGCATCGTACTTTCAGCTTCAGCTAATTTCACAAGAACCTCCCACAAGCGTGCCTATGGATTCTCCCATGATTGCTCGACGGATGTTACCCCGCACGGTTAAGTCAAATATGAGAATCGGGATATTGTTTTCTTTACACAGGGCGATCGCGGTACTATCCATAACCCGCAGATCTTTTGCTAAAACATGACTGTAGGTAAGGCTGTTATAGCGTTTTGCATCTGGGTATATGTGGGGATCAGCATCGTATACTCCGTCAACCTTAGTGGCCTTAAAAATCACTTCCGCATCAATTTCTGCAGCTCTCAACGCTGCTGTCGTGTCAGTTGTGAAGAAGGGATTTCCCGAACCAGCACCAAAAATCACCACCCGCCCTTTTTCGAGATGGCGGATGGCACGACGACGGATATAGGGTTCTGCTATTTCTTGCATAGCGATCGCGGTTTGAACTCGCGTCTGTACCCCTATTTGTTCTAGCGAATCTTGCAGCGTCATGGCATTCATTACCGTGGCAATCATCCCGATGTAGTCAGCGGTCGCTCTGTCCATCCCCGCAGACGCCGCCTTGACGCCACGAAAAATATTTCCGCCTCCTACGACTATCGCGATTTGAACGCCAGTTGCTACCACTTCTGCTACTTCTGAGGCTATTTCTTTGACCACGTCTGGATCGATTCCATAGCCCAAGTTGCCCATAAGGGCTTCACCACTTAGTTTCAGCAAAACCCGTCGGTAATCTGTTCCCATGAAGTTACGCTTTATCAAAAAATTTGCAATTGCCTCCAATTTAAGATAGCAGTGAGCGTGACTTTCTGTCTCTACTTCCTCAATGTTAAAGAAGTACCGACGGCTTCTGTCTGGGAGGGGTAAATTTCTTGACCTTTAAACAGAGACGAGATCGCATGCGTAAGATAATTCTCTACCACAACCTCAGGGCTGTTATGGGGGTTGTTGTCGATTTGTCCTTTATAGCGCACAACACCATCCCTGTCTATTAAAAAAGCCATTGGAGTTTTATTTGCACCAAAGCTACGAGTCACATCTTGAGTTGAATCCCACAGGTAGGGAAAATTCAACGTATGTGTTTTGGCAAAAGCTTTCATGTTTTCAAAGCTTTCCTGAGGATTAGTGTTAGCGTCATTGCCATTCATACCTATGAGTGTAAACCCTTGTTCACAAAATTCGGCTTGAATATTTTTTAACCTGTCCAGATACAAATCTACATAAGGACAGTGGTTGCACATTGCAATGACACCTACTACGCGGAACTTCTCTAGATAACGCCTGAGATGGTGTACCTGGTTGTCAATTCCTGGCAGTTCAAAATCTGGTGCGTAGCTACCAATAGGAGTGTCAATTGTGTCTACTATAGTCATTTTCTCCGGGCTCGCAAGAACTAGGAACAAAAAATATCCTTAAATTATTTTGGCGTCATTTTCAAGTCTGAAAGTACCCCTTAGCTAAAGCTTGATATCCAATAATTTTATAGACCAATTTGGCTGCCGTAAATTGTGAAACTACTGAATCTACTACTGGTGCTCATTCCATCATATTGTACCCAATCACGCAGGGGAGTCAACAGAGAGGGGGGAGTGTCGGAGGGGTGGGGGGACTGGGGAGTAATGAGAGAGGGGGGTGTGTGGGAGGGGTGGGGGGACTGGGGAGTAATATCTTCTCTTCCCACACTTCCCACACTTCCCACACCCCCCACACTCCCCACACTCCCCACACTCTCCAGAGGGGGGAGAATGGTAGAGTGAGGGATATCTACTGGATCAGTTTGGGACTCGGATAAGGTAGCTGCGCCTTTCAAAGTCTCCATAAATAATGGTAAGAATGCATGCGTCAGTTGTCAGAAGTCACTATTTATCTTTCTTTTGGACATCCTGTGATCTTCCAATTGTTTCACAATTCTGACTCCTGACTCCTGACTCCTGAATTCTTACAAATAATGTGTGTTTGTACTCAGTATTCAACACGTCTCCCCCACTCCCTCCCTCATCTCGTTGTACTGATAAATTAGGATCTCATGATTGGCTCTAGTTCCACCCCAGCAATTGCATCAGCAAAAACATGGATTTGGCAAGGCTTCTCCATCTACTATCAAACCCAAGGAACGACTGGACCAGCGGTTGTCTTAATCCATGGTTTTGGAGCGTCGGCGTGGCACTGGCGGAAAAATATCCCTGTACTGGCGGATAACTGCCGTGTTTATGCCATTGATTTGATTGGCTTTGGTGCTTCAGATAAACCCAAACCAGGTGAAAAGATTACCTATACATTTGAAACCTGGGGACAGCAATTAGCAGATTTTTGCCGTGAAGTAGTGGGTGAGCCAGCTTTTTTAGTTGCCAATTCTATCGGCTGTATTGTAGTCATGCAGGCGGCGGTGAGCAACCCTAATATTGCCTTAGGAGTTGCGTTACTTAACTGTTCCCTGCGGCTCTTGCACGATCGCAAACGAGCAACTTTATCCTGGGATCGTCGCTTTGGGACACCCCTCCTTCAACGGTTGTTATCCATAAAACCAGTTGGCGAGTTCTTTTTCAATCAAATAGCTAAACCGAAAACTGTGCGTTCGATTTTACTGCAAGCCTATGTCAATGCTGAAGCTGTGACCGACGAGTTAGTAGATCTTCTTCTGGCACCAACAAGCGATCCAGGGGCTGTGGCAGTATTCCTTGCTTTTACCTCATATTCTACAGGACCTTTACCTGAAGACCTGTTACCTTTACTACCTTGTCCAGCGATTATCTTATGGGGAACATCTGACCCTTGGGAACCAGTTGAGTTAGGTAGAGAGTTAGCCAACTTCCCACAAGTACAAAAGTTTATTCCTCTAGAAGGTGTGGGACACTGTCCCCAGGATGAAGCTCCTGAGGTGGTGAATCCAATTTTACAAGATTGGATTGGGAAGTTTTCTTAACAGTTGACAGTTAACAGTTAACTGTCAACTGTCAACTGTCAACTGTCAACTGTCAACGTAAAACGCCTCTTTGCTGCAACCAATCTTTACCAACTTGGATACTGATATCCGATCCGAGATTACCAGTGCTTTCTACCCGTACTTCCCCAAATCCCACAGTGTTGCGAATTGATTCGGCGCTGTTGTCATCCCCTTGTTGGGCGACAATATGAGTCACGTCTAGAGGTTCACCCCAGTTTTTAGCTACATAGATGTTGCGATAGCCGGCTTTTTCCAGGGTTGAGATTAAAGGCCGGAGATTGGGATGACGACTGCCAGTGCTATCTTGAATTGCTACTCGTATAGAGGCTGGATTAGCCACTTGTGGTTGAGTTTCTTTGTCCAAATCAAAGTGCTGAGCCAGCATAGAATTGATGTGTTGCTTATCTGGCAACCAGTAGCTAGAATTAAATTCCCTTTTCTCGCTAAACCGACCAGGCACCATTAACATATGCATATTAGAGCGATTTGTTCGCACTCCAAAACCCGCTAGCGCCATTAATTCTTCAACGGTCAAGTTGGTATCAATGTGTTCTTTAACGACATCAAGAATTTTGGGTAACTGAGTCACAGTAGTTGGGTTAAGAGACTGATCCATCAAGGCACGCATCACCATTTGCTGGCGCTGAATTCGACCAATATCTCCCAGGGCATCATGGCGAAAGCGTAGCAGTTGCAGTGCCTGATCGCCATTAAGATGCTGCTTTCCTGCCTTCAAATTGATGTACAAGTGCTGGGAATCATCCTGATACTTCATATCTTTGGGGACATAAACCGTTACCCCTCCTAAAGCATCGATCAGCTTACCCATTCCCAGAACATTAATCCGCATATAGCGATCAATTGCCACTCCATCCAAGAGATGACTAACCGTTTTGGCAGTCAAAGCTGGTCCACCGTCAACATTGGCGGCATTGATTTTTTTGACCCCATGCCCTTCCACCTCTGTCCGGGTATCTCTGGGGATGGAAAGTATGACTATTTTTTTCTTCTCTGGATCAAATCGCAGTAACAGCATCACGTCAGAGAGACCATCAAAGGAGTTGATCTCGGGCTGATACCTGAGATGTTGGGTATCGGGAGGAGGGTTTTTAACATCTGGTGGGAGTACGCTCATTCCTAGAAGTAAAATATTGACGGGGCGAGTTAACTCGGAAAACCGTAGCCCACCCCCAGCCATGCGATCGCTATCAAATACCGCTGCTTCATCCGGACTGAGTTCTGTATGCATCAAAGGCGTACTGGTCAAAGAAACCGCCAACAGCGCTCCCACTGTCGCTGACACCATTGCAATCCCGCTCATACCTAACCAAAACAATAACCAGCGTCCAGATTTAGGATGAGTGGAACCACTGTTACTTGAGTTGGAGGAGTTGGCAGAATGGTCTTCTTGCGCCGAAGTTCTTTGATTCGTCACTGACTTCCTCACACTTACTGATAAAATTTTTACTTAATCTGCTTGCTTAAAAGCGGAAGAATTAACCAAGAATAGCTAACTCTTATCTCAGTTATATCAGTGGTTAGCTTCCCACTTTCGTGTCAGCTATGGCACTTATAGGTAACATGGTAGAAATAAAAGTAACGGATGAGGTCTGCTCATTATTACAGGTAAAAGCTAAATGCCGGACTATGATTAGCCCTTGGCAATTAGCCCTCAGCACCCATGACCGTTATTTATTTACAGGATTTACATCGACTTACTTAGCTGTATTTCTCATATTTTTTAGCAAATCCGGAGACGTTTTATTGAAGTATGACAACAATGAACCAGATTTGACCATATTTATTGGCAAATATTTTTATAAGTTTTTCTTCACAGAGAGCTCTTAGCAGGGAGCTTTTAGCAGGGAAACCCAAGCCCTGCTAAGATCTCCCTTCTTTTGTAATCCTAAACAAGATAGATGAAAGACAACGATGTAGTTAGTGATAATAGAGTATAAGGCAAAAATTTATTTACTTTTATTCCGCAATCAGCAGATGCAGACCCGCAAGCTTTTCAACTGGTGGCAGACACTAACACCAATAGCGCAAATAGGCGCGATCACTCTGTTCGCTCCGCTGCTAGTGCTTAATGGTTGGGCAATTTCAGCAATTTTTGATTACTTTCACTCGCTGATAGTCATTTTAGTTGGAGCGTCAGTGCTAGCGTTTCTGCTGAATTACCCAGTCAGCTGGATGGTAAATCATGGTGCTAAGCGCGAGCAAGTTGCAATCTTAGTTTTTTTAATTGCTTTATCGATTTTGTTAGCGCTGGGTGTGACCCTCTTTCCGCTAGCTTTAACCCAAGCTCAGCAACTAGTGGCTCGCTTGCCAGAATTAATCGATTCTGGACGCCGGCAGTTGATGATGTTGAACGAGAGAGCAGAAATTTTTGGCATCCCCATCAACCTTGATGCTTTGGTGGTGCAAATTAATGATCGTGTTAAGGGACAATTGCAGGCGATCGCCGGACAAGTTCTGACTCTAGCTGTAGTTACACTCACCAGCCTGCTGGACTTTCTCTTAACGATGGTTTTGACTTTCTATCTTTTGCAGCATGGAGATGAACTCTGGCAGAGTTTAGTAGATTGGTTACCGACAAAATTGCGTGCTGCTTTTTCTCAAACAGTACGCCTGAGCTTTCAAAATTTCTTTATTACCCAGCTGATTGTTGCTACCTGTATGGCATCAGCTCTCATTCCTGCCTTTTTGTGGCTAAAAGTGCCATTTGGTCTACTGTTTGGCTTAACTATTGGCATCATGGCACTAGTTCCCTATGGCGGTTCTGTAGGTATAGCGACAACAACATTACTGGTAGCGCTGCAAGACGTCACAATGGGAGTGAGGATGTTGATGGCAGCAGTCCTGGTGCAGCAAATTCTCGAAAACTTAATCGCTCCCCGCATTTTAGGGAGTTTTACTGGTTTAAACCCAGTTTGGTTGCTGATTTCGGTGTTGACAGGAGCAAGAATCGGCGGTTTCCTGGGTATAATTCTGGCAGTACCTGCGGCTGTTGTGATTAAGACGGCGTTAAGCGCCCTGCGTCCTTCTATATACAGCAGCCACTCCGATGAAAGTCTTGTCTCTGTTCAAGATAGTTGTGTAGAACAAAGTGTGGCTTCCCAAAAAGTAGAGGGGGTAGTTTCGTTGCAAAGCGATCATCCTAGTGAGGTAAATGCACCAATTGGATCAGAAGCATCACTTCCCACCACTGACATCAGCCGTTCTCGTGGTCTTCCCGAAGTGAATCCTTCTTAGGCTTGTGGTTCCACAATTGAACCCATAAACAAAATGCTTCCTGTTTGATTATCGCGAATCGCACAAAAGAAGGGGTGGTCAACAATCATTTGGAATGGCTTTTGGGCAGGAATTTGAGCTGATAGTGTCGTAATGCCCACAGAAGTCGCAGCAGCGGCTTCTGTACCTTCCTCATTGACCTCTACAAAAGTTTTATGTTTGACCTCGCTAATTTTTAGATTTTGACCAATACCAGAAAAATTTGCTTTGTCGCTAAAAGCCTCACCCATACCTAACGCTGTAAGCGCGTCGTTCAGGGTAATATCATAGTCCGTTTTAAAACGAGGCAAGCGAATAAATCCTTCACGTTTGCTGAACTGCGTCATCCATTTTCCCCAGTTCTCCATGTTTAACTTTTGGTAAAAGGCATTTAAGTTAGAGTTCTGTTTCGGTAGGAACACATAAAAGCTGATCTTCCCATCTCTCCCATAAGGTAGACTTACCGCCTGGAACAGTTCATTTTCATGATATTGATAGCTACCCGTTTGCGACATCATCGGGTATGGTTTCTGCATACCTGATGTGAGGTTAAATGGATAATCAGCAGTCTGCTTTTTGTCGAATTCCTTTGCCCATCTCCCTTTGAAGTAGATAGCATTAATCAGAAAGAGGACTTGTTGTGGGTCTATCCTGTCAACTATCTGAGTAATTTTTCCCTGAGTGTTTTCCTGAACCCATTCATTTATAACCCTAGGTGTACCTGGATCACTAAAGTCTAAATTTGTTACCTTAGCTGCGTAAAAATCCTGATTTTTCTGCAGAAAATCAGGTTTAAAACTGACGTTTTTATTTGCCCAAAGCGAGTTAGCAACAATGAGTTGCACTTGGCGATCAGGATTTTCTAAAAGCGCTTTTAACGCAGCGTTAGAGGAGTTAATTTGTTCCAGACCCATTCCCTGTAACTCTAACGCCTTTGACATGGCGAATTGAGTAGAACCACTGGCACCGTTGTAGGTCATAGCTAGGGCAAAAGCTACACTTGAAGGTGAGACGAAAACGTTTTTGTTACTGTCTTGCTTGAGAACTGCTGAAAACAGTTTGAAGCCAAATTTAGTATTAGCAGTCACAAGTTTTGTCTCAGGATTTAATCGTCTTTTTGATATGGGAGATTCTGACTCAGGCAAAGGAGATTGAGCAACTGCGCTCGTGCTACTACTATTAACTTGAGAACAACCTAATACGCCCACCAGAACAACACCAGCAGCAGCTAGAACGTAGCGTCTTCCCAAACGAACACCGTAACGTCTTTGCAGGAAATTTCTCCGGGCATGACTAAATTTCTCCGCCATCTTACCACCTTAATCCCCAAAGTCTTTCATCTGAACTATGGCATTTCAGGTCACATCCTTCCTAGGCGGTTACAGTTTTGGCAACAATATGGAATGGGGCATTAGTGAAGAACAATCAAAGTATAGAGAAATTGCCAAGTTATGCCCCCCTGTCCCCCTGCTCCCCTGCTCCCCTGCTCCCTGCTCCCTGCTCCCTGCTCCCTGCTCCCTGCTCCCTGCTCCCTACCTAGCAGGTACACTCCACCAAGCTAAAGCGTAGGGCTGAGTAGATTCGTTTACCTTGCGGCGAAACTGGACACGGATTGTATAATTGGCAGTAGCAGGAACGGGACAGAAAATATGTTGCACACTATCAACTTCACTGATTGAGGAACAAACAGCAGCATCTGCATTTTGAGAATCAGCTTTCACTAAGTAGAGGGCGAGGTTATTCAAGCCGCGATCGCGAAACTTTTCGCCTGCGTCATACTGACCATTTTTGTTTTTATCTTCTAACTCCACCAATCTGTCCCAAGCCAAGGTGATATCAACAAAACTTCCCTGCTGTAAAGGTTTGGCTAACTTATATTCTACGGATGTCCCAATATTCACTTTACTATAATCCCAGCCTAGGGCTGGTACAGTTTGTGATGGATTCCATTGACCAGCACTAAATTGTTGGTAAGCACGGAATGCATTCAAATGACCTGCTCCCATTTGGGCGTTTAAAGGAATTTTGGGGTCTTTGTATGCATCAGAAGCCAGCCAATCTCGATTTTGTTTATCAACTAGTGTCCGGGTCATTCCCAACCGTAGGCCATTGCCAGTATCTTGGATCTTGTCTGCTGAATTCAGCAATACTGCTTTCATGACTTCATGTCGGCGAGAAGCAATGCTCCAGTTAGGTTGTTTTGTTCGTAGCTGTCTATCACCAAATTCCTGCAAGAGCGCAACTGTAGCAGTAACCAGAGGCGCTGCAAAACTTGTACCCGTGACCTTGTTTGCTTTGCCGTCTGGATTAAGTAAACGAATATTACTCCCAGGTGCAACTAAACTGATGGAACGACGGGGACCAAGATTAATTTCTCTTCCAGCTAGTCGCCGAACCATTCCCTGATCAGAAGTCGCTAGGTTAGAAACGTCAACTTTATCAAACACCCCTCCCCTACGGGATGAAAAAGCCACGTTCACTCCATTATAATTATCTGTGGGAATGGGAATACCTCCCTTACCTTGGTTACCAGCAATTACATATAATGTATTGTGAACACGACTAGACCAGTCAATACATAGCGTTAATAAAGCGTTGCCGTCTAAAACTGCTTCTGGTCGAGGATCGCGGTTTAAAGGTTCCCCAAAGCTGAAGTTAATTGCACGGACATCGCCACCGTTTTGTAACGCTATATGCTGTGCGGATAAGCACTCTTCTGACTGAGCTATATTTTTGGCAGCACCCACGGCGGATGAGTACAGTCGCGCTCCTGGGGAAACTCCTGGTAAAGCTTTATCAGTGCTGACCATGATACCAGCAACATTGTACGCATGGGGATCAACACCGCTATTAGACTTGGCAAGTCCAGTACGTAAAAATACTCCCGCTAAGGGTACAGAGTGATTTTTAGACACTGCTTTATCCAACCCAAACTTTCCCGGACGCCCAATTTCCACCTGACCAATGGCAATCTTACGACCAATTAAATTATATGGAGGTTGATGTAGCTTAAAAGCATCAATGCCGTCTCTAGTCAGGAAAGTTTCTAAAGAAAGTACTGGCGCACCCAAGCAGGAAGCACTTAATCCCCAAATGATCCAGGTTAGTTTTTTCACTTTAGTGGTTAGTGGTTTTTTGTTAGTGGTTAGTGGTTTTTTGTTAAAAAATACCACTATAGCTATCGCTTCAGGAGTTTCAAACACCTCTACCAAGTCTAGTGGTCTGTCAAATTCATTTTGATGGGTTGGTAGTGTGAGCGTCTCGCTCACGACGCGAGCTTTCCGGCTCGCACTACCCATCAATTTAATCTTGACAGACCACTAGAGGTACTGAATTCTGATTCATGCGCCCACACTCCCCACACTCCCCACACCCTTATCTTCCTCATCTCTATAAATAGGTGAGGGCTTGCTCAATATTTTGTTAAAATACCGACAGACGAGGACGCTCTACAACCCACTAGCCATGACCCAAACGCCATCAAAAAAGCCCATTGTGATTGCTCCATCTATCCTATCAGCGGATTTTAGCCGTCTGGGAGATGAAGTTCGCGCCATAGACGCAGCAGGTGCAGATTGGATTCACGTCGATGTAATGGACGGTCGTTTTGTACCTAATATTACGATAGGTCCTCTGATTGTAGAGGCGATTCGTCCGGTTACTAAAAAGCCCTTGGATGTCCACTTGATGATTGTGGAACCAGAAAAATATGTAGAGGACTTTGCTAAGGCAGGGGCAGATCATATCACAGTCCATTGCGAGCATAATGCCTCGCCTCACTTGCATCGTACTCTCAGCCAGATTAAAGAACTCGGCAAAACAGCGGGTGTTGTACTTAATCCCTCAACACCTTTGGATTTTCTTGAGTACGTGTTAGAACTTTGTGACTTGGTGTTGATTATGAGCGTCAATCCTGGGTTTGGTGGACAAAGTTTTATTCCCGCAGTACTTCCCAAAATTCGCAAACTGCGTCAGATGTGCGATGAACGTGGTCTTGACCCCTGGATTGAAGTGGATGGGGGACTCAAAGCCAATAATACCTGGCAGGTTTTGGAAGCGGGAGCAAATGCGATAGTCGCTGGTTCAGCTGTGTTTAAAGCTAAAGATTATGCTGAGGCGATCGCCTCCATCCGCAACAGCAAGTGCCCTACCCCAGAACTGGCAAAGGTTTAAGATTGTTAGTAGGGGCGAGGTTACCCCGCCCTTACGTAGGATATGATTGATCTATCTATGGTTGGGATATTTTATTTTCTGGAAGTATTTTAATAATTAGTTGTTGAAATTTGTAGTTTGTCATGTGTAATTATTTTTCAGTCGGGGAATTGGCAACAGGCGGTAGAAGAATACCTGAATGACGGCTTTTGTGGGAAAAAAACCTCTAACTCGAAAAAATTCACAAATTGCCTGTTCAGATCGTCTCTAAGTTAGAGAATGAAATTTAAAGTATTTCATTCATAACCTTAGTGATTTGGGAAAAACCATGAAAAAGTTCATCCAAACAATGCTAGCTGTAATGCTAGTTGTTGTGGCTTGCTTTAGCACATCAGTTAGTCCTGCAAATGCGCAAGTAAATAGCTCTCCAGAAAAAGTTGCTTTACAAGCTGATACAGGAAAATGGCTTTCTCGTTGCCGCAATTGTCAAAGAGTTGTAAATGTCAACCCTGATACAGCTACAGTACACATTAACAAACCCACTAGCGATAATCCTTACGCTCAATTTGAGGTTGTCAAAGTAGGTAATGGCAAAATCGCCCTCAAAGCGGACACTGGTAAATATTTAGCAAGATGCAACGGATGTATTGTTGGAGGCGCTTATCCTGATTTTGTAACAATCCATGTTACAGATCCTTCTGTACCTTATGCTCAATTTACTCCAGAGTTATTAGACAATGGTAAGTACGCTCTCAAAGCAGATACTGGTAAATATGTAGCAAGATGCAACGGATGTTCTCCTGGCGCAGCATATCCAGATACTGTTACTGTTCATGTTGACAGTCCACAAGGTAACAGCTTCGCTCAGTGGAATATCATTCCCATTCTTCCGTAGAAATGAGATTTTTTCTACTGTAAGACCGTAGATTAAACCATCTGGGTTAGCTAACGCTAACCCAGATGGTTTTGTGAAATATGGCACAATAGCGGATGACCGCCCTGCGGGAAGTCAAAAGTCAAAAGTCAAAAGTGAAAAAAGGGATGCAAGCCCCTGAATTTATTTATGGAAAAAGAAGAAAATATGTATTTCGAGACGCGCAGCGCAAGAAATACTACGTCCATGCTACAAGCCCCTAAATTTATTTATGGGGTTC
>CAIVAU010000214.1 GCA_903903925.1 uncultured cyanobacterium
ACACAACTTAGTGAGCAGAAAATACAGAGTAAATCATTCATGAACAATAGATAATTTTGTATGGCAGGCAACTGCTGCGCGGAAGTCAAAAGTCACAATTTCAAGAGGGAGCAGGGAGCAGGGAGCAGGGAGCAGGGAATAGGGAAGAGGGAAGAGGGAATAGGGAATAGGGAATAGGGAGCAGGGAGCAGGGAGCAGGGAATAGGGAATAGGGAATAGGGAATAGGGAATAGGGAATAGGGAATAGGGAATAGGGAATAGGGAATAGGAGGAGTTTCTGTAATGAGTAACGGGTGGTGCGCCGCCCGTGGGGCGCTCCTATAGATCTAATTGCTGTTGGGCGAAGTGATGATAAAGACCTTTAATTGTCATTAATTCATCATGAGTGCCTCGCTCAACAACGATACCTTGGTCTAGGACGAGGATGCAGTCGGTATCGCGAACAGTGGAGAGACGATGCGCAATGATAAAGATGGTGCGAGTCGTATTAGGAGTGGCAACGCTACCTCGGCTCAACCGAGCTAAATTTTGCTGAAATCGGCGTTCAGACTCAGCATCTAGAGAGCTAGTGGCTTCATCTAAAATTAAAATTCGTGGGTTCCTAATCAGTGCGCGTGCGATCGCAATTCTTTGTCGCTGTCCACCGGAAAGCATCATTCCCCTCTCTCCCACCTGGGTGTTGTAGCCTAGAGGCAGACCCTGGATAAAAGTATGTGCCTCTGCTAACTTGGCAGCCGCGATCACTTGCTCCTGAGTATACTCCGAGTTGTAAAGTGTGATGTTGTCAAAAATAGTTGCAGAAAACAGAAAACATTCTTGTGGCACGACACTCAGCTGAGTGCGTAACGATTGGAGTGAAACAAGAGTAGTATCACATCCATCAATTAAAATCCGTCCGGAGTTGGGATGATATAAACCAGCAAGCAAATTAATTAAAGTGCTTTTACCTGAGCCGCTGGAACCCACAACACCAATAGTTTGACCTGCTTTCACCTTAAAAGAGATATTTTGCAGAGTGTTGCGCTCTTCATCTTGTTTATAGCAAAAACAGACATTCTCGAAATCTACGTCACCGCGAATTGGGGGTAAAACGAGTAGCAGTTGTTGGGGATTCTCTTCTGGTTCAGCTGTTAAGACATCGTTAAGACGTTCCACAGAAATCAGTACCTCTTGAAACTCATCCCACAGTCCCACCAATGACATAACAGGATGAATTGCATTGCCAATAAGTAGATTAAAAGCCACAAACTCACCTATCGTCATTTCCCCACGAATAACCAGAGTTGACCCATACCACAACACAGCCGTACTACAAAGATGATGAATAAAACTAGTGGCTAGTTGCAAATTATTAGCTAGCTTCTGACCTCGAACCCGTGCTTTCACCATATTTGTAAAGCGTTCTTCCCAACGCCAACGCATCGGGCGCTCAACTGCGGCGGTTTTTACTGTAGCAACACCAGTCATCATTTCTACCATTGAAGAGTTTTGCTCTGCCGATTCCTTAAAGATTTCCCGCGAAACTTTTTTCAGGAGTGGACTTGCTCCGAGAGTCAAAATCACGACGGGCAGAATTAAAACCAGCATCAGAAAAGTGAGTTGTAAGTTGTAATAAGCCATCAGTTCCAGATAGACAACTGCCATCAGAGCGTCTAGGGTGGCACTCACAGCTTTACGGGTCAGAAACTGTTGGATTTTGCGATTTTCCTGAACGCGGGTGATAATATCCCCCACTTGACGGGATGCAAAAAACTGCAACGGTAACCGCAGTGTGTGGCTCATAAAACCACCAATCAAGGTGACATCCATGCGGTTAGCAAAATAGTCGAGTAGGTATTGGCGTGCTGCGGTTAAGGCAATCCGCCACATACCGAAGATCAGGAAGCCAACAGCAAAGAGATTTAGGGTGGCAAAGCTTTTGTGTGGCATCACTCGGTCGAGAACAACCTGGGCAAAAAGGGGAGTTGCCAACCCAAAAACTTGCAGTAGCACTGAGGCGAGAATGATTTGCCCTAGTGGATTACGGTGATGCCGAAAAGCGTGCCAAAACTTACCTAGGGAAATTTTTTCACTTTTAAGAGTTTTTAGGCGTTCGGTTGGGGATAAAAGCAAAGCATATCCTGTCCAGTTAGCCTCAAACTCTTGGCGAGAAAGCGATCGCTTGCCTACAGCTGGATCGGAAACCAACACGCGATCACCTTTAATTTTCCAAACAACCACATAGTGAATCCCTTGCCAGTGGGCAATCCAAGGGTAGGTTCGCAACTCAACCTTACTTAAAGAAGCCCGTACAGGGAGTGCATCATATCCTAAGGTTTGAGATGCATCTGCTAAAGCCTGAAGGGAGGCACCCGTACGGTCTGTACGCGCTAAGTTGCGCAAGGTGTTGAGGCTCAAGCGTTTACCCCAATACGAACTAATCATTGCCAAACACGCTGCACCACAATCGGAAGAACTTTGTTGTTGAATAAAAGGATAAGGACGCCGTAGCAAAGATGTTGACGAACGTTGACGCCTCCGTTCAGGAAAGTTAGTGTCTATGACCGAATTTGTGATCGGACTCAAACCAACCTTAGAATTGTCCTCCGGAAGCGGCTGGTCAGATTCCTCTGTTGTTTCAGATGTTGTTGAACTTTTTGAGTGTCGGTGAGGGACGGGGAGTTGAGGGAGTTGAGGGAGTAATTTCGCTTCCCGCTTCCTCTGCTTCCTCTTACACTCTTCTTCAGACTTATCGGGAAATAGTTCAGGTGCGATCGCCTTTGCCAACTCCCAATGTTCTATAGGCAGGTGGTAAACTAATAGCTCTGTTTGAGCCTTCCAAGACATTAGCTCTGTATCAGGATACCCCCAGGTTCCTCCTACAAGCGGCGGTTGAGTCTCCGCGCTTGAAATGTCAATTTTTCCACTTACAAGCCAGTAGCGACCCTCCTGAGGGGGTGTGACTTCCATCAAGGATGAGCCTGCACTGATTTTCGTTTGTGCTAAGTAAAGTAACAGCTGTCGCAGAATATGACTCTTTTGTGAACGTAACTCAGTAGTAGTCTTGAAGAAAATGAGTGCTTGTCGCTTATAAGCTACCCGTTGTAAATAATCTTTTAGTTTAGGTATCCGAGAAAGCCACGGCATCAAGTCAGAAGTACGAATTTGAGCCACAAAACCAGCACTAGCAGCGATCGCTTGATAAGGTAAAGGTTGATGGCAGAAAAAATGGTCTGCCCCAAAGGTTTGCTGTTCCAAAAGCAATTGAGTTGACACTTCTCTGACTCGAGTGGCATCAAACCCAAGGAGTCGCACTCGACCTTGACAAACTAAGTAAAGAAAATTGCTATCTGGTTCTGTTTCCCTATCTGGACTGTAACTCGTCAGATTGTCACCCAGTTGAAACTCACGAACAACACAAATTTGGCTTAAATCTGATACTAGACTCGGATCTCCTGTCACTAGCCTTAAAAGGTTGAGACTAGCTGTATGTGCTGTGGGAGACTGCTGATTGCTGGTATGATGACGCTCTCCCTGCTCTCTTAACGACGAGAAGAAATTCATCGTTTCATTTTTGATGTTTGGGTAAGCTTGTTAACTTTTCTGTCAGGAGTCAGTCGCTTCGCTTCATGTTCAGTGACTTTTGAATCCTTACACTTTTTGAAGCGTGTAGTAGTGATATAAGAAGCTGAATTTAGTCTTTCACTGAGTGGCTTTTCATCAGTATGAAAGTTTGAAATCAAACATTTACTAGCTAAACTCAGTTTCGGTTTACATCAGAGGATTAATCAACTTCTGATGCAGTCTTATTAAACTTCGACTAGCATCGTCAACAAACTTCTTAGATTTTATCAAAACTTTACTTACGCTTTAACTGTCATTCATCAAAACATCTGTCCTGAGTTTTGAATAGGGAGCAGGGAGCAGGGAGCAGGGAATAGGAGGAGTTTCTGTAATGAGTAACGGGTGGTGCGCCGCCTGTGGGGCGTTCCCAAGAAATCTTTTTTTTAGTTGGAAAGTTGTGAATGGTAAACATACTTTTGGCAATCTTTATTTTGTTTGTGGCTAAAGCTACTAGTATTTGAATTTTGAAAAAAGAACCCCCCAGTCCTGAGCCCTTAAAACTCAAGACTTTAGAATTTGTTGCATAACCTGTCCCTAAATTTATTACTGACTCAATTGCTTAAGTCGGTTACAACGGATCAGAAAAACATATTAGTCAGTGAAACCGAACTATAGCAATAGGGTGGAGAGCCCCCAGTGACCACAGCAATAGGGTACTTGACCCCTCATTGGGGAGAGTGTGGGGGGTGTGGGGGGTGTGGGGAGAAAAAGAAACTCTACTTCTAACTCCCAACCCCTAATTCATAATTCATAATAAGTTCCCCAAATTGCCATCGCCCTCAGGTAAGTACAAGCGCGGAAAGTACCAGATGTGGTGATTGCTTCGGGTGTGCGGAATTGTAACCCGTTGTCATAAATTTGCTGTACCACAGCGTGTGTCAGCCTCAATCCTTCATCCTTCATTCCCATTTGCACAAGAAAAGCTGCAATGCCGAAATTAATTCCTGTCCAAATTTCCAAGGGATGTGTAGCTTTGGGGTTTTCTGGCGAACCATCAGGACGAACACCGTTAGCTGCACCAAATTTGCCGTTGTGGAACTTCAAAAAGCAAACATCGTAAATAGTTTTCAGCGTCGAAAGGGTACACTCTTGTGGCACAATATCGGGCAATCCTAAAAGACGAGCATAGAATTGTCCACACAACTGGTCTGCCATCACCACGTCAGACCCACTCTCACTGTCAAGTCTGTAGTATTGTCCATTCCAGAGTTTTTCTTGATAGACAGCGCGAGCTTGTTCTAGCCATGTTTCGTAGATAGATTTTTGCACCGCCAAGTCGTCAAAGTCGCCAAGAAAAACCTTGGAGATCTTGGCGACTTCGAGGTTCGTCAATAAAACATTACAAATCGCGATCGCCGCCTCTAACGCCGCCAACCACAATCCACCACAGTAAGCACTCACTCCCTGCAATCGCCAGTCATCAAAAGTTTGGTCAGGCGCACCTGAATTTTCCGGAATTCCATCACCATCGTTGTCAAAGGTATTAAGGTAATTGAGAGTTTGGACAATAGCATGCCAACATTCTGCCAGGAATTCTATATCCGAAGCACCTGTGAGGAGAAAGTCTCGGTATACCTGCAAAACGAAGTCACTGCCCAAGTCCTTCCACAAATTGCAATCCTGATAGCTGGTGTAGTTAGTTTTTTCCCACACATGCTCATTGGGTGCGCCCAAATCATGGGGTGTTGCACCTGCAACTTTTCGGACAGCAATGGGACTTTGAACCCCCATGGTGTAGTAATAGCCAATCACACGGGGAGTGTCGTCACTAGTAGGTATAGCTCGGGCAAAGGCACGAATCACCGACTTTTCCAGTTCTGGAAAGAGTATCAACAAACCGAAAGAACTGTACAGCCGCACATCTAAGCTTTCATACCAACGGTAATCTAAGCACTCCAGTACAGCAAACTGACCGATAGGGTCACGTTCTGATGCCGCACTCCAGAGTGTACCACCGCTGGTGAGGTCATAAAGCTCATTAAACAGAGCCATTTTGAACCAGTCAGACAAGTCTTGACGCTCAAGAATGGGTTGTTGCCAAGATTGAATCTCAGACAACCATGTTTGATATTCTCTCAGGGCAGTGGATGCGATCGCCCAAGCATTCAAGCCACTGTGACCAAAAAAGTCGGTATACCTGCGGTAATAAGTAATTCCGGTTGCAAACTCTGTCACAGGGAAATCCCAGGTCAGGACAAAGGGAATTTGCAACGTTTCTCCGGGCTGTAAAGTGAAACGGAGGGCGATCGCGGCTCCTACTTGTTCACCATCTGCCGCTGGCATTTCATCTAGACAATTAGATAAAGAACCATATCGAGCAAAGCTTTCCCAGATTTCTGTACCCGTGCCATTTGGATTCCAACGAGTGTGATAAAATGCTTCTATATGAGGATTTTTTTGAGTAGCAATGCACCATTGTCCCTCGCCTTCGGACACTGGTCCGGAGCTACCAACTCGACCTAAGACACAGCCTATATATTCAGAATCTTCAACTAGCTGGTTAAAATTATTTTGACTTTCACCCAGACGCGGTTGGTACTCGTAAACCGGACTACCATCATCCCGTATTTGTACTTCAGGTGATTTCAAGGCATTGGTGAACCAGCCCACCATATTCTGCCAAGTCATCATAATGCTTAAAGTCAAGGAAATCTTGGTGGGATTGTGAGCAGTCCACAGAAAAACTGCTACCGGATAGCTACTTTCTTGGTAATTCTTGGCCCAGATCGGAGAGAACTGCTCACAAGTTAACTCTGCTTGCAACACCTTTTCATAGACAAACCAGCTGCGCGGGTATAGAGCATGATAAGTACCCACTTTAGGAGTGTGGGGAGTGTGGGGAGTGTGGGGAGATAAATTAATTTCTTCCTCCCCCCCATCTCCCCCACCCACTGGATACCATTCCCAAGCAGCGAGACTGTCATCCTCAGGGGTTTGAGTACATAAAGCATAAGCTTGGGATGATGTACCATTCGACTCAAATACACTGAACTGACAGGCGGGGATGCTTTTAAAGGTGTGTTCACCACCGTCAATGTGCCAGAGGTTAAAATCTCCTCGTGAGGAACGACCGATACAACCTGCACCAAAGCCTCCTAAGGGCATTCCATGCCAAGGACCATCATCAATGTTACTAGCGTAGCGGACGGTGTAGGGTTTGTCCCAGCCTAAACCGATGGGACGATTCCAAGTACAAGAGGGGATTTTAGAATAGGAGTGCTGGTTAGTCATGGATTGTTAAGCTTTAAGTACTTAGTACAGCGTTTCATAAATTCGTGACATTTTGATCCGTAGTAGCGAAGAGTGCGCTGAGCAACTACGAACCATAGATATTATTTTCATTTCGTCACAAACTTGTATAATCCTGTACGTACTACTGCCGCTTATGAATTGCTGGAAGGACGATCCTTCGTATATGTTACAGGTTTTGAACCAGTGTTACGAACATTGATAAATTTATTCAGTAGCTGAAACCAAAAAGGTGCACCCATAGAAACGGCTATACCGCTTATAATCCAACCTAAAATTGTTCTAAGGATCGGAATTATTCTTGATTGCCATTTTTTGTGTTCATTTCTTTTCGTACAATCTCTTAAATCATCAAACTGCTGACAATAGTTATTAACAGTCCAACCAATTGGTAAGGAGACACTATCTAATTCTTGATCCAAGTTTTGTTTAAATTCAGTCAAGTTATTTTCCTGACTTGCATTTTGATTCAGAGCCGCTTGATTTGCATATTGAGTCAGACCAGCTCGTAACGCTGAATCTCTGGATAGTCTACTAATAACGTGAAATGTATCAGTATTGGTTAATATAGCGAGTATGAACCCGATTACAAGTGCTATCCCTTTAGAATTACGCTTATATACACCACTAGCCCTCTCCATTGAACGATCAAACCACGTTTCAACTTCTTGTCTAAACTGATTCAGTTCCTCATCTAGGTTATTAGCCTTAAATTGAGAACGCTTTGCCAGAGCGGAAAGGCTGGTGATGACAGAATGAGGTACATAATCGGGTAAAGTCTTAACGATTGTTTTTAATTCATGATCAACATCGCCATAGACTTTTTTAATGTTTTTATATTCTTCACTGTCCGGCGGAGCTTCAATAGCTGTTTTAAGTTCGTGATAAGATGCTAATATTAGACTTAAGTTTTCTTTAGATTCTCCATTCCCCATCCTTGCTTTTTGGATTAACTCAGGAAGTTTTAGTGTTTGGAGTAAAGTACTTGTAAAGGTTTCTGAAGGAATGTAAGAAGCAGCGCTTTTTTTGGATGCAATATTTTGTTTACCGAGAATTCTAGTAACTTTTCTCATTTTTTTCTCTATTATCCCTGAAGCTCCATGGTTAAGGGTATTAATCAAGGGATCATTATATAGATTTTGTACTAGTTTTTTTACATTTTGTAAATCTGCTGAATTGGCTTCATTCCCATCAGATAAAACTGATTCATTTTGTAAATCTGCTGAATTGGCTTCACTCCCACCAGACAAAAGTGATTCAATAGAATTGTTTAAATGTTTGGCTCTCCATTGTAAAACTGTGGACATATATTCTTGTAACTCAGAGGCAATTAAGCTCAAAGTTAAATATATAAAAATTAATCCTATGGAAATATCAAAAACCAAAGGTAAGTTAATCATTGTGCCTCCTCAAAGTTAGGTAATTAATACTTGATAGCATATCCATATAATTCCTTATTCAAAGTATATAAGACTATTCAATCAAACAATTGAGTTATACTCACCACGACTATAAGACTCGTACTTGATTTTTGAACGACACGTAGGGTGGGCAGTGCCTACCCTACACCACTGCGCTATCGGAGTCGGAAAAAGTTACTGGGTTTGGGGTAAAGGACTTTTCTTCCCCATTGGTTCTGGACGGCGCGACTTGGAATGATCAGTCTGGGAAGCCTACTTCCCTGGAGGATTCATTGGCATTGATTATTTCAAATCCAATAAACCTTCTTCTTTTAATTTAGGATTGAAACGAATTTGCATTTGTAAACCACGCGCTTCTATTGCTGCTAAAATTTCTGCTTCTACTCGCCGTGCCACATTCTTGATAATTTTGATTTGCGTTATTTCATCATGAATTGGATTTTCATAATTTGCCTTTTCTTCAGGCGTCATTATAGCTTTTGCATCAATAGGCTGTGTCCATTTTTCTTTGTCATCCCCATTTCCTAGAGGAACACTGCCATTCTCAGCAATCCAAGACTTCTCCAGATTTTCTAAAACCGTACGATTGGGACGTTCAATTGTGGCAATTTTCACCCAGTAGCAGTTTTGCGGCTGACGTACTAAGTGCTGTTTTAAGCTAATATAAACATCGCGGGAGTATCCTACAAATTGCAGGACTTTTTCTTGATTGAAAATGGCATAAACCCCTATTTTACCTTGAAATTGTTCAGGTAATTGACCATTTCCACTAATGTAAGGAATGTATTCTAGATTGATTAAAGATGAAATACTGGTGTCAGTTGTCATAAACTAAATGAGTGGGGAACCGGGAGTGGGGAACTCCCTTTTTTAGATGTACCAACTAAAATTATCAGATTTTGCGATAAATTGCACAGAGGCGACTAGGTTGAAAAATCTTAGCATTAAACATGAAATTTGGTGGTACGTTAATGATGCCGTAATCGTCAGATTCATGGTACTTTGTAAAATCTACAGGCATTCCCTTGGGGGTGGATAGGCTATAGGGGACTGGCTGAAAAAGTAATTGAGTAAATTCCACTTTTCCGCACTTCAACTGTTGGCAAATTTGGTTTAAGAAAGCTTCACCAGTCAATAATTTGAATAGGGTTTCTTTAGCTTGTGGTTCAAGAGTGAAACTGCTATCAAAATTCTGGATAATTTTCAGGGGCATTTTACTTACATGTACTTGTTAATTAGAGGATCTGTGCTTGATAGATTTACTGATTGTGGGGGAGGCTGGCGCTAACAGGTACACACCCACAAGAAACTAAGTAGGTCAGCACAAATAAATCATCATTGGTTCGTAGTTGCGCTTCAGCGCACTCGCCACTGTAGAACAGCCTATTAGATTGTGCTGCTCTTGTCAGTAGGCAAGGAGAAGTTATCGAGATTAAGAATTGTGAAGGGAAGCGATCGCGAAGATTTAGGTAAAGAGCGTTTCTTTTATCCCTAGGGAGTGGATTACTAAATTTTAGGAGGGAAGCCGTACCAGTTTGGAGGTTAACACACACACAAATAACCATCCCAGTGCTACAATCAGGAAAGTACTCGTGAATGTGAGTATTGCTACACCCTAGATCGTCCTAAATCACAGGATATTCAGAATCTAAATGCAGGTAACAGCCATTAAGCTATGTGACTGTACTATAAGATATGCATCCTAAGATGCAGCGAACGGCTTGGCTGTAGTTAAATACAGTCTTGCCACTGCCGTGCAGTAAAACCACTTTCAACAACGCTCACCGAGTGAGTTGTTCATCCTAGCAGTCAACCTGACATATTACCAAAAAAAAATTTGGTGATATTTTTCAATTAAATCTTAATATTGGTAGAGTAGATGCTATACTAGTAAATCTAGTAGTGTGTTCAGATAACTCATATTTTTTTGGAACTGACTGTGGCGAATACAAAGTCTGCTCTCAAGCGTGCCAAAATCGCAGAACGTAATCGGCTGCGTAACAAAGCCTATAAATCAGCAGTGAAAACGCTGATGAAGAAATACTTGACCGCTGTAGAAACATACGCAGCTAACCCTAACCCAGAATCGAAACAAGAAGTGCTTGCCCACATGTCTGCTGCATACAGCAAAATCGATAAAGCTGTGAAGCAGGGTGTTATCCACCGTAATAATGGAGCAAGGAAAAAGTCAAAATTGGCTCAAAGACTCAAAGCGCAAACGCAAAACCAACCAGCAGCAGCAACTGCACAATAGTCATTGGTCATTGGTTATTCATCACGACTGAGGACAAGTGACCAATGACTAAGGATAAAGGACAAAAGATGCAGCTAATTGACACCCACGTTCATATCAACTTTGATAATTTCCAGGCAGATTTAGACACAGTGCGATCGCGATGGCAAGAAGCAGGTGTAGTGCGGCTAGTACACTCTTGTGTTGAGCCATCAGAATTTCCTGGCATTCAAGCCCTAGCTCACCGTTTTCCTGAACTTAGTTTTGCGGTAGGATTGCATCCTTTAGATACCGATAAATGGAATCACCAAACAGCAGAGCAATTAAAATCCTTAGCTTGTTCTGACTCCAAGGTAGTAGCAATTGGGGAAATGGGGCTGGACTTTTACAAAGCAAATGACTATGAACAACAGCTTATGGTATTTGAAGCACAGTTAGGGATCGCCAGTGAACTCAGCTTACCCGTCATTATCCACTGCCGCAATGCGGCAATACATGTCAGAGAAGTCCTACAAAAATGGAAGAAACTCAAAGGAGGAAGTGTCAGGGGCGTGATGCATTGTTGGGGTGGAACACCAGAAGAAGCTCAATGGTTCCTCGATTTAGGCTTCTATATTAGCTTTAGTGGAACCGTTACCTTTAAGAATGCCAAACAAATTCAAGACACAGCGGCGATGGTGAGCAGCGATCGCCTATTGATTGAAACGGATTGCCCGTTTCTAGCGCCGGTTCCTAAACGAGGGGAACGACGCAATGAACCTGCATACGTTCGCTATGTAGCTGACCAAGTAGCCCGATTGCGGGGAGAAACAACAGCCAGCATAGCTGCTCTCACTACCAAAAATGCCTGTGAACTGTTTGGCTTGGCACTATAAAAAGGTACGCTGGAGGTTGTAAAAAAAATAAACCTTGAGAAAGAGAAAAATATGGTAATATTATTTCCTCCAAAAAAGGTTCACTTGAGTCATAATGTTTAAGGGAGCGACTATTACCTCCTAAGCTTTAGTTATCCTACTGGATCATTATCAACCCCTACCATCCTTATATCTCTACAAGCGGATGCTCTTAATCCCAATCAAATCTACCTTTTTCAACTGAGGTTGATCTAGACCTTGGCAAAAGATCGAAGATCGAGTTTTATCTATAGAAAATCATTAAATGTCATTCATTGCCTTGTGATCACCACCCACCAACACCCAGACATACACATAAGCTGCCAACTTAAGGATTATCCTGGAGTATTTAGGATACTATCGGTTCGAGTATAAATCATGTACTTCAGCAAAAGAGACAATACAGAGCCGCGTAAGTGAAGAAAGCGTGCTTTTTGGAGGGGAAGTGAAGAAAGCAAAAAAGATCCAGCAGCAGTTGCACCACTGCAAGAGAAAAATCCAGCCGATTTCTGGGGCTTGGCTACTTCCCCAAAATGGACGATATACTCTTTACCAATTTTACTATGATTCAAGTTTAATTGCGACCTTTACCCTTAACTACACGCTTGCAGGTGGTGTAAGGGAGAGGGAGTTCCCACACAGTGAAAGTTTAACAAGCTTAACAAAGGTAGAGGCATGACTAACGAAACTATTATGGAACCCGCCTTTTTGTTGCCCGACTTGATTGAAATCCAGCGTTCTAGCTTCCGCTGGTTTTTAGAAGAAGGGTTGATAGAAGAACTTAACTCCTTTAGTCCGATCACAGATTACACTGGCAAACTAGAACTGCACTTTTTAGGTCAGAACTATAAACTTAAAGAGCCAAAGTACAGCGTCGAAGAAGCCAAACGGCGAGATAGTACCTACGCCGTACAAATGTATGTACCTACACGGTTGATTAATAAAGAAACCGGGGAAATCAAAGAGCAAGAGGTTTTTATTGGGGATCTGCCTCTGATGACCGATCGCGGCACGTTTATTATTAACGGTGCCGAACGTGTGATCGTTAACCAAATCGTGCGATCGCCAGGAGTTTACTACAAATCGGAAATTGACAAAAACGGACGACGTACCTATTCAGCAAGCCTAATACCCAACCGGGGGGCATGGCTGAAATTTGAAACAGACCGTAATGACTTGGTGTGGGTACGCATCGACAAAACTCGTAAGTTATCTGCCCAGGTACTCTTAAAAGCCTTGGGATTATCAGACAACGAGATTTTTGACGCCCTGCGCCATCCGGAGTATTTCCAAAAAACCATTGAAAAAGAGGGGCAGTTTTCCGAAGAAGAAGCCCTAATGGAATTGTATCGCAAACTCCGCCCAGGTGAACCACCAACAGTGTTGGGGGGACAACAGCTGCTAGACTCACGCTTCTTTGACCCCAAACGCTATGATTTGGGACGGGTTGGACGTTACAAGCTTAATAAGAAGCTGCGCCTCCAAGTTCCGGATACGTTGAGAGTATTAACCTCTATTGATATCTTAGCAGCAGTAGATTACCTGATCAACCTTGAATATGACATTGGTAACACTGATGACATTGACCATTTAGGTAACCGCCGGGTGAGAAGCGTCGGTGAGTTGCTGCAAAACCAAGTGAGGGTTGGTTTAAACCGATTAGAGCGCATTATTAGGGAACGGATGACCGTGTCTGATGCCGAGGTACTAACCCCAGCTTCCCTAGTCAACCCCAAACCCTTGGTAGCGGCAATTAAAGAATTCTTCGGTTCCAGTCAGCTATCGCAGTTCATGGATCAGACAAATCCTCTGGCAGAACTGACTCACAAACGTCGTCTTTCTGCCCTAGGGCCTGGGGGCTTGACCCGTGAACGAGCCGGGTTTGCCGTACGAGATATCCATCCTTCCCACTACGGGCGCATTTGCCCGATTGAGACCCCAGAAGGTCCGAACGCTGGTTTGATTGGTTCCTTAGCAACCCATGCCAAGGTAAACCTGTATGGCTTTTTAGAAACCCCCTTCCGACCTGTAGAAAATGGGCGAGTGCGATATGATTTAGCACCGGAGTATATGACTGCCGATGAAGAAGACGATCTGCGAGTCGCCGCAGGAGATGCGCCTACTGACGAAAACGGCTACTTAGTTGGGCCGCAAGTCCCAGTGCGCTATCGCCAGGAATTTTCTACAACAACCCCAGAACAAGTAGACTATATCGCAGTTTCACCAGTGCAGATTGTATCTGTTGCTACAAGCATGATTCCATTTTTGGAGCATGACGATGCCAACCGCGCACTGATGGGGTCGAACATGCAACGGCAGGCAGTCCCGCTGCTAAAACCAGAGCGTCCTTTGGTAGGAACAGGTTTAGAAGCACAAGGAGCAAGGGATTCCGGGATGGTGATTGTATCCCGTACTGATGGTGAAGTCACATATGTAGATGCTACAGAAATTCGTGTCCGTCCTCGGATTGCTCGCCCTGCCGAGGGAAGTCCGACCGCAGCACTAGCTCAGAACCCAACCAGTCCCTCAGGGCGTGAATATCCTTCCAAATCGAATCCACAAGAAAAAGAAATTAGGTACACCATTTCCAAGTACCAACGGTCAAACCAAGACACCTGTCTCAACCAAAAACCCCTAGTCCGTGTGGGAGAGCGTGTTGTCGCAGGTCAGGTACTGGCTGATGGTTCCTCAACCGAAGGTGGAGAATTGGCATTAGGACAAAATATTGTCGTTGCCTACATGCCTTGGGAAGGTTATAACTACGAAGACGCAATTTTGATTTCTGAAAAGCTGGTACAAGAGGATGTCTACACCTCAATTCACATTGAAAAATATGAAATTGAGGCCAGACAAACAAAACTTGGCCCAGAAGAAATCACCAGAGAAATTCCCAACGTCGGGGAAGATGCCCTGCGCCAGTTGGATGAACAAGGAATCATTCGGATTGGGGCATGGGTAGAAGCCGGAGATATTTTGGTTGGTAAGGTAACACCCAAGGGGGAATCAGACCAGCCACCAGAAGAAAAGCTGTTGCGGGCAATCTTCGGGGAAAAAGCAAGGGATGTGCGAGATAACTCTCTGCGCGTACCCAACGGTGAAAAAGGGCGCGTCGTTGATGTGCGCTTATTTACTCGGGAACAAGGTGATGAACTGCCTCCAGGTGCCAATATGGTAGTCCGGGTATACGTAGCACAGAAGCGCAAAATCCAAGTCGGCGACAAAATGGCAGGACGTCACGGGAACAAGGGAATTATTTCCCGAATCTTGCCATTGGAAGATATGCCGTATTTGCCTGATGGCTCACCAGTGGATATCGTCCTCAACCCCTTAGGGGTGCCTAGCCGGATGAACGTTGGACAGGTGTTCGAGTGTTTGTTGGGTTGGGCTGGTCATAACCTGGGAGTGAGGTTTAAGCTGACACCTTTTGATGAAATGTACGGTGAAGAATCATCTCGAAGCATTGTACACGGTAAGTTACAGGAAGCAAGAGATGAAACAGGTAAAGACTGGGTATATGACCCAGAGCAACCTGGTAAGGTTATGGTGTTTGACGGTCGTACAGGAGAACCCTTTGACAGACCCGTTACCGTAGGCGTGGCTTATATGCTGAAGCTAGTGCATTTAGTAGACGATAAGATCCACGCTCGATCCACAGGGCCATACTCACTCGTGACCCAGCAGCCCTTGGGTGGTAAAGCACAGCAAGGTGGTCAGCGGTTTGGAGAAATGGAGGTGTGGGCCTTGGAAGCCTTCGGGGCAGCTTACACCTTGCAGGAGTTACTTACCGTGAAATCAGACGATATGCAAGGGCGGAATGAAGCACTCAATGCGATCGTCAAAGGCAAAGCAATTCCCAGACCAGGCACACCAGAATCCTTCAAAGTGTTGATGCGAGAACTACAATCACTGGGCTTAGATATTGCCGTACACAAAGTAGAGACACAAACAGATGGTAGTTCCTTAGATGTGGAAGTCGATTTGATGGCAGATCAAGGCAATCGTCGTACACCTCCGCGTCCAACCTACGAATCTCTTTCCCGCGATTCGATGGAAGAAGAAGAGTAAGAGAATTATGAATGATGAATGATGAATGGTGAAAAAGGGTTTCATGATTCATGATTCAGAATTCATAATTCAGAATTTCAAAATTAAATACTCACACACGAACACGGCTTTTGCGCTTGTGTTTTTTCGGAAGTTATAACTAGCAAAAACTCAGTACTAAAAAGATGAGACCTGCCCAAACTAATCAGTTTGACTACGTTAAAATCGGCCTGGCGTCACCGGAACGCATTCGCCTGTGGGGTGAAAGAACTTTGCCTAACGGTCAGGTGGTAGGTGAAGTTACCAAGCCAGAGACAATAAATTATCGCACCTTGAAGCCAGAAATGGATGGCTTGTTCTGTGAGCGCATCTTTGGGCCGGCTAAAGATTGGGAATGCCATTGTGGAAAGTATAAAAGAGTCCGTCACCGTGGCATTGTGTGTGAACGCTGTGGTGTGGAAGTTACCGAATCGCGAGTGCGTCGTCACCGCATGGGATACATTAAACTCGCCGCACCAGTTGCCCACGTTTGGTATCTCAAAGGTATTCCCAGCTATATTTCCATCTTGCTAGATATGCCCTTGCGGGATGTAGAGCAGATTGTCTATTTCAATTCCTATGTTGTTCTCAGTCCTGGCAATGCGGAAACTCTGACCTACAAACAGCTTTTAAGTGAAGACCAATGGCTGGAAATAGAGGACCAGATTTATAGCGAAGATTCTGTGTTGCAGGGAGTAGAGGTAGGTATTGGCGCTGAGGCGTTACTGCGGTTGCTCGCTGATATCAACCTAGAGCAAGAAGCCGAAAGCTTGCGGGAAGAAATTCAAGTCGCCAAAGGTCAAAAGCGGGCCAAGCTGATTAAGAGACTCCGGGTGATTGATAACTTCATTGCCACCGGCTCTAAACCAGAGTGGATGGTTATGACCGTGATTCCTGTGATTCCCCCAGACTTGCGCCCAATGGTGCAGTTAGATGGTGGACGGTTTGCCACCAGTGATTTGAATGATTTATATCGGCGGGTTATTAACCGTAATAATCGTCTAGCACGCCTGCAGGAAATTCTAGCTCCTGAAATTATCGTTCGCAACGAAAAGCGAATGCTGCAAGAAGCAGTGGACGCATTGATTGACAATGGTCGTCGCGGACGAACGGTTGTGGGAGCAAATAACCGACCGCTGAAGTCCTTGTCAGACATTATTGAGGGTAAGCAAGGACGTTTCCGGCAAAACTTGCTGGGTAAGCGAGTTGACTACTCTGGACGTTCCGTCATTGTGGTAGGACCAAAGCTAAAAATTCACCAGTGCGGTTTGCCACGAGAAATGGCAATTGAACTATTTCAACCGTTTGTGATCAATCGTCTGATTCGCAGCGGTATGGTGAATAACATCAAAGCAGCGAAAAAGCTCATATCTCGGTCTGACCCCAGTGTTTGGGATGTGCTAGAAGAAGTCATTGAAGGGCATCCGGTTATGCTCAACCGCGCACCAACACTGCACCGTTTGGGTATTCAGTCCTTTGAGCCAATTTTGGTGGAAGGGAGAGCCATTCAACTGCACCCGCTTGTATGTCCAGCGTTTAACGCTGACTTTGACGGTGACCAAATGGCGGTACACGTACCACTATCTTTGGAAAGTCAGGCTGAGGCAAGGTTGTTGATGCTAGCTTGTAACAATATTTTGTCACCTGCCACAGGTAAGCCGATCATTACACCCAGCCAAGATATGGTGTTGGGGGCATATTACTTAACAGCAGAAAATCCTAATGCAACAAAAGGTGCAGGGCGGTACTTTGCTTCCTTGGAAGACGTAGTCATAGCTTATGAGCAAAAGCAAATCGACCTACACTCCTATATCTACGTGCGGTTTGACGGAGAAGTAGAAACAGACAAACCAGATACAGAGCCATTGGAGGTAGAAGAACACAGCGACGGCACTCGAACTTTGCTGTATAAGTTCCGCCGTGTGAGAGAAGATGCCAAGAGAAATTTAATTTCTCAGTACATACGTACAACTCCAGGTCGCGTTATTTACAATAAAGCGATTCATGAAGCAATAGCAAGTTAGGGGATTGGCGATTGGGGATTGGGAAAGTCAAAATCCCCTGCTCCCTGCTCCCTGCTCCCTGCTCCCTGCTCCCTGCTCCCTGCTCCCTGCTCCCTCTTCCCTGCTCCCTGCTCCCTGCTCCCTGCTCCCTGCTCCCATTAAGGTAATAACTAATGACTGAAGAAAAATTGGTTTTTCGGAATCGGATAGTTGGCAAAGGTCAGCTGAGAAATTTAATTGCTTGGTCGTTTACGCATTATGGTACAGCGCGTACAGCGGTGATGGCCGATAAGTTGAAAGATTTGGGATTTCGCTACGCTACTAAAGCAGGCGTTTCCATCAGCATAGATGATTTGATGGTTCCACCAAGTAAGAGAGCGCTCTTGGAAGCTGCTGAAGCTGAAATTCGGGCAACAGAAGCCCGTTACCAACGAGGAGAAATTACTGAAGTGGAACGCTTCCAAAAGGTGATTGACACTTGGAACAGTACAAGTGAAGCCTTAAAAGATGAGGTCGTCAGCCACTTCCAGAAGACAAATCCCCTGAACTCGGTGTATATGATGCAAAACTCCGGGGCAAGGGGTAATATCTCCCAAGTGCGGCAATTGGTGGGAATGCGGGGACTCATGGCAGATCCCCAAGGGGAAATCATCGACTTACCAATCAAAACCAACTTCCGAGAAGGACTCACCGTAACGGAATATATCATTTCTTCTTACGGAGCGAGAAAAGGCTTGGTAGATACGGCGCTGCGAACCGCTGACTCCGGTTATCTCACCCGCCGTCTGGTGGATGTATCCCAAGATGTGATTATTCGGGAATTTGACTGTGGAACCACCAGGGGAATACCCCTCAGACCAATGACAGAAGGCAGTAAAGTCCTAATTCCCCTCGCCACACGGTTACTGGGACGGGTATTTGCAGAGGACGTGGTGCATCCGACGACAGGAGAGGTGATTGCAACCCGTAATACGCCGGTTTCTGATGAATTGGCAATAAAAATTCAAAAAGCTGGGGTGAGTGAAGTCGTGGTGCGATCGCCCCTGACCTGTGAAGCAGCGCGTTCTGTTTGCCAACACTGTTACGGCTGGAGTTTGGCACACGCAAAAATGGTGGATCTAGGGGAAGCTGTAGGTATTATTGCCGCACAGAGTATCGGTGAGCCTGGAACCCAGTTGACCATGCGGACATTCCACACAGGCGGTGTGTTTACTGGTGAAGTGGCAAAACAAGTGCGAGCTGAAAGCGATGGGATCGTTCGCTTTGCTCAAAAAACTCTGCGGACAAGACCATTTCGCACACGCCATGGGGAAGACGCCCTGTATGTAGAATCAAACGGCACTCTAGTTTTAGAGGTGGGGGGAGAGAAGGAAGGCAAATCCTCGTCTGAAATTGCCGTTACTCAAGGTTCAACAGTCTATATTGTCGATAAACAGCAGGTAAAAGAGGGTCAACTGATCGCAGAAGTTGCCCTTGGCGGACGTACAACCCGTACCAATACAGAAAAAGCTGTTAAAGATGTCGCCTCAGACTTAGCAGGAGAAGTGAAGTTTTCTGAAGTCGTGGCGGAGCAAAAAACTGATCGTCAAGGGAATACTACCACGACAGCAGCACGGGGTGGCTTGATTTGGATTCTGTCAGGGGAAGTTTATAACTTACCACCAGGAGCTGAATTAGTTGTTAACAATGGTGATAATATAACCGCTAATGGTGTATTGGCGGAAACCAAGTTAACGACTTTGCATGGTGGTGTAGTCCGCTTACCCGAAGCTAACCCAGGTAAGAACACGCGGGAAATTGAAATTATCACGGCTTCAGTCGTGTTAGACCAAGCGACGGTCACAGTCCAAAGCTCTCAAGGTCGCAACAACTACTTAGTATCTACGGGAAATAACCAAGTCTTTAACCTCAGGGCAACTCCAGGCACCAAAGTCCAAAATGGTCAGGTAGTCGCTGAGTTGATTGATGACCGCTATCGCACAACCACTGGTGGATTGCTGAAATACGCAGGTGTGGAAGTCCAGAAAAAAGGTAAAGCAAAACAGGGTTACGAAGTCGTACAAGGCGGCACACTCCTATGGATTCCTGAAGAGACCCACGAAGTCAACAAAGATATTTCCCTGCTGTTGGTGGAAGACGGTCAGTTTGTGGAAGCTGGTACAGAAGTCGTCAAGGATATCTTCTGCCAAAACAGTGGTGTCGTAGAAGTTACCCAGAAAAACGACATCCTCCGGGAAGTGGTGATCAAGCCAGGAGAACTACTCATGGTGGATGATCCAGAAACAGTGATTGGCAAAGAGCCTTCCTTTGTTCAGCCTGGGGAAGAATTATTGGGGCAAGTTGCCACTCAGTTGCGGTATATCGAGTATGTGGAGTCACCAGAAGGACCAGCACTGCTGAGTCGTCCGGTAGCTGAGTTTGCTGTGCCAAGCAATCCTGACGTGCCGTCAACGACCTCAGTCAGTCAACAAACTGGTCGATCAATTGAGTTAAGGGCAGTGCAGCGACTGCCTTATAAAGATTCTGAGCGCGTCAAGTCTGTTGAGGGTGTAGAATTGCTGCGAACTCAGCTGGTGCTAGAGATTGAGCAGGAAGGTGAACAAGACCACAACGCTTCCCCCCTAGCAGCAGATATTGAATTGGTGCTCGATCCAGATGATATAGAAATCCAA
>CAIVAU010000215.1 GCA_903903925.1 uncultured cyanobacterium
CTTGATTTGCAGCAATAGTTCCTAAATTTGCTCCTTGCAATCCATTAGCTACCCTTGCCCCTTTGAATATTGCCCCTGCAATGTTTCCACTTTGTAAATCATTGATAATAGAACTTGCGGAATCTAATACACCACCTGGACCAAGCAGACTCTTTGTGCCACCACCGGCTGCTGACAATGGACTTGGAGACTTATATAGTCTAATTTCTTGATGTGTAATGGCAAACTCCTCTGAACCAGCTTATACAGAGTATCCGAATTTGGTTGATGAAAATCTCGATCTTACAGTTAACCGTGGCACAAATTTGAGGCTAGATCAAGGATTTACATGGCTATCTTATATTTTCGCAGCCTTGACGGTTGGTGTGCTGTTTTGGATGAGTTGGATAATTTTCCGCCAAGCTAAACCAGCTATTGATAAGTTTGGACTGGGGTTCTTGTGGAGTCAACAATGGGATATAGGTAGTTTAGTTTTTGGCGCGTTGCCTTATATTTACGGCACCCTAGTCAGTAGTGCGATCGCTATTTTGTTTGCTGTACCAATAGGGTTAGCTGTAGCTTTGGTTACGAGTGAAAATTTTCTCCCATCGTCGGTGCGTACAACCATAGCTTTTATTGTAGAGCTGATTGCAGCTATTCCCAGTGTGGTTATTGGATTATGGGGCATTTTTGTCTTTATTCCATTTGTGATCCCGGTGCAGAAATTATTATTTGACATTTTCCATTGGATACCCTTATTCAATACACCAGACCCTGGCGGGTTCAATATGTTGACCGCTGGCATGATTCTTGCGATTATGATTTTGCCTACAATGGCAGCAATTAGTCGTGATGTCTTGTTGGTCATCCCAAAAGAATTGCGTAGCGGATCTATGGCTTTGGGTTCTACGCGCTGGGAAACAATTTTTCGGGTGATTCTACCGGCTGGATTTTCGGGAATTGTGGGCGCAGCAATGCTGGCACTGGGAAGATCTTTGGGTGAGACAATGGCTGTAACGATGGTAATTGGTAACTCTGCACAAATTAGTCCCTCATTGCTTGACCCAGCATATACCATCCCTTCTGTGTTAGCAAATGAATTTGCCGAAGCTCAAGATCCTTTACACATTGGTGCTTTAACGTACTTGGGTTTGATTTTGTTTGCTGTGACTTTATTAGTCAATATTGGCGCTTTAACAATAGTACAGTTGGTTAGCAGGAAGCATAAATAATCCTAGGGGCGGCGTTCCCCCGCCCATCCCGCCTGTACACATCAAAAATTTGAATTTGAGAACGAGTAACAGACATGAGTGATCATCAAGTGTCTAATATAGATGATTTAGCAACAGAATTATATAGTCCTCTACCGCCAAGAAGGCTATTATTTAACTATGGAATGAATGCGATCGCATTCATTTTAACTTTTTTGGCATTGGTTCCTTTGGTATCAGTGTTATGGAAAATTGTGGGAGAAGGAATAGGTAGCCTTAAACCTTCCATGTTTACAACACCAGTCATTGACGATGGGTTTGGTAATGCGATTCTTGGCACCCTGATCATGGTGGGAATTGCGGCACTCATCAGTGTTCCCACCGGGATTATGACTGGCATATTTTTGTCAGAAATTGGTCAGGGAACTCACATAGGTCGCGCTGTTCGCTTTATCACCTCTATCCTGACCGGAGTTCCATCAATTATTGTAGGTATATTCGCGTATGGTGTTATCGTATTAGTAACCAAGCATTTTAGTGCGATCGCTGGTGGTTTCGCTTTAGCCGTGATTATGTTGCCTGTTATCGTCCTGACAACCGAAGAAGCCTTAAAACTTGTTCCCCAATCTTTACGTCTTGGATCTGCTGCTTTAGGAGGGACTCGCTTCCAAACCATTTTTCGTGTCGTTTTTGTTACTGCCATCCCCGCAATTACTACAGGAGTCTTGCTGGCTTTAGCCCGTGCGGCTGGTGAAACAGCACCCCTAATTTTTACATCTTTATTTAGTTTAGATTGGTCACAAGATTTATTAGGGCCAACGGCTTCATTATCGGTATTAATTTTTAACTTTTATAATGACCCCTCTCCCGAAAAAACTCACTTAGTCTGGACTGCTTCTCTAGTCTTAGTTGGAATGGTTTTATTGATCAGTCTTTTCTCTCGCATAGTCACAAATAAGAGGAATTAAGAATCAGGAGTCAGGAGTCAGGACTCAGAATTTATCTTTCTTTCGGTATCTGTCTTCATGCATCGTAGCGCTTCTGTTTTCTCCCGATTATTTAATAATTCTGACTGCTGTATTCTAACTCCTGACTCCTGACTCCTGACTCCTGACTTCAATTTCTATAGTACACAATTATGCAAACTATGAGTAAGTTAACCCCAGCCATCAAAGTCAAAAATCTCAGCTTTTACTATGGCTTATCTAAGGCTTTAGAAGGCGTATCAATGGATATTTACCAGCACCATATAACCGCAATTATCGGGCCTAGTGGTTGTGGTAAATCTACTTTTATTAAAGCTCTAAACCGGATTGGTGAATTAGAAACAGATGTGAAAGTTGAAGGTAGTGTAGAATTTTTTAATCAGAATATTTATAATCGTCGCGTCAATTTGAATCGGCTACGCCGCCAAATTGGGATGGTATTCCAAAAGCCGAATCTTTTTCCAATGAGTGTTTACGAGAATATTGCATACGGTGTGAAAATCGCTGGATGGTATCCGAAAACAGATTTAGATGAAATTGTTGAAACCGCCCTCAGAGGTGCTGCTATCTGGGATGAGGTGAAAGATAAGCTGCATAAATCAGCACTAGGACTTTCTGGTGGTCAACAACAAAGACTCTGTATTGCACGTGCTTTAGCTGTTAAACCAAAAGTGCTATTAATGGATGAGCCTTGTTCAGCCCTTGACCCGATCGCGACCATGAAAATTGAGGAACTGCTTTATAGTTTGCGCAATGAATTGACAATTGCGATCGTCACCCACAATATGCAACAAGCAGCTCGCGTCTCTGATTTTACAGCCTTCTTCACCACTGATGAAACTCGAGTTGGTCAAATGGTTGAATTTGGTGTGACAACTCAAATTTTTAGCAATGCCCTTGATAGTCGTACCCGCGATTACGTTTCTGGGCGTTTCGGGTAAGGTGTCATCTATGACTCATGCACGCACAACTCTGATAGAACGTCCATTTTTTGTGGTTGTCGTTTGAGTTGTTAAACGTTCTTCTATTGGTGGTGCTTTAGATCGTTGGTCAAAAATAATCAGCCAACCAAAATCTACTCCCAAGCGTGCTAAGTAAGAGTCTAATTGTTCTAAACCGGTTTCAAGTGGATCGCCTTTTTTATTGTGCCAAGCTTTTAACTCGATTCCCAAAGTGAGATTTTTATATCTCAGACACAAGTCCATACGGTCACGTCCAATTGCGTATTCGCGTTCGACTGTTCCACCTCCGTTAACGACGCGATGCAAAAACGCCATAAGGACTATATGTGGTGCAATTTCGTGATATGCTGCACTACTCAATAAGGGTTCACCATGCTGACGCCAGAATGCGATGAAAGCTTGCAATAGAGCCTCAGTATCGATTTCTGCGTTTGAAGTTAGCCAACTGGGACTAATGTAGGGCAAACTGTCCTGAGTGCCTTGAACTAAAACACGGGGAATCACTTCCCGATAAATAGGATTTGCAATTGTCAATCCTGCTTCTGGGTCACGTCGCAATAATCCTAAATCAATCAAATATTGTCGGTCATCTGAGGGTGTGTCTCCTAATGTTTGTCCTGCAAGAATTGGCTCAATAATTGCTTGTACTCTTGGTTCTCTGAGTTTCTCAGCAAGAGAATCCAGATGAGTATCTTGACGTGCTATTAAGACTTCCTTTGCTGCTAATATATGTTCTGGTGTAATTTCTACAGTTGTATCACTCACTATCTCTTCGACAACTTCCTTGGCTAGGGCATTTACCAACCAAGGTTGTCCCTGAGTTAAATCAAACGCCGTCTGAATTGCTTGTGCTGTGAAAACTTGTCCCGTATCGTCGGTATGTTGTTGGTATAATTCTCCCACCTCAACGGCATTAAAATTTCTCAAGGTGATTGAGCGCACTTTGATATTAAAGGGGCTTGAGGTATTCAATCGGTCACTCCCTCCAGCAGCTACTTTATAATCTCGCACATCTCGTAAACCAATCAACCCCACAGAAAGCGGAAAATTTTTGGGACGACTGCGATAGCCATCCCGTAGTTGTCGTAAAATAGAGATTAGGGCTTCATCCTGTACTGAGTCAATTTCGTCAATAAACAATACCAATGGTCGCGGTGAAGCTTGTGACCACATTTGCAAAGCTGCTTGAATTCTTTGTCCTGACTGTCCTTCATTCCAAACGGGGGGATACAAGTCCGAGGGTAAATCGAATCGAACACTCGCCCACCAAGATGCTAGTATAGCGTTTTCAGCCGATCCTGGGTCATGACTAAAAGGCGCTCCCACTTCTGCCGACACCATAACTGCTGCGTAGCGTCCACTATTCGTCAGTTGTTGGGCTAACGCCAGCATAGCAGTAGTTTTACCCGTTTGACGAGGTGCATGGATCACAAAATAGCTACGTTGTTCAATCAGCTGCTCCAAGTTAGGCATTCGACTCGTAGGTGATAGCATATAGTGAATGTCAGCTTGGCACGGACCTGCAGTATTAAACCAACGAGACATAGTGTGATCTCAAGAAACAAGAGGGAGCAGGGAGCAGGGAGCAGGGAATAGGGAATAGGAGGAGTTTCTTCCATGTTTTATAATAGCTATCTTAGTGGCAAAATCTTCAGGTGGTTGTGCTAGAGTCTCCTCCAGAGGATTAGAATCGGGCAGAGTGCGTGCTTTCTCTAAAGATGCTAGAATCAAAGCCCCACTGGAAGGTGATTTGGTCACTTCTGATTGAGATGGAACTGTTTTCTGAAAACTAAGAAATGCTAGATATTGCTCAACCTGAGTTAGTTGGTCATCTGGAAGTTGAGCAATCTGTTGTTGGATTTGACGGCGGCGATCATGGATAGTCATAGGATACCTGGTAGGAACGACTGAACTCTCATTTTACTCGATTGGTTAAGTGTTGTGCTTTTAAGGTTGAATTTGGTGTGACAACTCAAATTTTTAGCAATGCCCTTGATGGTTGTACCCGCGATTACGTTTCTGGGCGTTTTGGGTAAGGTGTCATCTATGACTCATGCACGCACAGGTTTTTGGGTTCATACCACTGTTGGAGCATTGCTCCCTGCCAACAACAATTATTAGGTTATACTTAGAGCATTAAGTGCTAAGGTAGCTATCAGGAATTGTATTTTATACACTTGTAGCTTTTGTGTAAAGATATTATAACCAAAAATTCAAGTATGAAGCTGATCAAAAAAGGAGCTGCGGGCTTATTGCTAGCATTGGGAACTCTTTGCTTCGTGGCTGCAGCATACGCGCCATTTAATCACAGTATTAATCGAGAGGAGAGGGTGAGTGAGGCTATAGCATGTCTGTTCTTTGGTCTACCCATAACCGGAGCAGGCGGATGGTTAGTATGGAGTTTGCATCAACAAGGTCGCAAGGAAGTTCAACAGCGACTCCAGACAGTATTTCACCAACTGCTAAAACTTGACCAGGGTAAGATTACAGTTATACAGTTTGCCCTGGAGGCACAGCTAACAGCAGAGGTTGCTAAGCAATATTTAGATGAGAAAGCAAAGGAGTTCAGTGCAACTTTTAACGTTAGTGAAGATGGGGAAATTTACTATTGTTTTCACACGGGAAAATTCTTTGAATAAAGATCGAATTCCAAAAGGGAACCGGAACAAGATGCTGATGCTGCTACTCCCAAGACTCCTCAAAATCCCTTCAGCAGAAGGGATCGCACACGTGGGAGAGCGATCGCATCAAACCGAAAAATTTGAAGTATAAACTATAACTACCAATGACAAAAAGTCGGAAGTAGAAAGTCGGAAGACGTTCGTAAAAGTAAAAAAAATAACTTCAGTTGTGGGATACAAGCCCACTTAAAAAAAAGATGCATTGCGAGACGCGTAGCGCGAGAAATGCGGCGTCCTTGTTTCAATCCCACGACTTCAGTCGTGGGTACTACTTCCGAGTTCCTATTTCCGACTTCCGACTTCTGAA
>CAIVAU010000216.1 GCA_903903925.1 uncultured cyanobacterium
CAATTTTTAAGTCTAGTTAAGGGCGATCGCATTAAAACTCAGTGCATAAAAGTTCGGTTTACGTAATATGCATATGTTGCGCTTTACGTCAACTACTTGTACTTGACCGGCGCTCTAGAAGGTTTTAAGGCTTCATCAATAATATAAGATTCCTATTTGATTTTTGAAAGACACGTAGGCTATGCCGCACATATCTAGGTTTTACTGGGCTTTAGCTCTACCAGTCCTTTCAACGCCAAGAAATGAGTTTTATCAAACCATCTAAGATTTCATCATTTGGCGAATCTCATCTAATCTTTCTCAAGAAGAATGACATCATCATTACAGTCTAACGGGATATATTTATTATTCATATCAATAGTAATCAAAATAAGCTAGGCGCTATTTATCTAATAATTTCAATTCATTTATAGATTAGTCTCTAAATTAGACAACGTCAATGTAGTAAGAATACTGAGAATCAAGAAAATATCACGCTAAGCGTTTCTTTTCTTGTTGGGGGCGATCGCCATCTAGCAATGCTCCCCAGAGACGATAAGTGTGACTTGCTTCACGACGGTCAGGAGTTAGAATCATTGTGTGGTATTGCTTAAATAATTAACGAGGCGATTAGCAAAATGCAAACTTTAAAAGCTATCTACGAAAATGGTGTATTTCGCCCTCTAGAAAAACCTGAATTGACTGAAGGACAATCTGTCCAACTAATAATTGACACTACTAATCCTCTCACTCCTCAAGAAATGCTACAACTAGCAGCCGAGGTGTATGAGGGATTATCAGAAACGGATGTTGACGAAATTGAAGAAATTGCCTTAAAGCGAGACTATTTTTTTATGGATAAAAGTGAAGCATGAATCAAGAGCAAGTTCTTTTAGATACTGATACACTGTCAGCAATTATGATGAAAATTGCAAAAATACTGAGTGTATTAAGAATTATTATGATGTAAGTGTTTCTGCTCAGCTTTATTTAAATGAGACAAAAATGGCTCTCTATTGTAGGTATTGGTGAAGATGGATTGTTGGGGTTGAGTCCAGCAGCCCATTCTTTGGTTTCACAAGCCCAGGTTCTTGTCGGGGGCGATCGCCATCTAGCAATGCTCCCCAAAGACGATGCGCGTGAAAAACTCGTTTGGACATCCCCCATAAGCACATCAGTAGAGGAAATCATCCGTCGTCGGGGTCAGTCTGTCTGTGTCCTAGCAAGTGGCGATCCGATGTGCTATGGCATTGGAGTGACTCTAACACGGCATCTTCCGGTCACAGAGATGACAATGATTCCAGCACCTTCAGCTTTCAGCCTTGCCTGTGCCAGACTTGGATGGTCTCTAGCTGAGGTAGAAACCTTAAGCCTGAACGGTCGTCCACCGTCTCTGTTACAATCTTACATCTCTCCTGGCGCACGGCTATTAATTTTGAGTGAGGGAAAATCTACACCTGTACTTGTCGCCGAAATGTTAACTCAACGTGGTTTTGGCAAGAGTCAGATGACAGTATTAGAACGCATGGGCGGAACTCAGGAACGAATTGTAGAAAGCACGGCTTCATCTTGGACTGAAACGGAAATCGCCAGTCTCAACACAATTGCGGTTCATTGTCAAGCAGATCCTGGGGTGATCCGTTTGCCAAGGCTCCCAGGACTACCAGATAGCGCCTATCACCACGATGGACAGCTTACCAAGCGCGAGGTTAGAGCAATCACCCTAGCAGCCTTAGCCCCCACACCAGGAGAATTGTTGTGGGATGTCGGCGCAGGTTGTGGGTCAATTTCTATTGAATGGATGCGGACTCATGCTCAGTGTCGGGCGATCGCAATTGAACAGAAACATTCCAGACTACAGTACATTGCCGATAACGCTGCTGCTCTGGGAACCCCAAACCTGCAAATTATTCAGGGTAAAGTTCCAACTGCTCTCAAAGACTTACCCACACCTGACGCCATCTTTATTGGTGGTGGGATCACAGCAGATGGACTTTTTGAGGAGTGCTGGACAGCCCTGCGTTCAGGTGGACGCTTGGTTGCCAATGTTGTTACAGTTGAGGGTGAGCGAAAGTTATTTGAATGGCACGAACACAAGGGAGGCAATTTGACTCGAATCGCCATCCAACATGCTGAACCTGTTGGCAAATTTTGGGGTTGGCGAGCTATGGCACCTGTAACACAGTGGATAGTAGTCAAGGAATTGTAACTTGTCTTAACATTTAAAGTCTACACCAACTGGTTCCCTGTTCCCTGGTTGTAAATAATATATATAGATATTGCTATCTGTAGGAGTCAGCCATGACCGAAGCAAAACCGACCCGTGTAAAAAGTCGAGGACGCATTTTTCCCGAAATTCAATGGACAGAGGAACAACTTGCCCAATGGCGAAGCGAACGCGAAGAATTTTATCAACGTTCTCTACCAATATTTGATCAAGTTAAAACAGAATTTATGGAAACTCATTACAACTGGTTTGTTGCGGTTGAACCCGATAGCGGTGAGTATTTTATCGATAAAGATTCTGCGGTAGCATCAAGTCAATGCCGCGCTAAACATCCAGGAAAAATACCTCATATTTTCCGAATTAATGAAACTGGGGTCTGTGGAAAAATATAATGAAGGGTTTTTTTAGTGATGAGGATGCGCTGTTTTTTGAGGTAGAAGTTATTAGTGATGAGGGATTAGAATTAGCAGTTGATGCGATGCTTGATACAGGTTTTTCGTATTGGTTAGCACTCGATAACCAAGATATAGATACCTTTTGCAGCAAAATCAATAATGATATCGACAAGAAATAATAGTTAAATAAACATCATCAACAGCATAAACCAAACGATTTGTATCATCAATTCGCCGTGACCAAAATCCGGCTAAATTTTCCTTGAGTGGTTCTGGCTTACCAACACCTTCAAAAGGCATCCGCATCGCCTCTTCAATCAGTTTATTAATTCTTTTGAGAGTTTTTTTATCTTGCCCTTGCCAGTAAATATAATTAGCCCAAGCCTCATCAGTCCATGCCAACATTCTAGTCATGGGAGCAAATCTCGTTCCACCACTTTGCCCTGCTTAAATTGAGCAATAGAACGTTCTAAATGGGCTGCATTTGCTGGAGACTTCAATAAATGCACTGTCTCCATCAGACTATTAAAAAACTCCAGGGACATCACCACTGCTGAGTCCGCATCCCGTCTGGTGATAATTGTATAGTCAGCATCTTCTGTTACCTGATCTAATACTGTTTTTAGACTATTTCTCGCTTCGCTAAAAGAGATAATTTTCATTTGGGGCAAACTTGTACCGTTTATTGTACAAGTGTAGCGTTGTTTTCAACATTGAACAATACGGTGATCTCTATCCAAAACATGTCCTACACACTCTGTATCTAGTACTCCGGGTCAGTGTGGGTAGTTTGCAACTCAGGTAGAATTGCTATGTCCTAGTACTCCAATTAGGAAATCTTACAATGAAGTACACAGCAAAAATTTTTCTCACAGCAGCTACAGCGATCGCCATTTCTGTCGGTATGATGCCCACACTTCCTGCTAGTGCTGCAGATGGCCAGATTACTTGCGATCGACTAGTCAAGGATAATGGTTATTCGGTAGTTACTTCTGGTGGTGGCGATCCTGTTCGTCGGTATGGACGAGTTGTTGGATATCGTTATTTCTACCGTATTCAGCGTAGGCGTTACGGAGGAGTACGTAACGTAGATTGTGTTTGGAATCAAAGACGTGACGTTGCCAGACTCATCTACCGCTAAAGAAGTTAACTGCACTTGCAGCCATTGTAGATGAATTTGCTAGTTAGAGGGGGCAGTATATTAGGTACTGCTCCCTTACTCAAACTCTAGTGACCACAAATCCTCGACCTTGACCTCCCAACCGGGAAGCAACTCAGGTAGAGTCAGAACATCGCCGTCACGCAGGGTCATAGGTTCCTGACCAATAAGACGCACTTCCAACCACCGTTGTTCTGGGTGAATCAGGATACCAACCTGTGTACCTGAATTTAAAAACTCGTCAATTTTTGCTCTCAGCTTTGTCAGGCTATCGGTTGGTGATTTCACTTCAACAATTAAATCAGGTGCCAGATCAGCAAAGTTACGAGGACTCTTACGCAGCCGTTCTGCTTTCACAAAAGACACATCAGGAGCACGAGTGTCAGAGTTCGGCAATGTAAAGCCAGCACTGGAACCTGTCACTCGACCCAGTTGGCGCGGACGCACCCAGTTGGCGATCTGTCGCCCAAATTCAAAGGCAACCTCATCCGACTCGTAACCCGATGGACTCATGACAATAATTTCTCCGTTCACCAGCTCCATCCGATAGTCAGGAAGCTGCTGTTGAGCCTTCTCCAGGTCTTTGACAGTAAGAGACATAGGATTGCCCAGAACTTGCATCTACACTCATTTTGGCATAAAACCAAGGCAACCGCATAGTAACGTGATGGGGCATTCAGTACTACAATTTAGAAGTCAAGATATGTCAAATTCATGTCTTCTGAAGTTTTAAATTCCTCAAGCAACTCAGTAACAGACTGGGGTAGGTTTTGGCTGCTTGACCCGGCTGTGATATTTTTGAATCATGGCTCCTTTGGTGCCTGCCCCAAAACAGTGCTGTCAGCCCAACAAAGTCTGCGATCGCAGCTAGAACAGGAACCAGTACGCTTTTTCGTCAGGGAGTGGGAAGGGTTGCTGGACAACGCCAGGAGTCAATTAGCAGCGTTTGTCGGTGCTGATGCCGAAAACTTAGTATTTGTTCCGAATGCGACGACAGGGGTAAACACAGTATTGCGTTCTCTTGTCTTCCATCCCGGCGACGAGTTACTTACCACTAACCACGAGTACAACGCTTGCCGCAATGCACTTGATTTCATTGCCAGTCGCACAGGTGCGCGGGTGGTGGTGGCAAAGATTCCTTTGCCTATTGACTCGCCACAGCAGGTAGTGGAAGCTGTGATCGATCAAGTTACACCAAAAACACGATTAGCGCTTTTAGATCATATTACCAGTCAAACAGGATTTATCTTCCCAATCCAGCAATTAGTGCAGGAGTTGCAGGTGCGAGGTATAGATACACTTGTAGATGGTGCCCACGCACCAGGAATGCTCCCTCTGAATGTGAAAGAAATTGGCGCTGCCTATTACACCGGGAATTGTCATAAGTGGCTGTGTGCGCCAAAGGGAGCAGCATTTCTGTGCGTGCGATCGGATAAACAGCCAGAAATTCGTCCGCTAACAATTAGCCACGGTGCAAACTCCCCACGCACTGATAAAACACGCTTTCATCTTGAATTTGACTGGATGGGAACGGACGATCCCACAGCTTATTTGTGCATTCCTAAGGCTATCCAGTTTATGGGTTCATTGCTCCCCAACGGATGGACTGAGTTGATGCAGCGAAATCATCAGCTTGTTTTGGAAGCAAGACAAAGACTTTGTGGAGCACTCAGTGTGTCGCTACCGTGTCCCGATGAAATGATTGGTTCAATGGCTGTAGTGCCAATGCCGGATGCTTTAGAAAACAGAAATTTCTTGTCTCTCCACGATGACTTATTTGATCGGTTTGGCATTGAAGTACCAGTGATACCGTGGCAGGAAAAACCTCATCTGCTAGTGCGAATTTCGGCACAGATTTACAATACTATCGACCAGTATGATTATTTGGCAAAGGCGCTGATGGAATTGTTAGTTGAAAGTCGCTAGCCTAACTTTTTACTTCGAGACAATTACGGGCGTCTCGATATCTTTAATTCTTTTTTTCAAACTTCCGTATCTTCAGTTAGCTTTGTGATATACTGGAGAGTTAAATCAAAATTTTTGCGGATTTCTGCAAGTTGTTTAACCCAGATATTTGAAGTTGCTATCACATCTTCTTCTTTTTGACGTTCCTCTGCAATTTTCTTTTCAGTTTCTCCATAAACTCGTGCTTCAACTTCTCGCAATTGTATTTCTATTTGACTTTCTAAGTCTTTTCCCATTGCGATAAATTGGCTGGTAATTTCACATCTAGCATCAGAAATTGCTTTATCTTGCTTTTCTTCTTGCTCCTTTGTACAAATATCTCCTGCTAATGCTGCTATTGCCACAATTGGTCCTAGAACCTTGGCTACATTACCAATACCTTTTGCAAGGTTAACAGCACCATAAGGCTGAAATTTAAACCCTAGGAATTTTCCAATTCCATAGATACTTTTGTGGAGTTCGCTACCTGCCGCATTTCCTGCACGAAGAAAAGCACCTTGAGCTTGGTTTGCACCAGGTTTTATGGCAGCTTTCACCAAAGATTGAATTAATTTCTCACCTAATTGTTTAAGACAATCAACTTGTTGTCTCAATTGCTCAAAATCTACCCCAGCATTAACATTGTGAGCAGATGCTCTCTCGTTATCGTGGACAAATTCTTTCTTGTTCAATTCCAAACGTGCTATGAAAGCTTGAGCCAAATCACTTGCAAATACGTCTTTAATCTCTTCCTGAAGTGACACAACTGCTGATTTTACAGCCTCTTCCATTTCCTCACCAGCTTTTTCGCACAGCTTCTCTACATTATTTTCAGCTTGCTTACCTAAAGCTTCAATATCCTTAATCCCTACTGCGCTAGCGAGAATTGTTCCCTCATTGGCTATTGCTGCTGATAGCCGCAAAGCAATACCTCGAACTTTTGTTCGCAAGCGATCGCGCTCTTGGCGTACCTTACGTGAGAGACGATTAAGTAGTTCAAAGAAAACCGAGTCTTTATTAGAGTCTCGTATCAAACTCAACTGAGTATCATCAACATAACTCAGTGTAATTCTAACAGGGGTATCAAACTTAGCAAGAGAACCACGCTGTCTGGAAAAAGCATTAAGTTCGTCAATGAAAGTTTGAAAACGGCTGACTTCCATCAAAAAGTCATCTTTATCGTCAACGCCATCGCAATAATCTTTTGCGTCAATGAAACAAACAGGAAAATCATCTAGACTGTAAGGCTCAATAGCTTTTGCTAAACTGTTACGGTAGTGAGTCATTAACTCTTCTTCTTCTCCGGCTCCATCAGCCATCTTGTTAACAACAAGCATTATCTTCCAGCGATAACCTAGTTCATAGGCTAACTTTTTGAAGTTTTCTGCTGTTATCGAGTCGAATAACATATAAGTGAGGCTGAAAACTAGCAAGTCTGATTGGCGAATCGCCTCATAAGTAATTTCATCGTGATCCTTGCGGTCTGTAAATAATCCTGGTGTATCAATTAGTTTAATGCCATTCCAGTCGTAACTAACAGTTTTATCAGTAGTAATATCAGCACCAATATGGATATCACGCCGTCCTGTCAAACCAGATATCATAGTAGATTTTCCTGCACTGTATTGTCCTACAAAAGCAACAGTGAGAAAGCCTTGTTCATAATATTGCTTCAAATCCTGATGGAGATTACTATAGATACTTGATATTTCTGGTGTGTTTAGCTGCTCTAATAATTTGTCAAATTTTTCAGTGATTTTTTTTAAAATTTGTGCTATTTCAGCAGCTTTAAAGCTATTAATATTTTTTGGAAAGCTCATGATTACTTCTGCCTTGATAGAATTCTGTTATTTTTTGCTATTATCAATTTTAAAATAACAACAAAAGAAATTCTGTTATTATTGTCTATTCTATGCTGCCTTCTTCTTCTTCCTCCTCTTCTATCTGCTTAACTGCCTCTTCTGCTGACACACCTCCATAAATTACTTTCATAATTCCAGGAAAATACTCATCTATTGTTGATAAGTTTGAATAAACGATTTTTTTTATCACTGGATAATCTAATTCATTTTCTCCTACAAACATACTGGTTTTATAGCGAACTTCACCATCCCTAAAATCCATTTCAAAGTTTCCTAAAATAAGCCCATAATTAGCTCTCATTAAAAATTCTGCAATTTTTAAATATTGATTTTTTTGTATTTTTACAGGAGACGTTGAGTAGAATTGGAAAGTTTGATTTTCATCATTGATGAAAGCATAACAAGTATAATTACTGTTCTCCATTTTAACTTCCAGACTGAGTGCTTCTCCTGGTTCAATTTCGGTGTATTTCCAATCATCTTGAATGAAGAAATTCAGAACTGATTTAAATATAGGTTTCATGACTATCTCTCCTATTTTAGAATGTGTTGACGAAGTAGATTTTTCTTGTTTTAAGAATGTAACAGACTCTTGGATAATTCGCTGTATTTCATCCCTATGTATTTTTAGATCAATGGTAGTCTTAGTGGCAATATTTATGCCATCCGTAGAATTTCTAGTAACTTGAGCAATAGCAGCGTCAATACTATCCTGTGTCAATGGTTCATATTTTTTGCAACACCAGTCCATAAGTCTTTTGGCGTAAGCTCGATTAAGAATATCTACAGATTTTTCTAATAACTCACTTTCCGCTAAATTGAGGTTTCTAGCAATCGCATCTAGACCGTCAATTAATTCCTTAAAGTATTTATCAACATTAACCTGGACTTCATTACAAGTTTTATCTAATTGTTCTAATGCCTCTGAAACGGTATTTTTTTTTAACTCTTTAATCTGCCTTTGTAATGCACTGGAAATATTTTCAATCGCTTGTCTGCGTTTTTCTTGTTTTGATTTGAATAAGCCACCAATCAAGCTCATAACACTACCAAAAATACCAACAATTAAGCCAATACCAGCTAAAAAAGGTATAAATGCCATCACTAGTCCAGCTAATCCTAAAATTCCTCCTCCTATCCGAAAGAAATTGCGCTCATCACTCGTATCTTGTCCATTAAAACTGAATGAAAAATTGCCTAATTTAGCAATTAGTTGTAATTCCCTGCCGATTTCCTCGATAGATTCTTCAACCTCTTTTCCAAAATTGTTTACTATTTCTTTATATGCTATATTAAGGCGTTCCTCAAAACGAATATTTTTTATTTCTTGCTCCCATGCCGATTTCATAGTACTTTCTGAAGATTTCCAGTTTGCTTCAGCAAAGGATGGAATAGTGTTTAACACGTCTTTAAAAATAGATTGAATTTCATTCTTTAAAGAGTTACTGGCATCTTTTCCAGCTTGTGTGATTTGTTTATCGATATTCTGGTGTTTATTTTTCAGTTGCTCTATTGAAGTTTTAAAGATTTCAGCTTGTAATTTTACCCATTTGTAGGGCTTTTCAAGTTCCACCGATGTACAACTAAGTAAAGTTTGAGATCGCCGTATTTCACCATAATTAACTATGGATTGCCGAATTTCATCGAAGAAGTTTTGTATTTGGCTGGCTTGAAAAAGTTGTTCTTGATTATCTTGATGCTCTGATTCAGAAGATAGCTGTGCTGCCAACAGCATAACAGGAATAATATGAAAATAATCATTGCCATAATGCTGTTGAGCATAGCGACGGATACGTTCGATATGTCCTCCCAAACCACTGGAACCATCTAAAGCAAACAACTTATTGGGGTTCTTCATAAATTTATCTATTTCATAAGAACCACGGCGAGAATCACGAAAATTTTTGTGTACATTTAGTAAAATAATTAGTGGTTTGGCATTTTCTTTTAGTAGGTGCAAAAAGCCAAACTCAGTTTCTTGAATACTGTCATTGGTTACTATATAACAAATAAGATCAGCTTCATTAATAATACTTTGGGCAATTTCTTCATCTGTTTTACCTCCTGGTGCACCAATTCCAGGGGTATCAATAATGCGAATATTTTCCAACTCATAAACTCGATTAAAGCGAGTTGTGCGCTGTTTCCCCACACCAATAGAATCCCAGCCTTCACCTGTCATAATTGCGTGGAGAGTGCTTTTACCTGCTTTGGTTTTGCCCATAAAGGCAATGCTGAAATAATTGAGGGCGCGTTGCTTACCATTCAATAACTCTAGGACATTCTGAATTTTTTTAACGATTTCTACTTCTAGAGATTGTTTCGTAGTCTCAAGCTGTTTAGTAACTTCCTGGGCTGTTTGCGCTCTAGCATTACTACTGCTTTTATGCTCGATAGTTAGACGGTTGAGTTCGATATCTATATCTATTTTTAAATTGTCAAGGGTTGTTTTAGCTGCTTGCAGGGCTGACTCTGTAAATTTAAAATCTTGTTGTGCTATTTTAGTACATTGCTCAATAGCAGCTTTATAATTTTGAGTATCCCAGAAACTATTCCTTGCAATGCTGTCCTCTTTTATGGACTGAACAGCATTTTCAAGTTCTGCATATTTGACAAATTCCTGTAGTCTCTTATTAGACCAACCCCAAATCTCTGCAACTTGCTCAACCATCTGGTGTTCCAACGGTGAATAAAAACCGTCAACATACGCCATCACCAGAATTTGCCCCATTGCCCAATTTTGCTGCTCCGATAACACCTTTTGAGCTACAACATCTACAGGAATTAAATTTTCATCTTGAATAAGTATTTTTTCTTTCTCTTCCTTTGTACGTCTTCCTAACTTAGTTTTTGAATCTAGTGCGTATAAATATTTCAATTCTTTGTTATGAATCTGCTGGTCAGCACAAACCATGTGCGTAACCAGTAAAAACGAATAATCTATTGTTTCATCGGTTGTTGTAGTGGGGTCAGTCATTTTCTCTAACAGTCAATTGAAGGCTAAGAGGAAATCATCATGTATAAACAAGGCTATACATCGGAAATTGAGAACGCTAATCCATTCCTGGCGTAGTTACTTATAAGTTTCCTAAAAAATTAATTCACAAGTTGTCTTATCTATATAGTTCCCATTTCATTGGTTAAAAGTAACAAACATTACCTCAGAACTTACACCTTCTCTGGCTGGTTGTCATTGCGATCGCCTGCGCTGTCCAAGCACTAACCGATACTGGGGATGAAGTTCTGATGTTGTCCCCTTATTAGTCACTCATGCGCAGGATTGTTCACTGTACGGGATCTGTACCCGTTGAAGTACTCTTCTACCAGCAACTACAATAGAATGCGGGATTACATTGACTCCTTCCTGGCGAGATATTTGGTCAGCGATTTGAAGGGTTTGCCCGAATGTGCTTTACATCTGTTGATCACTTGACACTGGCTAAACCAGGTTTTGAGCGAAATATCATAAGCAGGGGATAGAGTTTCCAAATTAAGTAAAATCTAATACTTGAAATCGAAAAACCTTAGAGTATTATCACGTGGATTTTAAAACTTTGTCCCGTCGCAGAGAAATCAAAAGTCAGGGATTACATCATGTTCGGTTAATGACTTATGAAATAAACTGTCTTCCAAATTACAGAAATAAAATCCGAATTTGCACAGTATCACTATGGGACGTTCTCCTTCTAAATCTGACCTACCCACAAAAATCTGTCCAGTATGTCAACGCCCTTTTACTTGGCGCAAGAAATGGGAAGATTGTTGGGATGAGGTAAAATACTGTTCAGAACGTTGCCGACGACGCCGTTCAGAAGCAAAAAATGAAACAAATTAAACAAAGCCTTGCTGATAGGCAAAGAAGATAAAACAGAGATGAATTTAGCGGTGCAACCCAAATTAATTATTCATGGTGGAGCTGGTAGTTCCCTAAAAAGTAAAGGGGGAGTGGAGGTGGTGCGCCTCGCACTCTATACCATAGTTGAGGAAGTGTATTCTTTGCTACTATCAGGAGCAAGTGCGAAAGAGGCAGCAGTGCGGGGTTGTCAAATGTTAGAAGATGACCCTTGCTTTAATTCAGGTACTGGTTCAGTGCTGCAATCAGACGGTCAAATCCGGATGAGTGCGTCTCTAATGGACGGTACATCCCAAATTTTCAGTGGTGTCATTAATGTCTCGCGGGTCAAAAATCCCATTGATATGGCGCAATTTTTACAAACCTCCCCTGACCGAGTCCTGTCAGATTTTGGTGCAGCTGAACTGGCGCGGGAGTTACAGATTCCCAGCTACAACTGTTTAACTGAGTTACGATTGCAAGAGTGGATACAGGAGCGTCAAGGCAATTTTAACAAAGTGATGGCTGAGGTAGTGGCAGAACAGGGACTGCTGGAAACAAATGCCCGACGTGGCACAATTGGCGTAGTTGCTTTGGATACCAACGGCAGACTAGCTGCTGGCACTTCTACAGGTGGGAAGGGATTTGAACGGATTGGTCGTGTCAGTGATTCTGCTATGCCAGCAGGAAATTACGCTACCCAGGACGCTGCTGTAAGCTGTACAGGAATCGGGGAAGACATCATCGATGAATGCCTCGCACCACGAATTGTGGTGCGTGTTACTGATGGGATGTCTCTCAAGGATGCCATGGAGCGGACTTTTGCAGAAGCAAGCAAACACAACCGGGATTTAGGCGCGATCGCCCTTGATGCACATGGTGCGATCGCTTGGGGTAAAACCAGCGACGTTATCCTCGCCGCCTATCACGACGGCGAAAAGATTGGTGATACCTTGGAGATTCCTGTTGGTACAGCAATTGGCTGCTTCAAAAGTTAGGAGTTAGGAGTTAGGAGTTAGAAAATATCACCAACTATTGAGTACAGGGCAGTAGAAATAATTAGGCATTTAGAAACAGATTCAACCCTAGTCTAGGTATACACCTTTCTCTCCTAACTCCTGACTCCTGACTCCTGACTCCTAAGTATCACTTTTTTGCTTCTTGCTCCAACCTGGTTTAACTACTTGACGGGCACGGGCAATCACTAGAGAATCATCAGGGACATCTTCTGTAATAGTTGAACCCGCTGCCACATAGACGTCATCTCCTAAGGTCAGGGGGGCAACTAAAACGCTATTAGAACCAGTACTAGTCCGATCACCGATCTTTGTATGGTGTTTATTCACACCATCGTAGTTGGCAGTAATTGTACCAGCACCAATATTGACGCGAGTTCCCGTAGTGGTATCGCCCAAATATGATAAATGGGCAACGTTGGTGCGATCGCCCAACTTGCTATTTTTCAATTCCACAAAATTACCCACACGACAACCAGCACCCACTTCTACATGACCACGCAAATGGGCGTAGGGCCCAATCCTGGTTCCCGCTTGCACGATGCTATCGGTGACCACAGAATAGAGTGCCGTGACATTTTCACCTAACTGGCTATTTTCAATCAAACTCCCTGGTCCAATGCGACTTCCTGTTTGAATCACTGTATGACCCCGCAGGTGAGTTTGGGGCTCTATCGTTACATCTGGTTGCAATTCTACAGTGTCATCAATTGTGATGCTGGCGGGGTCAATGAGGGTGACACCCGCCGCCATCCATTTTTCTTTAACTCGCTTCTGTAAAATTTGGTACGCCGTTGCTAGTTGCAAGCGATCATTGATACCAAGAATTTCTTGGTAATCTTGGACATCCACCGCCATCACTGGTTCCAACTGACTCACAACATCGGGTAGGTAGTATTCTTTCTGGGCATTATTTGCCTGTAAGTGCGGTAAAACTTTAGCTAAATCCTGCCACCGGAAGCAATAAATTCCACCATTGATGCGGCAATTTTGTTTTTGGGGAGGAGTGCAATCTTTGTCTTCGACGATCTGTTCGACGATATTCTCGCTATTACAAAAAACACGCCCGTAGCCTGTGGGATTGCTCAATTGCGCCGTCAAGATAGTCGCGGCGTTTTGGTGTTCAGTATGAATTTGCAACAGTTGCTTGAGAGTTTCCGCACGCAACAGTGGCACATCCCCAGATAAAACTAGCAGGTCCCCAGTGTAGTTCTCTAGATGGGGAAGTAATTGCTGAATGGCGTGACCTGTACCTAACTGTACAGTCTGTTCGACAAACTCAAGATTTGGAGTTGACTGCATGGCTGCTTTCACTTCAAGCGCCTGATATCCCACGATCACCATTTGCCTTGAAGGCAAAAGCGGTCTTGCACTCTCAAGAACTCGTTCGATTAGCGATCGCCCACCTAAAGAATGTAAAACTTTGGGCAGGTTTGATTTCATCCGTGTCCCGCGTCCCGCCGCTAGAATTGCTACAACTACCATATTTCGCTATTGGCTTTGAGTGAATTGCGATAAATGTGCTAACTAATTTGAGTTTAGGCTCATAATGATACCAGCTCATCCTTGAAAACCTAAATCAATCTACTCCCCACTCCCAACCTCCTTTTCATCAAAGGTGACAAACTCGACAAATTGTTGCATCAGTTTGGGATTGCGCCAACCCAAATCGGTTTCTTCCCTCATCACAGAGAGCGCTTCTTCTGTTGTGAGAGCTTTTTTGTAAGGTCGTTCGCTTGTCAAGGCATCATAAATATCTATGATCTGAAAGACTTGTGCCAGATAGGGAATATCATCCCCAATCAGTCCATCAGGATAGCCTGAACCGTCCCAACGTTCGTGGTGATGGCGAATGATGGGAATCACGCCCCGCATGCTGCGTAGCGGCTGGCAGATTTTTTCTCCAATCAAAACATGCTGTCTCATAACAGCCCACTCTTCATCAGTCAGTTTACCTTCTTTCAGTAGCACGGCATCAGGAATGCCTACCTTACCAATGTCATGAAGATAGCCGCCCCACATCAAATCCCGAATTTGGGTTCGCGAGAAATTAAGGTATTCACCAAACGCTTTTCCCAGATTTACCAACCGTTCACAGTGGTTACCAGTGTTCGGGTCACGACTTTCAATTGCTCCAGCAATAGAAAATAGCGCTTGTTCAGCGTGATCCAAGTCTTCATTCAACCGCTTTTGCCTCACTAAGGATTTGACTCGCGCCGCTAGTTCTACACGGTCAAATGGTTTGGTAATAAAATCATCTGCTCCTACTTCAATTCCCCGAATACGCGATCGCCTATCATTTAAAGCAGTAATAAAAATCAATGGGATCAGTCTAGTATGCTCATTTTGCTTAAGCATCTGGCATACATCAAACCCATCCATTCCAGGCATCATCACATCCAACAAAATTAAATCTAGTTGTCTGTGGTTTATAAGTTCTATAGCAGAATAACCACTATCTGCCTCTATGACTTCATAGCCTTCCATCCCCAAAAGAGCGACAGCAGTCATCCGACTGGTAGCATGGTCATCAACTACTAAAACTCTCGGCACATCTATATCAGAGCTCTTCACTATAGAACCTTTCTCTTTTACAGTTCTAGAAAGCAATGAATTTTGATTAGAATTAATCCGACGTATCGTCCAAAAAGCTGATAATTCGGTCTTTTCAAGCGTCAGTTTTTGTTGAGACAAATCTAAGGAATAACCCTCTGTATTTAGTAACATTGAGGTCTGATTTGGCAGAATACGATTAACTTTGTTTGTCGGGTTGGACCCACTAACAAATTGTTCGCTAGAATCTGTAAACGTGGATTTCTGCACCGCGAAGGCACTCCAATTTTTAAAATAGTTAAAATCTGATCTTTCTAAAAGCTCGCCACTATTTCGCTAGATTTCAGTCTTGTTTATCCCTAGCTAAACGTACACTTAAGCTTAACGTCTTGTTTTATGCCTAGCATAAGTTTTTGTCTTATATAACAGAGGAAATGTCGCCGTAAAATTTTACTATTTATACTTACAGTATGTGCAATTCTTAGAAATGTTAAATCAGGTTTTTTCCAAAGATTTATTAACATGGCGGTGAAAGAAAATGTTTGACTTATTGTGTATCTACGGTAAGGTGCGTTTCATTTAAAGTTTTGCTTTACACCTAAGTAACCTTACAAAACAATTATTACATATTTTGTTTTGGTTTTGTCTGTATACTTAAGTAGCTACGTATCCACTATAAGTAGTTATTGGGATCATAAAACTATGCAAACCCTTGTATAGCAGTGACAACTAGCTTCTAGCTTAAGTGATTTATATCACTTAAGCTGACGAAGTCACATAAAGTAAAAATTTAATATTCATTCAGCCTGACCTTTGAAGCGCCAGCGTTTTCGCCAACGAGAGGTCGGTTCAAAGGAACAGGCTTGTTGCTCTAGTTGTCGCCGTTGCAGGATAACATCAGCAGGATCACTCAATTCTGGATCACGGTAGGGAATGGCAGCACGAGTGAGCAAGTGTTCTTTTTCTTCTGGAGAGAGGGAGTGGGGGCTCATAAGAGTGTGGGGAGTGTGGGAGGTGTGGGAGGTAAGGAAGGCATTACTCCCCCCTCTCCCCCCTCTCCCCACACTCCCCCCTCTCTCTTTACTCTCCCCACACTCTCCGGATTCCGACCCTCCCCACATGGCGACAGTACCAGGCGATCGCCTTCCCACTGGTGGTGTGGAACCTATTTGTAATCCTGCTTCTAAAAGCGCCGTACGTACAGCAGCAGCGCAGGAATAAGTGGCGAGGATGCCATCTTCATGTAAGGAGAGTGAAAGTTGTTTAATAAATTCAAGAGTCCATAAGTGAGGACACTGAGGTGGTGAAAAGGGATCGAGAAAAATTGCGTCACTCAGAAAATTAGACTGGTTAACTAGTTGAATCGAACTTCTAGCATCGCCAATTAATAACTTTGCCGCACATCGTTCTGTTTGCACTTGATACTCAAAAGCAAGCTGGGTCAAAATCTGGGTATACTCGTACGCCCAGCTGTCGAATAAGTTGTGAGCGATCGCCGCTTGTGGTACAGATGGATTCAGTTCTAAACCAATGACTTCTACATAACAGGTGGGATTTACTGCCCAAATGGTCTGCAAAGCTGCTGCTGTATTGTATCCTAACCCATAACAAACATCCAAAAGCCGTAACACTGGTTTGTTCGCTTGCTTTGTTAGTTGAGTAGAATCCACAAACTTAAGAAAACTCTCCTGAAGTGCTCCATAGTGGCTGTGAAAAGATTCACTAAACTCTTGAGAAAAAAAAGTAAAAGAGCCATCTGCTGTTACTTGTGGTATAAAACTCTCTAAGTCTGACATTGGAAGATTAAACCCATCCCTACTAACAACTAATAACTACCAACAAATGACTGATACCCCTTTTGTTGTCTCTACCAAGTGGCTATTTGAACACCTTGACGATCCCCAAGTTGTCATAGTTGATAGTCGCTTTTCTCTCGCCGACCCACAATTAGGAAAACAACAATACCAAATGAGTCACGTAAATGGAGCCTACCATCTTGACTTAAATGAAGATCTTTCCAGTCCATTGGGAGAGCATGGGGGAAGACATCCTTTACCCAATCCTACTGAGTTAGCTAATAAGTTATCAACAATTGGAGTGAATTTCCAAAACACTTTGGTTGTGGCTTACGATGATTCTCGTCTTGCCTTTGCATCTCGTCTATGGTGGTTACTGCGCTATCTCGGACATGAGCAAGTAGCACTACTAGATGGAGGCTTTGCTGGATGGCAAAAAGCTGGGTATCCCGTCACAAATGATATTCCTGAGTCCCGAAAGGCAACCTTCGTTCCCCAAGTACAAACGCAGATGGTAGTCGATATTCTGGCAGTTAAAAGTCGCAAAGATTTGCCAGGGGTCATTTTGGTAGACGCACGGGAGAGCGATCGCTACCTTGGTTTAAGAGAACCAATTGATCCAATTGCTGGTCATATTCCAGGTGCTGTTAACTACCCATGGTTAGAGGTGACAGACACAGAAGGCTATCTACTCCCTCTGCCAGATCAACGCCGTCGTTGGTCTAATCTAGAAAATGCAGAGGAAATTTTTGTTTATTGTGGTTCTGGTGTGACTGCTTGTGTGAATTTACTCTCTCTAGATCTGGCGGGCATTCATACGGGTAAACATAATGCTGGTAGCAGGAGCGACAGGAGATCTTATTAGTAATCAAGAGTTCAGGTAGTATTGGTAGTGCTTTTCATCATCAAATTAAAAACAATTTTCAGTTTCTGAAAGTTAACTAAATAAAAATGAAAGTGAGGAGAGATAGAATGGAACCCACAAACATGTTGCCAGAAGTACCCCCAGCAGTG
>CAIVAU010000217.1 GCA_903903925.1 uncultured cyanobacterium
ATGGAGGAGTTTTATCGGCAATTACAACAAAATCCTGATAAGGCTACAGCATTACGTCAAGCAATGCTGATGACAATTAAGGAACATCCTGAACCCAAAGACTGGGCAGCTTTTACATTAATTGGTGAGTCACAGTGAACTTTTAATGTGATAGAATAGGCGACTTGCAAAAACAACAACCCGGCGGAATCATGTTCTATAAATACGGCACAAAGAATTTATGAGCTTGTCAAGACGATGCCGCAAGAGCAGGCTAATGAAGTACTTGATTTTGTGGAGTATATCATACACAAAGCAACTCTCAAAGTTTGGTCAGATCAACTATCAACAATTCCAAAGGGAACTTTAACAGGCTTACGAGGAATTGCTAAACAGGCAGGTTCAACTCCAACAGATGCAGAAGTTCAGGAAGATTATACAGACTATTTGACGGTAATGGATAGCTCCGAGACGGAGAGGGGCTTTAATATCCTGAGTTAGGCACGAAAAATTAAGGTTTCTATAGATTTTTTTGATCTTCAACTGCACTTTGTTCATACTCAGCAATAATCCTCCTAATGTCATCTGCTGCAATATCAGCTTGTTCAGATTTAGTGTAAATAGTGAGCAGAATGATCCCGGTTGTTGTTTTAATGTAATAAATCAGACGGTAGCCACCACTTTTACCTTTTTGGACATCGCTATTTTGGACTCGCAGCTTAAAAACTTCATAACCAATCCCAGATATTTGATCTCCAGGTAACTCTCCCCGTTCAAGTTGTTCAATTACGGGTTGTATATCATTACGAATACTCCGATATTTCTTGGCGAGGGTGCGCAGATTTCGCTTGAACGTTGGCGCGGCTTCAACTTGAATAAACGATAGCTCAGACATCTTCAAATCCTTCCCAAAGTCGAGCCACAGGAATCGTTTGTCCGGTCATAGCTTCATGCCAAGCTTGACGAAAATCCTCTACAATCACTTTTTTAGATAGTTCATCTTCATCAATTTCTGCTGCTTCTGCGATGAGGATAATGACTTCAACACGACTGTTCTTATCAGTTATTAAGGGATGATCTAAAGTAAGTTGCCCATGCTCATCAATGGTTGCCATAACTTTAATTGCTTTCATAGAGACTCCAGAAAATATGGGATTTCACCAAGCTTATTCTTCCCCTTTGGTGTACCGTGGAGATAATGATCCTGTTGGCGAGCTAAGTCACCAATCCCTGTGTTTACCTGACATTCATTTAGTAGTTGGGCAAAATCATCCCAGGCTGAATCTGTGATCGGTGATTCATTTTCCTCTTGCAAAAACACAATCAGCACCTTCTGTCCATCGCGTCCAGTAACAGGCTGATTAAGCTGTACGGCACCATTTTGGAATGTCCCTTCTACAGACAACATAGTTGCTCTTTATTCCTAATCTTTGTATTATAACATAAACAATCCTCCCTTCATCCAACTCTAGAAAATTAGTACACATGATGTTCAATTTGAGAGCGTGCGTAAGTCCTAGTCTATTGGGATAGCTATTGCAGATTATGCAGTAGATTAGCAATTAACGCAAAAATTTCCTTGCCTCCATTTTTATTGCATAAGTTCTTGTTCCTATCCAGATAGACAAATACCACTACCAAATGAAAGCGATAAAGAGGATTGAAATATGCAATTAACTATTCATGCAATATCAAAATTAGCTCTTTCGGCTTTAGCAACGGGATGTGTCTTGGTTTTGTCAGGATGCGACATATTCTCTGCTAATGTTCATAGTACACAGACTCCCACTCCTATTGATACTTCAGTTCCATCTCCAACGCAAATGGCAGTAGACCCTACAAATACTAACATGCCTACTATACCAGATGGTACCCTAAAGCTGCGTTACAGTTCTGGAGCAGTTGTACACGAAGGTACACTGACAATGAATGGAGATTCAGGCAAATTGCTCACCAGTTTTTTTGATATTAACAGCAACCAAACTGCTACTGTCGAACAAACAATCAAGCTGGAAAATACTTCCAGAGGTTTGGTTTTATGGGGTTATAACCCTGTATATCCCGGTACTCAAATACCCTTTCCGAACTACGCCCCTGACAATTTTCTACTTGGAGTTAATCCAGATGGTTCAATCAATTTGAGAACTTGCGATGATGCAGATAATTGTTCTGATGTAGAAGTTATGAACAGCTAATCTAGCACTCCTAAACGAGTTGTAAACTTACAGGTTTTGGCAGTCAGCAGGCACGAGAAAATAAGGATGTACAGGTAGATTTATTTTTTTTACAAATGATTTAGGACTACTATATTACATTCGGTTAATTGCTCATAAAAGAAGCACACCCCGCCAAAACTGCCTTTTAGTGGGGTGTAGTTCAACTGGAATTATTCAGTCATGACCCGAACTTGATATAACTCATGGTTTTGCAATAATTAGCGATCGCCTTTGTTCGAGAACAATGTTAAGAAATTATACGTAGCAGTTAGTATGTATCGAGAATGTAGTAAATTCTTCAAATAAATGCTATATCATCATGTACCCCAAAAAGCTTGCGCTGACGCTCGCAACTATTGTGAGTACTGCCTCAATCTGTTTTGCGGTTAGTTCACCAGCACAGTTTTCTAAGCTACAGATGTTGGTTCAAAGCATAGGAACTACGAAATCTGACGCAGAACGTTTGTTGAATTTGTGTGTAAATAATTTCAATAGGAATCAACTTCAAGCAGCGTTGCAGTCGTGTCAACAAGCTGTGACGACTGCTCAAGCAATAAAAGACCGTAAGGGCGAGGGTACATCCCTGGGTAATCTTGGTAGTGTTTACGCATCTCTAGGAGACTACCCGAAAGCTATTGATTACTACCAGCAGAGTTTAGCCATTGCTCTTGAAATCAAAGACCGTAAAGGCGAGAGTAACGCTCTGAATAATCTTGGTTTTGCTTACAATTTTCTAGGAAAGTACCCAAAAGCCATTGATTACTACCAGCAGAGTTTAGCCATTGCCAGGGAAATGAAAAACCGTAATGGTGAGGGTGATGTACTGAATAAGCTCGGTATTACTTACGGACATCTAGGAAACTACCCAAAAGCCATTAATTACTACCAGCAAAGTTTAGCGATCGCCCAGGAAATAAAAGACCATCAGGTCGAGGGTAGTGTGCTGAGTAATCTCGGTAATATTTACAATTCTTTAGGAGACTATCTGAAAGCCATTGATTACCATCAGCAGAGTTTAAAAATTCTCAGAGAGATAAAAAACCGTAATGGTGAGGGTAGTGTGCTGAATAATCTCGGTAATGCTTACAAATTTCTAGGAGACTACCCACAAGCCATTAATTACTACCAGCAGAGTTTAGTGATAGCCAGGAAGATAAAAAACAGTTTGGGCGAGGGTCATGCACTGGGCAATCTCGGTAATATTTACCAATCTTTAGGAGACTATCGGCAAGCCATTGATTATCATGAGCAGAGTTTAAAAATTCTCAGAGAGATAAAAAACCGTGAAGGTGAGGGTGGTGCGCTAGGTAATCTCGGTCTTGTTTACTATTCTCTAGGAGATTACCAAAAAGCCATTGATTATCACCAGCAAAGTTTAGCCATCGCCAGGGAGATAAAAGACGGTCAAGACGAGGGTCATACGCTGAGTAATCTCGGTAATGTTTATAATTCTCAAGGAAACTACCCAAAAGCCATTGATTACCACCAGCAGAGTTTAGCGATCGCTCTTGAAATAAAAGATCGTAAAGGCGAGGGTGATACGCTGGGTAATCTTGGTAATGTTTACCAATCGTTAGGAGACTACCCAAAAGCCATTGATTACCATCAGCAGAGATTAGCGATCGCTCTTGAAATAAAAGACCGTCAAGGTGAGGGTGCTACCCTGGGTAATCTCGGTGTTGTTTACCAATCGTTAGGAGACTACCCGAAAGCCATTGATTACCATCAGCAGAGTTTAGCAATTCTCAGTAAACTTAAAGACCGTCTTGGTGAGGGTAACGCTCTGGGTAATCTCGGTAATGTTTACGAATTCCTAGGAAACTACCCAAAAGCCATTGATTACTACCAGCAAAGATTAGTGATCGCCAAGAGCATTAAAGACTTTCAAGGTGAGGGTGCGACCTTGGGTGATCTCGGTGTTGCTTACAATTCTCTAGGAGATTACCCAAAAGCCATTGATTACTACCAGCAGAGTTTAGCGATCAAAAGGAAGATCCAAGACCGTTTGGGCGAGGCTAACTCTTTAAACAATTTAGGAACTGCATTCTACCAATCTGGTAATCTCTCCGTAGCAGAAAAAACTCTGTACAAGGGAATTAAGGTTTTAGAATCTCTACGAAATCCGAAATTACAAGATAGCCAAAAAATATCGATTTTTGAGCAGCAAGGTCGCACATATCGCATTTTACAAAAAGTCCTCATTGCTGAAAAAAAGCAGAATACATCGCTGGAAATTGCTGAAAGAGGAAGATCACGTGCTTTTGTGGAGTTGCTTGCTTCTAAATTAGATTCTAATCCCAAACAACCATTAGATACACCACCAAATATTGACAAAATTAAACAAATTGCCAAGACAGAAAATGCCACCCTTGTTGAATATTCAATTCTTTATGATGAATTCAAAATTCAAGGTAAACAACAAGCCAAAGAATCAAACCTCTACATTTGGGTAGTCAAACCCACTGGTGAAATTGCATTTCGTAGTGTTGACCTCACGCCATTAAACCAACAAAAGATATCTCTACCAAATCTGGTGGTTAACAACCTTTCATCTATCAGTGGAAATGGACGTGGTCAAATCAACTTCAACAAGGGCGATCGCGTGAGACTAAAAGACGATAACCCTAGCGATCCTGCTTGGGAAGTCTTGGCTGTTAACACTCAAACTGGTACACTTGCGCTCAGACAACCCTCTTATTCTCCAGGGTTTGCAACAGAACACCCAATA
>CAIVAU010000218.1 GCA_903903925.1 uncultured cyanobacterium
CCCCCAGCCAGCCTGTACTCGCCAATGTGGCCCCCCAAAAACGACCAAAAAAAAAAAAAAAACGATTTTCCCCCATAGAAGACAAGCCTCTACCCGCCAATGTGGCCCCCTAAAAAGTGGCCCCCAAGCCTGTACTCACCAATGTGGCCCGGGCCATTTACACAGGGGGGGGTAGGTATGATGCGTGGCTAGCACACTATTTTTGGCACCTCAGGGACTCCAGTGTCCATCATCTACCCACCTCCTCTCATGCAATCCTAATCCACCTCTCAGCAGTGGGGGGGTCCCCGTCTCCCTGTCCTCTGATTCTTGATCTGCCCTCCTGTGGCAGGCACATGGGGTCCAGTGTGCAACAGGCCATGATCAAACAAACCTCCTCCATGACTCCTACATGATCAAACCTGGGGTCCAGTGTGCAACAGGCCATCCCCCTCCATGCAATTCTAATGCACCTCTCAGCAGAGTGAAGGTACCATCTCCCTAAGTGTCCTCTAAAAAAAATGACTGTAAAAGGTAAAAATGAACGGATTCAAATAAATTTGGATTTCTCACCAGAACTTTATGATACGTTAAACAATCTGGCTCAACAGATTAATGGAGATCATGCTGAAGTGCTTCTGAGGGCGATCGCTCTCTTTGCGGTAGCCGTAGAAGCAAAGCAGAAAGGTAAGCATCTCTGGATTGTAGAGGGGAATCAAAATCTTGAAACTGAAGTTGTTGGCATTTAACAGCATGACAGATTTAATAGATTTATCGAAGATAATTGCTAACAAAGGCGACAAGCCACTGATTCTGTCATCAGTAAACTTACAGTTGCAAGAAGATGCGGATCTTGAGCGAAAGCTACGGGAACTCAAGTCTAAACAGGAACTAAGGAAAGATTGGATTTTATTTATTTTGAGGGATGTCGTCGTCTTTTCTACTGCCCTCGGTTTCATTTTTGCTGTTGCTGGCTATTCTTTATTTACTTTGCTCAGAGTCACAGCATGTCAAGATGAAAAGAAGTTTGCTACTTCTGCTCTCACCTTAATTTTAACAGGATTGGTCGTCTTTGTTACTGGTACTACAGCAACTTCTAAATAGCGACTCATCTATTGCCATGTCTGCAATTGGTAAGACATGAAAAGGGTGTATGGTATCGACAACCCCATACATAAATGCAGGGACACCTTCCTCCTAACAGGGTGCGGTTATTTTATCTTCCCCCACACCCCACACCTCGTATTTATGGCAATCAAGCCAAAAGTTCATCTTTTTTTCATTGGAAACCCACGCTGACAAAGATTTTTTTCATAAAATAGCTTTGGTAAGAGCTTACCGACATAAATAGTTTATTACCAACAATTTTGGTAAAAGTATGCCAAGAAAAGAACAAGGATGGGTCACATTTCAAACATCACACGAGGAGCAGAAAATTTTGGAGGAGTTTTGCCAGCATTCTCAGCGTACTAAAACAGAGATCCTAAGGGAACTGGTGCGCGGGCTTGGTAAGAACTCGGCACCACCGCCATCACTACCAACCAAGCAGGAACCGAAAGAGAATACGTACACTCCTGATATAGAACTTTCTGGTGAGAAAAAAGCTCTAAAAGTGAGTTCCCGCAATATTCTTAAAGGTGTTGTTAAACGAGTGATCTTGGGAGCCGTTAATAGTGAGGTAACGCTGGAGATTGTACATAAAGTTGAGCTAACGTCAATTATCACCAGAGTGTCAACAGAAGAATTGGGTTTAGCTGAGGGAAAAGAAGCCTATGCAGTCATTAAGTCCAACGATATAGTTATTGCTAGGGAATAGAGATGACCGCCCTGCGGGAAGTCAAAAGTCAAAAAGTAAAGGATACAAGCCCATAAGTTTATTTATGGGGAAATAAAAATATCTGATCGCTTTGGCGTAGCGCAAGAAATACGGCGTCCTCATTATAACCCCCCAAATCGATGGAGTTCTTACTTTTGACTTTTGACTTTTGAATTGAAGCAAAGCCACTGACGCCTGTATTCTTATTCGTGTATTACATTTGACAAATTTAGAATCTTTTAACACTTAAGATTAATTTTTGTGAAAAAACTACATAATGATTGTAAGATTAAAATTTGATAAATTTGAGTGTTATATAGTAATATAAAAATATTTTAATTTCGAGGATGAAATATCTGTGCGGGATGATTTACAAGGATTGGAAATTTCTCAAAAAGAAGTGCAAAGCTTGACTAATTTGCCAGTTAACGATCAACTAATTCTCATTATCAATCCCCTAAAGAGATGGATAAGTGAATCTATAGAAAAGCTCAAAGGGCCTGAAGGTGTAACTGTATTTTTTATTGGATTTTCCGGAGTATTTTTACTTCATATCCTATCTGATGTATTTGTGAATTTTTTTGCTAGAACGACAACAATTTCCTCATGGCTTTCATTAGCAATAATCTGCTTGTGTTTAGGAATCATTATTCAAGCGTTCCTATTTATAAGATGGAAGCAAAGATGTCGTCTTGTTAAAGCAAAAATTACACAATCTCTCAAAATTATTCTAGACGATGTTGATAGATATAATTCTGTAATTAAAGCAATAGATATCAATGATCAAATTGAGTTGGCAGGCAATAGAGGAGTGAGTATAAAGGAAAGAAGTACAGTCATCGAAGCACTTCACCTTACAAGAGTAGATTTAGTGCGGGCTTTGATGACAGAAAGAATATTGAGGGAGAATAAAAAATTTATTATTAGTAATACAGAATTATTTGCCAATAACTTAACTACTTTATTAGCAATGCAAGTTACGGAACAAGCTACTGAACATGGACGGTTACTAAATGAAGCATTGCAAATTGCTTTAGATGTGCAGTACGAAATGAGAAGGTTACAAAAAAGATAAAGAAGAATTCAGGAGTTAGGAGTTAGAATTAAATTCTGACTCCTGACTCCTGACTCCTGACTTCTGGTTCAATGACGCTCCTGCTGTTCAAGGTTTAACATAAAGAATGTTAAATTACAGCGATCGCAGCATGAACTGGAAAGAAATCTCTGGCAACTGGGTACTCGTTCCTCAAAATCCCATCGGGATCATCCATTTTTTGGGGGGTGCATTCGTCGCTGCTGCACCTCACCTGACTTACCGCTGGTTACTAGAACAGTTAGCTAGCAAGGGCTATGTTGTCGTTGCTACACCATTTGTGAATACTATAGATCATAGTGCGATCGCTAAATCTGTACTGTTAAACTTTGAACGTGCCCTAGAACGCTTACACGATTCAACACATCTGGGCAAGCGCTACCTTCCTATCTATGGTGTAGGACACAGTATGGGGTGCAAACTCCACTTGCTGATTGGTAGCCTTCTGCCCGTAGAACGTGCTGGCAATATCCTCATATCCTTTAACAACTATGCCGCCAGAGATGCTATACCCTTAATCGAACAATTCAATGTAGCCGCCCTCGAGTTTATCCCTTCTCCGTTAGAAACCAACAAACTTGTGCAAGAGCAATACAACGTTCGCCGCAACCTGTTAATAAAATTTACCAACGATACCCTTGACCAATCAGCAGGTTTAACCGAACTGCTGCAAAAACGCTTTCCTGAGATGGTAACGGTACAAACGCTACCAGGAACTCACACTACACCCTTAGGTCAGGATATCAAATGGCAAGCAGGAGAATCGTTTACACCTTTTGATGCTCTAGGGCAATGGTTTAAGCAAGAAGTCTACCGCGAACCGAATCAGCTTAGACGCACCATACTTTTTTGGCTCAATCCTCTAACACCCGTCTGACCAAGAGTGGTTAGTCATCAGTAGATAGGTTAGTCGCATGTTTTGACAACCCACAACTAACAATTAACAACTAACAACTGACTAATGTGTTTCAAATCCTAGTAATTGATGATGACCCGGCTGTACAGATACTACTGAAAAGAATGTTGGAAAGACAGGGTTATGCAGTAGTTGCTGCCGGCAATGGTGAGGAAGGAATTACTCAGGCATTTGCTTGCCATCCGGCACTCATCATTTGTGATTGGCTCATGCCAGGGTTAAATGGATTGGAGGTGTGCCAATCCATTAAGGCAAATCCTAATTTATCCACGACGTTCTTTATTTTATTAACATCTTTGGACTCGGTAGCTGATCGTGTTAAAGGGCTTGATGCTGGTGCAGATGACTTTATGAGCAAACCGATCGAACAAAATGAGTTGCAGGCGCGGGTTCGGGCTGGATTGCGCTTGCATCAGCTGAGTCGGGATTTGCAAACCCAAAAGCAAATTTTAGAGGCAGAACTAGCAGAAGCCGCAGAATATGTGCGCTCTCTTCTACCTCCTCCAATGACGCAACCCTTTAACATTAGTTTCCGATTCATTCCTTCACGGCAACTTGGTGGGGATTGTTTTGATTACTACTGGCTTGATGAAAACTATTTAGCAATTTACCTACTTGATACCTCCGGACACGGACTCAGAGCAACTCTGCCCTCAGTTTCTGTACTGAATTTACTGCGATCGCGTGCCCTTAAGGGTCTGAATTACTATCAACCAAGTGATGTATTGAGGGCGTTAAATGACACTTTTCAGATGAATTATCAAAATGATAAATATTTTACTATTTGGTATGGAGTTTATAACCGAGCAAAGCGCCAGTTAATCTATGCTAGTGCAGGTCATCCACCAGCAATATTAATATCCAGTAAATCTCTGTCTCTCACAGAAGTCAAACGCTTAAGAACTTCTGGGTTGCCAGTTGGGATGTTTCCACAGGTAAAATATGTTGATGGGTTTTGCGATATTGAACAAGAGAGCACCCTGTATATTTTCAGTGATGGTGTTTACGAAATTACCAAATCAGATGGCACACTTTGGACTTTAGATGCTTTTATAGAAATGCTTATAAACTCAGAGTATCCCGCTGATAACAAACTTGACCAGATACTAAATTACCTCTTTGCTTTAAACTCTAAGGAGGCTTTTGACGATGATTTATCTATCATCCAATTCAACTTTGATTAATGATTTTTTGGAAAAAGTAATTTGATGAAATTCCTCTTGATTAGGAAATATTTCAAATACCTTATCCATCCCAGTAAGTTCAAATAATATCCTGATTTGCTCATTAATCGAGCAGATTACTAGCTTCCTATCTGCTGCTCGTAGAGCTTTGAAAGCTAACACCAAAGCCCCAAGACCGGAACTATCCATAAACGTTACTTCTTGAAAATCAACTAATACAATTTTTGCACCACTTTCTGTTTCTACAATTTCACTAATTTTTTGTCGGAACTCCTGTGATTTAGTCGAATCCAAATTACCACTAGGTTGAATAACTTTTACTGAATATGGCATAAACTTACGTAATGATTTGTGTAAATAATGTCCTGGTCTGGCTAGTATATACCCATCATAATTCATTTGAAAATAGTAGCCAAATAAAAGTCAAGAGTGAGGAATTAGGAGTGAGAAGTTAAAAATTATAAGTTTTAACTCCTCTGATCGGCTTTGTCTGTGCAGCCTTGTAAAGGCATGAAATCTAACATATAGTTACATTCTAAAAGGGTTTGCCAAAATAGGATATAGTATAATTTAGGGATCTAAAGCGCCTCAAGAAGCAAATGCCTCTACTGTTTAGTATTCCCAATCTTTATTATTTCTCAACAACTGGTCCAATAAAGTTACAGCGATTTTCACTTTATGGGGAGTGATCCTAACTCCTATCTCTCCATCACAGGACTCACCTTAGCTCGATACAACAGCTTATCGCCTTGAAAATAACCCGTGTAACGAACCTTGACAGTTTCCCCAGGTTGTGCTGTGCCTTCCATCAGTTGATGCATCTGGGGGTCATAGGGTAGTTCTGCTCCGACGGGTGCGATCGCCTCCACCCCCCACTGTTGTAGAAGTTTTTCCAAGGGTTTGAGTACCAACGGGACGATGTTAATCGCTGGTAGGTCTGGATTTTCTCGTGCTTTCTGCGCTGCCGTAGGAAATTGCAATAATAAAGATTCCAGCAGTTGCAAACTCGACTGCTGGAAATCTTGCAGTAATACCAGCCGCTGCTGCTGTAGTTGTAATTGAGAGCGATCATATTCTCTTTTTAAATCTGCTATATTTTGTAACAATTCTTGAGTTGGTATGCCATTATCTCTCACCACGTCGAACAGAGAGAAAGTTGCGACTAACTCACTCAATGACACCTGTAGTGCTTGCGACAACTTGAGCAGCACATCTACTCGCATCTGCTCCACACCAAACCGCCGCAATCGCAATATTTGCCGTTCTGAAACACCAGCAGTGCGGCTCAGGGCTTTAAAACTAGAAACACCCACCTGTTGCATTAAATCTTGCAACCTCTGGGTAAAATCCATTTGGTTTAGATCCTTCGCTTCGCCAAGGACGCTTTGCGTGTTTGATTTATGATTTTGGGAGACCACCTTAAACTCTGGATTTTCTCGATCTGATCTTGAGCATTAAGAATTATACCTTTGGATTGCAGGGATATCTAGGCTCTCGTAGGCTACCTTTAATAAAAAAATATAGCAGTGGTATAGGGTGGGCAGTGGTTATGTATTTTGCTGACTACATCCAAGTTTTGGTAGGCACTGCCCACCCTACGTGTCGTTCAAAAATCAAGTACGAGTCCTATATATATCTATAAATATAGCAATCTTATTTAATTTTTGAAATACATCTGGGTAGGGCTAAAGCCGACTATATCAAGATTTTGGTGTGCAGTGCCTTACCTGTAATACCACAAAATTTAAAATTTTTCATAAATGATTTAGGATTCCTATATATATTAGTGTTGATAGGAATATCACAAAAATATACATAATAATGTATTGACTTTTGATTAAGAGCAGTAATATATTAATCGACATTAGATAAATTAAGTTTGCTTAATCTATCACACAAGTAAAATATCAATCAAAATCAAGTTCTTTTCGCAATTTGTCAACTGCTAGCAAAGCTTTTCTTGGCATATCCATATGTAATTTATACCCTATTTGTGGAGGAAAATAGTCTGACTTTAAGTATTAGAGAGTTACGCAAAAAGTAAATACCGAGAACTGACACATTGATAACCTCAGAGGTCAAGACAAAAAAGATGATCTCTGCGTAGTACAGGTGCTATCGATCCATAAATGTGAGGAGAAAATGAAAAAATTAGGGAAGTATCTGCTGGCTAGTTCAGCCATTTTCGGCACAATGCTAGTTGTTAGTGCGACAGCGGTTGCAGGGGAAACACCAACAACCACGCAAACAACTCCAGAAGAAAATGCTGTTGGGCAAGTCACCTCAGTGTCTGCGCTATCGGACGTGCAACCCACAGACTGGGCATTCCAAGCGTTGCAGTCATTAGTAGAGCGCTATGGTTGTATTGCTGGCTACCCAAATGGAACTTACCGAGGTAATCGGGCGATGACGCGATATGAGTTCGCTGCTGGGTTGAATGCTTGTCTAAACAGAGTTAACGAATTAATTGCTACTGCTACAAGCGATGTGGTAAAGAAAGAAGATTTAGCCACACTACAAAAATTGCAAGAAGAATTCTCAGCAGAACTGACGGCACTACGTGGTCGTGTAGATGCATTAGAAACCAAGACTGCTGAGTTAGAAGCACATCAGTTCTCGACTACTACTAAACTCGTAGGTGAAGCAATCTTCGCGGTAACTGATGCCTTTGGAAGTAGCGCAGGGAGCAGGAATAATGCTGTCTTTCAGGATAGAGTACGTTTAGACTTACAAACCAGCTTTACAGGTCAAGACATGCTGCATACCCGTTTAGCCACTGGTAATGCGAGAAAATTCGACCTAGGAACGTCTACATTTAGTGGCAGAAACACCTCTGAAGGCACTCAAACCTTTGATATTACTGGGAATGGAGACACCAATAGTAATAACAGTGTCTCAGTAGATTGGTTAGCATATTTCGTCCCCATCGGACCTACGCGAGTATACGTTGCAGGTTTTGGAGGAATTCAGAGCGATTACGTTCCTACTATTAACCCTTTCTTTGAAGACACGGACGGTGGGAACGGTGCTTTGTCTGCCTTTGCTTCTGAAAGTCCCATCTATCGGATCGGTGGTGGCGCTGGTGCAGGCATAAACATTAACTTTGGTAAGGCTGGTGGTGTCCTTCAACAAAGTTCACTCACTTTGGGTTACTTGGCATCCTCAGCGAATAATCCAGGTCCAGGAACGGGTCTATTCAATGGCAATTATGCAGCCCTAGGACAGTTTAATGTTAATCTTGGCGATCGCCTAGAATTAGCTGCAACCTACGTTCATGGATATCATAGTGCAGGTAGCGCCTTATTTGACGCAGGTGGAATTGTACCCTCAAACCCAGGTGCAGCGGGTCTTCCAACAGGTGTAGTGGGTACTGCACAAGCCAACACTCTAGCGAATCCATCTTCAAGTAACTCATACGGTGTAGAGGCAGCGTTTAAAGTCAGTGACAAAATCTCCATCAGTAGCTTTTTCTCCTATCACAACATTAGTGGAGAAACTGGTACGAATCGTAACTATGAAGCTTGGAGTTACGGGGCTGGGGTAGCCCTACCTGATTTTGGTCAGAAGGGTAATGTCTTAGGTCTTTTTGCTGGTGCCGAACCCTATGCTTTTGGCAAAGGAAGAGGAGGCGGTAACGATATCCCATTACATGTGGAAGGGTTCTACAAGTATCGCTTGAGTGACAACATCTCTATTACTCCTGGTGTTATTCTATTGACCTCTCCTGGTCAAAATAGCGGCAACAAAGATGCAGTTATCGGTACTATCAGAACGACATTCACCTTTTAGGTCTTAGCAGTTGAAAATTTCACCAAAGTAGTCTAGGTAAATGCGCTTAGTTAAGAATTGTTGGTAGAGATTTCACACGTGTAGAGACGTTGCATGCAAGGTCTCTACATCATTTGATGGTAGATAGAGTGGTTTTCATCTGGTGATGGGGCATATTTATCTGACGAATATGCTCAGATATGGCTGATCAATATCCCAGAGGTTAGCAGCTCGACTGAAGTTAAGTTCTTCAGCCAGATTTCAATTGCCGGCGGGCTGACTGATTCTATAGAAGTTATAATATCTATAGAAACTAGGAGAAAAAGATGGCAGGAAAAACCATTTCAGCCTATACAGACTCTGAAACCGCGTCCCGTGTAGGAACAATAGCCAAAGTAGAACAGAGAACCCAAGCCCAGATTGGGGGAATGGCATTGAAATTGTTTGTTTCTTTACCAAAAGAGGCAAGGGAGGCATTATGGCAAATTGAAACAATGGGAAATGGACAAGACTGGGAATCCCTGATGAATGAGGTAACAAGGACTGTATTAAATGTTCAATACAGATTAGCATCTCAACAGGTGATAGAACAGATGAAGGTAGAGAAACTGGGAGATTTGGATAGTGAAGATGAGATTTTACTTGCAGCAGTCAATTTAACCTGTGGTGAGTAAGAAATTATGTTTGTGTCTAGATCTCAATATTTGGTGTGCTGCTTTGCTATCCCAGAAAAAAGGACGGTCGGGGACATCAAGTCAAAGACTTGTGGAGATAGTGAAAGAAGGCAAAAGTTCTTTAGGGGAAGTTCAATTAATCATATCTTGGGGAATGCTTAATCGTTTGAGCAAAGTGTTAGAAAAAGATTTAGGTGTATCTTATGCTGCAACGATGATGTATATTAATACGATTCGAGGCTATGCAAAGCTAGGAGTATCACTCACTTTAGGTGGTACGGGTGTAACTCCAATTCAAGATACAGAGGACGCGCACGTTCTGGAGACAGCTTTAGCAGGACTTGCTAACGTATTAGTCACAGCTAATTTCAAAGATTTTTTATGTAATGATACACAATTAATAATTCCCCAACGTCACGCTATTTATATTGCCCCTAATCATCGTTTTCACATTGTTCATCCTTATTTAATGACGGATTGGCTTCATCAGGGTCAAATGCCGGAATTAGTTGAAAATTAAATGAGACTCAGTATTGTAGTACTAAGGTAGGGTGGGTTAGCGATAGCGTAACCCGCCTAAACATTATAGGATAGGCGGTGCGTTACACTCCGTTAACGCACCCTACAAGAGATGCGATCAGATCGCGATATAACCCGCTGGCACTTTTTAGCTACCAGGCTTCGAGTTATCCAGAGCCAGATTCAGTTTGAGGACGTTGATCCGAGGTTCCCCCAAAATTCCGAATTGCCGCCCTGTAGTATTTTGGCTCACTAACTTTTGAACTTCTGCTACGGGAATGTTGCGGGCTTTAGCCACGCGAGGCACTTGCAGGTTGGCATTAGCGATGGAAATGTCAGGATCAAAGCCAGAACCTGAGTTAGTCACGGCGTCAACAGGCACAAGGACGTCTGCGGCTAAACCATTTTCTTTACGGTAGGCAGCGACTGCATCTTTGACTCCATCAATTAATTTTTTGTTGGTGGGACCATAATTGGTAGCACCACTTTGAGCCGCATTATAGGGTTCAGGCTTGTCAGTAGTACCCGTTTTATTGGTAGCGCTCGGACGAGGATGGAAGTACTTGGGAGCCGTGAAGTTCTGAGCAATGAGTTCAGAGCCAATCACCTTACCATTGATGGTAATTAAACTGCCTTGAGCCTGGTGGGGGAAAATGACGTTTGCAACGACTGTTGTCAAGAGGGGATAGATGATACCACAAAGGATGATAAACCAGATGGCAGTAGTGATTGCAGGTATCAGTAGACTGACAAAGGATGAACGAGATTGAACTGTCATGTCTGAATTATGAATGATGAATTGTGTTAAAAAGTCTTACCAGCAGCTAGCTCGAAATGCTCTGCTATGGGGCCAAGTGCAAGGGCTGGGAAGAAAGTCAACCCACCAACAATTAAAATCGACGCCAGTATCAGTATCCCAAAGAACACAGTATTTGTGGACATGGTGCCAGTCGTCTTGGGAACCCGAGGTTTAAGAGCCAAACTGCCAGCAACAGCTAGCATAGGCAGTACAGGAGCCAAGAACCGTCCCACCAAGATCGCTAACCCTAGGGTCGTGTTGTAGAAAGGAGTATTGCCATTCAACCCGGCAAAGGCTGACCCATTGTTGGCTGATGTTGACGTGTAGGCATATAAAATCTCACTAAACCCGTGGGCATCAGGGTTACCTAAACTGTCTAGTGCTTTAGGCCAAACTAGAGCCAGTCCACACCCGATTAAAATAATAAAAGGATGGGCCAGGAGAGCCAGGGAGACAAGTTTGACTTCTTTGGCCTCAATTTTCTTGCTCAAAAACTCTGGGGTGCGCCCCACCATCAACCCGATGAGAAAGACTGTGACGGCAGCGTACATAATCAGGGTAATCAACCCAACGCCCTTACCGCCAAACACAACGTTGAGCAGCATTTCTGAGAGGGCGGCAAAGCCTCCTATAGGTGTGAGACTATCATGCATGGCATTGACGCTTCCCGTAGTGGCAGCTGTCGTAGCGGTGACAAATAAGCCAGTCTGGGCAATGCCAAACCGTACCTCCTTGCCTTCAAAGTTACCACCGCTTTGCAAGGATGAGAGGGTTTGGTCAGCCCCTACTTGGGTTAACAACGGGTTGCCAATTTGTTCGGCAGGCAACACCATAACTAAAAACCCAATAAATAAACTTGCAAACACCCCAAAGAATATCCATCCTTGCCGCCGTGCCCGTACCATTGTCCCGAAGGTGTAGGTCAGTGCTGGGACAATCAGCAACATTGACATGATCTCCAGGGTATTCGTTAGGGGAGTTGGATTTTCAAATGGGTGTGCCGAATTCTGACCAAAAAAGCCACCACCGTTGGTGCCAATTTGCTTAATTGACTCTAGAGCAGCAACGGGACCACGAGCAATGGTTTGAGTTGCCCCTTCTAGGGTGGTGGCAACTGCAGCCGGATCTAAAGTTTGAGGGACTCCCTGCCAAACATAAACCAGTGCCAGCACGAAACTAATTGGCAAAAATAACCGATAAATTGCTCGGGTCACATCCACCCAAAAGTTGCCCAGATTGTTGGTACCAGCTTGACTCAAGGCCCGGATCACGGCTACCCCAGCAGCTAAACCAGTCGCCGATGAGGTGAACATCAAACAAGTGATCATGACCATCTGATTGAAGTAGGAAAGCGTCGTCTCACCACCGTAATTTTGCCAATCGGTATTGGTTACAAACGAAATCGCTGTGTTAAAGGCGAGATCTGGAGTTGGTGCTGGATGAATGTTATCTGGATTGAAAGGCAAAATGTCCTGGAGTCTAAGTGTTGCATAAAATAACAGCACGAAGACTAAGTTGGAAAGTACGATCGCCTGGCTATAACGTTGCCAGGTCATTTGTTCCTGAGAATTAATCCTGAGAAAGCGATAAGTGTATCGCTCCAGTATGGTGTCATTTTCATCCGTAAAAATCTTAATGAGATATTTACCTATCGGTACAACAAAACCAAAACCGATGATCAAGAGAATGATCACCACTTGCAAGATGTTGAATATCATAGAAATTTTTTCCTTACAGCCGCTCGAAAGCTTTAATTAACCCGAAAAGACTGACAAAGCCAACTAAAATCAGTCCGATAAAAATTACGTCGTTCATGGCTTAACCAAAATAAGAATTCAGGAGTCAGGAGTTAGGAGTCAGGAGTCAGGAGTCAGGAGTCAGGAGTCAGGAGTCAGGAGTCAGAATCACTTTCGTTGGGGATTTAAACCTCTTTAATCAGACGCTCGTTCCTCGCTAACGCTAACACTGCGCTATCCGCGAGTCGTACAAAATAACAAAGCTGAATTCTGACGGATGTATTCTGACTCCTGACTCCTTTTAGAAGCGTTCCGGTTGTAACATGACCATCATCAGATAAATAGCCAGTCCCACTGTCACGAGTCCTAGCAACCCAATCGCATAAGCATTCACTCGCGAAATTGTTCCTCCTGTTGCTGCCAAGACGGTGGGGGCAATGACTAGGTTTAGCAACAGAGCAACAAAGAGTTTTAAGGGAAGGGAACGTCGCCCTTGAGATGGCAGTACTGGAGTTATATCGCTCAATTGAGTTTGGATCTCATTAATTATCTTCACAGATGAAACACCTCCTGAACGTATTTATAGTGATTTTCGATTGGGTGGAGTATATTAAACCGCAGATGAATGAACGCAGTAGCGCTATAGATGGCAGACTATGCTAATCCCACAGCAGCAACGATCATATCGATGATTTTGATGCCGAAAAATGGAGCTATTATACCGCCAACTCCATAGATGTAGACGTTGCGTCGCAACAATTGATCGGCTGTCAAAGGTCGGAATTTGACACCCTTAAGTGCTAGCGGAATCAGGGCTGGGATAATTAAAGCGTTGAAGATCAAGGCAGAGAGAACTGCTGATTGCGGACTTGCCAGAGCCATAATGTTCAAGCTACTGAGTCCTGCGGCAGCAAAGATGGCGGGAATAATCGCAAAGTATTTGGAAATATCGTTAGCGATAGAAAAGGTGGTCAATGCACCTCGGGTAATCAGCAACTGCTTACCTATCGTGACGATATCAATTAGCTTTGTTGGGTCAGAATCCAAATCCACCATGTTTGCGGCTTCTTTGGCAGCTTGAGTACCGGAGTTCATTGCTACACCGACGTTTGCCTGAGCTAAGGCTGGAGCATCGTTGGTACCATCCCCAGTCATCGCTACTATTTTGTTCTGTGCTTGTTCAGCCTGAATCACTCTCATTTTATCTTCTGGCGTGGCTTCGGCAATAAAGTCATCCACACCAGCTTCTTCGGCAATGACAGAGGCGGTAATTCTGTTATCCCCTGTCAGCATGATGGTGCGAATACCCATCCGCCGCATCTGGTCAAATCGTTCGTGAATACCAGGTTTGACAATATCTTTAAGATAGATAATTCCGTAGATATCTCCTTCTTTGCAGACTGCAAGCGGAGTACCCCCTAGCCGCGAAACCCGTTCGTACGCTTGATCTAACTCTGGAGATATGGAGCCACTGCGCGATCGCACAAACCCTTTGACAGCTTCAACTGCTCCCTTACGAACCTGTACCCCATTTGGCAAGTTCGTTCCACTCATGCGGGTTTTAGCCGTGAACTCAATTCCTTCTGCTTTATTTTCATCAAAATCGACTGTTGATCCTAAGCGATTTGCTAAGACAACGATAGATTTCCCCTCCGGCGTCTGGTCAAAAACACTAGCAGCTAAAGCCACTTGAGCTAGTTCCTTCTCGGAATGACCGTTCACGGGTATGAACTCTTCGGCTAAACGGTTGCCGAGGGTAATCGTACCTGTTTTATCTAGAATCAGGGTATTGACATCTCCACACGCCTCAACGGCCCTCCCGGAGGTCGCAATCACATTAAACTGGGCTACCCGATCCATCCCAGCAATTCCGATCGCACTCAGTAATCCACCAATGGTGGTAGGAATCAATGCCACCAATAGGGAAATCAAAGTGGCAATGCTCACTGGATTACCCCGATAGTTCGCGATCAGGGGAAGTATAGCCACCACCACCAAAAAGATTAAGGTGAGTGCTGCCAATAATACTGTCAAGGCAATTTCATTGGGTGTTTTCGTCCGTTCTGCCCCCTCCACCAAGGCAATCATCCGATCAATGAACCCTTGACCTGGATCAGCCGTGACACGGATCGTCAATTCATCTGAGAGAATGCGCGTACCACCTGTCACAGAACTGGAAATGTCTGTACCTGGTTCCTTGAGGACTGGTGCTGATTCCCCTGTAATGGCGGATTCATCCACTGAGGCGATACCTTGAACCACTTCCCCATCAGCGGGGATAATGTCACCAGCAATGACTTGTACTAGATCGCCTTTGCGCAGATTAGTGGAACTCACTTCCTGCACTGAACCATTGGGCGAAAGTCTGCGAGCTGTGGTGTCTGACCTAGTTGCTCGGAGTGCATCCGCCTGCGCTTTACCCCGTCCTTCTGCTACTGCTTCGGCAAAGTTAGCAAAAACGACGGTGAAAAACAAAATCACAGTAATCAGAAAATTGTAAAAATGTTGATCTCGTCCAGGCGTTGATCCAAACAAGTTTGGATCAATAGCTGTTAAAGCGGTAATAATAGTCCCAACCCAAACCACAAACATGACTGGGTTTCTGACCATAATTCGGGGGTCCAGCTTAGCGAAAGACTCCCGAATTGCTCTGGAGTAGAGGCCAGTCGTATCAACCTTTGCCGTATGCTGCCGCGAGGATCGTGGACCTTTAGTAGGTGGATGAGGTGTTGTAGCAGATGATAAAGTCATATTCCAAAATTTATGAGAAATGAAAAAGTATTGTGCTGTATAAGTACCTCAACTTAAATAAACGGCAGCCTTTAGTATTCTCCAGACCTAGATGTACAGTGGGTCTCAGGACAGCCCTTTATTTTTGGCTAGACTACAACTACAAAGAGCCTTACAGTATCCAGCGAAAATAGCCATATTTTAAGGCTATACATTTTGCGGCTCCGAAGTAGATTTATGTATAAAATTCACAGTCTTAACCTGCAATAACACATCAATTTCCGATCAATTAATTGATACTAAATTTTATTTAATATTTTTTTTAACCAAAAGTCAAGATAGATATTGTATTTATCAACTCCAGTTATAGGCAGGTATTCTTTTAGAAAAAGAAACCTATATTTTTAGATATATATATTCTTGTTATATATCTGGAGATATAATGACTGATTAAACAATGATTTAACTCGGAAATTGACCAGAGGATGCTTCAAAGTATTATTCGCCTAGTATTCTTCTCTATCAATGCTATAATCAGCACTAATTTCATACTTTAAGGATAGACGTCACGCCCCTTCTCCCAAGGGAGACACTACGCGAACGGGGAAGTCAAAAGTCAAAATTAAGCCCCATAAATAAATTCAGGGGCTTGTAACAATGACGTAGTATTTCTTGCTCTACGCGTCGTGAAATACATTTCTTTTTGTTTTCCATAAATAAATTTAGGGGCTTGAATCCTTTTTTCTTTTGACTGTTGAATTTGAGCAAAGCGAGCGGTCACTTGCTTCTCGCTCATTCAAAATTATAAATTCAAACATTTTCACCCACGGCTCAAGCCTTTGACTTTGGACAGTGAGTAAAGGGTATGGGGAAACTTTCTCGCTTTTGCTATCCGTTTTTAGTGGGAGTTTTTCACTCAACAGCGTAAGAAGTAAATTGACGTTTAAATGGGGAATAAAAACCGATGACTATATCTGATGAAGGCACACCTAACTCGACTAATGTTTCGGCAACAAGTTCTTCTGTCCCATTATACTGAATCCATATCTTTCCATTTTGGATATCAAAATGCATCACCGGACCAAATACTCGCTTATCACCTTGCCAACCTACATAAACTAGTTGATAGTGATTATTTTCGTTGTCAAAAATTAATTCTGGCTTAACAGTATCGATATTCGATCTGATTTGTGCATGTTCGGTTAAGATTTGCTTAATAATTTGTCGATAGCGTTCTATTTTATCCATTGCCGAATCTCCTCTTTTTTAGGATCGTAAGTTAATAATTTAACTTGATGACGTTGAAGCGTGCGTTGGACAAAAGCAAGTTGAAAAAAATCCAGGTAGGTTTCATGGGGAACCGCTAAATATACAATTCTGTCTGGCTCATTTTCCTCTAAGGCTTGATAGTAATTAAGATATTGACCAAGGGCTGTGTGAAATTCATTGATATCAGAACCTGTAATAAAACTTTTAATTTCAATCGCGATTTTTTCGTCACCGCGTTCTGCTGCGATCGCACTTTCAGCGGCTAAATCTATTTGTACTTTAACTGATTCACTAATACGAATATATAAAGGATCATTAGTAATTATCCACCCATCTTTGATTAAGGCATTTTTTACCTGTTTATGGAAAACGTCTTTAGCCATTAAGTACTGTGTTTATTTTAATCGTATCTTTTGGGACTATTCTACCATTACTAACGCGCCCGTTGTACTAGTCATTTAATTATTCTCTTTTTTGCAGCTGACTCGCCATAGCTTTTCTAAAGCCTCAATCTGCTGAGCGCGAACAGCAACACGGTACTTTTTATATAAAAAGACTCCTAAGATAATCATGCTAGGACAGATTATTACTAATAACCCAACCAAGGCGTTACCAGTAACATCAGCTTGATTTACTGTATTGTGGTGAGTAGGATGAGGCGGTTGCTGTTCATGTAAATAGTAAACTGCGGCTCTTGGTTTTTTTTGGTTGCAAATCATTTCTCATTTCATACAGTAATTAGAAACTGGCAAACGTGAGGATTTTGATGTAGGAGACTAACGAGTACCGACACGTTGGCAGTTTCGACTTGATATCAATCCATTTGGCAGTATTGTTCTACATAAAGTAACAGAATGGCTACTTTGAATGTCGTCAGATCTTGACGCTTTGAGCAAATTTGCACGGGTGAGGTTAGCATTCATAACATCGGCTAGCTCCAAATTAGATGCTTCCAGATTTGCCCCTTGCAAATCGGTATCAACTAGCAAGGCAGTATTCAGGTTGGCTCCACTCAGATCAGCTCCTTGGAGATTGGCATTGCGAAGGTCTGCCCACTCTAAATTTGCATATCTAAGATTGGCGTTCTTGAGATTTGCTCCCTGAAGGTCTGTTGATCGCAGGTCAACTCCTTTTAAATTTGCTCCTGACAAGTTAACTTCCGACAGGTGACAGCCAAAACATTTATGTGTTGCTCGAAGCTGTTGAATCCTGTGCTGTAGAAAAAAACCATTACCTTGGCTTACTAGGGTAGGAATCAGGATAAAAGCTATAGTAATGAGAGGACGTAGAAAGGGGATCATAATCTGAACTAATTTGTTAGTGAAAATGAACCAGAGGAATTAGTTAGCTGCTGCTTTTCCTCACTGACTACATAATTGCTATCGTCCTTAGTTTTGGTGCAGTTACTCCAAACAGATGTCACAATGTCAATCTTATGAACCTGTAATACGATTGTCTGATACTTTTTAAAGAAACTTATGTGCTGAGAGATATATTTTTATAAGTTTATAACTATAATAAAGTTATATATATTATGTTGTGTATTTCTTCAGCTAAGTAACTATATTTGTAAATATATAGGACTCGTATTTGATTTTTGAACGACACGTAGAGTGGGCAGTGCCTACCAAAACTTGGATGTAGTTAGCAAAATACATAAGCACCGCCCACCCTACACCACTGCTATATTTTTCATAAATCATCAAATGGGAGTCCTATAGATTTAATGTAATTGATATGACATTAAATCTAGAAATATAGAAAAATGTTGTTTGTTGTTAATGAGAAAAATAGGAAGAGAGATGTCACATCTGATCTTCAGGTGAAATGATATGGATATCAATATGGGTAAGCGATCGCACCAGTTGGTCAATCAGAGAGTCACGGATCAGAATCTGCCAGGGCGGGCGACGAGTTTGACCTAAAATCACCTGAGTAATCCGGTAAGACTTTGCCACCTTAGCAATTTCTTCGGCTGTATTACTTCCAGACACTTGCAAAAACTCGCCCTTAAACTCCTGACAAAGTTGCTTGCAGGTCTCAATGTAAAGTGTTTCCTCTTTTGTCAGAAAGTGGTCAGGTTTGTTGACAAACAAAACATAGACACCTGCGTTCATGTAATCAGCAAGTCTGGCTCCCCGTCGAATCAGCCGTAGAGATTTTGGCTCAGTAGAAACACAAACTAGTATTCGTTCGTGAATACTACAGACGTGTCCGGTTGGTGCTTGACCGTTGCTGTTGAGTCGGGTTGCTTCCCGAATTTCTTTCTTTTCAATGTTATCGGCAACTTCTCGCAATGCTAATTCCCGCAGCGCAACCAAGTTATGGTGTTGGAATAAATTTTGCACAGACTGCTCAATTTTCTCCAGTGGATAAATTTTTCCATCCAGTAACCGCTCTTCCAATGTTTCTGGCGTGACATCCACGACCACAACCTCGTCAGCCACTTCTAATAAACGATCTGGAATGCACTCCCGCACGACGACTCCTGTAATTTGAGTCACCAGATTGCTCAGGCTTTCTAAGTGTTGAATATTGAGGGTGGAGTAAACATCAATCCCAGATGCCAGAATAGTTTCCACTTCCTCGTAGCGTCTGTCTTGCTCTAACTCTAGAAAGTGACTTGGTGTCAGTTCATCGACTAGAACGATCTGAGGTTGGCGGGTGAGGATGGCATCAGTGTCCATGGAGGTCAGTCTTAACCCATCCCGTTCTATTGTCTTTCGTGGAATCACTTCCAAGCCAATAGCTTTGGCAGATGTTTCTGAGCGACCGTGGGTTTCCAACCATCCAATGACTACGTCTATACCATCTTGTTTGAGTCGGCTGGCTTCTTCTAGCATCTTGCAGGTTTTGCCCACACCAGGTGCCATGCCAATGAAAATCTTGTGCTTGCCGCGACGGGCAGGACGAATGTAGGTACTGTAGGGTAAAGTTGAGAGATTACTACACATTATTCGTGCATTAAGGTTGAGAGAAGTCATCCTACTTTGATCCTACGCTGAAAATTTGCCGAAAAATTCTCAAATTTTCTACTTGCCAGGAGGTCGCTGTTGGGTGTGATTCAGTTCTCAACACCAGGAAAGCAACGGTGAAGCAAGCAAGAGAAGTCGCAGCGATCGCCCCTAAAACCTTCCACAGTCTTTTATTTGCGTCTGGCATTTTTCGGCGATTCTGGACAGGAGATGTAGCCGTCGCCGCTAGACGTGGATCGAAGAAAGCAGTGACTTTCCGCGCAATCTCTTTTGCTTCCATTTTTGAGGGTAGGTAATACCAACTCTGAGTTTGGGGGTCAAAGACTGTAACAGCAGCGATAGAGTGAATATCTAGTGCTGCAGCGTATGCAGTGATTGAAGGAGATAGATTTGCTTGGTGACTCAGCCCAAAGTAGGGAGTTTCAAAATCGTCTGTTGATCCACTTGCAGTTGAGTTAGATGAAACAACGGTGTGTTTTGAGAAAGTCTTCAAGCTGAAGAGAACTTCTGTTGCTGACTGATATCTTCGTTTGGTTGCTTTTTGCAGTAACTTGTGGAGAATCTGCTCTAGAGGTGTACTGATTGGCATGGTCAGATATGAGCGCCATATCCAAATGTCTTCACCGCAGTCATACAAGTCAAAGGGCGGGATCTGCGTTAGCAAATGCAAACAAGTCACACCTAGACTGTAGAGATCACTGGCAAATACAGCTTTGCCTCTAACTTGCTCTGGGGCGGCGTATTCAGCACTGCCAATCAAGTTTCCAGTTTTTTCGAGCATTCTGGCAGTAGCACACTGAGCAGCCCCAAAATCTACTAGGACTAGTTGGCGATCGCTTTGGCGACGAATAATGTTGGCAGGTTTGATGTCGCGGTGAATCACCTGATGCTCATGGACAAACTGCAACACAGGTAGTAACTGTTGAAGCAACTGCCAAATTTCAGCTTCATTAAATGCTCCAGCTTCTGCCAATTCTTGTTCTAAGGTTTCCCCGTCAATCCATTCTTGAACTAAATACTGCTGTCCATCCTGGGTGAAAGTATCTAGCAGTTGGGGAATTTGAGGATGCTTGCCAAGGAGAGCTAAACGCAGAGATTCCTGGCGGAATAGTTCAGAGGCTTTCTGGTAACGGTGAAGAGTGTGGTGTTGCGGAAAGAATTGTTTGATCACACATAGTTCAGGCGTGATATCTTGCGTCTTTTCTTGACTTTTTTCATCAACAGCGAGAAATGTTTTACCAAAGCCACCTTGACCAAGGGGTTTGATGATGCGGTAGCGGTTATTTAGCACGAAATCGGACTTGCCGAGTTCAGGAGCGCTACCATCCTTGGAATACTCCAAGGGTCCGTCGATGGAGGGAAGATCGTTACACATAACAAGGGTCGTAGGGACATACTAGCATGATGAAAAACACATAGATGGAAACACCATCGCGTTTAATTTTATCTACAGCCAATCATGAAGTTTTTCTTGAAAAAATACAAGGTATAATTTTAAATTTATTTTTATGTTCGTGGAAGTATATATTTCTATAAATAGAAATGTTGAGTGAGTTTACGAATTTTTTATATCTCCCAATATAGAAATGTCCTCTTAAGACGACTGCTCAAGGATTTCAGTCCATTTCAAGTGCCGTTAAGCTATTAGCCCTACACTTAAGTGTAGGGGGGGATATCCGGCTGATTCAGAATGGTGCACTCCGGTCAGTTCAGCTGACTAAAACCTTGTTAAATGAGCGTCCGTTGAAGCGGACTTAAGTTCTTAACCACGACTAGAATAATGAAATAGTCGTGCATATTTTGAGGGGAAATTTCCTGAGATTTTGCTAAATTTATTAAATTTAATAGAATAGTTTTACTACTTATATGCTTATTGTCCAGATGTTACCCCTCAAACTTATTACTCATCCCAGCAACCCACGTTTGAGAACATTCTGGTTAGTTGCTGGGATGTTTATAGTTGTCATTCTACTGGAGTACACGACTCCGCCAGATTACGTGTTTGGTTACCTTTATATTGGTCCCATTGTGCTGGCAAATGCTCGTTTGAGTCGAGTTGCAACGCTGATAATCACTTTAGTTGCTTCTGGACTCACGATTTTGAACGTTTGGATTCCAGGGATGTATCATGTTGGGGCTCCGACTATTACTAGTCGATTAGTTGTCATTTTAGCACTAGTTGTGACAGATGTTCTCAGCGCTCGCAACCGTCTATATCAACAAGCTCTCTTGCAACAGACGGCAAAACTTCAGGCACAAGAGAAGTTAGCTAGTGTGCGGGAAGACTTTGCCTCCACTCTGACTCATGACCTGAAAACTCCTCTTTTGGGGGCAATTGAAACCCTGCAAGCATTTGAACGAGAAAATTTTGGCCCTGTTTTTCCCGCCCAAAGGAGGGTTTTGGCTACCATAATTCGCAGCCACCGGACGAGTTTGCAAATGGTGGAAACTCTTTTGGATGTTTATCGTAACGATGTTGAAGGGCTAAAGCTTCGGTTAGCGCCTGTCGAACTTGTGGCGATCGCCGAGGAAATAGCAGCAACATTAACTGAACTAGCATCCAGTCGTCGTGTCTATATTTCTTTTAACTATGGTGAATCAGACTTTCGTCGGTTCCTCTGGGTTGACGGTGATGCCTTTCAACTTCAACGAGTATTTGTCAACCTCCTGACCAATGCGATTAATCACTCTCCTCGAGGTGGCAAGGTGGAGGTTGTGCTGGAGTCTGGTTCTTCTTATCAAACTGTCAAGGTGATGGACTCTGGAGCTGGGGTTACCTTAGAAGAACTGCCACACCTCTTTGAGAGATTTTACCAGGGACACAGCGATCGGCAAGCAAAAGGTTCAGGTTTAGGGCTGTACTTGACTCGTCAAATTATTGAAGCACACGGTGGTCAAATCTGGACGGAAAATCGTGTTCCTAACGGCGCAATCTTTGCATTTCGCCTGCCTGTCTTAACTTTTCCACTTTCTGTTTCTACCTGATTAGATTTTGTAGAAAAGATCCTGTGATCTCCCGATTTTTTAAAATAGTAGTCCTATAGAAAATGAGGTCTTAATATACATGGCGAGCAGCGTCTGAGTACTTTGATTGAATCTCATGCTATAATTTTGCCGAGAAATGGCACGATAATTGCTCCCTAAGTACCCTTTTTTGGAGATTTAAAATGAATGTGATTGCGGAAAACCTTTTGATAAAAATGCAAAGAGGTTATGGAAAATTTTTTAAGACTCCTAGGCAAGAAATAAGGTTGAACACAGATTATCAAGGACAAGAAGCGAGTCATCTTATAAAAGATATGATTTCCCAGGCTAAGCCTTGTATGATTAGCCGCTTTGGTACTATTGAAAATGAAGCAATTCTTCGTCATTTAGCTATCATTGATGATCATCACGATTTACTAAAAGTAGTGAGATTTATCAAGGATAAAACAGATCCCTTTTGGTGGGATGGCGAACTAAAATCTAATATGTTGAATCATGCAGGCTTTTTCCCTGTAAATGAGAAATTTCTATCTAGATTTGCTGATAGGAACTTAAAAGACATCAAAAATATTGATGTTCTTGCTTGTCGGTTAACTGAACCTAATTTCTTAAAGAATGAGGTTAAATTGTTAAAGTTCTGTTCAAATCCCAAGATTATTCCAATAGATGATTTAGACCCGTTCCATCATAACCCTCCTTGGTCTCAAGCGCTTGAAGATCAGAAAGTATTGGTTATTCATCCCTTTGAAGAAAGTATTCTGCATCAATACTCTCAGCGAGAGAGCTTGTTCAAAAATCCGAAAATACTTCCCAAGTTTGACCTGAAGACTCTAAAGGCTGTTCAATCTATTGCTGGAAATCAAGTCGAATTCTCTAGCTGGTTTGAGGCATTAGAGTTTATGTGTGATCGAGTTGCTCAAATAGACTTTGATATAGCTCTCATTGGTGCTGGAGCTTATGGTTTGCCACTAGCATCATTTGTTAAAAATCTTAATAAAAAAGCAGTACATCTTGGAGGTTCAACTCAAATCTTATTTGGAATCAAAGGCAAGAGATGGGATGATATACCTTTTTACAGACAACTCTATAATGAGAATTGGATTAGACCTTTGGTGACTAATGTAGTTGACAATGGCGAGATTGTAGAAGGAGGTTGTTACTGGTAATAAAGATAAGTTCTTGTCTTTTTTTGAAAGATTTGGAGCCAGCTAGTACTACAACTGTCTCCTCATTACTCATTCCTATAACGTTCAGTTATTCAAACAACCAGTTTTGCTGTAAAACTAGTTTTTGGAAGTTTTGGTCAAACATTAATCGATAAATATATTTAACTTGAGATTGGGTTCTAACAACATTGAGCTTAGTATTTAATGCCGATAGATCCTTCCGGTTTCCGATAAGTAGAGATTTCAGCCAAAATTTACTGTTGACAGCGATTCTGATCATGTGAGTCAGGAGATGAAGCCGATTAGGAATACCTTTGTGATAGTAGGAATACATATCGCAGGCTCCCTCATTTGCAAAACGACGACGGAAGTAGTCAACTGTCATCCGTGATGATGGGACATGATGATAAACCAGAGATGTCGGCAAATAGCCCACTAGAAGATTCTCTTCCCATAGCTTACGATTGAGTCCAGACTCTCCATCTCCCAACCAAATATCACCAAAACTTTCTGGATTAAAACCACCTACCCTAAATAATACCTCACGGCGAATTGCCATATTGACGCCAAAGAAAAACCCCTGAGAATCAAGACGAAATTCAGTAAAAGGTTCCATGAGACTAAGTGTGGTAAATACTTGACAGTCTCCCATGTAATCCAGTAACCATTGGGGAGGTGGGGCTTCCCATACAGGTCGCACTGGACCACCGGCTGCTACCATTTCGGGATGTTCTGTGAAAGCATTAGCATAAGCCTGTAGCCATCCTGGGTCAAAGGTAGCATCATCATCGGTGAAAATTAAAATATCACCTTTGGCTGCACGGGCACCAGTGTGACGAGCATTATGTAAGCCTAGCTGTGGTTCGGGTATGTAGTTAACATGTACTCTTGCTGTCTGATTAAATTCTGCCACCATACTTTCAATGTTTGGATCGGCAGCATTATCAACAACTAAGATTTCAAAGATTTCTAAGGTTTGCTCTTGCAGACTTCTAAGAGCTTGCAATAGCAACTTGGGACGGTTATATGTTGGAATAATAGCTGAAATATGCATTTTGTCGATGCGATAGAATTAGATATATGGTAGTTGATCACGCTGAAAAATTGAGCTTTGGAAACACTAATAACTTGATAGTAACCAACCGAATCACGCGACCGGATAGCCGTGAGCTTCATGCATCCGCTGCTGAGCACTCAGCAACGACTCGAAGTAGTCAATGCGCTCAGGGGAACCCTTCGTGACGGCATGAATATTCTTGATGCCGACCGTCTGTCCACTGACACCCCAGTTGCCTTCAGTGATTTCGTGAATCAGCACCCAGTCACCCGCCCGGTTGGGAAAGGCTCCATCCACGCCTAAAACGCTAGCAACGATATCGTTGAGATCCTTGTGTAACTGAGTTTTTGCTGCTTGGTCGGCAGCACCGAAGGGATATATCACGTCAAAGATAAAATAGCCGCCTTGAGGAGCAGTTTCCTGAAGCTTACCACCTACGAACCATGAGGTTTTCGGATCGATTTCGTTAAAAATCACGTGGGTAAGGGAGCGAGCAGTTGGATTGTCATTGCCAATTTCAGCGATTAGGATCGCGTGGGTAAATTTTTCAGCAAGCTGGGCTTTTTGCTCGTCAGTGAAGGCACCGCTTTGGTGAGTGACACGAAGTAAAGGCATAATTCAATCTCCTGCAATGAGTTGGGTTAGTGATAACAATCTTTGAATAGCGTTCGTTATCTATAAGCCTATAGTATTTATAACGGTCGTTATTGTCAAGTAGTTTTCCCTCTAAGATCTCAGTTATCACTATAGGATGGTGCAACAGATTAAACTATCATATAGCTGTGTTATAGTTGGGTTTAGAGAATCATTAGTGTCTTATAGTAATGGGTAAACCAACTTCTTCCGTCACAACGGCTGTTAGCGTTAGAATTCCTAATGACTTGCTGCGGGCGGTTACTGAATATGCATTGTCCCACAGTTTGATTAACGAATCTGGACGGATGGATAAACGCGGACAGCCTAACTTAAGCGCGGCGATCGCTGATCTGCTGCAGTCAGCCCTAGGGCTATCTGATACTGAACAAGCACCACCTAGTCGTGCGATAGCGAAGCACTGCTGCGTTCGCAAAGCGTCTCGAACAGAAGCGCAGATCGCCGCTGAAGATTCAGATCTGGAGGCAAAAGTTACGGCGATCGCCCAGGTATTATCCAATAACTTGTATGATGCGATCGTACAGCGACTAAACGCCTTACCAGACAATCTAGTAACTGTTCAACCTGCCGAAGTCGTGACACAGACTGCTACGGATGGAGGTTTGCAGCAAGTACCCAAACATAAGAGAGAGACCAGAGAACGCATCCTCAATGCAGCGAGTCGCAGTTTTCGGACACGGGGTTATAGCGGCATCGGTGTAGATGGTTTGGCAAAAGCGGCTGGCGTCACCTCAGGTGCGTTCTATGGTCATTTTCGTTCAAAGGAAGAGGCATTTTTGGCAACGGTTGTTGCTGGACTCAACGAATACCGTGCAGGTGTAGAGGCTTTTCAGGCTAATTATGGTGAAAACTGGACAGTTGCCCTCGTAGACTATTATCTGAGTCAAGGACACCGAACAGATTTGGCTTGTGGGTGCGCCTTACCCACACTATCGCCGGAAGTGGTTCGTTCTTCTGACAGCCAAGTGAAGTCTGCTTACCAAACTGGATTACTCCAGCTTGCTGAGACCATTGCCGTCGGGCTGACAACTGGAACAGAAACAGAGAAACGCGATGATGCTTGGGTGTTGCTGTCCTTATTGGCAGGCGGTGTGACCTTGGCACGGGCTGTTTGGGATGAGACACTGGCAGAACAAATATCGGCTGCAGTTCGCAGGGCAGCGATCGTACTTCTTTACTATCGGCATTGAGTCTACATTTAGTTATTCAAACAACCAGTAAAAATTTATGTTACAAGGCTTTTTTCAAATTGCTCTCACCCTACTCCTCGTAGTAGCGTTAACTCCTATTTTCGGCAGTTATTTAGCTAACGTCTTTTTAAGAAGAAAAACATTCTTAGATCCGATAATGAAACCCTTAGAGGAGAGAATTTATCTGCTAGGCGGCGCTGAACCTGAAGAGAATATGACGGGTTGGCAGTATGCCCAAGCAGTGTTAGTCAGCAATTCGGCAATGGCGATAGTTGTCTTTCTCCTGCTGATGTTTCAAGCTAGGTTACCTCTCAATCCAACAGGTTTAGGGATGCCAACTTGGGATACGGCTTTGCAAACAACCATCTCATTTTTGGTTGCTGCTGATCTCCAACATTACTCAGGCGAGACAACTATGTCGTATCTGTCCCAGATCACGGCTTTGGGCTTTTTGATGTTTGTTGCTCCCGCAACTGGCGCTGCGGTGGGAATTGCCTTTATTCGGGGTTTGACTGGCAGACCATTGGGAAATTTTTATGTTGATTTAACTCGTTTTATCACGCGGGTTTTACTACCAATATCTATTGTGGGTGCGGTGTTGTTGCTGATCACAGGTGTGCCAGAAACCCTAGCAGGGCCACAGAAATTGACAACATTGGAAGGGGCAACTCAAACCATAGCTCGTGGTCCAGTCGCACATTTTGAGAGCATTAAAATGTTGGGAGAAAATGGTGGCGGTTTTTTTGGTGTCAACTCTGCCCACCCTTATGAAAATCCAAATGGTGCTTCCAATTTATTAGAAATAGTAGCTCAGCTTTGCATTCCCGCTGCTTTTATCTACACCTACGGTGTGTTTATAGGTAACAAAAAACAAACCTGGTTGCTTTTCTCTATGGTATTTGCCATCTTTGTTGTTCTGATTGGGGTGACTGCGGTGGGTGAGTACCAAGGCAATCCTCTCGTCAATTCTCTTTTGGGAGTACAGCAGCCTAATATAGAAGGTAAAGAAGTTAGACTAGGTTGGGCGCAAACAGCTTTATTTGCCATTACCACCACCGGAACTATGACTGGTTCAGCCAATGGCGCGTTCGATTCCCTGATGCCTGCGGCTGATTTTTGTGCCCTCTTCAACATGTTTGTTCAGGTAATTTGGGGGTCAGTAGGGACAGGTACAGCTTACCTATTAATCTACCTATTTTTAGCTGTGTTTTTGACTGGTTTAATGGTTGGGCGAACGCCGGAATTTCTAGGACGGAAGATTGGCAAAAGGGAAATCACCCTGGTTGGCTTGATTGTACTCATTCATCCGATGTTGATTTTGATCCCTACTAGCACCACCCTCGCCTTTCCTCATACTTTAGCAGGTATCAGTAACCCCGGCTTTCACGGACTAACACAGGTGGTCTATGAGTATGCCTCAGCCGCTTCTGGCAATGGTTCTGGAATGGCTGGCTTAGGAAATAGTCAACCCGCACCCACCGCCTTATGGTGGAATTTGACTACCTCACTTACCCTCTTTTTGGGACGATATATCCCGATTATCGCCCTGCTTCTGATGGCTGAGAGTTTGTCCCACAAACAAACTACACCTGTAACTAGTGCAACATTGCCGACAGACACTAGCCTGTTTACGGCAGTGACAGCTGCCACCATTCTCATTCTGGGGATACTGACGTTTTTTCCGGTTCTAGCATTAGGACCGATCGCCGAAGCATTTCAACTAGTCACTGGACAGTGAAGAAGAATTCAGGAGTCAGAAGTCAGGAGTCAGAAGTCAGGAGTCAGAATGAATCTATTGGATGGAGATTTAAACCCGCCTACTCATCCGCCAGTCATACAAAATTTATTCTAACTCCTAATTCTAAACCAGTAGTTCAGGTGCCACTAGTCCTTTTTGGATAGCTAAGACTGCGGCTTGAGTGCGATCGCGAACCTCTAGTTTTTGCAAAATGGCATGGACATGGACTCGCACCGTACCGGAAGTAATGTAGAGAAGATCAGCAATTTCTTGATTACTTTTGCCAGCTGCTACCAGCGCCAAAATTTCTTGCTCCCGCTTCGTTAATGGGTTTTCTACCGATAGTGCAACTTTTGTCGGTAATGCTGCTTTGTGGTTACCCTCAAAAGCTGCCCGAATTTCTGATGTTGCTGTTTGATCCCACCAAGAAGCGCCTGCTGCGACTGATCGTAGTGCTAAGATCAAAAACTCAGAGGGGATACCTTTGAGGCAGTAACCCTGCGCACCTGCTTCAATTAACCGTGCAATCAGGGGTTTTTCCGAACGGGATGTTAAAACTAAGATCGGCAAATTTGGGTGCTGCTGCTTAATTTGGCGACACGCCTCCATCCCACCAATTCCTGGTAACCCGATATCAAGCAACACCAAATCTAAGGGATGGCGATTTGCCAATTCTACGGCTTGTTCGCCATCTTCTGCCTCTGCTACGATTTCTAAACCCGTTTCTTGTTGTAACCGTGCTTGCAGACCAAGGCGAAACAGTTCATCATCTTCAACAAGTAAGATTTTCAGTGCAGCATCTAGTTTCATTTGTGATCTTTTAGCGGCGGACTTTCTGCTAGTCGAAAGTTAAACATTGTCCCCCATGGTAAACGTCCCTATTATCCTAATTATACCTCCATGAGCTTCTACAATTCGCCTAATTTGAAAGTGGGTTGTGGGGTGTGGGGGATGTAGGAGGTAAGGAAAACATCACTTCCCCCTCTCTCTTGACTCCCCCCTCTCTCTTCACTACCCCCTAAGCCGCACCTCATCTAAGTCAAGGTCACGCTCAATTCGGAGCAGCACTTCGTCATTGATGGTGCCTTGATTACGTAGTCTGATGAGTATTTTCCGTTCAGCAGCCAGCACCTCTTGCTGTAGATACTCAAAGGCAGCAAGTTGCTCGTAGCTTCCGTCATTCATCTCATCACAGCAGGCACTAAAGCGACGAATGCGGTCTTGATACTGAGTCCGCAGCCATTCAACCATCTCCAATTGGGCAAGCACATTGTCTTGGGCGGTGAGTTCCTCAATGCGTGCGATCGCCGCTTGGGCTGCCTGAAGTCTCGCTTCCATCTCTTTCCGTTCGGTGTCAACATCCTCTGTAACCTTCAGCCAGCGAATCAGAAGTGGCAAGGTGAGTCCCTGTAGCACAAGCGTGATCAAAATGACGCAGAAAGTGAAGAAGATAATCAGGTCGCGCCCAGGAAAAGGGATTTCATTGGTGGTTGTGAGGGGTAATGCCAAAGCCGCAGCTAAGGAGAGGACGCCCCGCATCCCAGTCCAGCCAATGAGTAAAACATTCTGCCAGGGAGGGTACGGGTCCCTTTCCCGCAGTCGGCGACTGAGCAACCGTGGAATGTAAGTCGCTGGAAATACCCAGAGCAAACGTACACAAATGACGACAGCACTTATGAGAATGCCATTCCAAAGGAGAGTGGCTGTCAACTTTCCTGAGATTGTGTCGAGGATGCTTGGTAGCTCAAGACCAATGAGAATAAAGATCAGACCATTTAAGAGAAAGACGATGATCTCCCAAACTGCCCTCGCCGCTATCCGAGTTCTAGCTGAAAGCAGATCAGAGCTTTGCCAGCGGTGGTACATGCCAATGGTCATCGCCGCCAGCACACCTGATACGCCGCAACGTTCTGCTAAGAGGTAGGATGCATAAGACATCAGGATTGTCATTGTAATCTCGATTGATGGATCATCTAGACGGCGATGCATCCAAGCGATGATCCACCCCAGCCCCAATCCAATGAGTACCCCGCCAATTCCCACCACGAAGAAGCGCAGACTGGCTTCCCAAATTGAGAACACGCCTGTGATCGCAGTAGCTACAGCGAAGCGGTAAGCAACCAGACCTGTAGCGTCATTCACCAGACTCTCGCTTTCTAAGACAGTCACAATGCGTCCGGGAACACGGAGTCGCTGGAAAATGGTAGTGGATGCCACCGCATCAGTGGGTGAAACGACGGCTCCTAATACGAAAGCTGTGGGCCAAGTAACGCCGCTCATGACTGCATGTGCCACTACAGCAACAGCAGATGTGGTTGCCAGTACAAGACCAGTAGACAGCAATAAAATTGGTCTAAGATTGGCAAGGAAGTCTTTCCAAGGGATGTACCATGCTGCTGAGGTAACTAGTGGTGGTAAGAACACCAGAAAGACGAGTTCTGGGTTAATTTCGACGTTGGGGAGACCCGGTATGAAGCCAAGAACAAGCCCACTGAGAACAAGCAGGATAGGGTAAGGGATCACAAGCCTTTCGGCAACCACTGCGAGGATGGTAACAACCAAGAGTAGTCCTAGAATAATTTCGATGTTATGCATAGCTTTTGATACACCAATTCAAACTGAAATCCAAAATTCAGACAATCCAAATTTTGGAAATTCTAAAATTATTTAATTATTTTTGAATGTTTGAATTGGGGCGAAGGGACATTTATATGCTAATGCATTTGCCGGAGATGCTACACTTGCTCCTTCGCTGGCGGTATGATGCCAAGCTTGTTTAAACCTTGATCAAGTTCTCTAAGTAGTTTAAAGTCCTCCTCTGGTAAAGGATAACTGCTACTCTTGAACACGTCTACACTGACAGAAGGTGGCTGTTCAAGAAAGGAAAATGCTTGACAAAACTGATGTGGATGTGCTTCGATAGGTGAATCAAAATGGCAGGGGATAATCCGGTGGAAATCCCAACTTGCTACCCTCTTTGCCCAATCGATAGTTGCTCTTGGGGCACGATTGAGAATGAGAGTCTGTAAAATCGGGGCAACAAACAGACGACCATCCCCTCGCAGTGCATCAAATGACCGCTTCCAGTCTGAGTTCCATTTGAAGGGAAATAATCCGAAATAGGCTTTCCTTGAACGATCCTGCGCTTTTAGGGCATTGCGGAACACCTGATCCCATCCGCGTACCTCCAGTACGCTTGGTCGGAAATAAAAAGCAAGCAATGAAATCCGCTGCCATCCTTTACGGCGGTTGTCCTGATTGTCTGCAATGTTGTCAGATACATTGTCCTTGGCATGGAATAGTAAGGGATAGGGATCTAATTGGACGATCTCCGGCGGTTCCTCTGGTACAGAAACCACTGAATCTGTCACGAGGAGGGTGTGCGATCGCTTGTGGAAAAATGCAACTTCCGCAAACTTGCCCAGTCCAAGGTCGATGGGACCAAGGATCGCATAGTCAAACTGATTGGCAAAGGGAGTTCTACTGCTATCTTCGGGGAGTAATGACGTGCGTTTAGAAGGCAAGCCAAGCCAGCCCAAAGGAAGATTGAGGGGGAAACTCCACTGACTGGGAGCAACAAAAACCTGTGCGTTGGGAAAACGTCTGGCAAAGGGACCAACAAAGACCTTATGTTCTAAGCCTGAAATTGTTGGCAGAATGATGTACTTGACATCACCATGTTCCACCACCAATTCATTGACCAGTCGGATACATTCTGGAGTCGGTGCAACGGGGGTATAGACGAAGAGACCGCCTTCATCTAACTTAACGACAGTCATGCGAATGGGGACAACAACATAGAAGATGCCTTGAAGCTGGTCAAAAGTCCAGATTGTGTCCTTAACCACTTCTTTGCGGATAGTACGCCGGATGCCAAATGGGTAGAGTGGCAAAGTAAACCAAAAGGACCATGAAAAGTCCTTCGGATGAATCTGTTGTTCTGGCGTTAAGTGTGCATTCATGATAAGCCACTCCGCGATCCTAAGAGCGAATTCCTAATGCTGAAGCTGTTTTTATTTCATCTCCAGATATCGGATTTTAGCAAATTTTTGAGCCTAAAAGGTATATTGGTTATAATTGACACTTCAATAACTTCTTTTGTTTCCTTGTCCTTAATCTTTGTATTTTTAAAGGCAAGATTCAAGTCCTGAGGAACAACGCCATGCTTGAGTACTGGACAAGTAAGAGGACAACAAGAACCGAACTCAAGTTTTGACTCTAAATCACAATACGATCCACAGGCGTACACAATAGATGATTCGTTGTCTTTGTTATTAAATTTAAAATCAATACGTTCTCTTAAAGCGTAGTTACGATGCTTTCTTAACGTAACCAACCAGTCTTCAAGAGTTGCCTCCTGAGCTTGGTTAGGCAACAATTTAAAATTCCATCGAACTTGCATTTATTTCCTCTGATGTCTTAATGTGTTATATTTTTAGTATAGAGTGTGGAACTAAAAATGTCAAACGAAATAACAAAAATAAAAGGAAAAAAGAGAATGAAAAATCAGCCTGCTTTACATGATGAGATAAAAACAAGCAGGAATGTATTTTTAACTCCGAGTTCTTGGAACAAAGTAAAGGCTTGTGCCAAAAAACATGGGATAAGTGCTAGTGAATTGGTTGAACAATGGGCTAGGAACCTTGACGGCGACTAAAGTCGCGTCGTATTCCTGAGCCAGTGCGTTGGAGGGGTTCCCCGGCTTGAAGCAACTGGCGTCCCCACGCCTGTTCGCGTTCGCGAAGCGTCTCCCCTTGGGAGAAGGACGGTTGGGAATTTCGCCCCGATCAACTCCCAACCTCGTGGGCTTCCTACTTCGATAGTGTGATTGAGTCAGATGGCAAGGTTTATTTACAACCCGTTAAGATTAATGTACGGGAAGGGGAACCTATTGCCATTCCCTGTCCTCAAGTTCCTTAGTCGGTAGTAATAAGGTGGCTTCAATTTCCTGCCTAATCGCAGCAGTCACCTCACAATTGCTATTCAGGCAGTCGAGCAGCAGCTGATTAGCATCATAGTAGCGTTGCAACACTTGCTGTTGCTCTTGGCTAAACTGCCATTCGTGGTTAATATTACGATAATTAATGATCGTCGTCTTTAACTGAAGAGCCCAGGCTGAATACTTCGTCTGCCACCATGCTTCAAACTGTTTTTGGTTTTGCTCAGGATTTGGGAATTCCTCAGAGATCTGTTGCAGAGATTTATGGAGTCCAAGATCCAGAACAATACCCAGAATATTCGAGAGCGCATCTCCACAGGCATGGGCATAGGCAAAGTCCTGACTTTCATCGAGGGCACACTTCAGGAGTACGTCATCCAAAGCCGCGTCCAAAAACATCCCCTGGTCAAGGGAACTGGCTAGGGCAAAGTCAGAAGCAATGTGAGGACTTCGGGCAAGGGCAAGATAAAATGCTCGCACAGTTGCTAACTTTGGTTGTGAAGGCGTATCCTTTGATTTTTGGCTTGCCCAGGTCAAAAACTCCTGTAGATAAGGGTCTTGGGCAACCAGTGCATCAATGTGCTGCTTCATTAACTGCACCAGAGAGTCTGCACTCCGGAGCATAGAAGCTGTCAACAAGAAGATTTCGTGCCAGTGCGGGTCAGTTATGTGACTAACCAGTCCTCCCAAAGCTTGCTCCAATGCTTGTAGGTTATGGCTGGCAACGATTTTTCTGGCTGTGAAGTATTCTTGAAACGCCAGATAGGAAAAGGAGAAAACTCCCCGCGCTCGTTCTGCCAATAGCCCATGTTGCGCCTCGATCGCCTTCAGTGCTGCTTCGCTTTCTAGTTGTAATTCCTCTGGCCCCATTGGAATATCGGTCAAATTCCGAATATACTCACCAATGTATTGCTCAATGACCCGTTGCTCAAAGAAGTACTGACCCTGCTCAAATGTCGCCGCTGCAATCTGACTGAATAACCTCAGCTTTTGGGGTAATAAAAACCCTCGGTAAACTTCATCTCGTTCAACGCCTCTGGCTTCATCCCATTTACCCAACAGAAGATCTAGCCCTTGCTTGTAAAATTCGGTCCGCTTCGTCGGAAATTTGTCCTGACCATGAAAAACCCAGCAGGCAAGATGCAGAAACAGGGGTGTGACGACAAGTTGGCGAAATTGCCAGTTTTCGGGTAAGTCCAGCTTCTGAATAAACTGAACGGACTGCGCCATCCCATCAAGAGTGTTCGTCTTAGTAAACGCCACAAACCATTTTCGGGCAAAGGCAATGATTTGTTCTAGAGTAAATGGGGCAATCTCAACATCGGTAAAGCCTCGCAGCCTGAGCTTTTGAACTGCCGTTCGACAGGTAACCACAAACCGATTTTTGTGATACTTGTCTGAGAACCTGCGAATTTCTTTTAAGACAGCATTGATATCTTGATTCAGAACTTCATCCATGCCATCCAGCAACAGCAATACTTTGCCTGCACTAAGTAAGGTTTCAATCAGTGACTCTTCTGAAATTCCAGAGGTAATAAATTCCTGGTGGATATAGTTTAGGAGGCTAAACTCACCAGCTAAGAGTGACTCTTCCGCAAAGTTTTTCAGTGTGATGAAGATCGGAACCTGGTTTGCCGCAAATGCACCTCGGTTACACTGAATCGCGAGATGTTGCAAAAAGGTAGTTTTACCGACCCCTGGTCTGCCCAGCACCCTCAGCTTTGGGTACCTTTCAACTGCGCTGATACCTGGTATTTGTTTCTGCTCAACCTCACCTAAGCCAAATCGGTCAAATTCTTCTGGAGTCAGGTTTTGCTCTTCAGAGATTTCTAACCACTTCAGGCTAGCGATTTCCTCCAAAATATTGACATCTATATATATATCATCGATGCTAACAGGACGGCTGATATCCAATAGCTGCAAGATGCCGCACTGGTCTTGAATTTTGTCCTGACGTTGCGATCTCACCTGTTGTACTAGAACATCAATATCCGGCACAGGAGTCTGGGTAACTTCTCCTCTTTCAGAGAATTCTGCCGGGGGGTCGATAGCGATCTCCCGCCAATTCAGTTCCAATATCGAACAAATTTCATAAAAAATATGACGCTCAACCGGACGACCACTGAAAAACCGCCAAATGGGTTGGCGAGTCTTTAAGTTGACTTCTATCGCCAGATTTTCCTGAGTCCACCCCTTTTGGGCAAACGCCTTTTTAGCCTCTCGAATCCCAGTGATTGATGCTTGGAGCGATCTCTTGACCATAAGACAAGTACCTTGCTCCTAATATTGAGCCTAAAATTAAGAATCTAAATTTTTATGACTAATTATTGACTTTATGGTGCTTTATGTAATGGTAACCTTTTCCTCGCCCAAACTTATACAAAATTTTAGAAATTCTATTTGATTTTATCAAAATCAAACCAAATAAAAAGTTATTCACACTGAAGATTCTAGGTGAACTTGTGGAATTAGTCCCCTAAAAACCCTATGAATTTTGAGTTTGGGGCTTGAACGTATGAGTTAACGACTTCTTGATGACAGGTAGTACGAATATATCATCATTTGTAAGAATACATCCGTCAGAATTGTTAAGAAATCGAGCGATAACAGTCGCAGTCTAACAAGAGTGAAGACAGATACCGAACCCTGATGCATTCTGACTCCTGACTCCTGAATTCTTGCCATTATTTTTATAACCTTTTGTAACTAAATCAAACATTAAGAACTGATTTTATACATCTCAAACCTTTAATCAAACCATGACTCAAGCATCCATCTGCCATGCTGTAGAAGTGAGGTACAGATAGAGAATTTCTCCATCTCCATGAACACCGATAGGAATGATCGCAATGAACCTGATTGACCGACAAGACAGGAGTTTTCTGAAATTTATAGGACAGTTACCACCGGAAGATAATTACATCCCCATCCAAAATCCTCAACGGGGAGCATGGTACTGGATGGATAAAAACACCCCTAATCTAGAAATTATTTCGCCCGATCCACACCCGTGGAATCAGGAGTGGGTGATTTTACCCGTAATAGATCGGGGGAGTAAAAACCTCGTTCAGGCAAATCCATTAAGTGTGAGTTTGGAACTTTTTCCTCTCCCCCCCTTGGATAAGACGACCTCTGTTAAAATAACTCGGCAGATCGAATACGGTAAGTTTGTTCACACGCGAGAAAATTTATACTACTTTGTGACATTTATTTGTCAGCGTGATGATTCCTTAATAGAGGATGAAACCCAACTGAGTAAGTGGGTGACATATTTGTTCTATCCGAAGGATAAACAGCAGTCAAAGCTGCTGGTCTGGTAGAGAAGTATCCCGCAGAAATGCGTCTGTGTAGGAGAATTGCCCCTAAATTGGCAAACAGACAGATGCTTCCCATCCCCAACAAAAGCTAATGACTCTGCCGCAGACGCGGTTTAAGAAGCCAAACCAATACTATACCCGTAATTCCACCGATAACAGATCCCATTGCAGCTCCTGTGGCAGCCCCGATGAGAGCCGTTTGGACGCTGAACCCATCCGACTTTTGTATACCTGCACCCATAAATGCTACAAACAAACCCAGTGCCCAAGCCAGAGCATTAGCCGCCATCCACCAACCTGATTGCCGAATGTATACTCTCACGTATGCTTTTAGAACTAGCCATTGTGCAAATCCTAGCACTGTCCCCACCACAGCGCCAAGCCAAACCACTCCCAGCAGCAGTGTTGTCGTTTTTATCCCATGAAATGTGAAGGCAAAAGCCATAGCGATGCTGACCGCCAAGCCAATTAACCAAGCTAAAAGGGAGCCGATTGTTGTTGCAAGTATCCACCAAGTTGCTTTGTGGATATAGCGACGTAGAACTAACCATTGGGAAAATCCCAGTATCGCCCCTTCTACCGTGCCGACTAAAAGTAAGATGGTATGAGTGTTTATATTCCCAAATATACTGTGATTGCTGCTTACTAGAGCAAAAATACTTAAACCCACGAGTTCGCCTACAGCAGTTGCTAGCACCCATTTTTCCCATAAAATCAAGCCATTATGTGGATTCAAGTGATGGGATTGTAGATTTTGTTTGTGCATGACATCCTCCTTAGCTCCTTAGCGGGGCGTGGTCAAAAATCGATCCACCTGACGGCGATAGCTTCATCGATCGCTGCCATTACAAGTTTCTGGAAATTGGTCGTTCGGGCAATGTTGTTGGACAAGATTTGAAATAACTTTGCTTATTAACTACTTTGAGGGGCTATGGCTTGATTTATTGAGTCAATTGATTGATTACGATATAAATCGTTACCAAATTCAACAACAGAGGCAGAAGTTTTAAAAGCCTATGCTGCAAGCTGTTGAGGCTTTAAAGAGGGAGCAGGGGGTGAAAAACATTTTCATGCAAGGCTTGTGAAACTTGTTTCATTGGAACTGACTTGTCTTCGCGCAGTTGGGCTACCGACGGGCTTGGATCTCTTTCCGCAATGCGGCAATTTCGGCTTGGAGTGCTATGATAGATTTCTCGCTGGCAATTTCACCGTCATCATCGTTTGCGTCTTGACCCACAAAAAACGTGGCAATGGTAGCAGTGACATACCCAAATACCGCAAAGGCGTATACAGCTAACAAAAAACACAGCACTCGACCTTCGGGCGTTTTTGGAAAGTAATCTGATCCCATTGTTGTCATCACCATTGCTGTCCACCACAGTGCATTGCCATAATTTGTGAGTGTGCTTCCGGTAATGTTTCGCTCAAACTCATACATTCCTGCGGCTCCAATTAAGGTAACGAGCAGCGTTAACGCGACGACATAACCAAATCCGCGACGGCTAACACTTTTAGAGAGTGTTTTCATTCCTCGATTGATATGAACCAGAACGCGCAGCAGTTGCACTCCTTGCACTCCGGGCGCGATTCCTAACACGCGGATGATTCGTGTGACGCGAACTAACCGTACTGCTGGGAGAAAAAGCGCAAACGCGGTTAACCAGTTGTGCTTTAAGTAATTGAGCTTCTGGGGTGCAAGCAGCAACTGAAGCATGAAGTCTACGATAAACGCAATCCAGATCGTTGTACTGACTGCATTTAAGAGTGAACTGAGTCCCCAAACAAATTCAATGATCAGCAGCGCTGTCCACACGAAACTCAATACGAGCATGGGTGTTTCTAGCCATTCCTCGATCTGTTGTAAGATTTCACGTCGTTCTTGATTGATGGATTGTCTACTAGCTCGATTTAAATCATTTTGCACGACTACTTAACACCATTGCAGTTAGAAAGATTGCCAATTGCGTCGCCACAATACTGGGCCCAGATGGCAAATTAAACCAAGCTGAAATCGCCATACCGAGTACGGCACTTAACGCTCCTAGTCCTGCTGATAACAACACGTAATTTGTGAATTTGCGACTAAGCAGTCGAGCTGCACAGGCTGGAATCACGACGAATGCACTAACTAGTAACACACCGATCGCCTTAATTGAAATTGCCACCACTAAGGACAGCAGCACTATGAATACCTGGCGATGAGTTGAAACTGACACACCACGAGAGATCGCCAATGATTCATCCACAGTGAGTAGCATTTGTGTTCGTAACGTCAGCCCAATGAACATCATGCAGGCGATTAACAGCAAACTGCTTAAGCCTAAATCCACTTCTTGGACTGCCAGAATATCACCAAATAAAAGATTATTTAGTCCGCCTTTGTATTGCCCCACAAAGCTGAGGATAATGATAGCGATCGCCAAAGATGAGGAATAGATGATATTGAGCAACGCATCAGTCCATAAACGGGTGTGTTCCAATAGGTAGGACACCACTAAGGCAAAGACGACTGCAAATGGAAGTAAAACTAAAGAGGGATTGAGTCCTAATAAAAATCCGATGCTGATGCCCAACAAGGCTGAATGTCCCAGTGCATCACAGAAGAAAGACAACTGCCGTAAAATTGTAAAGCTTCCTAAAATTCCACCCATTAATCCTGTCAGGATACCACCGGTCAATGCCCGTTGCATGAAGGGTAGTTGAAACAGTTCAATGACGTGGGTAACTTCTGTTTGAAGAAACATGATGAAATGGGGTTAATGGGAATGGTGGTATGGAACAAATTCTGTTCCGTAAAGAGCAGAGAGGCTATCGGGGGAAAGCGCCACCTTTGGGGTTCCTTGACAGCGTAAGGTGCGATTAAGACAGAGGACGCGATCGCAATGCTGCCGCACCATATCCAAGTCGTGGGAAATCTGCAAAATTGCCCAACCTTGTTCTTGCTTGAGTTGATACAGAAGTTGATAAAACTCTGACTCAGCACGTGTATCCAACCCAGCAGGGGCTTCATCGAGAATCAGTAATCGACGCGGGTAAACTAAACAATATGCCAGCAACACGCGCTTGGTTTCACCACCAGAAAGCCCACCAATTAGGTGATCTTTGAGATGGCTGGCATCGACTCGTACCAGAGCATCTCGAACGGCATGGTCACGTTCTCTGTGGTTTTTCCAGGGCAACTGAAACCCCAACTTGTCCCAACCTAAGCCCACCAGTTCGTCTACTGTCATGGGAATGCGGCGATCAACCAGGAAGTTTTGTGGTAGGTAAGCGATTTGCTGACGGAGGCGTCGCGGAAGAAATCCTTTACGACTCAAGGGTTGACCCAGGATGAGTATTTCACCGGAATGTCTGGGCAAAATTCCCAAAATGGCTTGCACCAACGTCGATTTACCCCCACCATTAGGACCGACTATCGACGTATCCGTTCCCGACTCTAGGGAGAACGAAACATCTTGCACTGCCGCGTAAGTTTCCCGATATACGGTTAGCCCCCTAACTGATAATACGATTTCTTTCAAGTAAACCTCCTCGAACCTTTGATAATCGGATTAGTGTTTATTCCCTGCTCCCTGCTCCCTCTTTATTCCCTACTCCCTGCTCCCTGCTCCCTCTCATTTCACTCTAATTTCACTCACATTTCACTCGCATTTTAATCTCATTTACTCATTTTTTACTCTCATTTCACTCTCATTTACTCCTATTTCACTCTCATTTCACTCTCATTCACTCCTATTTCACACTCATTTCACTGGCATTTCACTCTCATTTCTCTCTCATTTCACTTTCATTTTACTCTCATTTACTCCCATTCACTCTCATTTCACTCTCATTTCACTCTATTTTACTCCTTTTTCACTCTCATTTCACTCTCATTTACTC
>CAIVAU010000219.1 GCA_903903925.1 uncultured cyanobacterium
AGTTAGGAGTTAGGAGTCAGAATGAATTCTTTAGACTGGGGGATAAGTCAAGGGGTTTAAACCCCCACTGTCTACACATTGATTCTGACTCCTGACTCCTGACTCCTGAATTCTTTGTAATATGAGTCAAGGGGTTTACATCCCCACTGTCTACACGGTGTCTACAATTGGATGGGGATTTCAACTCCATCCAATTGATTCTGACTCCTGACTCCTGACTCCTGATTCCTGAATTCTGAAGTTCTTCAGGCTAAAGATCACCTGATCCTGCTGTTCTTCTGACAATTCTGGGAACATAGGTAAGGATAAAACCTGATCGCAGGCTTGCTCTGCTACAGGTAATTGACCTACTTCATACCCCAGACTTGCATAAACTGGTTGCAAATGTAAAGGGCGGGGATAGTAAATCATTGTGTTCACGCCCTGCTCTTGCAATTGACTACGAACCCAGTTCCTTTTTTCACCTAAAATACGAATGGTGTATTGATTCCATACTCCCATACCTCCAGCTAGTTCTTGAGGTGTGACTATACCGGGAACTTGACTGAGGAATTGGTCGTAACGAGCTGCAACTATCCGACGTTGGTGATTCCAAATATCTAGGTAACGCAGCTTAATTTGAAGAATAGCTGCTTGGATTGCATCTAGACGGCTGTTGACACCAATTTCCTCGTGGATGTAGCGAGTTTTTTGACCATGCTCTTTTAGCATCCTGAGTTTAGCAGCAATCACTGGGTCATTAGTTGTGATTGCGCCACCGTCGCCGCAACCGCCAAGATTCTTCGTAGGGTAAAAACTAAAGCAACCTATGTGCCCAAGGCTTCCTACCTTTTGCCCTCTCCAGCTTGACCCTGTAGACTGGGCGCAATCTTCAATGACTACAAAATTGTGGGTCTTTGCAATATCCATGAGGGCGGTCATATCCACAGGCTGCCCAAACAAGTGAACCGGCATAATTGCCTTGGTTTTGGGTGTAATTGCTACTGCGACTTGCGCTAGATCTAAATTGAACGTAGTAGCGTCGATGTCCACAAATACAGGCTTAGCACCTAAAGAGCTAATGACCTCAGCAGTCGCAAAAAAAGTGAAGGGTGTTGTAATGACTTCATCGCCTGCACCAATGTTAGATGCCTTGAGTGCTAAGTAGAGTGCATCAGTACCTGAGTTACAAGCAATACATTCGCTAACACCAGTATAGGCAGCAAATTGTTGCTCAAAACCCTCAACTAAAGAACCGCCAATATAACGACCAGAAGCTAGAACCTCTAAAACCGCTGCACTTACTTCTGCCTTGATGGTAGTGTATTGTTTCTTGATATCAAAAGCAGGTATGGAATTTACAATTTGAATCATGAGTTTTCATCACATTTTCACGGGATACCTCGACTGAAAGCGAAGCAAGTCGAGGAGGGATAGCGCGTTAAGTCTAATGGTTCGATGCCATTGGATTTAATAATTTCCGAGTTGATACCACGATTAATCCCGTGTTTCGCTTTATCAATCGGACTTTTGATACTGTGAATTGTCCTAATCGTTCCCAGTCGGGATCACTGTTCAAATTGAAATCCCTGACGCTCGTGCCTCGCTAACACTTCGCTAACAACCACCACACTCAAGATGTCTTAGCTTAAACCAACGTCCTAAATAAAAGGACTTAAAAATAACAAGGACAAATACTAGTGATGAAAGTTCCCAGTGTGTTAGTTTTCTTTAGGGGAGTTACTAAGAACGGGGTGTGGGGTGTGTCAACAGCCAACAATTTCTTGGAGGTAGAGAGCCTGTGTATGATCTGATCGAACTGGATTGGGTTGAGTTAGCAGCTGCTGTGGGATTGATGGGCATATCTATTGGTTTATCTGCGTGGGAAAAAATAGGACTAGAGTTAAATTTAGCTCTCGCTACTGGCAGAACCATTTTACAACTAGCGGTATTAGGATACGTTTTAGGCTTCATCTTTGCTTTTGACAATGCTTGGGCAGTTTTGGCGATTTTAGCAGTAATGCTGACGCTCGCGGCAATTGTCGCACGAAATCGCATCAATCAAAAAATGCCTCAGATGTTATTCTTGGTGTGGGGAGCAATTTTGGTCAGTACTACCTTGACATTGGTTTATACTAATTTCTTGATAATTAAACCAGAGAGATGGTACGAACCACAGTATGTGATTCCTTTAGCAGGGATAATTTTAGGTAATGCGATGAATGCTGCTGCGATTTCTGGAGAGCGCCTTGCCAGTATTATTAACGCTAGTCACTTGGAAATAGAAACCCACTTGAGTTTAGGTGCAACTCCCCAGCAAGCAGTTGCTCAGTACCGCAAAGACGCTATTCGTACCGGATTCATTCCTACCCTCAATCAAATGATGATTATCGGTATGGTGACACTACCGGGAGTCCTTTCTGGACAGTTGCTGAGTGGTGTTAATGCCCAAGAAGCAGCATCTTACCAAATCGTTATTATGCTCATGATTGCTTTCGCCAACTTGCTAACAACACTCTTAGTCACTCGCGGGCTATGTCGTCAGTTTTTTAACTTTGCTGCCCAGGTCGTAAGATGAAGAAGGTGTGGGGAGATGGGGGAGTGTGGGGTGTGTGGGGTGTGGGGAATATCCCTTTTTCATTCTTGATGGTGAAATTTTTGTATTGGGACCGCCTTGTAATTATTCAAAGGTTACCCCCCCATCTCCCCACACTCCCCACACTCCCCACACTCTCCAAACCCCACACCCCACACTTCACGCCTTCTTAAGGATAAATTAGTATTTTGTAAGTTTCTGCTGTGGGTGCGATCGCCCGTTCCACGGCTGTTGATAAATCCTGTAATGGATAATGATCGCTGATCAATGCCTTCACATCAATGCGTCGATTAAACACAACATCAACAGCCAGACTCTGGAGGCGGTAAGATGAGCTATAACTGCCTATCAAATCAATTTCTCGGCGGTAAAGAATATTTGGGTTGATAGGAATTTCCATTTCATCGGGAAACTCGGCGAAAAAGAGGATTTTGCCACCTTTGCGGGTATTATCGAGCGCTTGAAAGAAGGCTTTCTCGCTGGGTACGGCTATCAGGGCGACATCAACACCCACCCCATCGGTTATGGCATTGATCTTCGCCTTTAAGTTGGTGTCACGGGCATCAAACGCCGCTTCTGCTCCCACACTCAACGCTTTCTCAATGCGGGATGGAAGTAAGTCGGTGGCGATCGCTTTTGCTCCAAAAGACTTCACCAGCATCACAAACATTAACCCAATTGGGCCTGCACCAGTAATCAAAACAGTTTGACCCGGAGCAATTTGGGCTTTTTTCACTGCCTTCAGGCAGCAGTTAGTCGGTTCTACAAAACTTGCTTCTTCAAAACTGATATGTTCAGGGATCGGAATTAGCCCTCCATTGCGTACAATATGACCCGGAACTTTAACATACTCGGCGAAACCCCCACCACTGGGGGCAAATCCTGCTGTGGTGCAGATGTTTTTGTAGGTATCGCACATGGAAAAATTGTCATTCAGACAGTAGGCGCAGCGCATACAAGGGATATGGTGCATCACCGCCACCCGTTGTCCAACTTGCCAACCTATGACCTCAGAACCTACCGATGTGATCGTTCCAGCTGTTTCATGCCCGAAGATCCGGGGTGGTTCATACAAGGGATAACGAATTTTTTTGATATCCGACTGACACAACCCCACTACCTGCACCTGCACCAAGACTTCATCCGCTAAGAGTGTTGGTACTGGAATATCTTCGTAAGACAGTTGATTAACGCCTCTAAAAACCTGTGCTTTCACGTTGATTTTTTACCACTCAATGTTAATAGATTTAACACTTGGGGTGTGATTCAGGCTATCAATCTTGTCATAATTCTTGCTTTAGGTAGAGGATTTCACGAAAGGGGTGTGGGATGTGCCATATTTTCTCCCCCTACACCCCACACCTACCTGAATGTAAAGAATTTGCCTTCGTTCTAGTAATTTCATCAGATAGGGTTGTGAAACGTTAAGAAATTTTGGCCCTCTCAGTACCATTACAACAAGAGAGAAACCGTAATAATACTGAAATTTTTCTATTTTTCGTAAAGGCTCACTCATTATATCACTAGAATTACTGAAGACAGTACTTGATGAAAAAAATACAATAAGGCACTGAGCGGTTGGTAAATTTGTGAGTGCATATAAACCTGGAACTGAGATAAGCTGTACATTGGCGATTCTTAAAAGTGATAGGTTAACTAAGCCGTGGTGTTACTTGGTGACTTGCTGAACATATTTTTGGTTAAACCTAAAATTATTTACAGTAAAAAACAATACTTTTCACCAAATTGTCCGGATGCACTAAAAAAAACTCAGTAGCAGGGAAATAGAGAGTTCTAAAATAGACATTTGCTATGCGTGCCACCATTTCACTTTTAATCACCAGTTTGCTAGTTGGCTTCTTCGCCTTCGACAGCCAAGTCATTGCATCCGATCTTTCCCTATCTGGGTTGAATTCGCAACAGCAGCTATTAGGGAAGAAGCCGCAGTGTAAAAGCCTTTGTCCCTACCGAGGTAGTGGACGTCGGGAAGGAGGATCGATTTAGGAATACGATTCTACTGTCTAATCCCAGCAGATCAATGTCTCTTTTTAAGGTGTAGTCGTTTTGTAGCAAGGGAATGAAAGTACATGAAAACAGGGTGTTGTACTTAACATCTAGTTAAAAAGGTTCCCTGACGAATATACAACATTTGAGACACGACAAAGTTAGGCAATAACTTGGTAAGATCTGTATACTTTGTTTAGTCGTAAACCTTGATACTCAAGAAGCGAAGCAAGCTGACTGCCTGTATTGCAAGCTACTCAAACAAGCAGGAAACTCTGGAACGTAAAATCTTCAAATCATTTAAGAAAGGAAATCACTGAGGCTATCTACAAAGCTAAAGTGCATCTATTGTGAGTATGTTCCTTCTTTTTGGGAAAAAAAGACTGAAGGCAACTCCCTCACTATCCTATACAAGCTTTTTCATGTGATGAGCTACTAAGCTATTCCACATTCAACTTGCATTTCTGATTATGTTGGCTGTTTAGTGTTAACAGTCAACGATTGTCATGAGGAATTATTCTTAGGATATGTATGCAGTTATTGGGCGTGCTTGAGTCAGAAGTCAGGAGTCAGAATCAATGAGTGGCGAGTTTGAATCCCCCACTCATTGTAGACCGCTAAATTTTCGATTTAGCGGGGTGCTTAAACCCTAACTATTCATTCCTAACTCCTGACTCCTGACTCCTGACTCCTGAATTCTGCTTGAACAACCTTGCCTACCATCGACTAAGATGGTAGGCAGATACAATTACATGTCCATTAGGAGAATTTTTGGTGGAGTCTCGATACAACCCAGCAGCAATTGAGGAAAAATGGCAAAAAACATGGACTGAACTCGGCTTGGACAAAACACCTACAAGTGAGAACAAGCCGAAATTTTACGCTTTGTCTATGTTCCCCTATCCATCGGGCAGCCTGCACATGGGTCACGTCCGTAATTATACGATTACTGATGTTATTGCCCGCCTCAAAAGGATGCAAGGGTATCGAGTACTGCATCCTATGGGTTGGGATGCATTTGGGTTGCCAGCAGAAAATGCGGCGATCGACAGAGGTATTCCGCCTGCGAAGTGGACTTATGAAAATATTGCCCAGATGCGGCAGCAATTAAAGCGTCTTGGCTTGTCTATCGACTGGGATTGTGAAGTTGCCACTTGTTCGCCGGATTATTACAAGTGGACCCAATGGATTTTCTTACAATTTTTGCAAGCGGGGTTAGCTTACCAAAAAGAAGCAGCGGTAAACTGGGACCCAATAGACCAAACTGTCGTCGCCAATGAGCAAGTTGATAGTGAAGGGCGTTCTTGGCGTAGTGGTGCTAAAGTGGAGCGCAAGCTCTTACGGCAGTGGTTTTTGAAGATTACTGACTATGCTGAAGAATTGTTACATGATCTTGACAAGTTGACGGGTTGGCCGGAACGTGTCAAATTGATGCAAGCACACTGGATTGGTAAATCGACAGGCGCGTACTTAGAATTCCCTGTTATTGGGGGGTTGGAAAAGATCGGTGTGTACACAACTCGCCCAGATACAGTATATGGTGTGAGCTACGTGGTGTTAGCGCCAGAACATCCCTTGACCAAGCAAGTCACCACACCAGAACAGCAAGCATCTGTGGAAGCGTTTGTTGAAGAAGTCTCCAACCAAAGTGAGTTGGAACGGACTGCCGAAGACAAGCCCAAGCGTGGTATCCCCACTGGTGGTCAGGCAATTAACCCGTTTACTGGGGAAGAAATTCCAATTTGGATTGCTGACTATGTGCTGTACGAGTATGGTACAGGTGCGGTGATGGGTGTGCCAGCACATGACGCACGGGATTTTAAGTTTGCCAAAGAACAGAATTTGCCGATTAAGGTGGTCATTGTGCCGCAAGAAGTGGCAGGCAAGATGCCAGCCACCCAAGAGGAGTTACGACAGGCATACACAGAACAGGGAATCATGATCAATTCCGGTTCTTTTGATGGGATGGCTTCCACTCAGGGTAAACAAGCAGTTGTGGAATACGCTGAAAAACAAGGTTTTGGCAAAGCGCGGGTACAGTATCGTCTGCGGGATTGGTTGATTTCGCGGCAAAGGTACTGGGGGGCACCGATACCTGTCATTTATTGTCCTAACTGTGGTATAGTTCCAGTCCCGGAAACAGACTTGCCAGTAAAGTTACCTGAAGATGTGGAATTTACAGGACGCGGTGGTTCGCCGTTGGCTAAGTTAGAAAGTTGGGTAAATGTCCCTTGCCCTACCTGCGGTACACAAGCATCGCGAGAAACTGACACGATGGATACCTTTATTGATTCTTCGTGGTACTTCTTGCGATTTACCGACGCTAAGAATGAAGAGCAGATTTTTGCTTCTGCTAAAACAAATGATTGGATGTCGGTGGATCAGTATGTTGGTGGAATTGAACATGCAATTTTGCATTTGTTGTATTCGCGCTTCTTTACAAAGGTACTGCGCGATCGCGGTTTGTTAGATGTTGATGAACCCTTCCAACGTCTGTTAACTCAAGGCATGGTGCAGGGGTTAACTTATATGAATCCCAACAAATCCGGTAAAGATAAATGGATTCCCTCTTATCTGGTAAAAAATCCTAGCGATCCACAAGATCCAGAAACGGGTGAACCTCTACAACGCCTGTACGCTACCATGTCTAAGTCTAAGGGCAATGGTGTCGCGCCTGAAGATGTCATTAGTAAGTATGGTGTAGACACTGCCCGGATGTTCATCTTGTTTAAAGCGCCGCCAGAAAAAGATTTGGAATGGGATGAAGCTGATGTAGAGGGACAATCCCGCTTCTTAAATCGGGTTTGGCGATTGGTAACAGATTGTAGAGACGGGGTTCGAGATGCAATCAATCGTGTTTCTACAAAGGATTTAACTAAACCAGAGAAAGAGTTGCGACGGGCGATTCATACCGCTATTAAAGAAGTCACAGAAGATGTGGAGGGTGAATATCAATTTAATACGGCTGTGTCGGAGTTGATGAAGTTAAGTAACGCCCTGATAGATGCCAACGGTAAGGATTCACGAACTTTCGCAGAAGGGATTCAGACTTTGATTGTTTTGTTGGCACCCTTCGCACCTCATATTGCTGAGGAGTTGTGGCATCAATTGGGTCATACTGACTCGGTTCATACTCAAGCTTGGCCAAAGTTTGACCCATCTGCATTGGAAGCTGATGAAATTACGTTGGTGATTCAAATCAATGGTAAAAAGCGTGGTGATCTTCAAGTTCCGGCGCAAGCTGATAAGGTGGATTTGGAGAGGTATGCCCGTGAGTCTGAAGTTGTCCAGCGGCATTTAGAGGGTAAGGAAGTTAAAAAGGTGATTGTAGTACCTGGAAAGTTGGTGAATTTTGTGGTTGGTTAAAGTGTTTTGTCGTAGTGAGGACTAAAGTCCTCACTAAGAACAAAAATAGTTATAAAAAAGGTGATTGCACTAACTAATATACTTCATCATGATCTCCCAAATTTATGAGTAATATCCCTTCTTCTTGATCTTCGGGATTTTCCACAAATTCAAACAAAAGACGATAACTATAATCAATTGAACATGACCAGATATTTGATAAATCACCTTTGCGCTTGTGGGTATATAAGCTAGGATGAAAGGGATCTTCGGCTAACTGGCGTAATGTTTGTTCAATTAGGGGTCTAAGATTCGGGTTTTTACGGACTAGACGTTTAAACGCACGAAGTGATTTGGGTGTCCAACCGATTTTCATGGTCGATCTAATTCTGCTAAAAATTCATCTACTGAGCCAAATTTTGCGTTTCCTTCGGCAAATTCTTGTTTAATTTCGCGAACTTCTTGGTATAAGTTAGTTCGTCGCCGTTCGTGTAATCGTTTTTGCAGGATATCCAGTAAGATTTCTTGATCTTCTATGGGTAAACTTTCTACTGATTCAATGGCTTGTTGAAGTGCTGATGTTTTCATAGCGCTCAAGATGATTTGAGTTTGCTTCCTATTTTATCTTTAGTAGTTGGGTTTTTTGGTCTTCTGGCAGTACACGATCTGTTACTCGATAAAGAATGATGTACCCATCTAAAGGTAGACCCCGCAAATAATCCTTAATATCTGCATAATTACGTCCCATATTGGGGAAATTAGCAAGATATCTACATTTTTTATGAAACTCATCAATAAAACGCTCCCCAGCCTCAATATTACGACTCGCAAAATAATCAATAATTTCTTCTAAATCTTGATTTGCCTCAGGGGAGATGATATGTTGTTTCATGCTTGATTCTGTCTGGCTTGATGCAGTTTCTCCCGGAGCCGATCAACGACAACTTCCCCGTCAATCCCTTCACCTCTATCCAACTGCTCAACAGCAACCTCTACTTTTTGACGGGTTTGTTCCACCCAATTTTGATAACCTTTTTCCCATTCTTCTAATAGTTTTAATGCTTTATGAATCACTTCTGATGCATTTTCATATTTACCTCTGGCAATTTGTGTTTGAATAAATTGCTCCTGATCGGGCTTGAGTTGGATGTTCATAATTCTGACCTGTTGTGGATTCTCTCTTGTACCTTTTATTATGATGACTCAGGTTGTAGAGGAATTGTTAGATACGTTACCGACACCTAAAAAAGAAAACATCACGGTGTCCTAAAAGACAAGGCTCGCGCCTTCATCCCCCACATGTTCGAGCAGACACCCTGTGGCTTGGTGCTTCCTTAGGCTTTATTCCCCGCTTCACACGCTACCGTTGCCAGAAACGCATGGGGGAATTAGGAACTGTAATCACTGATTCACCTGCATCAACCGGCATTGCTAACTTTTTGGTTTACTGATGATTATGGAACTGGCAATCCAAGTATTTTTGCTAGAGGCAAACCTAGTGATACTAAATTGGCAACAATACTCAAAGCTTTCTGAGCGTTTTGTCCAATACTATTAAGCAGGGTTAGCGCGTCTCAAACCCTATTGACATGGGGATTATGGCAGAGGGTGTAAGTTTGGAAGAGCCGCAACACAGAAACCATGTAGCGATGCTTAAATCCTTAAGTTTGCCGGAGTTTTGAGTAGCGGCAATATTGTAGTCTTGAGATAAAGCCAAGACAGAGGCAAAGCGTGTGGCACAAACAATCGCAGCAGACAAAGTAACACTCTATGACTTAGAACAGAAATTCCAGTTGCAACAAACAGAAGACCCGTTGTTTTTTGCAGAGTGGCAGGGAGACTTACCAGCCCTCACAGAGGCTGAACGACACCGACTGGCAAGGGTGCAGGCTGTGGTTGCCAACCTAGAGCGGCGGTCAGTGTTAGAAAATACAGTTAAACTGGCAGTGGTTGCTCCCCTACTAGATTTATCAGGGCTGTTTTTGCCACCGTTTTACGTTAGCACGGAAGACTCGGTGGAAATTGAAGCCAGGGATGAAAGCATTGTGGTGCGGGGTCGCATTGATATTCTGGTGCTCATGGATCGGCTTTGGGTGCTGATAATAGAGTCAAAGCGAGCAGAATTTTCTCCAAAGGTGGGTATTCCCCAGGTGTTGTCTTATATGCTGGCGTCTCCAAATAAGAATCGCCCTCTGTATGGGCTTGTTACCAATGGCACCGATTTTGTCTTTCTGAAGTTGCTGTTTCAGGAAGTTCCCCGCTACGGTCGATCAAGGCAGTTTATCTTGGGACAAGACCATGATTTAGATCGAGTGTTGCAGATTCTCAAGCGACTTGCAGGGATTGTCGGGCAAGAAACAAATTAATGTCATGACTTGGCACAAAATTGACTGACCACCCGATCCAATCCCACGGAATGTGCTGCTTTAAACAGAATCCGATCGCCCCCCTTAACAAATGTCTTCAACCTAGCGACTAAATCTGTATGGGTCGCAAAGCACTCTGATGGGATACCTTCAGCACTTTTAGCTATGGTTTGGGCATCTTGTCCGTCAGCCAAAACAAATATTGCGTCCAAATTCAACTTACTCACCATTTCTCCGACTCGCTGATGAGAGGAGTACGATCGCTCTCCTAATTCTTTCATTGCACCCAGCACTGCAATGTGTCGCTTTCCTGGGGTTTCCGCTAACAAATTTAAAGCCGCTAGCATAGCTTCTGGTGCAGCATTATAAGTCTCATCTAAAACTACCACATCATTGGGTAAGGTAAAACGCTGCGATCGCCCTCCTGGCATATCCACCTTCACACCTGATTTCAGGTATGACCAATCAATCCCCAACACCTGCGCCACCGCCAAAGCTGCCATGAAATTAGTTGCATTGTGGCGACCTGGTAAGGGTAAAGGCAGTTGCATTCCTCCCACTTCCAGAGTTTCGCTATCAAGCAATTTCCCTTGGATATCGCCGCCTGACAAGCCGTAAGTCAAAACTTTCCCCTGCCAAACTTTCGCCGCAGTGGCAATTAATAATGGATTGTCATGGTTAAGAATTGCCACGCTGTCCCTAGACATTTCTACTAACAACTCACATTTTGCTTCGGCGATCGCTTCTTCTGAACCCAAAAGTTCAATATGGGCAGTTCCTACATTGGTAATCACCCCGATCTTCGGACGCGCTATTTGCGTCAGTTCAGCAATTTGTCCCTTTCCTCGCATCGCCATTTCAATCACAGCATAGTCATGTTCTGCGCCAATTTCTAACAGGGTTTTCGGCACACCAACTTCATTGTTAAAGTTGGCATAAGTTTTTTTCACCTTCCCTTGCGTTGCTAAAACTGCCGCCAGTAGTTCCTTTGTCGTTGTTTTCCCTACAGAACCAGTGACTCCAATCACTGGAATGTCGAAGCGATCACGCCACCATCTACCAATTTTTTGATATGCCTTCAGAGTGTCTTTCACCTGCAAAACAGGAAATTCAGGATTCTGATATTCAAAATCCACTATTGCTGCTAAAGCACCTTTTTCAAACGCTATCGAGACAAACTCATGTCCATCAAACTTTTCGCCACGTAAAGCCACAAACACTTCACCCGGCTTGAGAATACGGCTGTCTGTTTGTATACCTTTACCCACTTGTGCTAATGCTGCGGTCGATAAGTTGGTCGGTTGGGCAAAAAGAACTTCAACCAGTTGGCGTAAAGTAGCAGAACAAGGCATAATTATTGATTGATTAGATTCCAAAATATTGGCTGGTTAAATTTAGGGTATACCTCGTCCGTAAACGGTGCAAGGGCAAAAGCCTCTCAATCTTATAATTCTTTTGGCAAAAGTATAAAATAACAGAGAAACACTTTTAGAAACGAAGGGAACAGGAAGTGGGCATTGGGCAATGTCCGTAGGGGCTCTCTTCTCCCCACCCTTGCAGCAATGGTGATGTTTCTGACCTTGATGACGGGTGGTGTGTAGCCCATTCAACTATCCTAACGATCATTGGCGTAAAGCTCTATACATAAATTATCAAATTTGTCAACTACTCGATGAAGATTATTTTTTTGCTATTAAATGAAAAACAAACATCCATGAGACATTTCCCAAAATTAAATTCTATAAAAACAAAAATTTCTACTCTGGTAGCATTAAAGAGATAATATAAGAGCGTTATTCATAAATTGTGACTCAACAAGACAACCTCCTATCTAAAATCCTATTGGGAGCATCTGATGCAGACATCCCTTTCGCTCAACTGTGGCAACTCTTGAACAAATTAGGTTTTGATGAACGTATTCGTGGTGGGCACTATATATTTACCAAAAAAAGTGTTGAGGAAATATTAAACCTACAACACAAAAAAGGGAAAGCTAAACCCTATCAAGTTAAAAAAGTTCGTGCAGTGCTAATTAAGTACCAGCTAGGAGGGCAAGATAATGCTCCGTTATGAAATAATGATCTATTGGAGCGAAGAAGACCAAGCATTTATTGCGGAAGTGCCAGAATTACCAGGGTGTGCTGCTGATGGGTCTACCTATAAAGAAGCACTACAAAATGCAGAAGTTGTGATGCAAGAGTGGATTGATACAGCAAAAGACCTAAAACGTTCAATTCCTGAACCGAAGCTAACTCTTAACTCCTAACGCCTAATTGATGCATAGTCTTCAACATTTGCTTTGCCTGACTATCATCGCCTAATATCTTGTAAAGGTTATACGCCCAACGATAATAAGAGATAGCTTCTGGAAGGCGAATTAATCGTTGAAAAGTCTCACCAAGAGCAAGAACAGCTTTAGCCTCTTCAGAAACACTCTTTAATTCTTGGGCTAGAAATACAGCAGATTGGAAAAATCCTATTGCTTCGGAATATTGCTGCTCACTGTAATATATAATACCCATGCTAAAAAATAGCTGTTGCTGACTTTGTTTTGCTCCTATATCCTGCAAAATGACTAAAGACTGTTTATAGTATGCCAAAGCTTTATTAGAGCTTCCAAGTTGCTGATATGTATTTGCAATTCTAGATAATGCTGCCGCCTCTCCAAATCGATGACCAATCTGTCGGCAAATATGCAAAGATGTCAAATTATATTTAATTGCCTGTTGAAATTCATCTGTTTGAGTGCATATATCACTTAAGCCTTGCAAAATAGCATTTTGTACTCTTTTTTCACCAATTTCATAGGAAATCCTTAAGGCTTCTGTTAAAAAAATCATAGCCTTCTGATATTGTCTCAACTCTTTGTAAGCCTGAGCAAGAGTATTAAGGCTAATAATCAGAAGGTTTTTGTTGTTAGTTTCTTTTGCAATCAAGAGAGATTGACTGCAAAATTTAATTGACATCTTCCAATCTTGCATCTGAAGATAGATACTACCAAGGTTGAAAAATGAATCTCCCTTCGCTTTGATATCTTTCGTTTCGTCAGCAATCAAGAGAGCCTTTTGCTCGTAATCAATTGCCTGTTGGTAATCTTCTAGAAATTGACAAACATTTCCAAGCGAATCTAAGAAGGTTTTTTGCCAACTACGCTTATTCATTTCACAACTAATAGCAAGTTGATTAAGTATATATACTATATACTCTTTAGCATTTTAAAACAATGTTAATCTCTAAGGCAATTAATAATTATTACAGTTGTCCAAAAAGGTTTTTAGTTAAGGTTCAGTGCGAAGACAGGGCAACTACGAACCAATGATGATTTATTTGTAACGACCTACTTAGCTATTTTAAATAAATTAAACTGTTGTCACAAAAAATACATTGATAAAATTACTTTTTTCTTGAAAACGTTAAGTGAACCTACTTTTTTTGAGAAGATATACGTAAAAAATACAATATCATTTAGAACAAATTCGGGGAGGGAGCAGCCCGGATTTCTCACAAGTGAGAAATCCGGAGAGTGTGGGGAGTATGGGGAGAATTCAGTACCTCCCACACCTCCCACACCTCCCACACTCCCCACACTCCCCACCCTTGTGAGAAATCCGGGTTAAACCCATCATGAATTGACCAACAACATCTTTTAATGATGGGGATTCCCCCTGCACCCTGCCCCCTGCCCCCTGCCCCCTGCCCCCTGCTCCCTGCCCCCTGCCCCCTGCCCCCTGCTCCCTGCTCCCTGCACCCTCTTAAGTGTTAATTCGCCGTCCCATAATGACCAAATCGCATTCAACACCATCAAGTTCAGCAACTTTGGGCAAATGTCCCCAAGGTTGAAATTTGAATTTTTCAAACAGCTTTAAACTAGGTTGATTATGGGCAAAAATTAAGCTTAATAGAGTCTTTATACCTAAACTCCCACTTCTGTGAATCGCTTGGGCTAAGAGTTGTTGTCCTAAACCACGTCGATGATAATCTGAGGCAATGTAAATACTAATCTCGGCAGTGGCATGGTAAGCTGGTCGCCCATAGAAGGGCTGAAAACTTAGCCACCCAACAACTACACCCTCTAGTTCAATGACCCAAAGGGGGTGTTTTGAGGGCGATCGCCCCTGAAACCAAGCCAAGCGACTTTCACTCGACACTGGTTCTAAATCAGCAGTTGCTATGCGACAAGGAATGGCAGCATTGTAAATCGCCACAATTGCCGGTAGATCCGCTTCAGTAGCATTGCGAATAGTCATCACTCCTCACTCCTCACTTCTCACTCTTGTGATCAAAGGCGCTGCAGCGAGCAGGGTTTTGGTGTAAGGGTGTTGAGGATTGGCAAAAATCTGTTTTGTAGCACCAATTTCCACAATCTTGCCACTATTCATGACAGCAACCCGATCGCACAAAAATCGCGCTAACCAGAGATCATGAGTAATAAACAAATACGTTAAATCAAATTCCGCCTTGAGACGCAACATGAGATCAAGTACCTGGGACTGTACGCTAGCGTCCAACATACTCACTGGTTCATCGCAGATGAGTAGTTTAGGATGGGTAATCAAAGCACGGGCAATTGCTACTCGTTGCTGCTGTCCACCAGACAAGTCTGATGGATAACGTTCCATATAAACGGATGGCGGTTTTAATCCCACTTTCTCCAGCATCAGCAGCACCTCTACCTTTGCTGATAGTGGATCTGCAAGCTTATGAATCAGTATTGGGTCAGCTATATTTTGTCCTACCGTCATCGCTGGATTTAAACAAGCATGAGGGTCTTGAAACACCATTTGTATTTGTCGCCGACTATAGCGCATTTCTTGACGCGACAGGGTAGTTAAATCCCTTCCCAAAAACTCAACTTTCCCTGAGGTAGGGCGAATGAGTTGCAAAATTGTCCTTGATAACGTACTCTTTCCACAACCCGACTCCCCAACTAGTCCTAAAATTTCCCCTGAATATAGATCTAGGTTAATCCCATCCACTGCTTTTATTGTTTGACTTTGCTGCTGAAATAGTCGCTCCACAAAGTTAGGTTCTAAAGTGTAATACTGTTTTAAATCTGTGACATGCAAGAGGAGAGAGGGGGGAGTGTTGGGAGTGTGGGGAGTGTGGGAGACAGAGGTTAATGTTTCTGCCTCATCCCCCCTATCCTTCTCTTCTACCCTACTCTCTACTGCCCACTCCCCACTCCCCTGATCTGCTTGAATATGTAAAGCTGCTTGTAAGAGCGATCGCGTATATTCGTGCTGTGGTTGCTGGAAAATAGCTTGGGAGGAACCAATTTCTACTATTTTGCCATTATACATCACTCCAAGACGATCACAATACTCTGCGACTATCGACAAATCGTGAGAAATCAGCAGTAGTGCCATGTTTTCTGCTGCACACAGTCTTGTTAATTCCTGCAAAATCTGAGCGGCGACAGTAACATCTAAGCTTGTGGTAGGTTCATCAGCAACAATTAACTTGGGGTTCAGGAGTAAAGCCAAGGCGATCGCGACCCTTTGTCGCATTCCCCCACTGAATTCGTGGGGATACTGATTCCAACGACTAGCAGGAATCTTGACCTTTTCTAAGGTGGCGATCGCTCTTTCCTTGGCTTCTGGCGTTGATAATCTTGGTAAGTGAGCCTTCAAAGTTTCTAGACAGTGGTTACCAATAGTCATCAACGGATCGAGGCGTGTCATGGGATCTTGAAAAACCAAAGCCACGACCTCGCCCCGGAATTGCCGTAACTCTGTCTGCGTCAGGTCAAATACCGACCGTCCCTGAAACTTCACACTTCCCTCAACCCGAGTAGACGGTGGTAATAACCGCATCGCCGCCCGTCCCAAGGTTGACTTCCCACAACCCGACTCTCCCACCAATCCCATTCTTTCACCTGGTTGCAAGGCGAAAGACACATCATCAACTGCCCATATAGGCTGTTCGCCACTATCATGAGGATAAGCAACTCGCAAATTTTCTATAGAAAATAAATTAGTCATTAGTCATTAGTCATTAATCATTAGTCATTAGTTGTTAGTTCATCTCCCCACACTCCCCACACTCCCCACACTCTCTACTCCCCCCGCACTATAGCATGACAGTACTGAATGAGCGTTGCGAGGCGATCGCTGATGGCATCAACTCTTTGTTGAATAGTAGAGGCTTGGCGTGCTGCTTGAAAAAACGTCACGTCTATTTCTAAGAGTCGCAGTTGCTTGCTCATTTCTGTCAGATAAGACTGTACTTGCCCTACATCAGGGCTATTTGCGTCTTCATCTGCCAAAGGTATAATTTCTCGCTGAAAAAATTGCTGCAAAGATGTTGTATACTGCCGCAATTGGGGTGCATCTAGTTGTTTAGCGATCAAATCTGAGCGTAGTTGCGAGAGCTTGATCGCAAATGAGTGATACTTCTGGTGGTTGAGAGACATCCAGTGCTACTTGAGATAATATTAATGTTAAGAATTTTTTCTTATACAATAAAGGGTTTTCAACTTTTTTGCTGACTCCCCCATAGCAAGACAACAAGCGGGTTGTATTTGCTATTGATGAATTTCCTGGATTATTATGCTTGACACCCATACTCAAAATTGGCACTAGACTTTCAGGAAATTGCCCACACACTGCACCAACTCCAAGCTGCGATGCCGTGGCGGTATAACTGGGCACTTAGCTAGTGTCCTCAATTGTCCTACTTAAAAACCAAGCACCTCTAGTTCCGATTGTATGAGCGGTATAGTATTAAATTCCTCGACTGATGTTACCCTTCCGGAGTGGTTACAAAAATGTTTGCATAGTTCATCAGCAGAAAGTGCTGAAGCAAAAGATGACCAAAGGACTGCTGAGACAGCCTTGATTCGTCAGGCATTTGAATTTGCCTATATACTACATCAGGGTCAGTACCGCAAATCAGGAGAACCGTATATTTGTCATCCAATAGCAGTGGCGGGATTGTTGCGTGAATTTGGCGGAAGTGCTGCTATGATAGCAGCTGGATTCCTACATGATGTAGTTGAAGATACAGATGTAACAAGTGACGACATTGAGCAGCACTTTGGTGTAGAGGTAAGGCAATTAGTTGAAGGCGTCACCAAGCTTTCAAAACTTAATTTTAAAAGCAAAACCGAAAGCCAAGCAGAGAACTTTCGCCGTATGTTCCTCGCGATGGCGCAAGATATTCGAGTGATTGTCGTCAAATTGGCAGACCGCTTGCACAATATGCGTACACTCCAACATCTCCCAGAAGAAAAGCGCCGTCGCATTGCTTTGGAAACACGGGAAATTTTCGCGCCTTTAGCCAATCGTTTGGGAATGTGGCGAGTGAAATCGGAACTGGAAGATTTGGCGTTTAAGTACCTTGAACCTGATGCATACGAGCAAATTTTGCAGTATGTAGCTGAAAACCAGACGAATAGCCAACAAAGATTGACCAAATTAACGGAAAATTTACGCCAGCGTTTGCAACAAGCTGGGATTGGGTGTCTCGACATGAGTGGACATTCTAAGCATCTTTATGGCATGTACCAAAAGATGCTGCTGTCACACAACTCACATCAAGAAATTTACGATCTGGCAGCACTGCGGATTCTGGTAAAAACTCATGAGGAATGTTATCGTGCTTTGGCCATAGTTCACGATGCTTTTCGCCCAATTCCAGGTAAATTCAAGGACTACATTGGCTTGCCCAAGCCAAATCGTTACCAATCTTTACATACTGTCGTGATTGGCCCTTGGGGACGTCCATTGGAGGTGCAAATCCGCACCTTAGTCATGCATCATGTTTCTGAGTACGGAATTGCAGCGCAGTGGAAGTACAAAGAAGCTGGAGGCTTTAGTAATTTGACCCCATCAGCCCAGAAGTTCAATTGGTTGCGGCAATTGCTAGAGTGGCAAAATGACTTGAAAGATGCTCATGAGTACTTAGAAAGTATTAAGGATAATTTATTTGAAGACGATGTTTATGTATTTACTCCTAAGGGGGATTTAGTTTCCTTAAATCCTGGTTCTACGACAGTAGACTTTGCCTATCGCATTCATACAGAAGTAGGGAACCACTGTGCGGGATCGCGGGTAAATGGGCGGAGGGTCCCGCTTTCCACCCGGCTGCAAAATGGTGATATTGTAGAAATTATTACGCAAAAGAACAGTCGTCCTAGTTTGGATTGGTTAAACTTTGTCAGGACTCCAGCAGCGAAGAATCGGATTAAGCAGTGGTATAAGCAGTCGCGCCGAGAAGAAAATGTCGCCCGTGGTCGGGAATTGTTGGAAAAAGAACTTGGGAAAACTGATTTTGAAAGCTTGCTGAAGTCGGAACAGATGCAGACTGTAGCACAGCAGTGTCATTACAAATCTGTAGAAGATTTACTGACAGCTTTAGGTTACGGTGAAATCACACTGAACTTGGTGCTTAGTTGTTGGCGAGAAGTGGTGAAAGCACAACAACCGATCGCAATGTCTGAGGATAAGAAATCTGAAGTCTCAGAAACAAGCGCTGCACTAAAAGCTTTACGAAATCCTACTCTAAATATCTCTCGCTTCAGTGATTCACCCATGGTTGGGGTCGAAGGGTTGGTGTATCATCTAGCTGAGTGTTGTAATCCCATTCCAGGAGAGGCGATTATCGGTGTAGTGGTGCGAAGTAAGGAAATTATCATTCATCGCCACGGATGCGATCACTTGGCAAATGTCAGGTGCGCTTATTTAGTTCCAGTGAGTTGGAAATCAACAACGGAGACAACAGCCGAAAATAACGGTCATCCTCAGACTTATCCGGTGAATGTGCAGATTGAAGCCTTAAATCGGGTGGGGGTGTTAAAGGATATTTTGTCGCGTTTAAGTGACCAAGGGATCAATGTACGCCATGCCCAGGTGAAAACCGCTATTGATCAACCAGCCTTGATCGACTTGGAAATAGATGTACGCGATCGCACTCAACTTGAACAAGTCTTTACCCAAATTGAAAAATTGAGCGCTATTCAGAAGATCCGCCGCGTTAGTCAAATTGATAATTGACTTGATATCAAGCAGCCACTTTATCCTTATCAGTTACAGATTAAGTGTTTCCACTCCTGATGACAAGCCCTTCAGGCAAGGCAGCTATGCTGGAGGCAGAGGGCAGAAGGTTAATGTAATGGTTTATACGAGAATGCGATGCCTTCTGCCCTGCCTTGCCCATAATGGGTCCAAGCCCACGGATTTATCCGTAACAAAAAATAAAATCTGTTGCG
>CAIVAU010000220.1 GCA_903903925.1 uncultured cyanobacterium
ACTCCTGACTCCTGACTCCTGACTCCTGACTCCTGACTCCTGACTCCTGTCTCCTGACTCCTGACTCCTGACTCCTGACTCCTGACTCCTGACTCCTGACTCCTGACGGATGTATTCTTCTTCAAATTTCCATGTTCGATTAAAACTCTCAAACCATCTTCTATCGACCATTGAGGTGTAAAACCTAAAACTGATGAGGCGTGAGATATGTCAGCTTGAGAATGTAGAATATCTCCAGAACGATGAGGTGCAAAGCTAAGTTCCGATTTCCAGGAGGGAAAATAAGCTTTCATCGTATTGAGAAGCTGAATAATCGAAGTTGATTTCCCTGTACCTACGTTACAAATTAAAGCTCTTCCAGAAATGAGAGGCGTAACTAAGGCTTTAGCAAAAGCACTCGCCACGTCTTGAACAAACACAAAATCTCGTGTCTGACTTCCATCACCATAAATTGTAATAGGTAAACCTTGCTGCATTGCTGCAACAAATATGGAAATGACTCCAGAATATTGAGAATTAGGGACTTGTCGAGGTCCGAATACATTGAATAGGCGTAACCCGATAAATGATAAGTCGAATTGTTGAGCAAAAAGGGCAGCATATTGTTCACTCACCAATTTTTGCAACCCGTAAGGAGAAATAGGATTGGGAGGCTGCTTCTCTGATACTGGTAGAGGTATTTTGTCCCCGTACACAGCAGCAGAACTTGCAAAGACCAGCTTAGGAATTTTTAGTGTTCGACACAGTTCAAGCACTGTTATCATTGCAGACAGATTATTGTGATGAACTTCCATCGGTTGCAACCAAGATTCAGTCACCGATGGGGTAGCTGCTAAATGAGCAACACCGTCAATCTTATCAGGAAAATCATTTGGTTGACTCTCTAGGACATTTTTTTTCAAAAACTTTAAATTAGGATGTTGCAGAGGCAGGTTTTGTAAATTGCCAGTTCTCAAATTATCAACTACAGTGACACGGTGTCCTTCTGCTATCAGTTTCTCTGTAAGATGAGAGCCAATAAAACCAGTTCCGCCAGTGACAAGAAAATGCATGATTCAATCTATAAAAAATAGTGGGGATTTTTGCAACTTATGCCTGACAATTGCCAGACTTAACTTTACTGTATCTATAATTATGGGCTAACTCGTAATAGACAGCTAGTGTTTCTCTATGGACGCGAGCAGCATTTAGTCGTTCTATGTTTTGAGATGCTTGTTTTTTCCAAAAATTTAGTTTCTGGGGATCGCTGAGCAGATCCCTCAAAGTTTCTGCTAAGGTATGACTGTCTTTTGATGGGACGAGAATACCAGCCTTTCCATCATCCAAGGCTTCAGGAATACCATCAACATTTGAGCCAATAATTGCACAGCCTACTTCTCGTGCTTCTGGAATCACCAGCGGGGAGGAGTCAAAGTAGGAAACTAATACGAAAATATCACTAGCTAGCAAGTAGCTTTTAGGTTCGGGTTGGAAACCCTCAAAATGGATACGAGAAATAAAACCTGTTTCCAGCGCTTGCTTTTCCAATGACTCCCGATCAGGGCCATTTCCCACTAAATACAAATGGGCTTCTGGAAATTCTTCTGCAATTTTAGCAAAGCCATCAATGAGTTCGCCAATCCCTTTACGCCGATACATTCCTGATACTGTAGTGATAGTGGGATGTTGTAAGAGTTTTGGAGAACACTCCCGCCGATTCTGATTGCGAGGACTTCCTAATGTTCCATTTGAGACGACTCGGATCTTCTTGTTTGGGATACCACGCTGAGACATTAATTTGCCTACTGCTTGACTGACTACAATGACTAGATCCCCCAGACCCATCAGCACTGCACTCTGTTGAAATGCATTGTGTACAGTAGCCACCAAAGCATATTTATCACTAAATCTAAGAAACCGCGCTAGCACAACTCCTGTCATCATATGCCCATGGACAATATCTGGCTGAAACGCTTGTATAATCTTCCAAAAATTCCATGCGGCTTTGAAAATGTTCAGCGGTGTCCTTGATTGATCTAACTGAAAGTGCTCAATCCCATAGGATTTCAATAATGTCTCATATTCGCCTCCAGCAGATGCTATGGCAACATTGTGACCATCTTTTGCTTGTAAACACGCTAAGTCCACTGCTACATTGACTATACCGTTACCAATTTCTTTTACATGATTGGAAATATGGAGTATACGCATTTTTGTTTTCTCCTTTTATCATTTATTACTATTACAGCTTCTTTTTTAGCAGGCTTTAGCCGTAACTTCAATTTTGCAAACATTTCATGGTGTCTTGGTATCAAGATAATGAACACTCGTATTCCAGAATATATTGTAATATTTATCACCTTTCCTTTCATGATAATCAACCGCAACAGACAAAAGCAACTTCAAAACATAATTTAAATAGAACCTTTATCATAACTTTAAAATCAGGGGAAATCGATTTGTATATCAACTTAAATCCGGAAAAATCTGGAAGGGAGAAAAAATATAAATTTGTTTGCAATCTTGTCTTGATTTAATAGTCTGAAATCTGTGGAATATCTTATATCAGTAGGCGTACAAGTTGCATCCAACATTAATTTTCCGCTACTAAATAAATAAAGCACCGGAAAAGTTGCTGCGGTATCGGAATCATGAATTCAACGCATCTTTGCTGATCTGATGTCCATCCGTCAGGAAAACGACCACTACTGGTATCCCCTGTTCACTTTTGAGAGCAATCATCCCACCACACCCAAAGGCTTCATCGTCTTGATGGGGAGAAAACATGTATAAATAACTATTACTGCTGTCAAAATCTAATCAAAATACAACTTTTACAATAACCTCAAGATGAGAAATTTTTTGCTCTTGAGAGCATCCAACCTACTATTTATGTAAAAATGCCTAAGCATCAATCTTTAATGTTTAAAATCACACAAAATATCAGATGCCCCCCTCCCACTGTAAGATTACCTCTCCCCTACCCCTCTACCCCTACTTTGGTAGCCGATACATAATCACCTTTGCTTTTTCATCTTCTTCAGCAAACACTAGGTATTCACCATTTGAACGGCGAAAAGCGCGGATGCCATAGGGTATATCAATCCAACCACTTCCTCCGGCAACTTCTGACCCAGGTTTGAACTTTTGTAATTGCACTCCTGTCGCCGCTTTATAGACGTATACCTCTGTATTTTTCACCGTCGCGGCGAACACATAATCTCCAGCTACACTCATCGCTGCTGTTCCCACCTCACGCTTTCCAGTCGTGTCGTGGGGAACAACTATCCGCCAACGAGGAGTGCGATTTCCCTTGTTCCAATTATCGAAACGTGCAATCTCAGACCCAATAATTCCAGCGTCGTCATCGATCGCAGGGTGTTCTTTCGTGAAGCCTGACAAATACATAGTATCTGTTGCAGGATAATACTCAATCCGTCGCAGATCAGTAAATATGCTAGGAGACTTTTGCTTTTCCATTAACTTATAGGTGTAGATGGGGTTACCCTTAGCATCCAATCCCTGTAAAGGATAACGCCGAATCCCATCTTCAGTTCGCAAAGTTTTCCACACATCACCTTTGCTATCTACCCACCATCCCCCTAAGTAAGGATAATCTTTGCTGCTATCGTATTCACCTTGTGAAAAAGCGCCATCCCCATTACGATCGCGCCAGATCCACTCTCCTGATGCAGGTTGATTTGGTGGCCAACCACCAGATAACATGGGTTTGTCATCTGCCCTGCTAATCACAAACATTCCAGAAGGGATAGCAATTTCCCCATCCGTAGCTTTCTGGAAACGATAAATCTGTAAGTAGTTTTGATACATTTCTGTCAGGAACAAAAAGGGCTTGCCCTTGATGTAACGGAACAAGGGTGCATCTGGTGATGTATGAAGCCGTGGGTCTTGAGGATATTTGAAAGCATTTAGAGTGTAGCCTTTGTAAGTCCATTGCTTTCCAGGAGGCTTTCGATAATCCATCACAAAGTGTTCATGCTTGGTAAATACATGCACTCCATCTGTTGTTGGATCTACATCAGCGTTATCGACAAACTCCAAACCTAGTAACCGCCACTTTAACTCTCCTGATGGCGAAAACTTACGCAAATCTACCCCTGATTGGTTGAAACCATCGTTGGCTACATAGATATTGCCCTCTGCATCTGCACCCACTCCAGCCAGCCCGGAAAATTTCAAATCTTTGACTTCACCTGGAGTCCCTGCATAAATCCCACCTTTGATGCCGAAAGTGCTTACAAGTACTGGTGTGTTTGTGATGTTGTAAATGAGTACTTGCTGACGTGGGCCATTGTCTGTCACCAAAAGTCTACCTTGATTGTTGAGTGCGATCGCCGTTGGGGAAACAGCATCCTTAATCACCTCAGGTAAAAGATGACCTTGTTTTGAATAGTGGACAATCCGAGCAGGAGTGTTACCGTCTTTGGTTTGAATAATCCACAAATTTCCTTGTCGATCTACGGTTATCTGTCCTGGACGCTTCACAGAAAAGTTACGTAGTTCCTGCATTGTGTCGGTACTGTAGACACGAACTCGGTTGTCTGCTGGATCGCTCACATACAACTGCTTTCCCGCAGTTACTAATCCAGTTACTTCACTTTTAGTGCTGACAATTAACATGCTTTTATCCCAGCCACGCCCTCCAGTAAATGGTGCTGGCTTTCCCGACAAGTTGTAGCGTCTCACGCAATGCCAAGTTGTCCCCGATGGGGGATAATCCTCCCCAGGACTTCCGCTTTGAGACTGTTGCATCGCTACGTAAATATATTTCTGATCCGCTGTGATCGCAACTCCCCCAAGTCTTGCCCATCCATGTAAGTCATCAGCCATGCCAATGACATCTCCGTTTTTGTAAATTCCTACCTCCCGCCCTCCTTCATCCCACGGGCTATTCAGATAAACTGTGCCATCAGAAGCAACATACATCCCATTAACGTGGATTTGCACCCACTTACTACCACCACCAAATGTATTACCGATCCAAGATGTTGTGTAAGCATTCATCGCTGGAGCAACTCTTGGCGTCAAGTACATTGCAATGACTATCGAAGCAATCACTCCAGCAATCAAGCTGAGTATAAACTTAAAATATTTTCCATTCCTCAGCCGAAAGTTTTCCGGATGAAATAACTTATTGATCTGTTGATGGCACATTTTGAGGGAGTTAGGAGTTAGGGATAAAAAGGGCTTTCTGTCTAGCTTTTAGACGAAAGCATTGTACTTTACTTACTTGCAGTGTGCTGTAGGTTAAGTTATAATCTAGGTATTTTTACATCAATTAATATCTGAATCAATTACATTAGATATTATACAAACTTTTCATGATAGCAAAACCTTTTTACACAATCTTCATTAAATAGATCAGATTCTTTCCAAAAAAAACCTGACTTATTATAAATAATATGAAGGGACTTCCAAATAAAAGAACATCCAAATCCTACTGTTGACTGTTAAATTTATTTCTTGTCATTCTCTAAGTTGTTTTTTACGGGAGAGAGTTAACTTATATACATCAACGCTTTTAAATTCTGCTGAGGGAAAATTATGTTTAGAATCCCACTTTTAGAAGGTTTTTCACCTCTAATGACAACAGGGATGTTGAAAATGTAAGTTAAAAATACTACATCACGAAGTTAATTCATCTTGGTGTTGCAGCTCATAGACTGACAACAGGGAGCATCTGAAATTATGTAAATATACCTCTGGTGAAAATTAATTATGCGTTCGCTGAAATCGTTGGTAGGGGCGTATTGCAATACGCCCCTACATGATTCCTGGAGATGTCTAATATACGTCCACAGCCTGCATGCGTATCGAGAGTTTCCTTCTCGCAACTGCAACTGCCGTATAGTATGCTCAGGTTTTAGATACACTTATTTGATGATTTCCCACACAACCAGTATATATTAGGAAAAATATAGGTGGAACGTAGCAAAAATAACTCTGATTCAGCATCAGCATCTATTCTCTGTTTAGGATTAGGGTGGTTTCCCAAAACACCTGGAGGGCTGGAACGGTATATTTACGAATTGACAAAGAAACTAGCAGCAAATCAAGACCAAATAGAAGTATGTGGAGTTGGTCTACCAGAAGCTGAAACCAATTTGCCTATCAAACTGACTAACTTGGCTTCGCCAGATATGCGAATCTGGCGAAGACTATGGTCTATTCGCCAAAACTTCCGAAAAACCAGATTAGGCAAACCAGATGCAATTAATCTGCATTTTGCATTATATAGCTTTCCAATTTTGGATCTTTTGCCGAAAGAAGTACCAGTAACCTTTAACTTTCATGGGCCTTGGGCGTCCGAGAGTGAGCAAGAGGTCGTTGAGCAGAAACTCAGTATTTTTCTTAAGTACTGGCTGATAGAAAAAAGAACCTATAACCGTTGCGATCGCTTTATCGTCCTCAGCAAAGCATTTGGTAAGATTTTACATCAAAAATATCAAATTCCTTGGGAGAAAATTCACATCATCCCTGGTGGAGTTGATATCAACAGGTTTCAAGTAACTTTATCACCTCAATCTTGCCGCAAACAGCTAGGCTGGCCCTTAGATCGTCCAATTTTATTCACATCCCGTCGCTTAGTTTATCGAGTGGGGGTGGACAAATTGTTAAATACCCTTGCTACGCTTAAGCAGCGAATTCCAGATGTTTGGTTGGCGATCGGCGGTCGTGGCCCACTAGAAACTCAACTAAAACAACAGGCTACAGAATTAGAACTAAATGACCACGTTAAATTCTTAGGGTTTCTACCTGATGATCAATTGCCTATAGCTTACCAAGCTGCTGACCTGACTGTTATGCCTAGTCAGTCTTTTGAAGGGTTTGGTTTAGCAATAGTAGAATCTCTAGCCTGTGGTACCCCCGTCTTGTGTACTCCTGTTGGTGGAATGCCAGAAATTTTACAACCCTTCTCCCCAGATTTAATTACGTCCTCCATTGAAGCCTCAGCGATCGCTGAAAAATTAGAACAAGTGTTGCTAGGACTTGTACCTATGCCTTCACGGGAAGCCTGTCGTCATTATGCGATCAATAACTTCGACTGGCATAAAATAGCTCAGGATGTGCGGAAAGTTCTATTAGCCTGACCAAATTTATATGAAAATTCTCTTTTTAGATCAAAGTGGTAAACCAGGCGGTGCAGAACTGTGCCTGTTAGATATTGCCAAACCCTATCGCGATCATTGCTTAGTTGGTTTGTTTGCAGATGGTTCCTTTAGAAATTTATTAGAAGAAAATCAAATTCCAGTTGAAGTTCTCACAACTGATCAAATCCAAGTCCGCAAAGAAAGCAGCTTAGTGCAAGGATTAAGCAGTCTCGCACAACTTGCGCCTTTGATTGCTAAAGTTATGCAAATCGCTCTTAATTACGATTTAATCTACGCCAATACACAAAAAGCTTTGGTGGTCGGTGCATTGGCTAGTTTTTTCACCCACCGTCCTCTGGTTTATCATCTCCATGATATTCTTTCTCTAGAACATTTTAGCCAAACTAACCGCCGTATTGCTGTCACCAGTGCCAATCGTTTTGCATCACTAATTATTGCCAATTCCGAGGCTAGTAAAGCCGCCTTTGTGGAAGCTGGAGGACACCCAGAAATTACTGAAGTGGTTTACAATGGCTTTGACTCAAAAATCTATCACAGCAGTGAGTCTGAAGTGAGTCAAATCAGACAGCAACTGGGACTAAATGGACAGTTTGTTGTGGGACACTTCAGTCGTCTTGCACCTTGGAAAGGGCAGCATATCTTAATAGAAGCACTGGCACAATGTCCTGAAGAAGTGACAGTTATTTTAGTTGGTGATGCATTATTTGGTGAACAAGATTATGTTCAACGGTTACACGATCAGGTGAAAACACTGGCAATAGAAACAAGGGTGAAATTTTTAGGATTTCGTTCTGATGTTCCTTTGTTAATGGCAGCTTGTGACTTGGTAGCACATACTTCTACTTCCCCAGAACCATTTGGCAGAGTGATTGTCGAGGCTATGCTCTCTGGACGAAGAGTGGTAGCAGCGAACGCAGGCGGTGCAATAGAATTAGTAGAACACGGTGTAAATGGTTTTCTTTTTACACCAGGAAACTCTCAAGAGCTTGCACAAGTTATCATCACATGTCTCAATGACAGAGAAAAGACTGCCGCGATCGCCAATAATGCACGTGCTACAGCCAGTCAGCGTTTCGATGTGGCAAATATTAACCAGCAAATAGCTCAACTACTCATGCGGTTGTGTTGAGCAGGGAGCAGGGAGCTCTTAGCAGGGTGTGGGCGGGATTCTCAGTCTCTCATTGCCCAATCACCAATCCCACTATGCCGCTTCCCTCATCTGAGGTTGGACATTTACCTCTGGAATATTCAGCGAGAGTTGTTCAATGTGAGGTACGGCTGCTTGTTCTAACACTTTAACCTCGATATTCACACTCACCAAATAACTGCCTGTATGAGCACCAACTGCTTCAGCAATTATTTTGGCAATATCTGGGCGTTTAGCAGTCAGTGGGTCACGTAAAATACACCGATCCCATTCGTGCTTAGCAGTCGGATTGAGGCTGAGAATATAGTGCTTCATCATCGGATAAACCATTGAACCAATCCTCCAGAAGGCTGTCACTTGAGCAGGCTTTGTGGTCGCTACTCTTTTAGTATAGTACATTTGTACTATTTTGTGGAGAGGGCTTGGTTGCTTTGATTTAGTTGAGAACAGCCCACGGGTATTCCCTGCTCCCTCTTGTTCAAGGCAAATGAATGGGAATTTTCGCTTGGTCGAAAGCAATTTTCAGGCGACGGCGATACTCCCGTGCGATCGCCCATTGCTTGAGGGGCTGTGTTTTAATCCAGACGCGAACGATCACACCTCGATCCTCAAAATTATCTACTCCCAAAACTTGCGGTGTTTCCAGAATTTGTTCCTGCCATTGGGAGTGTCGAGCCATTTCCAAGCCAACATTTTCAATCAATTTTAGAGCCTCGTCAATATCAGTTTGGTAGGCAACAGGGATATTTAAGTCAACCTGTGACCATCTGCTGGAAAGATTGGCAACAATTTTTATTTCACTATTAGGAATTGTGATCAAGCGCCCTTCCGTGTCGCGCACTTGGGTCATGCGCAGATTCAGTGTTTCTACTAGACCTCCCACATTGCCTACAGTAATGGCATCACCGAGGGCATACTGGTCTTCTAGGATGATGAGAAAGCCGTTAATCGCATCTTTGATCAGGTTTTGGGAGGCGAGGGATACAGCAACACCAACTAAACCAGCACCAGCTAGCAAGGGAACAACATCTATACCCAAGGTTGTCAAGGCGAGTAGGATACCAACTACCACCCAAGTGACGGTAACAATACCTTTAGTTACTACAGAAATTGTGGAAACCCGCAGTTGCAGACGTTGAGAAGTTTCTGGAGTTAATAAATTACTACTGACGACTAGAGCTGCGGTGAAGCGGTCAATGAGGACATAGCTGAAACGCACAGCGACATAAGTGCCCAGTGCTACAATGCCTAATCTTAGAGGAATTTGTAAACCTAAGAGAATTCCTAGCTGTAGGGATCGCGAGTAAGGAAACAGACCCAGTATAAATAATGTTCCGCCGCCCCAAATCCCTCCTTGAGCTAGCTGAAACAGTCGCCGCTTTGCTTCTTTGAGATTGCTATGTTGCTGTCGCTTCAACTGGGTAGTTAACGGTGCATCTATTGGTGTTGATTTAAAAGACTTGACTGAATGGGATGCTGATCGCCGCTGCCACCTAGAAAGCACCCAACTCATGATAATCATAGTCAGCATAATTCCACCAGCGATCTTACCGTGGTAGATTAAACTTGGAGTTTGTCGCTCCTGCTTTGCTCGCTTCAGTTCTTGTTCCAACAGTTGGGCAATTTGATTTGCTGCCTCCTCAGGCGAGTCTGCCTCTCGCAGTTTAGCATCCTCAGTAGTGACAGTCATCAGGAATTGGTCATTGACATAAATGACTGGTAATCCGTGTGATGTCCGGATCTTGACATTGACTTCTTTAGAGGGCGATAGTAAGTAATCTTGGCTGATGCGATCCAGTGGCTCTTGAATCTGATCCAGACGCTCTGTCAGAGTTGCCTTTGTTCCAGCTATTTTAAATGCGCTGCGACCATCCAGATAAACCGAGCCAAAAATTATTTTACTATCTGAGTCATGGCTGGAACTGGTGGGAGGTTGCAGGTTAGTTAAAAACGGGATCTGGGCATCAGCTTTTGGCACTATCGAAATTGATATAGCAATTGACCCAGCCAGTGCTAAAAATTGAGAGCGCACTAAAACACCTCCTTTAGCAAAATAGTCCTTAGTCATTAGTCATTAGTCAAGGGTCATTAGTCAAGGGTCATTAGTTAGGAATCAGGGAATTTTTCGTAGAATCTCTAACTCGAGATATATGAATTCTAAGCTAGGGCAGAAAGACGGTATCAATTGAGCAGCAATCCAGAATGCATAAAATCTGGATATCCCAGCTTCATAATTTGAAGAAAATCAAACACCCATACTAACCTTGGCTTTCCACCTATTCTGACTCCTGACTCCTGACTCCTGACCCTTGACCCTTGACCCTTGACCCTTGACTAATAACTAATGACGAAGAAACCCTTTTCAGTTTGCTGCTCGTAGACTAAGGTAGTAAAGTGCGTGAAAATTTACGCACCTTACTACATTTTTGAGGAATGATTGAATGACCGCAACTGCTCCCCGATTAAAGCACGAGGTTAAAGACCTCGCTCTAGCTGCTTTGGGAAGACAACGTATTGAATGGGCTGGACGTGAAATGCCAGTTTTACGGCAACTGCGCGATCGCTTTGCCCAAGAAAAACCCCTAGCTAATATTCGCCTTGTAGCTTGCTGCCACGTAACAACAGAAACAGCGAATTTAGCAATTGCACTCCAAGCAGGTGGTGCCGACTCCTTACTGATTGCCAGCAATCCCCTATCAACGCAAGATGACGTGGCTGCGTGTCTCGTCGCTGATTATGGCATACCAGTCTTTGCAATCAAAGGTGAAGATAACGAAACTTACAACCGCCACGTACAAATCGCTTTAGATCACCGTCCTAATATCATCATTGATGACGGTTGCGACGTGGTTGCTAGCCTAGTTCAACACCGCCAGCACCAACTAGCTGACCTCATAGGCACCACAGAAGAAACCACAACAGGCATTGTGCGGCTACGGAGTATGCTCAGAGATGGCGTCCTCACCTTCCCCGCAATCAATGTCAACGACGCCGACACAAAACACTTCTTTGATAACCGCTACGGCACTGGGCAATCAACCCTTGATGGGATTATCCGCGCTACGAATATCCTGCTTGCTGGTAAAACCTTTGTTGTTGCAGGTTACGGCTGGTGCGGTAAAGGCACAGCCATGCGGGCACGGGGACTCGGTGCTAATGTAATTGTGACCGAAATTGACCCCATCAGAGCAATTGAAGCAGTGATGGATGGTTTCCGCGTCCTACCAATGACAGAAGCTGCTCCTCTGGGCGATTTGTTCGTTACCGTCACTGGTAATAAGCACGTAATTCGCTCTGAGCATTTCGATGTGATGAAAGATGGCGCGATCGTTTGTAACTCTGGTCACTTTGATATTGAAATTGACCTGAAATCCTTAGCATCCAAGGCGAAGGATGTCAAGACAGTACGTCCCTTTACCCAAGAATATAACCTGCAAAATGGTAAATCCGTCATCGTTCTCGGTGAAGGACGCTTGATTAACCTGACTGCAGCAGAAGGACATCCCAGCGCAGTGATGGATATGAGCTTCGCCAACCAGGCTCTAGGTTGTGAATTCTTGGTGAAGAATCAAGGTAAACTAGAACCCGGTATTCACTCAATTCCCAAAGAATTGGATCAAGAAATTGCGCGGTTGAAGTTGCAAGCAATGGGAATTGCGATCGATACCCTGACAGAAGACCAAGTCGAGTACACAAATTCCTGGACGACTGGAACTTAGAAACACGAGAGTTAGGAGTTAGAAGTTAGGAATGGAGAGGAGTTTCTTTCATTTAAAAAAGAAGTCAGGAATCAGAATTCCCAATCTGACTCCTAACTCCTGACTCCTGACTCCTAACTCCTAACTCCTAACTCCTGACTCCTGACTCCTAACTCCTGACTCCTGACTCCTGACTCCTGACTCCTAACTCCTTCAATGATTTCCAGAAAACGTAATGCTGTGGGTAGGGGAGTGTAGTTTTCAAGTACCCAACGCCTTCCTTCT
>CAIVAU010000221.1 GCA_903903925.1 uncultured cyanobacterium
GACGAGTAATTAGTTAAAATATTTTTGCTTATCTCACCTAAAGTTGCTTATTTCACGCTAGACTAATAATAGTTGAGATAAGCAGGTATTAATGCAACATGTCACCCCAAGGGAAGCAGCGAAAATCCTTGGTGTTCACGTCTCTAGCTTACGAAGATGGGAGAACGAGGGAAAGCTTAAAGCGATCCGGACACCGGGAGGTCAAAGACGGTTCATCCTCGAAGAAATCGAAAAAGCGGCAGGTGTGCCCAGGGCAGTTAGAACTGTTTGCTACGGAAGAGTCTCGACTCATTCCCAACAAGACGATCTGCAACGACAACTTGAACATTTACGCCAACGATATCCAGAGGCAGAAATCATTTCAGAAACTGGAAGCGGACTCAATTTTAGGAGGAAAAAATTCCTCTCAGTTCTGGAACGAATCATCGATGGCGATATCCAACGTCTTGTCGTTGCCCACCCTGACAGACTTGTTCGATTCGGAATCGAATTGGTTAAGTGGTTATGCGAAAAATTTGAGTGTAACCTCGTGGTTCTCAATGACCGCAAACTCAGTCCAGAACAAGAACTCGTACAAGATATGCTGTCAATCATCCATTGCTTCTCTTCTCGGTTATACGGGCTTAGAAAATATAGCAAGCAAGTCAAAGAAGATCTACAAGCAGAAAACCCGTCACTCAAAGTCGAAATCGACAAAGCCTCAACCGAACAGTGTGCAGAAAATCAGGCTATATCCTAGCAAAGAACTGTACAAAGTCTGGAAGCAATGGTTAGCCCAATACCGTTACTATTACAACGAAACCATTAGTTTACTTCGTTGTTTTGATAATGTAGAGAGAGTGTCGGCTGAAGCATTAGACAAAATGTTACAACGTCTAGAAAATGCTCCAGATTGGGTAAAAACAATCCCAGGACATCAACGCCAAGAAGCTTGTTATGAAGCCTACGATGCTTTTAACAGAGCTAAAAGAGATGGTGGATCGGCTTCATTTAAGTCAGCATTTGATCCAAGTCAAGCAATACAGTTCAAAGTAGGGAATTTCAAGAATGGGACGTGGTATTGCAACACTACCAAAGGTTTGAAGTTTACTACTGTAGGACAGTCAGTTCCTATTCAATGCGAATACGGCACTGAACTTGTTTACCGCCGTGGGAAATGGTTTGGCTGCTTTCCATGCGTTGAAGAAATTGTAACGACTGGTAGTGAACGAGTCATTGCACTTGACCCAGGCAACCGCACTTTCTTAACTGGCTTTGATGGTGAAAACGTTTTAGAAATTGGCAAGGGAGACATCGGACGCATCCAGAGATTGTGTCAGCACCTTGATCAATTAATCAGTCGTTCCACCAAAGCGAAAAGCCGCCAACGCAGAAAAATGCGTCTTGCTGCAAACCGAATCAGAGAAAGGATTCAAAACTTAACTAAGGATTTGCATAACAAAGCGACTAGCTTGTTGGTCAGTTCATATAAGGTGATATTCTTGCCTACTTTTGATTCCAGTCAAATGGTGATCAAGAAGAGAAACGGGAAGAAGCGCAGGATTAACAGCAAGTCGGTGCGTCAAATGCTAACCCTTTCTCATTACCGTTTTGAACGACATCTTCAGCAAGCAGCGTCCAAGAAAGGTGTTTTGGTTGTTCTTTGTAACGAATCCTACACTTCTAAAACGTGTGGTAGTTGCGGTCATCTTCACCACAAACTTGGTGGCGCTAAGATTTTTAAATGCCCACATTGCGGAATTTTGATTAGCCGTGATGTGAATGGCGCACGTAATATTTTATTGCGTGCTTTGCAGGCAACTGCCTTCACCGTGACGCTTGATTCTATCAGGCTATCAGATTCGTCTGATTTTGACGGGAAGCTATAGTTAATCACGTTTAGGCGTTTTGATTAGCTTAAAAGTTGCAC
>CAIVAU010000222.1 GCA_903903925.1 uncultured cyanobacterium
CTTCCGTTGATATTTCCGGCGATGAAATAAAGGTCGCAACCAAAAAAAATAAATTGTCCTGATTGTAATGTGCGTCATCATCGGAATGGAACGACAACATATTTTCACGGCTGTGTAACACCACTAGTGGTTTCTCCTAATAGAAAACAAGTGATTAATTTAGAGCCTGAATTCATAAAAAAACAAGACGGTCACGAAAAACAAGACTGCGAGAATGCTGCGGTTAAAAGATGGCTAAATAAAAACCCTCAATCGAGATATGCTTATCCTGTAACCCTTTTAGGAGATGACTTATATTCTCATGAACCTATCTGTAAATAACCCCATCTTTACTAACAAACCAATTTTCAACCCTTAAATCATTAAAAAACTCAAAATCAGAAATATTATTAGTTACTAAAATTAAATTATTACTATAAGAAATACTCGCAATTTGACCCTCTATAAAAGCAGGGGTTTTGCCAATTTTGGATAATCTAGCTCTTTCTTTGGCGTGCCATTATGCCGCCTTTAAATCATAATTAAAGACTGGTAAATTTAAGACAGACTCATGAATATAATTCCAAAGATACTCTCGCCGCTTAGATTCCGGTAACCGCAAACAACCATGTAGAAGTTCATGAACAACAACACTAGAAACAACAACTTCTGACTTATGAATATCTAATTTGTGTAAAACATTGGCATTAGGAATAGGACGTGCTGGCTCTGAGAGAATATTGGTATCAAGTAAGAATTTCCAGCTCATAGATCAATTTCTCTTCCCACACTCTTATCTCGTAAATCAGCAAAATCCTCATCAGTAAAGATAATCCCCTCGTTTTGGATTACCTTTATAAATTTTTGTAATCCCGACCAAAAACTATCTCCTTTAGATTCCTCCTTTTTTTTTCGCAGAAACTCAAATAAATAGTCCCGTTCTTCTGTGGACAAACTGTTAATAGAATTAATAATTTCTTGTAAAGTCATTAGATAAGCTCCTCTAAACTGAACCCCACCTTTACTAACTGTATTTTATATTCAAGCCCGCGACACCGTTTACAACAACGTCTTTTCAATGCTTTTCGCCCCCTCCTACACGAAAATGCTCATTTGTTGACTGCACTAGCGCTATTTATAGCTTCTAACTAAATTGGTACCTATTGGTGAGTATCGCGCAAGTATTTTAGACTTTCACGGAAAGTGATTGTGTTGGGATGATCTACCCCTAAGCTTTTTGAAGCAATTTCCAGTGCTTGCTGATACAAGGGTTTGGCTTCAGCGTACCGTCCTTTTCTACCCCTTCGAGTTGGCGATCCGGATTCTGGTCGGTGCTACTCACGCGAATATAGCCGATACGTTGCCCCTTCAAGTTGCACTCCTTGGGAATTTGTAGAAATAGGGTTTGAGATATAAACTATCATATGTTGATTAATAGAAAAATCAACCCTATATCAACATAAAAAGTCGGCTCGGTGATTTGTTGATTTAGGGTGTACCCCAGATGGACAACTTAATAACTTGCATCCGCCATAAGTCAGCTTATAATAACTATTAGACATCTTATTTCTATAATGTGGCTTTTATGGATTACATGAGTTCCAAGGAAGCGCAGACCAATTTTGGCGCACTGCTCGATTCCGCGCAACGCAACCCCATCGTAATCAAGCGTCACAAGCGCGACTGCGTGGTTGTCATGTCAATGGCGGATTTCGAGGAATACCGCAAGGCGCGGGCGAAGGCGCTGATGGATTTCTGTGACACAGCTTCTGCCGAAGCCGCCGAAAATGGCATGACGCCGGAGAAGCTGAACGATCTGTTGCAGTCCTGACAGGGAGCTTTTGTTGCGCGTCGTTTTCGATACCAATGTACTAGACATCTCCGAAAAAGATGTAAGGGCTCAAGGCCGCCGAGCCCCTACCAAGGCTTTCGGGCAACGCATAATTAATTTTCACGCCTATGTCTACTGGTAAGCAGGCTGCTTGCAGCAAGAGAATCGCTTCCTGCACAGGCGGTACTCCTAGTCATGGAAGGGGCGAACGTGCATCTGTTTTCGGAGGCAACGAGAAACGGCTGAATGTTTAAGAGTTTGGAGTTGCAGCTACTTCATCAAAATTGCGGCTGTATACTTTTTGGCTATATTCCTCCCATGCTTGGTTTGATGAGTGGGGAAATAGGGTTAAGGTTGCCTGCTGAATATATTCCATGAACGGGCGACGAAAGCGCTCATATCTCTCGAATGCTGAGACTATGGCTTGCTTGTTATCCCAATTATTTTCTTTTGCAATGTCAGCAATTAATGTTGTCAATACCATTGCGTCTTCAAATCCTTGATTGGCTCCTTGAGCCATAAAAGGAGGCATTCCATGTGCAGCATCACCGACTAATACAATTCGTCCTGCACTCCAGGCATTCTCAGAAATCCTAGCACGATGAATGTAATACGGTCGTTGCTGTATCTTTTCTGGCGGAGATAACTGCACTAATTCTTTTAGTTCATCAGGAAAACCAGCTTTGTCTAACTCCTGCAAAGTAAGATCAAGTAAATCACTGCCCGATTTCCCTTGCAGTGAATCTAACGGTATAGGTAGATGCCCTACATAGCCCATACTCGGTCTTGCGATTAACAACATTCTCAGACTTTCACTTACATCTCGCTCCGTGTCTCTTGTGTGTTCATAGTTACTCACTGTGACAATTGGCGAACCTGCAAAAAATTTCTCTTCAAGATGCGATCGCAGTTCGTCTGGGATGTCGGGTATTTCTGTACAATATATTGCAGCGAACCCAGAATATTCTGGAACAGCAAAAGCTTGGTTAGAGCTACCAGCATAAAGTATTCTACGAAGTGTTGAGTTGATACCGTCTGCTGCAACAATTAGCTTGGCTCGGAATGATTTTGTGACTGATGGTTGAGGATCGCTGTTTGAATTTTGGGGCTGTGTCTCATGATTGTTTGGTCCCACCCAATGTTCATAGGGGTTGGATTCACTAGAAGTATTACAAACGCAATCAAGCTGGACGTATCCATAGTCTGGCTCATCCACAACATTGATGCAACGGTGATTCGGTTTAACTTGTTCTTCTAGGAGCAGTTGTCTCAAGGTAGTTTGGAGAGTGTACCAAGAAATTGAAACGCGACCTTCCCCATACTTTTGCAACCAAACACCAAAATCCAGCGAAATTGACTGAACTTTTTGTCCCTCAAAGTTTTTGATTGCCCATTCCAGTGAAGCCAATGGAGGCTTTTTCGGAGTTTTCTCGTTGTTAGACTGTTGGAAGTCCCCAAAAGTCAGACTCGCTTCTCTGACTGCTTCGTAGGCTTCAGGATCTACATATCTCAGAGCTTTTAACCCATTGGGTAGAAGATCCACAATCTGCCCAACCTGGCGAAAAGCACTCGTTTGGTCTAATACGAGAATATTGTTAATACCTCGTTTGCGTAAACCAACAGCCGTTGCTAAACCAACAGGTCCAGCACCAACTATGACAACATCGTAGATTTTGTTGATAGCTGTATCTTGTGCTGTTGATTCACTTTGTGCGATGTTCATGAAAATTTCCGCTCTTGTAGTATTTGTGCTACAAAAAATCATGCAATGCTCAATTAGCCAAAAAATCAAGAACCTCAGCCAAAATTCGCTTGGTTCCCGACAAATAATCAATTACGTCCGTACAGATTTTTAAAGTGCTGGTGCGCTTGGGAAATACCCTTCCACTCCAAACCAAACATTATACCTCAAATGTACAATGGCTGCTATCAATGCAGCCGTGACACGTACACCTGTAAGTACAACCTTGCTGCTATCAAAATTGACCAATTTCAGTCCCCTGACTCCCATCCTCTTTGCTAGTTTAATTGGATTTTTCCTTGCTCCCAAAGCCCCCTTAATTGAATCTCAACTCAAGTCGCAGCGAGAAGCGCATTGATCGAGGAGGATAACTGAAAATTTGTGATTTACCGAACAAGGCAAAAGTAAAAAGTAAAAAGAAAGAGTTATAAAATTGGGGAGAGGCTACTAAATTCATTTATGGAAAGACCGATTGGTGTTTAAATTGTAGGACGACGGTGGCAGGATTTCCACCTGAAATGAGCAGTCGTGCAGAAAATTACGCGTTACGGGCGTTAATAGCACCATTAGCTTGAAAAATCAATTTATCTAAGTAAAAATTAACATTTGGTCAGATGTGAACGCCAAGCCCTGAAACTTTGGCATTTCAGTGTTAATAACAAGTATAGGGGTTTGCATTTGAATTCAATCTAGTTTTTGTGGCGGGAGCATCTTGACCGTCCTATATTAGGGTTGGCGAGATACCTGCCCCACAAAAAATCAAACCCGCTATATGATCTCAATTATTTGAGCGTTGAGAGTTTTTATGTCAAAAAAATTACCATTAACTCCAACCCTACGTGCTGCTTTTGTCGCCCTGAGTATTGGATTTGTGGGATGTCATAATGCTGGTAATTTGATCAAAACCTCTTACATGACTACCACATCTGCTGGGTCGAACAATAATCTTCCCCGAGTCGTAGCAACTACGAGTGTACTATGTGATTTAGTCAAACAAGTTGCGGAGGAGACAATCAATCTCATTTGCTTGACTTCCCCTGATACTAACCCTTACCTTTATCAACCAAAGCCAGAAGACCGCAAAGCCATTGAACAAGCTAAAGTAATTTTCTTTAATGGGTACAATCTTGAGCCTGGGGTGTTGAAATTACTTAGATCAAGTAAAAATCATGTACCTAATATTGCAGTCGGTCACCGCGCTGTTTCTCAACCATTACAATCGAGAGAAGGCAACAGTACAGTGCCTAACCCTTATGTTTGGCATAATGCCAAGTATGGTATCAAGATGGTAGAGGTCATTAGCAGTAACTTAAGTAAAGTGTTACCTAAAAATGCGTCATTATATAAAAGCAACGCGCAAAAAATCAAAAGTGAACTGATCCAACTAGATGATTGGATCAAGTCAAGAATTGCTAGCATTCCCGACAATCAACGCAAGTTAGTTACAGTTGACGATGGAATGAGTTACTATATTCAGGCTTATGGTCTTTCCTCAGCAGGCACATTAGAGGATATTGGCACTGGGGAAAAAGCGACTCCTACACGTGCAAAATCACTGGTTCAAAGCATCACAAAAGCTAAAGTACCAACAATTTTTGCAGATACCACAAATAAGTCTAATTTAATTCAGAATATAGCCAAAGAAGCGAAAGTCAAAGTTTCAAAAAGGGAACTGTTTAGCGATAACTTGGGCGTTCTAGGAAGCGAGGGGGACACCTACCAGAAAATGATGGTTGCTAATACACGCACAATTGTCGAAGGTTTAGGGGGAACGTACTTGATTTTTGAACCAAAAGTTGCGAGGTAGAGGGGGCAGGGGAGCAGGGGGAGAATAACTAATAACTAATAACTAACCAAAAAATGACTCTTGAAGAAATTGACAAATTGTTAGCCGATTGGAAAAAGAAACTCGATCTTGTGGGTCAGAACCTGATAGATTTACACGGACTTCCAACCTACCAGCGGCTTGCTGGTGTTTCTGGGTTTTCCAAGGCGCAACTTGTGGGAGTCACCCAAGCGCGTGTTACTTCAGCCCTAGAGGTCATGAATGACTTGTTTGGGTATTTTGACTTGCTTGTACAAACTCTCGCTCAAGCAACTCAACTGCGCTCATCAATATCACGATTTTTGGCATCGCAGCAAAAACTTCAAGAAATAGAACAAATTCTCACGAAACCATCTATTCAGTTGCCTGTTGTTCAAACTCCGCTAGCAGAAAGAGGTCTTTTAACTGCTGCTGAGACTAGTCGTGCGATCGCCCCCCAAGAGTTACTTGTGCGGATGACAAACGCCTATGATGTGGCGAAGCAAGTGGTTTTAGCTGTTGACGAAGCTTGGTCACGCTTAGAACCTATGCTGAGTCATGCAGAAATCGAGATCCAGAAGCTGCAAAAATTGGCTGACTCCCTTGGCGTAGATTCCTTACAAGAACTTTCCGACCTTCATCAAAAGATAACTGCCCTGCGTGATATCATAGATAATGATCCCCTCAGGGGTAGCGCAGATTTTACTAGAGAAATTCAGCCTCAGATAGCACGGGTGAAAAGTTCTCTGGAACAAGTGGCTAAACAGCAGCAGCTTCTCAAAGAAAGTTTTGCTAGCGCTCATCAACTACAATCACAATTAATAGAGCTTCATCGCCAAGCAACAGACGCCTTTGCTGAAAGCACTTTGAAGGTGGTTGACCATTCAAAGCTGCAAAAGCCGTTAGCAATTGAGCAAATTGAAGCACTTTCATCTTGGCTGAACCGACTAGAAACCAAGTTTGCTGAAGGTCTTGTACATCCTGTGCAAGTTGGTCTGGAAAACTGGACTACCAAGGGGAAGGAATATTTTGCGGCTGTTGAGGCAGCATACGCAGCAAACAAAGCACCTTTGCAAACAAGGGCAGAGTTACGCGGACGGCTAGAAGCCCTCAAAGCTAAGGCACTAGCACGAGGACAAGCAGAAGATACTACTTTAACCGAACTAGCTTTTCAAGCCCAGCAACTTTTGTATACCCGACCAACTCCTTTGGATAGGGCAGAACAGTTAGTGTCTCAATATGAAAAACGGTTGAATGTTTAAGAGTTGGGAGTTAGGTTGGATTGAGGCAACGAAACCCAGCAAATCCCCTATAATGGTTCTAAAGCTAAGTTTTTAATGACTTATCAAAGTTAGCATGACTAAACTGTTACAAAAAGCCTTCCAAGAAGCCCAAAAGCTTTCCGCAAATCTCCAAGACGAAATTGCTCAACAACTGTTAGCAGATATTGAGAATGAGCTAAAATGGTAGGAAACCTGAGCAAATTCAGATATTAATCTGGATATTCTCCGAAAAATGGCTCAATCAGCATTAATTGAAGACCAAGAAGGTAAAACCGAAGAAAAAGGTTTTGGTGAGGAGTATCATACAATCCTTGCCAAACCGGATTACCATGAAAAGAATGACATTGCTATGATCTAGAGACTTGTACATTCGACCATAGCCATGACCACACTCCCCAAACCCTCTGCCCTGATCTCCAAAGGATTAAAGGTGCAGCAAATTAATAACTTCACCCTATTTAAATTCACCGAAGAATTGGGTGATCGAATGCAAATCCTCCTTGACAAGAAAAAAGCAGATGGCCTGACCTCAGAGGAAGCGCTTGAACTAGAAGCAATTGGCGAACTCGACGAGATTTTTAGCTACATCAACGCAGTCATGGTCGCCAGAGCCAATGGTCATACCTAAACCGCTCTACGAAACCGTTCGTCAACGTGCCCAATTCCGTTGTGAATACTGCCACTATCCCGAACTGCTCAGTTCTGCACCGCCGAGAAGAACCCTTCATCCCAAATGCTCGACGCCAATGGATAATCGGTCAACTTCACCCACCCACTGACGATCCAAGACAATAAACAACCTTGTAGCACGATGCCTGCTCCGGGCATAGCCGAAAAAGAATATAAAAGCCTTATACCGTAAGGGTGAATACCTCATTTCTACCAGATGTCTCATGATCAATGCTAGAACAGTTTTATTATGCATACCACTGGCGGCGTACCACCCGTTATGAATGAAAAAAACACCACCATTCCTGGAAGGGCGGGGAGACCCCGCCCCTACGTACTCCCTACTCCCCGTGTTTTTTCAGAGATCCTCACAACTAACAACTAAACTTAAATAAAGGAAAGTCTTATGGATGGCGATCGCTGTAAGCACAACAAGTGTACTGGTATTATTGAAGACAATTATTGTAACGTGTGTGGACTGGCTGAAATCAAGACTGTAGAGACTTTGCATGGCATGTCTCTACGTGACAGCATTCAGAGGCAAAGCGCAAGTATTACCACTGGCACGGGTTCATCGCCGCTTACCAACCGTTCCAAAGGTTCGCGTCGTACAAGCAATACTTCCACGAGAAGTAGCCGCAAGCAACTTGGTGCGGGACTTGTTTCTGTGCCAGAACTGCCTTCGACGGAACCGGAAAAGGCAATCATGGCGGAAGCGAAGGTTCCTGAGAATAAACGCTTCTGCGCGAATTGTAACAACTCTCTGAGTCGGGAGAAAGGCTTTTGCGCTAAGTGCGGACAAAAGTATTCCTTCATCCCCTCCCTTAAGCCTAATGATTTGGTCGCTGGACAATATGAAGTGAAGGGTGCGATCGCCTTTGGTGGACTCGGCTGGATCTACTTGGGCTTTGACAGAATGCTTTCTCGTTACGTGGTACTCAAAGGTCTACTCAATACTGAAGATGCGGCGAGTGCGGCAGTAGCGGTAGCAGAACGGCAGTTTTTGGCAGCGGTCAAACATGCCAATATTGTTGGTATTTATAACTTTGTCAATCACGGTACTGAAGGCTTCATCGTCATGGAGTATGTTGGAGGCAAGACACTGAAAGAAATTCGCCAACAGCGGGGACCGTTGCCAGTCGTGGAGGCGATTGCATACATCCACCGGATTTTAAGTGCTTTTGCTTACTTGCATTCCTTGGGCTTGGTTTACTGCGACTTCAAGCCGGATAACGTGATGCTTGAAGGCAACGATGTGAAGTTAATCGACTTGGGCGGAGTGCGACGCATCGATGATCCTCATGGAGATATCTATGGCACTGTCGGCTATAGCGCCCCGGAAGCGGGTGAAGGTCCGATAGTCGTATCAGATTTGTTTACCGTTGGCAGGACTCTCGCTGTTCTACTCACCAACATTAGAGGTTTTACCAAAGAACATTTATACACACTACCCAGTCCTCAAGAAGAACCGCTCTTTGCTCAGCAAGAATCATTATATCGATTTTTAATTAGAGCAACAGCAGAGAATCCCGATGAGCGCTTTCAGTTTGCGGATGAAATGGCAGATCAGTTACTTGGTGTGCTGCGGGAAATAGTTGCCACTGAAACAAAAACTCCGCGTCCAGCCTCCAGCAATCTTTTCGGCGGGGATATGCTTGCACTGAGAAATAGTGGTGATTTAGGTGCAATTAAAGCTGACTATCACCAGTTGCCAATGCCGATGCTGGACGCCACAGAACCAGGTTTCAACGCGGTACTTAATGCAAGTGCCATTGCCGATCCTGACACACGAATTACCAGTTTAAGACAAGTTGTTCAGCAATTCCCTAATTCTAGAGAAGCGCTGCTACGTTTGGCAAGCAGCCTGATTGACATTGGCACTTATGACGAGGCAGAACAAGTTTTGGTGCAAGTTGAAGAGAAAGATCCTTGGGACTGGCGAGTGTTGTGGTATAGGGGACGAAGTCTGATGTCACAGGGCAAGGCCAAGGAAGCCGAAGCAGCTTTCGACCAAGTTTACTTTGACCTGCCTGGAGAACTGACACCTAAATTAGCACTTGGCTTGGCGGCTGAAGATGCAGGTCATTTCCAACTGGCGATTCAGATGTATGATTTAGTTTCCCGTACCGATCCTAGTTATACCTCGGCAGCGTTTGGTTTGGCTCGTTGTTTGTGTGCGACGGGAGACAGGAACGGCGCAGTAGCAGCGTTGCAACGGATACCGCAAACTTCTAACTTGTATGTGCGATCGCGTGTGGAAATTGCCCGGACGCTGATAGACCCTTCCCGTTCTTTACCAGGGGCGAAGGAACTTGAGGAAGCTTCAATGGCAATTGAGGCACTCACTCTGAATGGCATGGATCGTTATCAATTAACAAAACAAGTTTTGGAAACCGCCTTAAATCTGGTCACCTCCCAAGCACTCTCACCCACTTCCTCGATCTCAATCTTGGGACAGCCATTTGAGGAATTACATCTCAGAAAAGGGCTAGAGAGATCTCTGCGAGATATGGCACACCTATCTACTGGGAAGGAGAAGATTCTCTTGGTCGATGAAGCAAACCGTGTCCGTCCTAGAACCCTATTTTAAATTTAACGTATAACCTTATTGCTATAATGCTATAATAGTAGGTTATTTGATACTAGGCAGTAGATATCTTCGAGTATAGGAGTCGTTTATGCTACTACAAGAACTGAAGGAACAGGTCGTCAAGCTACCGCCAAGCGATCGCCTTGAGTTGGTAAGTGCCATCATTGAGTCCTTAAAAACTCAGCCAATTTCTGGAAATGATCGCTCTGGTGCAATTCGACGGATGCGAGGCTTGCTGAAAACAGACAAACCTGCACCAACCGAGGAAGAAGTAGCTAGGATGTTGGAAGACCGAAGGGTAGAGAAGTATCTCTAGTGAAAGTTTTAATTGATACCAACATTGTCCTAGATTTTCTATTGCAGCGGGAGCCATTTTTCCAAGACGCAGAACAGCTATTCCAAGCGATCGATGTGGGAAAAGTCGTAGGCTACGTTACAGCCACAACACTTACAGATATTTTCTACATTGCTCGTAGGCACACCCGCAGTGTTGAGCAAGCGCGGCAAGCAGTCTCGGAAACACTGACTGCTATGGCGATTTGTCCGATCAATCGAGCCGTTTTAGAATCAGCCTTTAAATCTGGTTTGGCTGATTTTGAAGACGCTGTTCAAATTTTTAGTGCGGTTGCTCAAGGATTAGACGCTATTGTGACACGCGATGCTCAAGGTTTTTTGAGTTCGCCTGTACCTGTGTTATCTGTTCAGGATTTGTTGCAGCAAGTCAGGCAGCAAAATAGTGGTTAAGTTGGGTAGGAAGCACAATATGGGCGATCGTAAAGATTTTGGCGAAGGTATTGGCTGAGTAGAATAAATTATTCTCGTTTCACACCACTCCCTATGTTAGTTATCGTGAATAAGTTGGGACTAACCGCTATTAAACGTTTCAAAAACTTGTTTGAAGCAAAGGAAATGAATCGAGTTTCTCTGTTAGAAGCCAGGAAATATTCTAACATTGTGGTTTTCGATTCAAACAGAAAAAAAGTGATTTTCGATCTTGCTAACGTAAAAATTTAAGGATATAGAACAGATGACTAGCTACTCAACAGATCAATTGATCAACGCTGTGAATACACAAAAGGGATCAGATCAGCAATTCGCGCAGAAATTAAGTGCAGCAGTTAAGCGTAAAGAGAAAAATTGCCTGAAGAAGCTTATCCAAGATGTAGCCCTAAAGATATTTGGGGTACTAGTTGAGGCTATAATAAATGCCGCTTTGAACCACTTTTTTGCCCTCCACTGAAACTCAATAAACAATACAGTTCTTTATTAAACTAGAAGTCATAAATACAAATTGCAGAATAGACTCGCGCTTTAAGTAAGCTCATCAGAGTGGTTCTCAAGAATTCGTTGGACTTGAGAATTTACCAACAAACAAGTCGGGCGAAGATTCTAATTGAGCATCTTCTAATTCAAGCCGAGTTTCGTTATCAGCACTTAAAAATTCTTCAAATAACTCAAAAAAACGCTCTAACGCAGTACGTTCATCTTCTGAGTAGAAGAGAATGACTTTATCCCAGGATTGGCTAGATGTGATATTAAATTTTTTCTGAATCCATCCTTGGAATTCAGTAAATTTCTTTTCTTGTTCAGTTTGAGAAATGCCTAGTTCACGACGAGCAAAAATGTAACCTGCTAAACAAGAGCGGAGGTTACTGATTGCGGGTTTACCCAGATACATGGAAGGTCTTTTCTTTATCTTCTGAATCAGTTCGTAAAAGCTACTCATGATCTTCCTCCTACCTAGAAATCAATTTTTGTGATTTGGAAATCTCCACCTATGTCTTTTATAGGACAGTAGAGATTATTTATCCAATTTACTCTTGAGACTCCTTGAGGATGAATATTATCAAACACCAGTTCTTCGCCTTCTATTTCAAGCACAATTGCTTGATGCTGACCATTTGTAGAGATATTTTGCTTGAGAATTTCGTGGTAGATGTTACAAAAAGGGTCTTCTGTACTTCCCGTAAACAGATTGATTTGCTGACCAAAAATTCCTTGCTCTATCAGGAATCTTTTGATTGCTTCGGCACATTGAACACATTCAAAGATTTGAAAACTACTAGCAATGCTAGCGATTTGTTGGCGAAGTCCTGAATCATACACATCCTTACTTATACCATATTTATACCATGAGTCAGTGCGATCACCTCGCTCATGTTGACGGTACTTACGATCGCCTCTGGAAGCGCCTCTTCCACGGTGTCACCCCTAGGCTCTCCCGCCAGGAATGCAAGGAGTGCCGATGCATCGAGGACGTACTTAGTCATCCGCTGCCTCACGCCGTCGTTCGGCAAGAAGTTCGTCTGAAAGTAGGGTTCCTTCTGTTACGTACTGTCTCACGAGTGCTTTTGCTCGTCGCAGGGCTTCCTTGCGGGAAAGGATACGGATCTCTTCTGCTTCGAGCGAGATCACCACATCGTCACCCACATTAAGTCCGAGTGCTCGTCGGTACTCCGCAGGGATAACAATCCTGCCACCATCAGTAACTTTGGTAGAAATGGAGTTTATCCCCATATTTTTGGTTTATGATACTACTCTTAGTATATGTCATAATAAAGTTCTGATGGAGTGATCGCAGTGCGTGGTATTCCTGGTTGGAAGTTATTTGTCTTAATAATTGACGTTTGAATCCAAAACTTGTATCTCTTGCACAACTAAAGTTTCTGGACTCGGAGCAATTTCATTCACTGAAAGCATACATCAGTAAAGGACGGTTTGAGTAATACATAGAAAAACCGATAGATTTGTAGTATAATGAACAAAGTTATTTTTACCACGCGCTTTAATTAAGGCATTGTCGTCTAAAACATTGCTGCTTGAGGAGATGTCATCTAGGATTTTGTCAGTAGCAAAAGTCTGACCCGTGAAAGTAGTCACCATACACTCTTTTTAGCACCGTGATTGATTCCAATGTCCTGATAGCACATCCTTCAACCACAACGATCGCGCTCGTCGGCGCTGGCTTTAGTGGTTCTCTAGTAGCAGCTCACTTATTGAAAACTGCCACCCGACCCCTGCTGATCAAGCTGATTGAGCGTAGTCACGAGATTGGCAAGGGAGTTGCCTACAGTACTGACACCACCAGCCATTTGCTGAATGTATCTGCAGGCAAGATGAGTGCCTTTCCCGATGATCCCGGTCATCTCCTGCGCTGGCTGGACTATAACCGCAGTGAGTTGGCGGCATTCCTGCCCAATGAACTCAACGCCAGCACCTTCATTCCCCGTCAGATCTACGGGCTTTACATCCAGTCCATTCTGGAGGAAGCTGAAGCCACGGCTTCGAGTAACGTTCGGCTGGAACGCGTCATTGATGAGGTGGTGGCAGTGGAGCCACAAGCCAAACAGGCTATCGTCTCCTTGCGGAGCAGCCGTACTTTCGTAGCAGATAAAATTGTGCTGGCAGTGGGAAACGCGCCTGCTCCTCCCCCAATGTCTCAACCTCTAGGATCACAGCCGTTAGATAGCACCAATAACTCCTATCTACGTCATGCCTGGTCAGCCGATGCATTGGCAGAGCTTGAACCTGATGCGCCTGTATTGCTGATTGGCACTGGACTGACGATGGTGGATATGGTGGTAGCACTCCACGAGCGTAACCATCGGGGAAAAATTGATGCCGTGTCTCGCCGGGGCTTGTTTCCACTGCCGCATCGATCAACAAAACCCTACCCCGCCTTCTTAACCCCAGACACCGCACCCAAAACGATTCGGGGTTTGCTGCGGCGCATTCGGAGTGAGGTGCAGACGGCGGTGGTGCAGGACTACGACTGGCGATCGGTGATTGATTCCCTGCGTCCCATCACCCAGCAACTCTGGCAACAATTGCCCTCCGTGGAGCAGCAGCGTTTTTTGCGCCATGCTACCCCCTATTGGGATGTGCACCGGCATCGAATTGCTCCCGAAATTGGGAAGATTGTCCAGGCAATGCTAGATTCGGGGCAACTCACTATTACCGCAGGGCGCATTCAGGGCTATCAAGCGGCATCGGACGCGATAGCAGTGACTGTTCGCCGACGCCAAACGACAACGGATTGGGTCTTGCAGGTCAGCCGCGTGGTGAATTGCACCGGAGTACAGGCAGATTATCGCCGATCGCCCCAATCTCTGATCGCCAATTTGCGTGACCAGGGGTTGATCCGCCCTAATGGCATTGGCTTGGGGTTAGATACTGCTGCTGATGGTACCGTATTAGATGCTCAAGGCAACCGTTCAACCCTGCTCTATACCTTGGGCACCCCACGCAAAGGTCATTTGTTAGAAACGATCGCCGTCCCAGAACTGCGTGAGCAGGCACAGGCACTAGCGGCAACGGTGTTGCAGTCACTCCCAGTGCGGGTGCGCCCCGTTTCACCCTTTTCTCGCACCATTGAACAAGACAGCAGCGTTCCTCGACCCGCTATCCCCAAGTCAACGCTGTTGTTTCGCCCATTCTTTGACCCGGAATCCAGCACCTACACCTATCTGATTGCAGACAGTCAAACGAAAGAAGCGGTCTTGTTTGATACGGTGTTGGAGCAGGTTGACCGTGATTTACAAGTGCTGGAGGATCTAGGGTTGACTCTCCGCTACTGTTTGGAAACTCACATCCATGCCGACCATATCACTGGGGCAGGTAAACTAAGACAGCAAACGGGTTGTCAGATCATAGTACCCCCAAATACGACTGCCCGGTCTTTTGATCACTCCCTTGGCGATCGCGAAACCTTAATTGTGGGGGCGGTAAAGATTGAGGCGATCGCCACACCAGGGCACACCAATGGTCATCTGGCTTATTTAATCAACAACACTCATCTGTTAACGGGGGATGCCTTATTGATTCGGGGTTGTGGACGCACAGACTTGCAATCGGGCGATGCGGGTACGTTGTACGATACGGTGACACAACGGTTATTTACCCTTCCAGAGGACACCCTAGTTTATCCTGCCCATGACTACAAGGGACGCACCGTTTCTACGATAGGCGAAGAAAAACGCCTCAATCCCCGATTTGCTGATCGTAGCCGAGATCAATTTATCACAATCATGAGCCATTTGGGTTTGAGCTATCCCAAAAAGATGAACGAAGCTTTACCCGCCAATGAATACTGTGGCGATTTTATGCCGGAAGCGAGTCTGAACAATGGCACGAGTTCGGGGACTGATACAGATCGTGAAAAAGTCGAACTGACGCTATCGACCAATACTGAAATCTATGAGGACTATTTTGCTATGTACATTTAGGAGGGTTCGCAACGGCAATAATGCTAATTAATTATCTTCTGCTTGCTGCTGCTTGTCAGAAGATAATCCCTTTGGTAAAGTTGGCAATGTAATTTTGGCTTGCATACACCTGTTCATCTTCGTTATTAGGATGGTTAAAGGAAAGGCAATTAGCGTTGCCAGCATCAGCAAAACTCCTATCACTGAAGTAGATGAGGGAATTCTTGCCTTCGTATCTTGGACGTGCAAGAGTGGGTGTGCAACTTAAAAACAATTGTCAATGGTCTGACATAATTTTGAGAGCTAGTATTGCACATTCAAGTTATGAATATCTTTTTCTATAACAAAGCATCTAAACGTTTCGCCCACATCTCTTACTAAGACTTGTTTACTGCGCTTTGGTATCCATACAAAATGATAGTTAGACAATGTCATAGATGTTAGTTTATAAAGATCAGAAGTCAGGATTGAAAAGGGAGAAGGCAGTCCCAATGAAAAAATTTCACAAGCCTTGCATGAAAGTGGGGTAAAACACCATTCCCTACTCCCAAATATCGAGTCTGCAATGGTTTCGACTCTTTAACAATCGGTAAATAAGTCTGGGCTTACCAATAGTCAAAGTCGATTAGGCGAACAGTGAGTTACTTTTGAACCAATTGTGGGAATTCTAGAATAGAGGAGGGTAATAACGGATCTTTTGTAGTACTAGGGACTACGAAACTTTCTATTAGAGACTCTCAAAAATTGAGAGAAGCGTTTTCAAACAAGCTACAGTCTAGCTTGAAGTGTTTTGCGCTTATTCGCGGTCAAGTATACACTTATCATACCGTTAGAAAAATGACCATTATTATGAGTTACGAAATTCTAGAAAGAATTTACGAAAATTTAAAAATTGTTGTCTATCGGGGTCAGAGTGAACGAAATGAGGCGGTTATCATCAAAATTCTTAAAGCAGATTATCCTAATCTAAAGGAATTAGCAAAATTTAAGCATCAATACGAGATAGCTAAAAATCTTGATTTAGAAGGTATTGTCAGACCTTACAAATTAGAAAAATACAATAATAGTTTAGCTTTGGTAATGGAAGACTTCGGAGGAAAAAGTCTAAATCAATCTATTGAATTTGGCAAAATCAAACTATTAGATTTTATGAATTTAGCTATTAATATTTGTGGGATTTTAGGAGCCTTGCACACAAAACATATTATCCATAAAGATATTAAACCTCAAAATATTATTTTCAATCCTAAAAGTGGACAACTAAAAATTACAGATTTTTCTATTGCATCACTTCTTCAGAGTGAAAAACAGAGCATCAGCAGTCCTAATTTGCTTGAAGGGACATTAGCCTACATGTCACCAGAGCAAACTGGCAGGATGAATCGGGCGATCGATTATCGCACTGATTTTTACTCTCTTGGTGTCACCTTTTATGAAATGCTTCTCGGTGAACTGCCTTTCCCAACTACAGACCCTATAGAGTTGGTTCACCGTCATATTGCCAAACAGCCGATTCCACTGTGTAAATTAAATTCAAGCATTCCGAAGGCAGTGTCTGACATTGTGATGAAATTATTAGCCAAAACTGCCGAGGATAGATATCAAAGCGCCTACGGAATCAAAATGGATCTAGAAGCTTGTCTAACTCAGTTGCAAGCTTATGGTGAAGTTAACAATTTCCTTCTTGCTCAACACGATGTATCAGCAAAATTTCAAATTCCGCAAAAACTCTATGGTCGGGAACAAGAAATTGATACCTTAATAGCTGCCTTTGATCGGATGAGTCAAGGTAGCACCGAGATGATACTCATTGCTGGTTATTCAGGTATTGGCAAGTCAGTATTGGTTGATGAAATTCATCAACCAATAGTACGGCAAAGAGGTTATTTTATAGCTGGTAAATTTGACCAATTTAAGCGTAATATCCCATATTTTTCTCTGATTCAGGCTTTTCAAGAATTAATTCGACAGCTACTAACAGAAAGTGAAGCACAAATAAAAAATTGGAAAGAAAAAATATTGGAAGCTACAGCTTCTAATGCTCATATTATTATTGATATCATTCCAGAAATAGAATTTTTAATTGGTAAACAGCCTGTTGTCCCTCAATTAGAACCTTCAGCGTCCCAAAATCGGTTTAACTTAGTTCTTCAGAAATTTATTAGCGTCTTTACCAAAAAAGAACATCCACTCGTTCTATTCCTAGATGATTTACAATGGGCAGATTCAGCCTCGTTAAAATTGCTCGAGATTTTGGCATCTGAGGATAGCCAATGCCTTTTAATTATTGGAGCATACCGCGATAATGAAGTCGATTCAACGCATCGGTTAATGTTAACTTTAGATAAAATTCAAAAGACTGGTACTGGTGCTTTGGTAACTACGATTATTTTGCAAGCTTTAGATATTGGTTGTGTCAACCAATTAATAACCGATACACTTCACTGTGATCAAGAAAGAGCTAGACCTCTAGCAGAGCTATTGTTCAAGAAAACAAATGGAAATCCCTTCTTCTTGAAGCAGATGCTCGTATCACTTTACCAGAAAAAGCTTTTATCTTACAACATAATTTCTGGTTCCTGGCAGTGGGATATAGAGCTTATTCAAAGTATAGGAATTACCGATAATGTTGTTGAATTCATGCTCGACAAGATTCAAAATCTCGCTCAAAATACGCAGAATGCTTTAAAAATAGCCTCATGTATTGGGAATACATTTAATTTAGAGACCCTGTCCATAGTTCATGAAAAATCTCTATCAGCTACAGCCGGAGAGCTTTGGGATGGACTGGAATCAGGTTTGATTCTACCTCTGAGCAATGCCTACAAAACTGCTTTATTTGATGAGCCGGAGGTATCATTTGCTGCCACGGGTAAAAAGTTAACAGTTGAGTACAAGTTTTTGCATGACCGAGTGCAGCAAGCAGCTTATGCTCTCATTCCAGAAAATCAGAAAAAAGTAGTTCACTTAAAAATTGGTCAACTGCTACTAAAAAATACTAATTTAGAAGAAACAGAAGACAATATTTTTGAGATTGTTAACCATTTAAATAACAGTATAGAGTTAATCGTCAGTCAGTCTGAACAAGAAAAGCTAGCTCAATTAAATCTGATAGCGGGACGAAAAGCAAAGGCAGCAAATGCTTATGAACCTGCTGTCAAGTATTTGACACTTGGGTTAGGACTTCTGCAAAAAAATAGCTGGCAAAGCCAATATGAATTGACAGTTTCTCTTTATCTAGAAGCTGTGGAAGCCGAATACTTAAATAGGAACTTTGAGCAAGCCACGACCTTAGCTGAAGTTGTTCTGCAACAAGCGACCAGTCTGCTTGATCGAGCGAAGGTATATGAGCTACAAATTCAGTTTTATATGGCTCAAAATCAGATGAGCAAAGCTATGGATACTGCAATCTCTGCAATGGATCTGCTGAATATCTCCCTATCGACTTTACCGAGCGATGACTCCGCTAACGCCTCCGGCGAACACAGTACACTAATTGCCTTGCATCAGATTGAAGACTTAGAAAATCTTCCTGTGATGACAGATCCTTATCAGCTAGCAGCTTTGCGGCTCTTAATGAGTTTTGCTTCTATCGCTTTTATTACAAAGCCTGAGATTTTGCGACAAATTACCTTAACCCAGGTCAATTTCTGTATTAAACATGGTCATTCAGCGCTATCAGCTTACGTGTATGCTCTGTATGGCTTAATCCTATGTTCAGTAGGTAAGATAGATACTGGATATTTCTTTGGTAAACTGGCTGTAAAGCTGTTAGATAAATTTAACGCCAGAGAGCTTAAATGTAAAGTATATGACTTATTTAATGTTTTCATTAGACCCTGGAAAGAACATATTAGGGAAACGATGGCATCGTTACTGGAAGGACTTCAAAGTGGGCTTGAAACAGGAGATATAGAATTTGTTGGTTATTGTGCTATTGCTTATTGTAGTAACGTATTTCTGATCGGAGAGCGACTAGAAACTGTAGTTCAGCAGCAAGGTCAGTATATTGATTTATTATTAAAATTAAGACTGGATTATCCTATTGATTGTACAAAAATATGGCAACAATTAACATTAAATCTGATAGCTCATTCAGAAGATAAATATTTTTTAATTGGAGCAAATTTTAATGAATTTAAAATGCTACCAATTTTTCTGGAATCAAATAACCGCATTTTGCTTTTTAATACCTATGTCGTCAAGACTATTCTCCTGTATATATTTAAAGATTACGAGCAGGCTGTTGTCAACGCTTATAAAGCAGCCGAATATACAGAAGCTTTGATAGAGCCGAATATTTTTGCAATACACAACTTCTACTATTCTCTGGCTCTCCTTGCTCTTTATACCCATGTAGAAACCAGTGAACAAGGAAAATATCTGAAGCAAGTGGAGGAGAATCAATCAAAAATTCAGGCATGGGCAGAGCATGCTCCTGCAAATTATCTACATAAGTACGAGCTGGTGCAGGCAGAAAAAGCGCGAATTTTGGGGCAAATTGGCGAAGCCATGAAATATTATGATCGTGCGATTCAAAATGCCCGAACACAGGGATACATCCAGGAAGAAGCACTAGCGAATGAACGAGCAGCGGAGTTTTATCTTACGCTTGGTAGAGAAAAGATTGCTCGGCTTTATCTGACTGAGTCTTACTATGGATATAGTAACTGGGGAGCGACAGCAAAAGTAAGAGATTTGGAATTAATGCATCCACAGTTACTTGCCCCAATTTCTACAGTGACAACAAGCGTAGAGCGAGTCACCAGCACGATTACCTCTACAAACTGTGGGAGTGGGGAAGTTCTGGACTTGACGACCATTGTGAAAGCTTCCCAAACTCTTGCTAGTGAAATCGTTCTAGACAAGTTACTGGAGAAATTACTAAAAATTGTGATGGAAAATGCTGGGGCAACCACTAGCTGCCTTATTTTAAAAAAGGATGAACAGTTGCTGATAGAAGCGACTGGTACTGTAGAACCAGATGAGGTTGTTTTGTGGTCATCGACTCCCATTGAAACTATACAGGTATCCCAGGGTAAGCCTCTACTGCCTTTGTCTGTGATCAATTATGCAGTTAGAACTCAAGAAGATGTACTTTTAAATGATGCCAATTGCGAGGGAAGATTTGCTAACGACCCTTATATAGTAAGACTACAACCAAAATCTGTTTTATGTATGCCGATTCTCAATCAAGGAAAACTTATCAGTATTTTATACTTAGAAAATATTTTGGTTGCTGGTGCATTTACTATTGAGCGATTAGAAATTTTGAGAATTTTATCTTCACAAATAGCAATTTCTCTAAAAAATGCACTTCTCTATACAAATTTAGAAACTAATACTGAAAATTTGAAACAAGCTAAGGAGCAGTTGGAGAACTATAGCCGAAATCTAGAAATAAAAGTAGAGGAGCGAACACTGCAATTAAAAGAAAAAAATACGCGACTGGAAGAACAAGCGGCTCAACTGGAAAAAACCCTCCACGAACTCAAGCAAACCCAGACTCAACTGATTCAAACAGAAAAAATGTCTAGCGTGGGGCAGCTCGTTGCCGGTATTGCTCACGAAATTAATAACCCTGTTAGTTTTATCTACGGTAATCTTACCCACACAAATCAATATTTCCAAGACTTGTTAGGATTGCTGCACCTCTACCAGCAGCAATACCCCAATCCAACGTTAGAGATTCAAGCTGAGGCAGAGGAAATCGAGTTGGAATTCTTGATCTCAGACCTACCCAAAATGCTAGATTCGATGAAAATGGGAGCCAACCGCATCCGTCAGATTGTTTTGTCACTCCGAAACTTCTGCCGCTTGGATGAGGCGGATATGAAGGCGGTGGATATCCATGAAGGCATCGATAGCACTCTGTTACTGTTACATAATAGACTGAACGTTCAGTCAGATCATGGCGCGATTGATCTGATTAAAGAGTATGACTCGCTGCCATTGGTGGAATGCCATCCAGGACAGCTAAACCAAGTGTTTATGAATTTATTGGCAAATGCTATTGATTCTTTGGAAGAGGCAAGTCGGCAGCGGGAAGGAAATGTGAACTTCTCACCTTCTATTCGGATTCGCACTTGCGTCTTGGAAAAAAATCAGGTGGAGATTCAGATTGCTGATAATGGTGTTGGAATGACGGAGGAAGTCAGACAGAAAGTTTTTGATCCCTTCTTCACTACGAAACCTGTGGGATCAGGCACTGGCATGGGGTTAGCAATTAGCCACCAGATTGTAGTAGAACAACATGGGGGTGAACTGACGTGTATTTCAGCATCAGGACAGGGAGCAGAATTCATAATTAAGATTCCAGTCATACTGCATAATCGGCCAAAGCATATTTCGTCTAGCACTCGTTTGCGATTTGAATAGGGAAGTTGCTCTTAAAAGTTTTCCACATTGTTATTTTTCTCCTTTAGCAGGGAAAACTATAAATAAGTAGTAAAGCCTCTGTTATGTCAAGTTAGGGTAGTTACTTAAAAATAAAATGGCTCGTAGTTGTGCTTTAGTGCTAAAGCGCAACTACGGACTTTATACAAGTGTTCAACCGAGATATGACTGCATATTAGATGTGACTTTATTTTTATCGGCATTGATATAGCCAGCAACTGCATAAAGGTAGCAGAAGAAATGAGTAATTTCTCCCTAAAACTGGGTAATCAAAACCTCTGTATCCACGAACTATTTCAGTCTCAGGTAGAGCGATTCTTCTCAGAAAGAGCTTTGCTAAACTCCGATGTTGTTGCAATAGTTTTTGAAGATCAGCAACTAACTTACCATGAACTGAACTGCCGTGCCAATCAACTGGCACATCATTTGCAGTCTCTGGGCGTAGCTCCAGAGGTACTGGTAGGAATTTACCTGGAGCGCTCTTTAGAAATGGTGGTAGGACTGCTGGGTATTCTCAAAGCTGGTGGTGCATACGTTCCACTAGATCCGATGTATCCGCAAGAACGTCTGGCGTTGATATTGGCAGATGCGAAAGTGCCAGTGTTGCTCACCCAGTCGAAGCTGGTGGAGAAGCTGACCCCACACTCTGCACATGTTATCTGCTTAGACTCAGACTGGTCAGAAATTGCTTCCCACAGCCAGACAAACCCCAGAAGCGGGGTGACACCCGATAATTTAGCATACGCCATCTACACCTCCGGTTCCACAGGTAAGCCCAAGGGCGTTTTAGTGAACCACTTTAATGTAGTGCGTCTGTTTGAAGCAACAAGCGAGTGGTTTCACTTTAACCAAGCAGATGTATGGACTCTATTCCACTCTTACGCCTTCGATTTTTCAGTATGGGAACTTTGGGGCGCTCTGTTTTACGGTGGACGACTTGTAGTAGTACCTTACTTTGTCAGTCGGGAACCCGAATCATTCTTAAAGTTATTGTCTCAAGAGAAAGTAACAGTTCTCAACCAGACACCTTCAGCTTTCCGCCAATTGATGAAAGCAGAAGAATCTAAAGGAACTTCTCCTGATTTGAAATTGCGCTTGGTTATTTTCGGTGGAGAAGCCTTAGAAGTGCAAAGTTTGAAACCTTGGTTTGAACGACACGGGGAGAACTCACCCCAGTTAGTCAATATGTACGGAATTACAGAAACCACGGTACACGTTACCTATCGCCCGGTGACCCAAGCCGATCTAAATGCCAATGTCAGCGTTATCGGTCGTCCTATTTCAGATTTACAAGTATATCTGCTTGATGAACACTTACAGCCGATACCAATAGGAGTTCTAGGCGAAATGTATATTGGGGGTGCGGGGTTAGTTAGGGGCTACCTCAACCGACCTGATCTAACTGCCGAACGGTTTATATCTAACCCGTTTAGCGATGAACCTGATGTTCGCCTATACAAAACAGGAGACTTGGCTCGCTATCTGAGCGACGGTAATATCGAGTATATGGGTCGGATTGATCACCAAGTTAAAATTCGTGGCTTCCGAATTGAGCTAGGAGAAATTGAAGCAGTGTTGCGGCAGCATCCTGCCGTCGAAAATGCTGTAGTCATTGCACAGGAAGATATCCCAGACGACAAGCGGCTGGTTGCTTATGTTGTTGCGTCCAAATTGCAGCGATCGCTTTTTGGGAACTTGCGTAACTTCCTAAAGCAAAAACTACCCGACTATATGATCCCCTCCAGCTTTGTGTTCCTGAATGCCTTACCATTAACACCCAATGGAAAAGTTGATCGCAAAGCGCTCCCAGTACCCGACAACATCAGACCCGAACTGGAAGAAGATTTTGTCGCACCTCGCACGCCCGTTGAAGAAGTGCTGGCAGAGATTTGGGCGGTTGTGTTGGGGTTGAAGCAAATCGGCATCTACGACAACTTCTTAGAATTAGGGGGACATTCCCTCTTAGCTACCCAAATTCTTTCCCGCGTGCGCGATACCTATCAAGTAGAGTTACCCGTGCGCGAACTATTTGACCGACCTACCATAGCTGGTTTAGCCAAAAGCATCGAAATAATGCTTTTAGAAAACCAAGACTTACAAGTTTCCCCGATTCAAGCGACTTCCCGCGATTTCACGAGGGCGAATAACTACGCTGCACATAACTTACCTCTCTCTTTTGCTCAAGAGCGGTTGTGGTTTCTCGACCAATTGATGCCTGAAAATCCGTTTTACAACGTTATCGAAGCTGTTCGCCTGACTGGTTCGCTCAACATTGCTGCGCTAGAGCAGAGCCTGAAAGAAATTATCCGGCGTCACGAAACCCTGCGAACGATCTTTGCAACCGTGGATGGGCAACCAGTTCAGGTAATTCATGATTCTCCTGATTTCAAGCTGTCAGTAGTCAATCTCCAAGAAATTCCCAAGATTGAGCGAGAAGCTCATGCCCAACAGTTAGCTACCCAGAAAGCTCAACAGGTTTTCGACTTAAGCCAAGGACCACTGATACGAGTGACCTTACTGCAACTAGATGAGCAAGAGTTTATCCTGCTTCTCAACCTGCACCATATTCTTTGCGACGATTGGTCTTTTGGGGTGTTGTTTGCGGAACTGACAGTTCTTTACGAAGCTTTATCTACTGGCAATTCTTCTCTGCTTCCAGAATTGCCAATTCAGTATGCAGACTTTGCTGTTTGGCAGCGACAATGGCTACAACATAAGGTGTTGGAGAAACAGCTAGCTTACTGGCAGCAGCAACTCGCGGATCTTCCCGTCCTACAGTTACCCACCGACCGACCACGCCCACTAATGCCAACGTATCGGGGGGCACTTCAACCTCTGGTGTTACCTAAAGCCTTAACTGCAGCGCTCAAGGCTCTCTCGCAGCAGCAAGGCGTCACTTTGTTTATGACGCTGCTGGCAGCTTTTCAGACTTTGCTCTTCCGTTACACCAATTCAGAAGACATTCCGGTGGGATCTGCGATCGCCAATCGTCACCAGCCCAATGTGGAAGGGCTGATTGGGTTTTTTGTCAACACTGTGGTGCTGCGTACTGATGTTTCTGGATCCCCCAGTTTCAAAAAGTTGCTGATACGGGTGCGGGAGGTGGCTTTAGCAGCTTATACCTACCAAGACCTGCCTTTTGAGAAATTGGTAGCACACTTGCAACCGGAGCGAGATCTCAGCCGCCAGCCGCTATTTCAGGTTGTATTTGCCCTCCAGAATATCTCTCCAAGCGCAGATTTGAAGCTTCCAAGCTTAAAGACAACCTCTATGACAATTGATCACAAAACGGCGAAGTTCGATTTGTTTCTTCAACTGTCAGATACGTCCAACGGTCTGACTGGCTGGTTTGAATACAGCACAGATCTGTTTGATGCTGTTACCATCTCGCGCATGGCAGAGCATTTTCAAACTTTACTTGAGGGTATTGTCGCCGATCCAGATCGGTGTTTGTTGGACTTACCCCTGCTGACTGAGCGCGAGCGATATCAGCTGTTGGTGGAGTGGAATGATACTGAGGTAGATTACCCCCTGGATGCGTGTATTCATCAGCTGTTTGAGGCTCAGGTGGCAGAAAATCCCGATGCTGTAGCAGTGGTCTTTGAAAAACAGCGTCTGACTTATGGAGAACTAAATTGCCGAGCAAACCAGCTGGCACACTATCTGAGGACTTTAGGCGTGGAACCGGAGGTGCTGGTTGGTATCTGTGTTGAGCGATCTTTAGAGATGATTGTCGGGATTTTGGGCATCCTGAAAGCTGGTGGGGCATACTTACCACTAGATCCTGCTTACCCTCCAGAGCGCTTGGCTTTCATGTTAGAAGACGCTAATATCCAGGTTTTATTGACTCAGGAGCAATGGGTCGAGCGTTTACAATCTCATCAATCACAAATTATCTGTCTGGAAAAAAATTGGGAAACTATTGCCCAAGAAAATGAAAATAACCTGAATAGCAACCTGACACTCAAAAATCTTGCTTATGTGATCTACACCTCTGGCTCAACTGGAAAGCCTAAAGGAGTTCAGATTGAACACAGGGGATTGTTAAATCTTGCTTTTTGGCATCAACGAACGTTTACAATTTCACCGCTTGATCGGGTGACACAAATTGCTGGAGTTGCATTTGATGCTTGTGTGTGGGAAATTTGGCCTTATCTTACCGCAGGAGCTAGCATTCACATTCCTAATGCTGAAACTCGACACTTACCTGAGCAACTGCGGGACTGGTTAGTGTCAACAGCGATCAAAATTAGCTTTTTGCCGACACCAATAGCCGAACAAATTTTATTACTGGAGTGGACCAATAACGCAGATTTACGAATATTACTTACAGGTGGAGACAAACTTCATCAGTATCCTTCGGCATCCCATCCTTTCCAAGTTGTTAATAATTATGGATTAACTGAGAACACTGTTGTGACAACTTCAGGTTTGGTGTCTTGTGAGGAGCAAGCTAAGCTTTTACCTACAATTGGTCGTCCCATTGCCAACACTCAAGTTTATATACTGGATCGACATTTACAACCCTTGCCTATCGGTGTTTTTGGAGAAATATATATCGGTGGGGTTGGTTTAGCTAGAGACTACCTCAACCAACCCAATCTAACTGCTGAGCGGTTTATTCCCAACCCCTTTAGTGATGAACCAGGGACACGCTTGTACAAAACTGGGGATCTAGCTCGCTACCTACCAGACGGCAACATTGAGTTTCTCGGTCGCATTGACCACCAAGTAAAACTTCGTGGCTTCCGCATTGAATTGAACGAAATTGAGGTGCTGCTTCGCCAACACCCAGCGGTGCAAATGGCTACAGTCATAGACCGCGAAGACGTACCAGGTCAGAAGCGCTTGGTAGCTTATGTAGTTCAGAATCCACAATACGAAAGAACACCGGAAACGCTGGCAGATTGGGATGCTAGGTTAGCCCAGAACCTCATCTCAGAAATACGCCGCTTCCTACAGGAAAAGCTGCCTGACTACATGGTGCCCTCTGCATTCGTGCTGCTAGATGCACTACCACTGACCCCTAACGGCAAACTAGATCGCAGTGCGCTTCCAGCACCTGAAAGCACCAGAGCCGAACTGGAAGAGGGTTTTGTAGCGTATCGGACTCCTATAGAGAAACAAATAGTTAGCCTTTGGATCAAAGTTCTCGGTATTGAAAATATCGGAATTAACGAAAATTTCTTTGAGCTTGGTGGAAATTCCCTCTTGGCAGCTCAATTAATTGCTTATGTTAGAGAAACTTTCTCAGTAGAACTACCCGTGAGATGCCTTTTTGAGCAGCCGACTGTGGAAGGACTGGCTCAGATTATTCAAACACTGCACCAAAAGGGGATTTCTGCTCTAACTACCGTGATTGATTTTCATGCGGAGGCAGTACTTGCACCGGAAATCTTTCCTCAAGGCACGCCTGTTGATCATATTAGCAAACCGCATCATATTTTTCTGACAGGAGCAACAGGTTTTGTGGGAGCATTTTTGCTCCATGAACTTCTTGAGCAAACTCAGGCGAAAATCTACTGTCTTGTCCGTTCTTCTAACGAAAGTGAAGGTGCAAAACGGCTGCAGAAAACCCTTGAAAAATATCTGCTATGGAATCCAGACCAAAGTTCAAGAATTATTCCCACCGTCGGAAATTTGGAGCAACCTCTTCTAGGACTTTCTGCCGAACAATTTGAAAGATTAGCTCTTCAGATTGATACCATTTATCACAATGGTGCTCAAGTTAACTTTGCTAAACCCTACTCTACCATTAAAGCTGCTAATGTTGGCGGTACTCAGGAAGTTCTTAGACTAGCGTGTACGGGCAAAGTCAAGCCAGTCCACTATATTTCAACCTGTGGTATTTATGGCTCAATCGGTTACTTTACCGGGATTAAAGTCATCAAGGAAGAAGATGACATCGATATTGCTGAAGACTACCTCTGTATAGATATCGGTTATGTTCAGAGTAAATGGACATCTGAAAAAATTGTGCATATTGCTAAATCCAGGAAACTGCCAGTCAGTATCTACAGACTCGGATTAGTTATGGGGGATACTAGAACAGGCGTTGGCAATACGGCTGATTATGTGTCCCGAATGATTAAGGGCTGTATCCAGTTAGGCAGTTATCCGGATTTAGTAGATCAGAAACAGGAATTAGTTTCTGTAGATTATGTAACAAAGGCTATTGTACATCTATCCAACCAGAAAGAATCTCTGGGAAAAGCCTTTAATTTAGTGCCTCCAGCTAACCAAAATATCGACATACTCCAATTTTTTGACTTGATATCTTCCTTGGGGTATCAACTTAAAAAGCTCCCCTATACTCAATGGAAAAATAAATTAATTGAGCAAACCCAAAAATCCCAGGAAAATGCTCTTTATCCTCTTGTACCCATGATCGCTGAACAGGTCTATCAAGATTCGTTGACCATAGTGCAGTTATATCAAAATACACCTGAATTTGACTGCAAAAATACGCTGGATGGACTGGCAGGTACTACAATTTTTTGTCCACTAATGGATGCTAAATTGCTGAAAAATTACTTCTCATACTTTATTAGTAGCGGGTTCCTCGAACCTCCTAAATAAATTTTTGCTATTTAGTGAGATGATGGTGCTTAGCTCCGATCATGTCGTATGAACGATCGCCGACCATAACCACAGCAGATGGCGAAAGATCCTCTGTCACTAAGATGTAGTGAATCAAGTCGCCTTTCGTACTTCGGGTTCCGTCTAGTTCACTACCGTAAACACCATCAAAAGGATATTTTAACCTAAGCTTAATTTTTTTGAATCTGGCAGATACGTTTGTTTGAAGTCAAATAACACCGTTGTCATATAATTTTCTGCCCAAGCTGAACCAAAGGCTTTTTCTAGTACACGACGGGTTTTATCATTTTGCTGCTGCTTGGTACAGTAGTTGCGTTGTCCAGCTAGAATTTCCCTTGCTTGTTCATTGGAAACAGGCTGAGATGCGATCGCGTTTTGGCAATGAATTTCTAAAAATTCCTGCACGCGACTGAAAAACATTGCTTCTTCTTCTGGAGAGGTGGGGCGAACAAAGAGGCAAAATTCTGAAAAGATATCGCCCCATTCAGGTAATTCCCGTGGTTGGGAAAAGTTGAGTTGACTCAGGGTGGACAGTGCATTATTATAAGACTCTGGTAAGAGTCGCCCAGGTCTGACAGGAGAAAGGTCTGCGATCGCCGCACTAATTTGACCCTTTGCTCCCACTAAATCACAACCAAACAGAGGCAAGTCATATTCTGGATGAGGAAACATGACACAGTGCAAAATATCGAGCATATTTCCCACTCTTGCCAGTTCCAAGTGCATTTTACGAAACTGAGGTGTTTGATAGCAGCGGTTCTCTATGATCAGTTTCTCACCTTCTAGTCTACCTTCCACATACCCCAACTCAGCAGGCAAATAGTAGGGTGATAAGTCTAAGTGCTTATGCCAAACAGCTTCAATACAATCAGCGAGTTGACGAATTAGGGGATGTTGTTGATCGCGCAGCGATGAGGTATCAGTCGTTGACATATTTTTCAGCAGGGGGAAATGTTATCCAGATGCCAGTCTACAACTAGTTATGCCTCACCGAATCTATTTTGCAATACAACAAAACACTTTTAAGGAGTCAGAAGTCAGAATACAGGAGTCAGAATACTTGCACCCCTACAAATTAATTTTGGATTTTCGATAATTTATTTTCTGGTGTTCCCTATTGTCTTTCTTTCCGTTATCAAGTTGTTGAGAATATGCGGATGGGACAGTTAATGTGATCGGATCAAAACGAGGGGTTGTGGTGGCAGGCACTGCATTAGGTCTGGCAATCAAATAGCCTTGGGCAAACGTTGCGCCTCGTTCTCGCAGCCAGTTTAGTTCTTCGATGCACTCAATTCCTTCAGCAACGGTCTGGATGTTTAACTTTTGAGCGATTTCTAGAAGTTTCTCAGTAATCGAGGCTTTATACAAATCTTGATGCACATCTCGAATTAATTCCATGTCCAACTTGATAAAGTCTGGACGTATCTGATGCAGCAAGTTTAGGTTGGAATAACCAGAACCAAGATCATCAAGGGCGACTAAAAACCCACTATCCCGGTAGTATTGCAGCACTGCTTTGAGGTGGGCTAAATCTTGAGGATGGTCTGACTCCACAACTTCAAAGATGACGAGATCAGGGGAAATGCCTGCGTGATTAATTGCCTCTATCGTACTGCGTAGGCAAGAAGCAGGGTCATAAAGCGCTGTGGGTGCAAAATTGATGAAGATGTGCCCGCTCACTTGATGGCGGCTGAATTGATTGATTGCGCTCAGACGAGCAACTCGGTCGAATTGTGGCAGGAGTCCCGCTTCTGTTGCTAACTCCAGAATCGGTCCTGGCAGTACTAAATTGCCTTGTTCATCCAGCCCCCGCAAGAGCGATTCATATCCATAAATCTGGGATGTATCCTCAATTGAGACGATCGGTTGGAAGTAACTAGTGAATCGTTCTGTTGCCAACATTGTAACTAGCCAGTCCGACTGGCTGAACTTAATGAAGCGCTGCAATGAGGCCATGTCACTAAAATCTTGGAGTTGAGGCGCAATAGCGCCTCGAATGAAAAGGACTTTCGTTTCTGTTAATTCTCTCGGTGCCAGTAGTTGAGAGATGTTATGGGCAATTTTTTGGATCTGTCCAGGTCTACACTCTAAACTCAGACCTGGTCGTTCGTGCATCAGTTCATACTCTAGGGCGAACTGCTGCAAATAGGAGGTAACTTTTTTCAGCGTATCTGGAACGGGGAACCACAGAAAGAGTCTGCCTGCTTCCCTAGTCTGACAGCGTACAACATTGCGACACGCACAAGCTTTGGTGATCGGTGGCTTGTATTTGGCTATCATACATTACAACTACAACTAGTTTTTGAAAGACAACCTTAGCTCAGGCTTTTGCTCAGAACTTAAGAACGTACTACTTCCAATCCAATCTATTCTTTTCCTTTGAGGGAAACTTTTTATTCCCTCACTAACTTAGAGCGAGGCAGACAAGGTATGCCTTAGTACTTGTACGGCTTTTTTTATTTAGATATGACTAAGCAGTTTAGCAACCGAAAAATACGTTTCTTGTCATAAGTACTTGTACGGCTTTTTTTATTTAGATATGACTAAGCAGTTTAGCAACCGAAAAATACGTTTCTTGTCATAGCTTGCGGTATTTTTACTACTTTTAAATAATTGACATCCTCTGATCTCCCCATTACGCTGCTGTTTGGGGTTGTTTGAGTTTGGTATCCAGCGTCGTTGGATCAACTGATTTCAGTTCACCGTGGTTAAGAGTCCAACAACAATCTGCGATCGCCAATAAATCCCCAGCGTCGTGTGTCACCACCAGCAGTGTCCAATCTTGCTTCAGTTTCGCCAATAAACTGACCAGTTGACGACGGATTGACCAATCCAAACCTGCTGTGGGTTCATCCAACAATAATAAATGTGGCTGGCGAATCAACTGCACTGCCAAAGCCAAACGCCTCTGTTGACCACCACTCAAAGTGTGGGGTGGTGATGAGAGCGATAAATGGTCTAATCCTACTTCACCCAATGCATGTTTAACTTGTTCTATCCCGATCTCTGGATGACCTAAGCGCAACTCTTCTAAAATAGTCCCGCCACAAAAATGCCGTTCAGGAAACTGAAACACTATTCCAGCCAATTGTTGGAGCTGTTCAGCTAGGAGTTCTTGTTCACGCCAAAAAACTGAGCCGGATGTAGGTTCGGCTAATCCAGACAAAATTTCGAGTAACGTACTTTTGCCAGAACCACTAGATCCAATAATTAGACCTAGTTTTTGGGGTGCTAAGTCCAGATTAATTGATTTGAGAATCGCTGTTGTGGAAGCCGTAGGGTGATAAACGAGATTTCTGAGATAGAGCATTTGTTAAGATTACCAAAAGCTAATTAACGATACTGCTGTAACTGGAAAGAGCACGCCAAAAATTCAAAGCGCATAACCTACGCTAACACCATCTATCTCGCAGCAAGAAAAATTTTCCTTTTTTGCATTATGAACCTCTTGAGCCAAGCCCCTTGTGCTTCTTCCCATTGTGCCAAACTTAATGATAGTAGCTATAACAAGGTGGGAACTTGGAAAACCGAACCGAGTCAAATTGTGTAACCATTTTGGCATAACTCTGTGTAAATCACCCGTAGAAATAAAAGTAACATACAAAACAATTCAAGTAGTAATTATCCTGAGGCTCCCAATGATTAAACGTTTTCCGGTTATGCTACCAATTGTATCTGTAAAACTTGCTAATCTAGCTAAAATAGCTTTTGTAACTGCCTTTGCACTCAATATAACAGTAGGTCTCTCTCTAGCAGCAGATCCTTTTCGGACGAGTAAGCCTCATCATATTGGTGACAAAACAGAGGCAGCATTCAAAGCTATTTTCCAACGAGGCGACTACCAAGCGGCAAATCGTTACCTGGATCAAGCTCTATCCTCAGAACCAACCGAACCCTTAGTCTATGCGATGAAGGCTTCTTTAGCATATACAAATCAGGATTTGGCTACACTAGACACTTACAGCAAGAAAACTTTAGAAGTCTCACAAAAGCTGATTAAAAGCGACCCCTTACGTGGCAATTTATACACTGGTGTGGGTCATTTTTTACAAGGAGCAGTTATTCTTAGCCGTCAAGGTACACTGAACGGTGCGCCCCAAGCCTTGAGTGAGTTACGCCAAGTCTACGATGCTATGGACAAAGCTGAAGCAATTTCCAAGAACGATCCTGAAGTGAATTTGCTCAAGGGCTACATGGATTTAATGCTGGCGGTAAATTTGCCTTTTGCCGACCCAAAGCAAGCTATTGATCGGTTAGAACAAAATGCTGCGCCTCGGTATTTGGTAGATCGGGGTATTGCCATAGCCTACCGAGATTTAAAGAATTACGATAAGGCACTGGTTTATGCAAATAATGCCCTAAAGGCGACAGCTGATAACCCAGAGTTGTATTACCTCAAAGCTCAAATCCTTAGAGCACAGGCAAAACAAGACAAAAATCCGCAACTGATACAAGAGGCGATCAGTGATTTTGACAAAGCACTGGCTAAGCAATCCCAACTACCAGCTAGTTTAGTGAAACAAATTCAGCGCGAACGAGGTAATGCTGCCAAATCCCCTAGCTAGAGGAGTCAGGAGTCAGGAGTCAGGAGTCAGGAGTCAGGAGTTAGGAATCAGGAGTTAGGAATCAGGAGTTAGGAATCAGGAGTCAGGAGTCAGGAGTCAGGAGTCAGGAATCAGGAGTTAGGAATCAGGAGTTAGGAATCAGGAGTCAGAATTCAGGAGTCAGAATTCAGGAGTTACAATTCAGGAGTTACAATTCAGGAGTTACAATTGAATTCTGGGGGACTGGTGGATGAATCATCGTCTAAAGCCGCGATTTTAATCGTGAAAAGGGATATATTTTGACTCCTGACTCCTGACTCCTGACTCCTGACTCCTGACTCCTGACTCCTGACTCCTGACTCCTGACTCCTGACTCCTGACTCCTCAATTCTTTTCATTAGTTTTGAGTTAAAGTAACCTAGATGAGATGACTAGACATTTAACGCGAATGCAGGTACAGTTCCGCGAGTTTAACCCTTTTGATGTATGGTTGTGGCTGAGGTTCAGTACAATTCCTTCTCAAAGAGAAAAACAATATGTAGAGGAGGTTTTCAATTCCTGGTTTTATCTGGGTAAATTGGGTGCATTTAATGCCGAAAATCTCCAGGTACAGGAAACAGGACTGGATCTCAGCTACATGGATTATGACTCACTTGGGTATGACAAAAGCTTGTTGGCACTGATGCACAACATGGGTGAGTTTGAGTATGAAGGGACATGGGGGCGTTGCTGGTTTGACATGGGAACCACCGATGGGATCGCCCTAGACATCCTGATCAACGCCCTGAACCAAATCAGTGAAGAGTATGTCACTATTGAGCAATTGTACATTGGGGGTGAAAATGAAGATTGGCCTGTCGAAGATAGCGACAGCCGTCCTTCGTCTATTTACGACAACTAGTGATAACAATGCATAAATCAGGGGAAATTCGAGTCTTAGCCTTGGGACTCATTCGGGATTGCGATCGCATCTTCATCTCTGAAGGCTACGATCCAATTAAGGAGCAAACTTTTTACCGTGCAATGGGCGGTGGTGTGGATTTTGGCGAAACAAGCTTAGCAGCCCTCAAACGGGAATTTGAAGAAGAAATCCAAGCAGAATTAACGAATATTCGTTACCTGGGCTGTTTGGAGAACATATTTACTTTCAATGGTCAGCCTGGTCATGAAATCATTCAACTTTATGAATGCGACTTTGTTGACCCAAATTTTTATCAACTTGAAAAGTTAGTCTTTGCCGAAGGTGAACGACAAAAAACAGCCCTGTGGGTAGACATTAATCGCTTTAAATCTGGAGAATTAAAGTTAGTACCAGAGCAGTTTTTTGAGTATTTGTAGCAAAGTGTAGCGATCGCCCTTTTACTTGTGAACGACTTAATATTGCCTTCTTTGCCTGAAATGGCAGATATATGGCAGCAAACCCTTAATTGGCAACCCCTTGTCCAACAGCAAAACCAATTTCAGCACTTTTATGAATTCATTCTAGAAGGTAACACCCAGTTAAATTTAACTCGTATCACGGAACCCTTAGAGTTTTGGGAAAAACATCTTTGGGATTCTCTCCGAGGAATTCCCCTCTTTCCCATCCCCCCCCTCTTCCCCCTCTCTCCACAAAGGGGGGGGGAGTTTTCTTCGCCTGCTTTCATTGACATTGGTACGGGTGCTGGGTTTCCAGGAATTCCGGTAGCAATTGCTGTCCCGAATTGCACCGTGACTCTCCTTGATGCTACTCGAAAAAAAATAACTTTCCTGGAAAAAATACGAGATGCACTTGACCTTACCAATGTCAAAACTCTCACTGGTAGATCTGAAGAAATAGGTCAGCAACTCCAGCACCGACAAAGCTACGACATTGCCTTAGTTCGTGCAGTAGGGGCAGCCTCCGTCTGTGCCGAATATGCCCTACCATTACTTAAACAAGGTGGTTTAGCTGTTATTTATCGTGGTCATTGGACAGAAGATGAAAAAACTTCTCTAGAAAATGCCGTTAACCAGCTCGGTGGTGTCATTGAATCTATCGAAAAATTTACAACTCCCTTAAGTCATAGCATCCGTCACTGCTTGTACTTGCGGAAGGTCACAATTACACCAGCCCAGTTTCCCCGTGCTGTTGGGATACCGACCCAAAAGCCACTTTAAATTCGGTTAACAGCATTTCTAAATTCACTTCTCTCCGTCACAATAGAAATAAACACCATGGGCAAAGCAGCAAAAGAACCACAGCAGCAACCAAACGTACCGCAACCCCAGACTCTACTGTTCATTAAGCCAAAGCAGTTAGAGGAACCGCCAGCACCTATTCAAGAGGTGGTACATGAGCCTATCGCTGCGCCGAAACCTACACCTGTTGTTCCTAAACCAGTCAAGAAATTAGCGACAGTTCCCATACTACCTCCTAAACCGGCAGTTCCCATAGTACCTCCTAACCAAGATGACGGAGATGCAAAGCCAGCCCATCAACCCATCTTTCAAGCAGTAGGCATTATAGTTGGGCACGTCAGCTTTGTTGAAGGTAAAGGTAAAATAACAATTGCACAAAAAGAATATTCACTCTTCTATGCCTCCAAACACCGATATGCTTACGATGCACTTCAAAAAGAAGTAGAAGCTACAGGTGGGCAAAATATGCGGTTGATCGTCTATCCCAAGGTGGTACACTTTCCTAAACGAGAACAACATTATCGGATGTCTTTCCAGTTAGTTGGGTTCGACAAAGGTCGCCTCCAGGAAGGTATTGCCAACCAACTTCAGGACTTTGAGTTTCGGCTTTGTGGGCTTTGGCAATTTATCCCCGTGTGTCAGACACCGTGTATCTCTGTTTTTAAGAACTTCAATCAAGAGCGGCTTTCCTACATTAAACAGGCAGAACCAGATCAGAAAGTAAAATTCATGAAAGCGTCACATGTTCCTCTCATTTGGAGAGATGCCCCTGTACGCCCTTTCAGGTTTAATCCAAAACTTGACAAAGAACAGCAAGGACATTCATCGTTTGTAGAAGTCTTGGCAAAGTTTCTACCGCAACGAGATGTGTTTGGGTTTAATGAATTGCTGTCAGAACCTATGGAGAAAGCTCCTAGTTTTTTAAAAGCTGGTAAGAAGGATAAGGCAGAAGCACTCTTAGCGAGGATGGCACGGTAAGAAAAATTAATCTTTTACCAAGAGGTCTCATTTCTGGAAGTAATTGTATCATTTAACACAATTTCCTTAGCTAGAATTATATTGGAGCTACTGTTTCTCTATAAGTGTATACAAAATTGCGTGATGGCTTGCTTACTGGTCATCACGCTTTTTCTTGCCAGACTGTCACAATAAGTACCTGGACAGAATTAATTACAGTATCTAAGTAGGGCTTGCTGAAAAACTCAAGAAAAAGCCATAGGAGGGTTAGTAAATTATTCAAGCAAGGGTGATGTATAAAATTATATTATTTATGGTTACCACAAATATAATTTTTAATAATCAAAGACTGTAAAAAAGGTGC
>CAIVAU010000223.1 GCA_903903925.1 uncultured cyanobacterium
ACCTGTGAAGAAATGCTCAAACGGGCTGAGTTCGCTAAAGAACTCAAACAGCCCATCATCATGCATGACTACCTGACAGCAGGCTTCACCGCCAACACCACTTTGGCTCGTTGGTGCCGCGACAACGGTATCCTGCTACACATTCACCGGGCGATGCACGCTGTAATCGACCGTCAAAAAAACCACGGTATCCACTTCCGTGTATTGGCTAAAGCTCTGCGCTTGTCTGGTGGAGACCACATCCACACAGGTACCGTAGTTGGTAAGTTGGAAGGTGAGCGTGGTATCACAATGGGCTTCGTTGACCTGTTGCGTGAAAATTACGTTGAGCAAGACAAGTCACGTGGTATTTACTTTACCCAAGACTGGGCTTCTCTACCTGGTGTAATGGCTGTTGCTTCTGGTGGTATCCACGTATGGCACATGCCCGCACTGGTAGAAATCTTTGGTGATGACTCCGTACTGCAATTTGGTGGTGGTACTCTCGGTCACCCCTGGGGTAACGCTCCTGGCGCTACTGCTAACCGCGTCGCCTTGGAAGCAGTTGTTCAAGCCCGTAACGAAGGCCGTAACCTAGCTCGCGAAGGTAACGACATCATCCGTGAAGCAGCCAAGTGGTCTCCTGAACTAGCTGCAGCTTGCGAACTTTGGAAAGAAATCAAGTTCGAGTTTGAGGCCATGGATACCGTCTGATCACCGACTTAGGAGTTAAGAGTTAAGAGTTAAGAGTTAAATTAATTCATAACTCATAACTCATAACTCATAACTTTTGAGGGCTGGGGTCAAGCATGAATCTGAAGCAAATTGCGAAGGACACAGCCAAGACTCTCCAACGCTACTTGACTTATCAGGCGCTGAGGACAGTACTGGCACAGCTAGGTGAAACAAATCCGCCATTACAACTTTGGCTACATAACTTTTCCGCCGACAAAATCCACGATGGAGAAGCATATATTGAGCAACTGTTGCGGCAAAAGCCAGAGTTGGCATTGCGAATTATGACTGTTAGGGAACACATTGCGGCAGAAATTACAGAATTTTTACCCGAAATGGTTTGTACCGGCATTCAGCAAGCCAATATGGAACAGCGTCGCCAGCATCTAGAACGCATCACCAAAATAGATACATCAAACCCCAGTCTGTCACCAGAACAGCAACCAACAAAAGACCCGAATTTGGATAACTTATCCAGTTAGTCTGTCAACGTAGTAGTAAAAAATCGCCACCCATTATCAAAAGCTATGCAAACTTTACCAAAAGAGCGTCGTTACGAAACCCTTTCCTATCTACCACCCCTGTCTGACGCTCAAATTGCCAAGCAGATCCAGTACATTTTGAATCAAGGTTACATTCCCGCGATCGAGTTTAACGAAATTTCTGAGCCAACAGAATTTTACTGGACACTGTGGAAGCTACCTTTGTTCAATGCTAGAACTACTCAAGAAGTATTAAACGAAGTTCAAGCTTGTCGTTCTCAGTTTTCCAACAACTACATCCGCGTTGTGGGTTTTGACAATATCAAGCAGTGCCAAATTCTCAGCTTCATTGTTCACAAACCTAGCAGATACTAAAGCTGACACGCTTCAAGTAATTTGTTGATGACAAATAGGAGAGGTGGAATTATCTACCTCTCCTATTTTATTGAATCAACAGGCACAAAAAAATTAGGAATTAGTTCTGAATTCGTAGCATTTTGGTTCGTAGTTGCGCTTGGCTTTCGCCACGCTGCGCGAATAGCGCTAAAGCGCAACTAC
>CAIVAU010000224.1 GCA_903903925.1 uncultured cyanobacterium
CTGACTCCTGACTCCTGACTCCTGACTCCTGACTCCTGACTCCTGACTCCTGACTCCTGACTCCTGACTCCTGACTCCTGACTCCTGACTCCTGCATTAAAATCCTTGCCTTTCCACTAATTCCATACACAATTCATTAATTTGCTCCAAATCAGGTTTATCTGGCAGAGTAGATTCTTCATAGACCTTTTCCATTTCAGCAACTAAATTATCTGCCATTTTCATCACTTCCTCATAAGAATAATCACCCCTAAGGATGGCTTTTAAATCCTCTGCATCACCAGCTATCCTCCTATCTACAATCACCTCTCCTCTCTGCAATATTTCTAGTCCACCCCGCAACAATCTAATACAGTGCATTCCATGCTTAAGGTCAAAGCCAGACTTTCTTTCCATTTCTGCCCTTGCCTGATTTCTATTTTTCTGCCACGATAAATAAGCATTCCACTCTCTTAAAGCGACTTGATAATTTTGGCTTTTCTGAAGTAGGCGAATAAAATCCTTGCGACTGTTCGTGAATTTTTGTGTAACCTCTAAAGCTTCATCAGGTAAAGTGTATTGTTTCAGTACTCCTTTGAAGTCTATATCAGCTGTCAATAGCTTATATAACTGTTGAGATTCTTCTAAGAACTCAATACGTCCTCTAATTAAAATATAAAGATATTCTAAAAAAGCATTTAGCTCATCTTTAGTTAATGGTTCTTCGTCTTCTATACCAAAATCCGATGGTAATGGTTTCTTCATCGGTGGCTTTAGCAACCACTTGCGATGAGTTTCCATCTTTTTAATTTGAGCAAAAGCATAACCAGAATAAGTATATTTTACCTTTTTCGTCAGAAAAATTTGCTTGTGGTTAATTAAATACTGTCCCACAGTTGTTAACACCGGATATTCACGTAACCATAGCAATTCTAAAATATTCGGATTTGCTCCTGATAATAACTGGATGATTTTCCTTAATTCGTAGATCACTGTGTCTTGGTTACCATCAAGAAACGGAAAAATACCTTCTTCATCCCAACCACTATCCTTTTGTTCAACTTGATCAAATCCTAAATAGTATTTTTTAGGAGCAATAAATACACCACGATAGTCATAGTCCGAATCGGGTCGATTTAAACCATAGCCATGGCTACCTGCTAACCCAACAAGAATTGTTCTTTTTTCAACTTCTATTCTTTTCATTTCTACCCTGGTATACTTGACTAAAGCAAGGCTCGTAAGCTAAGATTATAAGCCGTTTGTCTAATTCCTGCTCGGATCAGGTAGAGACATAGCAAAAGCTGGGAAACTCGCGTTCAAGCAAATAGCCCAGCTACCTGTACGGCAACTACAAGGACAATATCCATGACCTACGCAATTATTGAAACTGGCGGCAAACAACTACGAGTTGAACCAGGTCGCTTTTACGACATCGAACTGCTTTCTACCCCAGAGGAAGAGACAGTTACCATAGAGTCAGTTTTGTTAGTACAGCACAACGGCGAAGTCACGATTGGACAGCCACTCGTGGAGGGTGCAAAGGTAGAAGGGACGGTGATGCGGCATTTGAGAGGTCGCAAAGTTCTAGTGTATAAAATGAAGCCCAAGAAGAAAACCCGCAAAAAGCGGGGACATCGCCAGGAAATCACTAGATTGATGATTAACTCCATCAGCCTCAATGGTTCAGTATTTACATTAGAACAAACGGCTGCTGAAACCGAATCCAACGTTACCAGTACGGAAGCTGAACACCCATCCGCTGAAACTGTTGCTGAAACCGAATCCAACCTTACCAGCACGGAAGGTGAACACCCATCCGCTGAGACCGAATCTAATGTTACCAGTACCGAAGCTGATCAGCCATCCGCTGAAACCAATGCTGAATCATAATTAATAACAGAAGTAGAAAAAGAGGAAATTATGGCTCATAAGAAAGGAACAGGTAGTACACGCAATGGTCGTGACTCTAACGCCCAACGTCTGGGTGTCAAACGCTATGGCGGTCAATCCGTCCTCGCAGGCAACATTCTTGTACGGCAACGCGGTACTAAATATCACCCTGGCAACAATGTTGGTATTGGTAGCGATGACACTCTTTTTGCCTTAGTTAACGGTGTAGTTACATTTGAACGTAAAGGCAAAACCCGCAAAAAGGTCAGTGTTTACCCAGTTGCAGTTGCCGCTGAGTCAATTGCTCCTGAGTCAGTAGCTAGTTAACAATTAGATTAGCTTGTGGGCGCAATACGCCTTCCCCATTTGGGGTGTGCGGTTATTTTATATTCCCCCACACCCTACACCCCATTCTGAGTCGGCGTTACCGAACAAATACCGATAAATTTTGGGTTTCGTTCCTCAACCCAACCTACATTAAAGTAAGTTTTTGGCTTAACCAACCGAAAAGAGCAGTGGGTGCATCCCAATGAGCGCAAATTCGTAGTGCGAGCATCTTGCTCGCTTATAGTACACGTCAGCTTTCCGGCTCACACTACTGATCGTCTTTTTGCAAAACTGGGATGCTCCCAAGAGCAGTTTGCAATCCACCAACAACCCGTCAAGTCTTTTACCAAAAATAATTAAAAATAATTTAGTTAAATATGATCTTAAACATTTGTAAACTGTAAGCAGCTAAGTAGCCGCGTGTGACATCTTGTTAAGGAAATATCATGAGACAACTGGTTATAGCTGAGCGCGTATGCCTTATTGGTCATATCCTGGCAAAGGCTTTTGGACTGGTAGGCATTCTACTGGTCATACCTAATGCCGAAATAATTATGAACCTAGGAGGGGTTGGACAAACAGCCATGCAAACAAGTATGGCTGATGGTGGTGTGGTAGATATTATTTTAGGGACCATAGCTGTTTCAATTTATGCCTACCGAGTGCTGGGATGGCGCACTTGGTTAATGTTTATGCTGCCATCTGTATCGATATCAGTAGGCAGTGAACTACTGGGAACCAGTACTGGGTTTCCCTTTGGGGACTACAGTTATCTGAGTGGCTTGGGGTATAAAATTGCAGGGCTAGTACCGTTTACAATTCCCTTATCCTGGTTCTATGTAGGCTTATCTTCCTATCTAATTGCTCGTTTAGGTCTGGGGGTAGCAGCAAAACCCAGTTTAGTTCGCCACATCAGTGCTATCGCCCTTGGAGCACTACTTTTCACGTGCTGGGACTTTGCTCTAGAACCAGCGATGAGTCAAACATCTCTACCCTTTTGGTATTGGGAACATCCAGGAGCATTTTTTGGGACACCCTACCAAAACTATGCTGGTTGGTTTGGCACGAGTGCCTTGTTTATGAGTGTCGCCGCGCTGTTATGGAGAAATACACCAATTAAATTAGAGCGATCGCATCTCAATGTACCAATCATTGTTTACTTAAGTAATTTTACCTTTGCCGCCGGACTTAGTTTAGGCTCTGGATTTTTCATCCCAGTTTCCCTAGGCTTAGTACTTGGTGTGATCCCTGCTGTAGCACTATGGTTGAGAAGCTCACCCACAACAGCTAACCTTTCTGTTGCACCAGCAGCAACTGAAGTTTCAGTAGCAAGTATCAAAGTTGCTGTCAAATAGGGCAATGGGCAATGGGCAATCTTGCAATGGCTCATGGAAGACTGCCCCCCTGCCCCCCTGCCCCCCTTGCCCCCTTTCAGTATTTTTGCCGTGGTCAATGCCTGGACAATAGCAAGTGCGATTTCACTCTTATTATTGGTGATTCAAGGAAGCGCGACAGCAATTCTGCTGTCACGCCTCTTCAAAGGCCCTAGTCGCTATCCTCCGATTCAATCCCAAAACCCCACACCAGAACTTTTGGGTACTGTTAGCGTTATTATTCCCACCCTAAACGAAGCTCTTCGCATTGGTCCTCTGTTAGATCAAATAAGTCGGCAAAGCTACGAAGTCCGGGAAATTATAGTTGTAGACAGCAACTCCCAAGATGGCACCCCTGACTTGGTAAAAGCCGCGCAGCAACGAGACCCCCGCTTTCGCCTGATCACAGATGACCCCTTACCCGACCGCTGGGTCGGGCGTCCTTGGGCATTGCATAACGGCTTTTTACATAGTACAAAGGCGAGTGAGTGGTTTCTCGGGATGGATGCTGATACACAACCAGCCCCCGGTTTGGTTGCTGGTTTGGTGAAGACAGCAGAAGCCCAAGGGTATGATCTCATATCCCTTTCACCTCAGTTTATCCTGAAGTATCCAGGGGAGTGCTGGCTACAACCTGCATTATTGATGACTTTGCTTTACAGATTTGACCCAGCAGGTATACATACAGAGCAACCAGAACGGGTGATGGCAAATGGGCAGTGCTTTTTGTGCCGTCGTTCAGTCCTGGCTGCCGTCAATGGCTATACGAGTGCGAGTCGTTCTTTTTGTGATGATGTCACCCTGGCACGGCATATAGCCTCCTGTGGGTTTAAGGTCGGTTTTTTAGATGGTGCGAAAGTGCTGAAAGTGCGGATGTATGAGGGGGCAATGGAGACATGGAAGGAATGGGGACGAAGCCTTGACCTAAAAGACGCTTCCTCCCGCGCTCAAATCTGGGGAGATTTGTGGCTACTCACCTCAGTTCAAGCTCTACCCCTACCAATTTTACTCACCTACCTCTGGCTCCCTCTCCCCCTCTCCCCCTCCCCCCCTCTCTTTTTACTAGGGCTCAACACATTCTTGCTCGTGATTCGTTGCGCAATGCTTTTAGCGATCGCACCCTCCTACGACCGCCAAAAAGCAAAAGGCAGCTGGTTATTTTGGCTGTCCCCTTTAGCTGATCCCATAGCAGTGCTACGAATCTTCCTATCTGCATTCCACACCCCAAGAGAATGGCGGGGAAGGAGGTATGAGGAGTGAGGGGAGTGTGGGGAGTGTGGGGAGAGGCGGATTAATGTATTCTTCACCTTCTTCCCTTTGCTTACCTCCGACACTCTCCACCCTCAATCCTTACTCCTCACTATGTTTTGTTTCTTCTTCTAAGCGATCGCCGCGTTCTAGTTCCCAAAGAATTTGATTGCCTTCGCGTCGTACTCGTGAGACGATCCAGTTGCGCCAACGCCACTCGTCTCCCCGACTGGTGACAGCACTCGCGTGGATATCCATTAGGTCTGCTAATTCTGAACTGGTGATTAAGTAGCCTTTTTTAGCAATTTCATCAGCAGTATGGAGGGTTTCGATCAAGTTGCGGAGTTGTGCCACTTTCGTCTCACGTGGTATTTCCTCGCTGCTAGCGGCAGCAGGCGCGGTATATGGTTCCATAAGAGTTATATCTGTTGCAAGAGTACGGATATCCGATGTCTTTTTGTTAATTATTGTAGAGTTGGTATCAAAATCAGATACTTTTGATACATTTGCTTCGTTTTTTTGTGGTGAAGATAAGTGGGAATTTGAATGGGCTAGTTGTTGTAATGATGGGATTTTGCCATTGGCAAAGGCACGAGCAATCACATCGCAGCGTTCGTTGCCTACATTACCTGTATGACCCCGGACATGTTGCCACTTTACCTGTCGGCTATTTAATTCATCTAACATTTCCAACAGGTCTTGGTTTTGGACGGGGTTTCCATCTGCCTTTTTCCAACCTTTCTTTTTCCAGCCTGTTACCCACTTGGTAATGCAGTTGATGAGATATTCGCTATCGGTATGGAGGGTGATGGATTCGCTTTGCCCTGAGGCTTTCAGGAATTCGAGGGCGGCGATCGCTGCTTGCATCTCCATTTTATTATTGGTTGTTTGGGGTGATGCACCGCCTATTTCATGAATTGAACCATCGCTGAAATACACGACGACACCCCAACCTCCAGGCCCAGGATTGCCTGTGCAAGCGCCATCTGTGTATATGCTTTGGATTTTACGTTGGGTGGACATAATGAGAATGTGGAACCGCCAAGGATGCCAAGGATTGGAGTGACGAAAGATACGAAGAAGTATTTAGATTAGCACAATGGCGATCGCCGTTTATTTAGTTTTGATATAGTTTTAATATTTGGTAAAGCTTATGGATTCTATGAGCTGATGGCAACCTAACTACTCTGCATAAAGTCTTTGTGGGCGCTGACTAACATCTGAGCCTGCCGTAGAACTGATCTGAATAAATATGTAGGAATCTGCCAAGCTGCAACTGTAACTTCAGCCAACAAATCACGGACAGTTACCGCTACTAATTCATGGTCTGGTGACTCACCTTCAACTGTACCCGACCAAGTAAATGCCCCTAAGAAACCGTCATTTCCAGGCAGAGACGCTATCAAGCATTCTTCTTGAGCAATCTGACATATAATCCCGTGTTCTTCTGCGAGTGCAACTAGATTTTGAAGATTTTTTAATGTCATTATTTTCCTTTTATTCTTATTATCCTAACAGTTCTAAGACTCACCAAACTTGTCCTTGGCTAGGCAAAAAACATTCTGAACGCAATCTAAGTTATAATCATCTGAACACCACAAACTGTCAAAATCGCGACAAATTAATTCACGTATGTTATAAATTATGTTAAGGCTATGCCCGATAATCTAAAGTCACGTCCGTCAGTAGTCTTAGATTTGAAATTTTGTTAAGAAAATAGAGATCTCTACAGCTGGTTCACGAGCAGGAAATGCAGCCCAGCAGCTTACTGTCTTCCGTTGCACAGGAATCTTCAGGATGTTCTGCAAGGTGAACAACCGCCCCAATAGTTATCCGCCCACCCTTTTAGGAGAAACCCATTTCCATCTCTATCGTTCAGATGGGGGTTGTTAGTTTTGACTTAATTACTAGCTAATCCTACCTTTAGCTACCCTTTTTGGCTAGGATTGCTGACTTTAATAGCGAGCGGTCAATAACATATTCCCAAATTGTGGGGAAAGCTTAGATATTTGTTCACATCATACTCTTGACGTGATACTTGTGCTTAATTTATACTTAAAAACATATGGAAGCTACGTGCATCATTCATATTGGAGGTAACTTTGGGCAGACCTGATCGAGCGGTAGAGGGCATAAATGGAGTGAGACTAGAGAGTTGATCTCTCCCCCGGTTTGAAGCCGGAGGATTCTGGATCTCTGTAACTACGACGGATAAATCCGCACTTCGTCACTCATTTTTTCCTAGCAGTTTGGCAAGCAATTAGTATTGGAGTTTTTCATCCGTGTGTATCCGATATTACTTTATCAAGAACTGGCTGATTAACGCCCTTTCATCACAAGGAGTAGGAGAATAATCGATGCTAAATGATAAAAGTCTGATTTGGCGATCTGCTGTGAGCGACAACGCTAACTTGGAGAAACCTCCAAACCAAGCCTCATCGGTCAAATCTCTGATGAATAAAGGGTTGATATTTTTCGATCACAAAAGTGATGAAAGAGCGTTACTGAAAAACATAATGCTACATTCGTATTACATCTTCTCGCATTCACAGAAAATTTTCTCTGCGCAGCATCATTATGACAGCTGCAAGGCTGACTTTTTCTTGAATCGACGAGTCAGAACTGAAGTAGCACCCACAAAACCAATTGCAAAAACTCCTAACACAGAAGAAGACTCAGGAACTGCTGCTGTTACTACATTACTTCCAGGGAGACTCTTGTAGGTGCCAACTGTGTGATTGTCTGATTCAAAACCAGATCCGCCAACATTGCTGAATTGAACCGTATCGAAAGTTCCGCCAACATCGTAGAAGTTGATGAATGCAAAGGGTTCTCCAGAATCCTGACCTTGGAATGTCGAGTTAGGATTACTGTAGTAGCTGGCTTTGTTTGATAGCTTTCCGATATAATTAACCACATCAGCAGTAGTCATAGTTTCTACAACTTTACCTTGTGAAAGAAATGTAAGTACATTACTACTGTCTCCCGCAGACCACCAAAGTCCGAAGTAATCTTGTGGGGTTGTCAACTTTAGGGTGGAAACCGTTTGACCATTCCCTGATCTGTTGGTGTCTACATCAAAATATTCGCCCGTTCCACCAGCACCGCCATATTGGTCTGCATTTTCGATCAGAGTATTACTATAAGTACCTACATTTGTTGTTCCATCATTCCATGCAAAGCCAGTTTTATTGGAACCTTGTGCTTGTGCATCAAAAGTGTCTACGTGAGCATCCACGAGATTTGATAATTGTGCATTTTGTACGCCTGCGTTTTCGATAGAGACCTCAAAAGACGCAGCCATTACAGGACGGGTAAAAGCAGCTAAGGATAACACGACACTAGAGGCAATAGCAGACTTAATTAGGAAACTTTTCATTTTATAATCCTTCTCGGGTTCAGAATTTTTCTCTTTCTTCGCTTATTGTGCAATGTGCTTCCATATCCCAACATCGGAAGGATTACGAATTTTTTGATTTTATGCTTTCCAGAGAAAAATGTAACTTATTCGACTCATTTAGAGAAAAAGCACTGATGTTATACTCTCTCATCTCTATTCGCTCTATGTAGAGAGTATAAACTTATCAGTGCTAAATTGTAAACGAGCTTTATTTATGAAAAATACTGCTTTGGAATCTGCGATTCTGAAGATTTTAGATTAAGAAGATATGAGGCGTGATATGAAAGGGGTGTAGGGTGTAGGGAAACCCGGATTTAATCAAATCAGGGAGTTTCAAATGAGCGCCATGTCAAAGCAATCAGATATAGGATCATTTTCTTCCATACATCCAAAAATGCAGGGACATATTCGATGTTTTTGTATGATTTACAGCCTTGACAAATTTATGATTATGTGCATATAGAGCTTGTGCTTAAATGATTTCCTTGCACTGCCTTGTTTTCAGGCTCTACTTTGCTGATGCGATGACCAAGACTCATATTATTGCTCAACACGGCAATTCAGAAGATGCTCGTTTAGTGCAGAAAGTGCCGGGTATGGGGCACGTGCAGATATTAGCAACGGGTGATGTCTGGTCGGATGTCACCATTGTGATTGGATCTGATTTCCCTACACAACTTAGCCAGTAGCACTAGTTATCTTGATTGACCTACACAAGACAACCCGCACCCCATACCCTTTATTTTAGAGATGAATCTCGAATAGGTTCAGGCTTGAAGGTTAGCTTGCTCTTGCAACCACGGATCTACAGGTTGTCCGTCTTTGCGATGCAACTCAATTTCAACTACCATCACTTCTTTTGAACCAGGGGGAGCCGGTTTTTGATGGAAAATAATGTCATAATCTAGCGGATTATGGTTGTGCTCTTTCAACCATTCTTGCACCTTAGTTGTGGCGAAGAATGATTGCCCTTGGTCAAACATTCGAGTAATCTGCATCTGTAGAGAGAAAGGATTTAATCTACCCATTGTCTACTTTCCTTTATTTACTGGTCTAAAAGCGATATGCCAGGAATGGAATCAACATTTCAGCGCGACTCATACCACCGTGAATCCCAACTTGAGTAGGGTGGTGTTCGTGCTGAAAGCAAGCCCAATCTGTACGTGGGATAAGTATTAGGTCACCAACCCGGTTATAGCACTCTACACTAAGGGGTTGACCTGGTATTCCAAACAAACCTAGTTCGATCGCCTCTGCTTTAAGCAGAACTAGGAAGTTTTCAGCTAGATGTTGTTGAATATAGTTGATCGCATCTGCTTGGGCGTCATGCACTAAATGCAAAAAGCGGGCCTGTGACTCTCCGGTAGGGGGAACAAAAAGTAATTGTGTGAGGGAGGGATGCTGGTTAAGCCAGAGAATTTTGTCTGGGTATACATGACGCTGTCCATGATCTGCCACGAGCAGCAGAACGGTATCAGCACGACCTGCCAGCGGACTTAAAAGTTCACGTTGCAGCGAGAAATCAAGTGCAGCTACCTCTGCTCTATAAGAGGAACTCAGCGGTCCGTAACGATGGGCAGCAGTGTCTACATTGGGGACGTATACAAAGGTAAAACTTTTACCTTTGTTACTGTTAGCCTGCAAGCGATGGCGTAACTGAGCAAAACCATCTGCCGGAGTGAGATAACTGATGTAACCACTCTGTCCAGCCTGACTACCTGTGCTGGTAAAACGGCTGATACTCGAATCTTTATACTGATAAAAGTTCACAATCTCTACACCAATCCCTGCCTGCTCTAAAATTCGATATAGGTTAGGCATTGGCAGCAGGGTGTTCGGATCAAGTTGACTATCTAAATAAGGTGTCGTGGTGGGAGATGTGCTAGGTCTAAAGCCGAGCAGATTGACGACACTGCCGATTTCTCGTAGATAAACATGGGTACAGACAATTCCATGCTGGGCTGGTGCATGGGCTGTTGCTGTAGAAGTCAGAGACGTAACAGTAGTAGTAGGAAAAACCGAAGTAGCCGGCATAAAAAAAGCTCGTGGGCTATCACAGGCACTTGCCAGTCCCGGTGCATCTCCTTCATCCATGAGTGTTCGTAACTGGTCATAGCCAAGAGCATCCACTAGCAGCAACACAACATGATTAATCGGTGCTTGATTTCGCCAGATTTTCCAAGCCTCAGTGAGCGCTAATACATCTAATAAGTCTGGATTAAAAGGAGGTAAAGAAGTTTGTTCATTTAAATTTAGCGCTTCAGGACAAAGCCAGTGAGGGGGTAGGGCAGCTATGTTGGCTAACCCCAGTCCATCATAGCTAGGACGTACTGCGCGATCGCCAAATGCTTCAGGTAGTTTTTGTCGAGCTAAAAGGGCTTTCTCTGCTATGGTAACTATTTCAGACATTTCCATTTTTCAGCCCGTACCGTTCCAACTATTTTAACATTGGGCATCGGGCATTGGGCAAACAACGCCAATTTATACTCCCTGCCCCCCTCTTAATCACTTTTATTTATCGATTTGACAAGAAAAAATGTTTGCTTCTATCGGTAAGAGTTATTAATGTAAAACTAAATAGCCAGCACAAGATTGCGTTTTGCTTAGCGGAACCTTAGGGTTAAGTCACGGAAACACGATGATTTGTCCTGCATATTAAGGTATGAACTTACTATATTGCGCTCGTGGAACTCTCTAATAAATCTGAATACGCACTTCTAGCCCTGTTAGAGCTAGCAAGTTGCTATAACAGTGGCGAATCTTTACAAATCCGACAGATAGCAGCGCTGCAAGATATACCAAATCGCTATCTGGAGCAACTGCTGGCTACTTTGAGGCGGGGAGGTCTGATTAAAAGTATACGCGGAGCTAAAGGTGGCTATGTTTTGGCGCGAGACCCCCGAAAGATTACTATCCTTGATGCCTTCAACTGTATTGAAGGGGCAGATACTGTGGTTCCTCCTGAGGATGCGACTACCAGAACCGTAGAAAGCGACGTGATCTATGAAGTCTGGCAAGAAGGACGTCAAGCAGCTAACGCCGTGTTGCAAAACTACACACTGCAAGACCTTTGCGATCGGCGAGCAACCCGAAGACAGATGGAACTTATGTACTACATATAAACCTACCCAAGATTGAGATCGGTTTTCCTCCCATTTTCTTCTCCCCGATCTCACCACAAATTTAGTCAGAATATAAATAGGATCATATTAGGAAAGGTAGACTATGTTCCCATTTGATTTTTGGAGTAACTCCTGTTACGGAGGAGAGACGCTTTCTCGGAAAGCCCGCTTAGAGCGTAAGCTGAGATTCCTCAAGATTCTGCGAGATGATTTAGAAACTAAACGTGCAGGTTTAAATGCCGCTATTAGTAGCGTTGAGCAACAGTTAACCCAAGATGACGTGGCTCAAGTCTAAAAAAAATTGTGGTATTCAGCAAAGTTTTGTTCTAATTGTTAGTAACACAAAACGGGTGGATTTTGAGGTGTGCATTCAAGCAACACCTTGCCACCCTTAATTTTTCATCGCCTTAATAAGCACCCTAGTACGTTGTTTCCTACGTAGTGAGGGCTTAAGCCCTCCTATCCTTGAAGACTTTTGTCCTCACAGCCTAGTTGGCTTCAGCTATGAGATAATGGTCACGAATTACCCATGAGCAATTACAAATTTTCTGGTGAGGTTTTCTTTGGCAACAGTTAAGTGTAGAAATGTAACATTTACCAATATCCAGGCGATTTTGTTTGACAAAAACGGCACATTGGAAGATTCAGAAGTATATTTACGATCGCTTGGACAACGAAGCGCACGGATGATAGACGCTTCCTATCCCGGAATCGGAGAACCACTGTTAATGGCGTTTGGCATCAATGGTGATCAACTCGATCCCGCAGGGTTAATTGCGGTAGCGAGTCGCCACGAAACAGAAGTCGCCGCAGCAGCATATATTGCCGAAACTGGGCGGGGGTGGTTTGAATCCTTAGCAGTCGCCCGTCAAGCTTTGGAGGAAGCTGAAAAATACATTCTCCAAACTCCTTCACCATTGTTTGTAGGTGGTTTGGAAATTTTGAAGATCTTGTCGGAAGCAGGGCTTTTCATTGGTATTCTTTCTGCTGCAACAACAGCAGAAGTGTGTGCTTTTGTCAAACATCATGAGTTAAGTAATTACATCCAACTGTCCATGGGAGTTGATGGAAGTCCGAGTAAACCAAATCCGCTATTGTTTTTGCAAGCTTGTAAATCCTTGGGAGTAGAACCAGAGGTCACACTAATGGTAGGGGATTCTATGGGTGATATGCAGATGGCACGTAATGCCAAAGCAGCAGGTTGTATTGGGATCACTTGGATTGGTAAGCCAGAGAATGTCCAAGGTGCAGATGTGGTGATTAATCAACTCGATGAAATTCAAGTTGTGAGTTAAGTACACATTTGCACTTTATAAAAAATGCCTAAAAGTTTCGATTACTTAATAGTTCCGGCAAGCTTGTTTGTAGTTGGCTTGAGTGCTTTGGTAGCCAGTGCTCAAGTACAGGAGTACAAACCAATCCCTTTGATGACGTTTGGTAAGGAACTCGAAGATACGCTCTCAAATAAAGATATTCCCACAAGTCAAGGAGGATTTGCCCGAGATTACGTTGTGAATTTGACCGCAGGTGACCAAGTGTTGATTGAATTGAAATCAGATAGTTTTGATACCATTGTGACTCTAATAGCTGCTAATGGCTCCACAGTAGGAGAAAACGATGATGGTCCAGACGGAACTAGCAACTCTCTCTTGTTTGCCCGGATTGTTAAATCTGGTAAATATATTATCAGAGTACATGCTTTTGGTGATACACCCGCAGGTGGTTTGTTTACTTTAAAAGTCACACGCCTACACGGTTAAGGAATGAAGCGGGAGGCGATCGCTCTTGCTTGTTAAAGTAGTTACGACTTCGGGTATCGTCAATTTCAATGATGATGCCTATTGTAGCGATTGCACAAACCCCATCTGTGAATTCACTTAATTTCTACATCTTAATCCTGATTTGCCTTTCAGGCTTATAGCCAACATCTGAAGAACGCGAGTATAAAGGAAAATACTCTAAAAAATTATCTCTTTAGATGTACTAAGAAGCACCATGGTAAACCGATCTTCAAACCCAGCCGATTCAAGCACAAAAAAGCGCGTCAAGAAAAGACTGAAGACAAAGCAGCCGCGTTCGCGTGTTCCACAAAGGAGTGACACAAACTTAACCTTTGGTCAACGCAGAAGTAGGCTGGTGTCAATGTTTGCGATCGCGGTTTTATTAAGTAGTGCTAGTTTAATAGCGATCTTTGTCTGGGTCAGCATCCTCGTTATCTGTAATCCAGAGCAACTAGACTGGCTGAATAAAATTTTACCAGAATGGGCAAAATTCTCACTCGGTGATGGAGAAAGCGCTGAAACTCTGCCACAAATACAAGCTTACCTGAGTAAAGAGGGAAAAATGGCCGGAGATTTCCTGCCTTTAGATGAGGCAAAATCTTTGTTAGAAAGAGTTAGGAGTTAGGAGTGGGGAGTTGGCATTGTCCATACGTAGGGGCGGGAAGACCCCTCCCTTACAGGAGTTCAGGTCTTTCTTCCATTCACGGATAAGATCCTTTATTTCGTCTGCTTTCCACTCAGACAAATGCCAACGTTTATCATCAGCATACGTAAATCTGAAACTTGGTTTTAAATGATCCGTCGTGCCTACCTGAGAGACATTAGCCGTAGCTTTTTCAGAAATTTTGCTAGACTTAGTATCCTTTTTTTGGCTTGGTAAATGTTTCTTAGCCACTAGTCTTCAACGACATATTTTTCATAGTAGGATTTCATTTTCTCGTGAGAAATAACCTCTTGAGACCTTTCACCTGGATCTACGCCTTTACGAGCATCCAACCATGGTGATTCAGTATGGGTCAAGTGTTCAAGTTGTCTTGCACTCAACTCACCGTAAACGTTCCAAACCTCTTCAAGTACTTCAAGCTCATCATCAATAAAATCGAGAGCGCATAAATCGTCAGCATCTGGTGCAGGAATAGCAGTATGTCTATGCTCTTTATAGGTATTCCATACCTCATACACTACAGGACCATGAGACCATGCTTGAATTTTTTCCGAAAACAATGGTTTATCTCTAAGTACTAGACTCCAAGCTTGAGCATAGTACACAAGCTTCTGAAGCTTTAAAGGAGAGATTGTATCACCTGCGTCCCTATCAATGCGACACAGGAAGTATTTGGCAACATCAAGAGCACTTCGCATATCGCCACCCGCTCCCTCAAAATAGTACGTTTGTTCTTTTATATTTTATAGTATTCAGCATGCACAAGCTAGATTCCGGACAGAAACAAAAAGCCTGAATTTTTGAGTATACTCCGCTTGTTTACTTAGTTATGCCGAGAATCACCCAGGTTTTTCGTGTACAGTGAGAACCCGATCGCATACCAAATTTGAGCAAATGTCTGTTTGTTAAGTTTTCCATGTTGTTGACCAGGAAACAGTTGATCAAATTTTTGATTTGTGTCTGTGTAGAGCTGATTGATTGTATATTTACCCAAGCGTCCTGCTTGCGCTTGCTGTTTCCAAAAATTGTAGTCTCTAGAACTATAACTTCCTAATTTACGACGAGTTTCTGTACTGAGGTTAGCTTGTTCTAATTTATTCAAAACTTCGTCAGCAATACTAACCCATTCATTCCGTAAAGCAGTATCTTCGGGGCTACTTGTAAGGCTACGCCCTCGTGCTGATGGATTTTTAGTATAAAAAATATCATTAACTGTGAGATTAAAAAAACCGTTGGGAATTTCTAGCTGTTGACGGCGACTTAAAATTTGGCTGATACGACTTGTGTCCTGATTGTTTGATGGTTTGCTGGGGCTGGGGGAACCTGAAGCTGAGATTTTTGGTTCAGGCAGAAAAGATACGCTATGAAGAGCGGCAGTGACTAGCATCCAAGTACCAGCAAAAGTCAAAATAACTACACTCGACCCTATCAGACTTAAAGCAAAAGAACGCAGCCAAGCAGGTAAAGTTGCTGATCGAGCAATGATTTGTGTTTTACTTTGAAGTTGACTCGCAACCGCATTGACTCGTTGTCGCCCAGGCGCAACTACTAGGGTCTTGATCTTGGTGATCTGAGAATTTACGAGTTTGATAGGGGAGGAGGACTGTAAATCTTTGAGGACTTCATCAGCTTTTTGGTAGCGATCATTCGGTTTATCAGCTAGCATCTTTTTTAACACAGCTTCCAGTTTAGAGCCGACTTTGATTTCCTGTCCCCAGCGCCAAGTCGCCTGATAACTGTCGTAGAGGTCTTGCGGTTCTTTACCAGTCAACAATACCAACACTGTCACAGCTAAAGAATACAAATCGCTACAGGGAAACACATTCCCCTGTCGAAGCTGTTCCTCTGGTGCATACCCCTTTTTCCCCAACAAAGTGCGATTTCCCGCCAGTTGAGTCAACCAAAAACCCTTAATAGCTGGCAATTGCTTCACACCGCCAAAGTCAATCAAGACTGGTAGATGATCAGAAGACCGCAAAATCAAATTATCAGGAGAGATATCGCGGTGAACAACATCTAGGGAATGGATGTAAGACAATACAGGCAAAATGTGTTGCAGCAGATCTATCACTTCCTCCTCGCTAAAACTCCTCCCTTGACTTTTTTCCAACAACTGTAAATAGTTGTCACCCTCTACATAGTCTTGCACTAAAAAGAAAAAATCCGCGTTGTTTAACTTGACTTGCAGCGAGGCGTAAAAGCACGGAATTTGCGGATGCTGAAGTTTTTTCAAGATATGCGCTTCTCTCTCAAACAGTTCTTTAGCTTTTTGTAAATTCTGCTGTGCTTCCACTTGAGGTGCAAATTCCTTCAGCACACACTTTCGCTGGGATTGATTCAGATCCTCAGCTAAATACGTGCGTCCAAAACCGCCCTGTCCTAGTAGACGTACAATTCGATAGCGGTTCTCTACAATTTGCCCTGCACAAAGAGGTAATGGCTCACCACACTGACTGCAAAAGCGGCTACTATCATTATTTGCGTGTTGTTTACTGCAATGAACTTGCATGATGCTGAAGGATGAATCAGGGGTTTTATAAGTTGCTACAACGTAAGGAATCCATTTTACGCAAATTTTTCACATCAGGGAGGGGTTCCCCTCTCACAAGGGTAGGTTTTTTACATCCCGGTTGAGGCAAGACTTGGGGGATGAGAAGACAGGTAGACAAGGAAGAATTTTAAATTCAAAATGTGCCCATTATATTGCCAAAAACGAGAAAATAGAGAAAAATAGGCAAAGTTTTAGCAATGCAGGTAGAAAAACAGCACCGTGCAATTACGACATTTGAAGAGTTCTTAACGACACCTCTAGAAACACTGCTACAACGGCATTTAAACACTGATACTTCTGCCGCCGCTTTGGCGTTATTTCACCAAGTAGCTGCGACTGTACCTGCTTACAAGACTTTTTTGGCACAACAGGCGATAGACCCAACTCAATACGAAAACTTTGAGGATTTCCAAACACTACCGCTTCTGACAAAAGAAAATTACCTCTTGTGTCATCCTCTCCCTAACTTGTGCCGTCACGGTCAGTTAGAAACGTGTGACATGATCGCTGCTTCTTCCGGTTCTACGGGAAAACCCACATTTTGGCCCCGTTTTTTTGCCGATGAAATGCAAATTGCTGTCCGCTTTGAGCAGATATTTCATGACAGTTTTTATGCAGATACTAGACGCACACTGGCTGTAATTTGTTTTGCTTTAGGAACTTGGGTAGGTGGAATGTTTACAACCAATTGCTGTCGCTATGTTGCCAGCAAAGGTTATCCTATAACTCTAATTACTCCTGGTAACAACAAAGAAGAAATTTTGCGAGTTGTGCAAGAACTTGGTTCGGCTTTTGAGCAAGTTGTCCTATTAGGATACCCACCATTTCTTAAAGATGTGATTGATACTGGTATTGCCCGTGGGATTGAATGGCAAAGATATCAGATCAAGTTGGTCATGGCGGGAGAAGTGTTCAGCGAGGAATGGCGTAGTTTAGTTGGCGAAAGGGTTGGTTCACAAAATGCTTGCTACGACTCTGCATCACTCTATGGTACGGCAGATGCGGGTGTCTTAGGCAATGAAACACCTTTGAGTATTTGCATTCGGCGGTTTTTGGCAAATCATCCAGATGCAGCGCGTGCTTTGTTCGGGGAATCTCGTTTACCGACACTGGTACAGTATGATCCCCTAAGTCGCTTTTTTGAAGTTAAGGATGGCACTTTGCTTTTTTCTGGCGACAATGGCATCCCCTTGATACGTTATAACATCTTGGATACCGGGGGGATAATTAGTTATGATGCCATGCTGAAGTTTTTGGCAGAATGGGGGTTTGATCCAGTGGCAGAAATGCAAAATTATTGCGGTACAATCCATCCGCAAGATGTAGAGACTCTAACTATAACATCTCTACAAAATGTGCCAGCCCTAGTTAGAGGAATTCGTTCTTTACCTTTTGTCTATGTTTTTGGACGCTCTAATTTTACAGTTTCTTACTTTGGTGCGAATATCTATCCAGAAAATGTGACGGTGGGATTAGAGCAATCAGTTATTAGAGAATGGGTGACAGGTAAGTTTGTTTTGCAAGTGCAGGAAGATGCAGATCAGAACCGATTTTTATCTGTGGTTGTGGAGTTAGCACCCCTAGTAGAAGGTAGTGAAGAAAAAAGACAAGTTATCGCATCTTCCATACTCTCCCAACTTAAGCGACTCAACAGCGAATTTGCTAATTACGTTCCCGCAGATTACCAAATGCCGCAAGTGACTTTAGCGCCAATCGGCGATCCGGAATATTTTCCTGTTGGGGTCAAGCATCGTTACACCCGGAAGTAGGAGTGTGGGGAGGGGGGGGAGTGAGAAATTCGGAACTTGATACCAGCTAAACATTTAAAAAACCCCGCCCAAATCAACATCTGAACGGGTATCTGATCTGAAAAACTCCAATGGCTAATAACTTATAAGTTAGGAGGCAAAATCACTTTATCAATGATATGGACAACGCCATTACTAGCTTTGAGATCTGCCTGAGTCACCTTAGCGTCGTTTACCATCACTCCATTTTTCCCATCAACTTTGACATTGATCGGACTACCTTCAACACTTTTTACTCCACCAGACTTCAAATCGCTGGAGAACACCTTACTAGGTACTACATGATAAGTTAAAATCTTGACCAGCACTTCTTTATTCTCTGGCTTAAACAATTCTGTCACAGCATCTTGAGGTAATTCCCCAAATGCTGCATCAGTGGGTGCGAATAGGGTGAAAGGACCTTTGCCTTTCAAGGTTTCTACTAACCCAGCTGCTTTCAATGCTTGCGCTAGCTTTTTCAATTGACCGTTTGACTGCACCAGCGCCACCACATCTTTACCCCCTCTACCTGAAGATGGAGATGGCAAAGGTTTTTCGGTTCCTGCTGGAGTGGGTGTGGTTTCACCGGGTGCAATACGACTGCGATTATAAGGAGGTTCGTTAAAAATACTGGGGCTAGGATTTAGTAACCTGCCACCACTACCACTGTTTTGCTGTGCTACCTGCTGTGTTTGTAGCTGGGGATTTTTCTTAACTGCATCTGACCCAGGTTCACTAGATTGAGTGTTTGCCAGAAGGGTTTGGCTGCGGTTATGGGTCGCCTCTGTGACTATACTGGAGTAGGGATTTAAAACCTCATTTGCTCCAGATGGTAAACCCATTAGGAAACCAACGCTCGTTACTCCGATTATACTGACTGATCTGGTCAGCCAATTGCTATTATTTAGCTTCATAAATTTTATTTTGCTTTCCTGTCCACACCTTACATAAAGACTTATAACATTTTGCTACACACAAAATCTAACTCAAGAACTAAGATTTTTTTGCATTCTATGTGAGATTGCATATAATCCCTTGATCTATCAAGGATTTTAGGTGGATAATTCTGTGGATCTTCATCCAAAATTGGTATCAGCATATTTATCGAAGATACAATTGTAAAAGCGACAAATAAATCAAGGATGGGGACTGAAAGATGCTGGAATTGTACCAATTTGAACTCTCTCAATACTCAGAAAAAGTGCGCCTAATCCTTGACTATAAAGGTTTGGAGTACCGCAAAATTGAAGTGACACCTGGAGTTGGACAAGTAGAATTATTCCGCATGACTGGTCAAGGGCAAGTACCAGTACTCAAGGATGGTCATAGATATATAGTCGATTCTACAGAAATAGCCAAGTATTTAGATTCTCAGTACCCAGAGCGTCCATTGATACCACAAAACTCAAAAGAACGGGGTTTATGCTTAATGATGGAAGAATGGGCAGATGAATCAATCGGGATCAAAGGTCGGAAAGCACTATTTTCTGCAATAAGTCAAGATCAGAGTTACCGTAAATCCCTATTACCCGCCACTACACCAGATGTACTCAAAACGCTGGTGCAAGGAGTACCCAACGAAATCCTGCAATTTTTGGGTTTTGGCGTAGGTTATACTCCAGATGTAGTGCGCAGTGCGATCGCCGACTTGAAGCAAGATTTGGAAGCCTTAACACTACTGTTGGCAGATAGTCCGTATTTGGTGGGAGATGAACCTAGCTTAGCGGACTTCGCAGTAGCAGGGTTATCAATCCTACTGAAGTTTCCTGACGGGCCCTATTTGGACTTGCCAGTAGCTTTGAGAGGTAAAGGAGTACCGGAATTGGCAGATAATCCTATGTACGAACCATTTTTTAGCTGGCGCGATCGCCTCTACGCTCAATTTCGCAAACCATTAATAGACTCTACCACAATAGAAAGTCCAACTGCTCCGACCTTAATTCAGATAGAGTAATTAATAGTTAGGAGTTAGGAGTTGGTGGTTATTCGTAATTTTTAGCAACTAACAACCAACAACGAATAACCAACAACTAAAAACTAATGACTAAAAACTAACAACTAACCAACAATTAATAACAAATGAAATGAATTTGGGACAGCCATTAGGTTCAGTAATACAAGGTTCTCTCACCGGGGGATTAGAAGTACGATTGCACCCTGATGTCTCTGTTGAAGACATGCGGGTTGGTAAATTTCTGGTTGTGCAAGGGGTGCGATCGCGTTTTTTCTGTATGCTAACAGACGTGACGCTGGGAACTGCTAACCAACGAATTATGGCTAATCCTCCTAATTGGGAAGACACTTTTTTGCGAGAAGTTTTAGCTGGAGGTGGGACATACGGGATGATCAACCTCGCACCAATGTTGATGTTTACCCCTGAAGATCATGAATCTTATTCTCAGACCAACGGCAAATCAGTAAATCCCTTTGTACCATCAATGACCGGTTTGGCATCATTTCAGCCGCAAACTAGCACGACGATGGAATTGTTGCCAGTTAAAACTATACCTAGCCACTTTAGTCAAGTTTACGAAGCCAGTATAGACGACTTTCGCCGAGTATTTGGTTGGGAAGACGACCCACAAAGAAAAAATTTCTCTATCGGTCAACCATTGGATATGAATGTACCGATCTGTATCGATTTGAACCGCTTTGTAGAACGTAGCAACGGTGTTTTTGGTAAATCAGGGACAGGTAAATCCTTTTTAACACGGTTACTTTTAGCGGGAACAATCCGCAAAAACGCAGCGGTAAATTTGATTTTTGATATGCATTCTGAGTATGGCTGGGAAGCCGTTTCCGAAGGTAAACAATTTAGTACTGTTAAAGGCTTAAAGCAACTCTTTCCGAACCAAGTTGAAGTATACACCCTTGATCCTGACTCTACACGCCGTCGGGGTGTGCGTAATGCACAAGAACTTTATCTCAGTTACGACCAAATTGAAGTAGAAGATATTAAGTTATGCAGTCGAGATTTAGGACTCTCGGAAGCTAGCATAGATAATGCAAACATCCTGTACGCCGAGTTTGGTAAGTCTTGGATTCTCCAGTTGTTGAATATGACCAACGAAGAAATTAAGCTGTTCTGCGAGGAGAAGCGGGGACACCAAGGTTCGATTACGGCGTTGCAACGCAAACTCCTACGGTTGGATAGTCTAAAGTATATGCGGGCAGCTTGTCCACAGAATTACGTGAATCAAATGTTGCGTTCCCTAGAAGCAGGTAAGAATATTGTTGTCGAATTCGGTTCTCAGTCGAATCTGCTGTCTTATATGTTGGTGACGAATATGATTACCCGCCGAATTCACCAACATTATGTTAGCAAAGCAGAAAAGTTTTTGCAGACGAAAAACCCTAGCGATCGCCCAACGCAACTCATGATTACCATTGAGGAAGCACACCGCTTCCTCGACTCAGCAGTGGTTCAAAGTACTATCTTTGGGACAATTGCCCGTGAAATGCGGAAATACTTTGTCACACTCTTGGTGGTAGATCAACGTCCATCAGGCATAGATAATGAAGTTATGTCCCAAATTGGTACGCGCATCACCGCCTTGCTGAACGATGAAAAAGATATTGACGCAATTTTCACCGGTGTATCTGGTGGAGGCGCTTTGCGATCTGTGTTGGCAAAGTTAGACTCAAAGCAACAAGCCTTAGTATTAGGTCACGCTGTTCCGATGCCAGTCGTGGTGCGTACTCGTCCTTACGATACAGCTTTTTACGAAGAAATTGGCGATGCGGCATGGGAAGAAAAGCCAGATGCAGAAGTGTTCGCTGCTGCGGAACTAGCCAAAGCAGATCTCGGTTTTTAGGCTTTTGGACGAATAAATAACCATAACTGTTTGTCGTCGCACTAAAAAATTTAAGAAACTTAAGAAACTTAAAAAACACGTCAGTCTTCCTGCAATAATTTAGATATGACACATTGCAGGGGATTTAACTCATGGGATATGCGGTTGGGATGGTTGAGGTGCGAGGATTACCTCCAGCACTTGCAGTTGCTGATGTGATGTGTAAAGCTGCCCGTGTCACTTTAGTGGAAATGGAAAAGGTCAGTGGGGCTTATGTCACTATCGTCGTCCGAGGTGATGTCTCGGCAGTTAAAATCGCAGTCGAAGCAGGAATGGAAGCGGCTAAGAAAATGCATCCTCACAAAGAGGGCGATAAACTGTTCCTCTCATCTCATTACATTCCACGACCCAACGAGAATTTGATGGCGGTGTTACCAATAGATTTCAACGACGAAATTGCCGATTCTGATCAGACGTAAATCTGAGGGTATAGGGCATTGGGTATTGGGTATTGGGGTGTGGGGTGTTTTTATTTTTAACTTTTTATTTTTGACTTCCCGCAGTGTGGGTGGTGCACGACCCGTGGAGCTTGAAAAGTTACAATAAAATCATCCCTCTCCAAAAGAGATTATTTCTAATCTGGAAACACACTGGAGACTCAAATGACCACAGCAACAATCGCACTACCCACAAAGGAATTACCCCTGCTGTTTGAGGGACTGACTTGGAGAGAGTTCAAAGCAGTTGAGCAATTGTTAGACCGTCCTGGATATCGGCTTTCTTTTTTGGATGGAGTTTTGGAGATTCGACGAATGCCAGGTGAACCCCACGAAACTGTTAAGAAGCGAATTTCCGCTTTATTAGAACAATACTTGCTAATGGCAGGGTTTGACTTTACCCCAACCGGTTCTATGACCCTGGAAAGTGAAGCGGGTGCTGTCAAGCGAGAAGCTGATGAATCTTATAAACTTGCCCCAGGTCGAGTGCGTCCCGACCTGGCAATCGAAGTGGTGTTTACCAGTGGCGGGATCAACAAACTGGAGGCATATAAGCGACTGAAGATTCCGGAAGTGTGGTTTTGGGAAGACGGCGTGTTAGATGTTTATCACCTGCGCTTAGAGGGAAAGGTGGTGGAATATCAACGGATTTCAGGTAGTGAGGAGGTTAAAGGGATCGATCTGGAGTTATTCTTACGTTGCATCAATATGGTGAATCACGTGGATGCTATCAAGACATTCCAACAGGCGCTTCAGAAATAGCTAGTACCGCTCTTGCGTTCGTCAAAAGTCAAAAAAACAAAACTCCCCACTCCCCATGTTTCTTAGCAGCGCCGGCTGTGGGATGCACCACCCGTTATGAAAGAAACTCCTCCTATTCCCTGCTCCCTATTCCCTGCTCCCTGCTCCCTGCTCCCTGCTCCCTGCTCCCTGCTCCCTGCTCCCTGCTCCCTGCTCCCTGCTCCCTGCTCCCTCTTGACCAGATTTCTAAAATTCGTGACATCCCCCCATGATAAGAACTTAATCAGTTCGGTAATCCGGCTATTGGGAGAAGACTGATCTAGGGGTTTTAGAGTCACTATATATAAGTGAGTGTTGAAAAATTATTTCAGTATGTTATTCAAACAAACTTATTATCGATTATAATAGAAAGATTTATCGCAAGTACTTTACTATCTACCCAATTTGTCGTAAGATTAAACAAGTAAAACTCATACTGACTTCATATTGTAACCGTCGCCAGCAACTAAGGAAAAGAGAATTCTTGCAAACAATCAACCTACAGATGTGTAGTAGAAGGGACATTTTGCCAGGGAGGAGCAAGCCCCGTAAGCAAGTGTTCTCCTAAAAGAGTTGAGGTAGGGAAGGGGAACCGACCCTAGAGACTCACCGTCTCTACAGATTCGGTATCGACCAATTGTACAAATGGGAGTTTCCAGATTTCGTAATGTAGTTGCTACCCTTCCCAATCCGCTAAGAGTGATTAAATTTTTATTGTGTTTCCGGAGTAGAGGACACGCACCAATGCCTACTGTTAACGCCCAAACTGAAAATACCAACACCAAATTCACAGCTGATATGGTACGAACCTATCTGCGGGAGATTGGTCGTGTACCACTGCTAACCCGTGAACAAGAGATTGTCTATGGGAAGCAGGTGCAACAAATGATGATACTCGTAGAAGCTAAGGAAGCTTTGGCGAAAAAACTGCACCGCGAACCAACCCTACAAGAGTGGGCTGACCATGTTCGTCAATCTGAGACTGATCTCAAACAGACAGTGCAGCAAGGTAAGCGAGCTAAGCAGAAAATGATAGAAGCGAATTTGCGCTTAGTGGTAGCTATTGCCAAGAAGTACCAAAAGCGGAACATGGAGTTTTTGGATCTGATCCAAGAAGGAACTCTAGGATTAGAGAGGGGTGTAGAGAAATTTGACCCGACACGAGGTTATAAGTTCTCAACCTATGCTTACTGGTGGATTCGCCAAGCCATTACTCGGGCGATCGCTCAACAAGGTCGTACTATCCGCCTACCAATTCACATTACTGAGAAACTGAACAAAATCAAAAAAGTCCAACGGGAACTCGCGCAACAGTTAGGGCGATCGCCCTCACCCAGCGAAATTGCCAAAGAACTTGAGATTGAACCAGCTCAGATCCGCGAGTATCTGAACATGGCGCGTCAGCCAGTTTCGTTGGATGTAAAGGTTGGTGATAATCAAGATACTGAGTTGCAAGAAATGCTAGAAGATGAAGGCCCATCTCCAGAGCATTATATGACTCAGGAATTCTTGCGCCAAGACCTGAACAACATGCTCGCAGAACTGACCCCCCAACAGCGAGAAGTTCTAGCCCTGCGCTTTGGTTTAGAGGATGGTAACGAAATGTCTTTAGCAAAAGTCGGTGAAAGGTTGAATCTTAGCCGAGAACGTGTCCGTCAGCTAGAGCATCAAGCCCTTGCTCACCTGCGTCGTCGGCGCTCTAATGTTAAAGAATACGTTGCTAGCTAAGGTAGTCAAGACGCGAAACCTGTCGCGTCTCTACAGATGGAGTGACGCGCCCCCTGAACTCAGGGGGCGATTTGTTTATCAGGCTACCCCCTCTCCCCACACTCCCCCCTCTCTCCTACCTACCCCCTCTCCCTACACTCCAAGTCATGGTAGTCTAATAACATCCCTTAAACTCAATCAAGAATTTATTTGTTTTCAGAGCTTTTTAACTCACAATATAAATCAAACCTCCGACTGAGCCTTTGTCCATCAATAGTTGGTTAAGGTCTAAGTAAGTAGTGGAAAACATAGATAATTTTTTAACAGGAGAAATTGGGTGAAATATTTTAATAAGTTACTTCCCCATCGTCAGTTGAGAATTCCCCTACTTGGCTTACTTCTCATCCTTGGTGGCGTTTTTGCCTATCGCGCTAAACCAGTACTAAGTACCCAAATGGAATACTTACGTACACTCAGAGCATCAGTACCTAATAGTCAAACGTACACTTGGTTACAAAGAAATCCTGCCTTTGACGCGGGATCTATCCACAAAAAAGCCCACCTCCGCAGAAGACTTGGCTTTCAATCTAGCCTGAAGACAGAGCACTTCCAAAGAATACCAAGCTTACAATCTAGCCTTAAGGCAGCTCGCCTCAAAAGAGCGATCGCAAAATCATCTCACGCTTCAAAGACCTTACTAGTTGCAAGTCATCAACAACAAACCTACACTTGGTTACAGCGAAGTTCTCCAGCATTAGTCGCAAAACCTCAAGCATCCGTAGCCCAAGCAAAAGTAGCACCAAAGGTAAGTTTCCCACAACACAATGGTGTTTACCTCTATGGTCAATCGCCACGACCAGGTGAATTAGGGCAGGGCTATATCGTATTTGAAAAGCAACAAAATAACGTAGTTGGTGCGTTGTACATACCTAGCTCTGAACTTAGTTGTTTTAACGGTACAATCTACCCATCAGGAGAGTTAGCTATGACGGTTAGAGGTTATGTTGGTGAATCAAGTCCGACTCAGGTCGCCACAAACAATACAATACCTCGCCTAAGCGACGACGAGCCAACCACCTATGCTCACTCCATAGCACTGCAAGACTATTATCACCTAAATTCCGTGAGTGCTAAAGACCGCCAAATTTTACAAATGTGTAAATCAAGAAGTCAGTAGTCAGGAATCAGGAGTCAGGAGTCAGGAGTCAGGAGTCAGGAGTCAGGAGTCAGGAGTCAGGAGTCAGGAGTCAGGAGTCAGGAGTCAGGAGTCAGGAGTCAGGAGTCAGGAATCAGGAGTCAGGAGTCAGGAGTTAGGAGTCAGGAATCAGGAGTCAGAATTTATTCTAACTCCCCATTCTGCACTCTTAGTATTCAATCCCTGGTTGCGCTTTAACACCTTGGTCACGGAAGGGATGCTTAATCAAAGTCATTTCTGTGACTAAGTCAGCACGTTCGATTAATGCTGTGGGTGCGCTTCTACCTGTCAGAATCACATGATTAGCTGCTGGCTTATGTTCTAATCCAGCTAAAACTTCTTCAACTCGTAAGTAGCCGAGCTTAATAGCAATATTGATTTCATCCAACAGCACCAGCTTGAAGTCTGGGTTACGGATATATTCTAATCCTTTTTGCCAAGCGGCGATCGCTTTTTCAATATCGCGATCGCGGTCTTGGGTTTCCCAGGTGAAGCCTTCGCCCATAGCATGAAATTCTAACTGGTCTGGCCAAAGACTGAAAACCTGTTTTTCAGCAGGTTCCCAAGCCCCTTTGATAAATTGGATGATTGCCACCTTATACCCATGACCAAGCGATCGTAAAACCATCCCCAAAGCTGCGGTCGTTTTTCCCTTACCATTGCCTGTGTTAACAATGACCAACCCTTTTTCTGGTGATGCTTGAGCAACTCGCTGATCCTGTACTTCTTTACGTCGCTGCATCTTTTTGCGATACTGCTCATCAGTGAGAGAAGACGATTCTGCAACAGTTATATCACTGGTGGTTTCAAAAGATCCGGTTGTATGTATTTGGGAATCCATTGTCATCAAATTTTTCGCATTTAAGTAGAGTGAGCATTGCCTACCCTACAGTAGACGTGTATTAGAGTCAATTAAAAACCTCTCTAAGACTTACTTTATAAAGATGTGTCCAGCGAGATTATCCTCAAAAATACCAACCCTTTGTTAGCTTTCTTACCTTGGGAAAGCTAAACTCATTGGATATTTTTCTAATTGCAAATCCCTAAGTGCATAAGTTGATTTTGCTGAAATCTATCTGTCAATGCATCAGTTCAAAAAAGTAGGGAACCGCTATATTCTATGAAACTTTTACCACTGGATAAACTTGGAGCTAGAGAAGTAGAGAGTGGAATTGTTGAGTTTGGACTATTTCTACCTTGGGTTTCGGCAAAGGACGGCAATCAACTGCGGGTCAAAATCATCCACGAAGACGATCAATTCCTACAAGACTTTCAGCCGCAGGAATTTGAAATGGCACATTCAACAGACCCAGAATACGGTGATTATTGGTCAGTTAAAGTAGAGATCAAAAGCCAAGCAAAACCAAGCACAAAATCTGCGTGGGGGATGCCCGGTAAATACATTTATCGCTATTGTCTACAAAATCCTAATCACCCAGAAATAGATTGGATTATCGACCCTTTTGGCAGAGAGTTTGGCATCGGCAAGTTATCCTCGATCACGTTGGGATACTCTGAGTATGTCTGGAACGAGAATGAAAATGTGTGGAAAACTCCTGCATTGAAAGATTTGATAATTTACGAATTGATGATCGACGAGTTTGCTCTAGGTATCGAAAAAACAATTGAGCGACTGGATTATCTAGCAGATCTAGGAATTAACTGTATTGAGTTGATGCCGGTTGACCACGTAGCCATGACCGTAGACTGGGGCTATTTGCCCATTGGGTACTTTGGTGTAGATGATCGATTTGGCAAAAGTAAAGATCTGCAAAAATTGATAGATTCCGCACACCAAAAAAATATTGCTATCATTGTAGACTCTGTTTATGGTCATACTAGCGACAGTTTTCCTTACTCTTATGTTTACAGGCAACTAGCTTACCGTGAGAATCCTGTCATGGGTCCGTTTGCCAAGGATTATTTTGGTGAAAGCACAGACTATAATCGCCAGTTTACCCAAGATTTTTTCTTTACAGTCAATTACTACTGGCTAGATCGTTATCACGTTGATGGCTTTCGGTATGACTGCGTACCTAATTACTGGGATGGATCTACGGGAAACGGCTACGCTAACTTAACTTATCATACATACCAAACGGTCAAAGAAAAGAAAGATGCTAGTGGTCACTGGCAGAGATTTTTTCACAACGATACTATCAACCTCATCCAGTGTGCTGAACAATTGGAGGGACCAAAAGAGATTCTTCAGCAAACTTATAGTAACTGCACATGGCAAAACGAGACGTTGAGTGCAGCCGAAAGCATCGCTCATGGAGAGCAAGACAAATTGACTGCTTTCGGCTTTCAGTTAGGTCTTTTTGGTTATCCGCTAGAGGTGACAACTAACGGTGACAAAGTCGCGAAAACCGCATTGCAATATATTGAGAATCATGACCACTCACGCTTTGTCTGCAACTTCGGCACTATTTCTCGCGATGATGTCTTATTGCAAGAGGGAAATCGCGACCTATGGTATAAAGTGCAGCCATATTTGATCGGGATACTTACAGCCCTTGGTATTCCCATGGTTTGGCAAGGTCAAGAGTTTGGGGAAAACTACTATATCCCAGACCAAGGTTTTGGGCGAGTGATGGTGTTTAGGCCAGTTCGCTGGGATTATTTCTATGACCCCATAGGCAAAAGCACGATTTCTTTAGTACGGAAGCTGATTAAACTGCGCCGGGAGCAAACTCAGTTCCGGGATGGCAACTATTTCTTTTACAATGAGTATGACCGTTACCAATCTAAAAACGTTTTGCTTTTCTCTCGCCAATATGGCAATAGCTTCAGCTTGGTAGCACTCAATTTTAGTGACTCAGACCAGGAAGTGCCATTCTGGTTTCCCATCAGCGGAGATTATCATGAAGAACTTCACGGACAAAACAACTTGGTAGGTGTTCCAAGTTATGTGGAGTACTGGTTGACTATCCCCAGCAACTATGGACGTATTTGGACTGTAAAAAGCACCTAGTACTGCTTCGCGAAAGTCAAAAGTAATATGTATCAAGGCTTTTGCCTGTTTGAAATGGTTGCTTTATTTCCGCCGCGTTGTACTAGTACCGTAAGGTGAAATAAAGAGTAAGCAAAGAATTTGCCGAAACCTGGATAGCATAGTATCCAGCATGTTTATTGTAACGACCAAAAATGTCAAAACAACTAGGCAAAAAAATCTCACCTGCACCAATGCCAACCGATATTGGGGTGGTTGATTTAATTGATCATTACTTCACCGCCTACAACTCCGCACGGTTACGAGAGATCTGCCATCTGCTGAGTCAGGATGTGCTACAGGAAGGAGTGACAGTGGGAGTTAGCCTTTCCGGTGCGATGACACCAGCCGGATTAGGGGTGTCTGTACTTGCACCCCTAATTCGCAATGGCTTTATTGACTGGATTATTAGCACTGGTGCTAATCTTTACCATGATATGCACTACGGTTTAGGTTTTGAACTGTTTGCAGGCAATCCCTTTTTGGATGATGTGAAGCTGCGTCAGCAAAGCACTATCCGTATTTATGACATCATCTTTGGCTATGATGTGCTATTGGAAACAGATGCTTTTATCCGCAAGATTCTCCAAGCAGAACCATTCCAGAAGCGAATGGGAACGGCTGAGTTTCACTATCTGTTGGGAAAATATGTGCGGGAGGTAGAAAAGCAATTGGGCGTTAAACATTCCTGCTTGCTAGCTACAGCATACGAGTATGGTGTTCCAATTTACACTTCTTCCCCAGGAGATAGTTCTATTGGGATGAACGTTGCTGCTTTATCATTAGAAGGTTCTAAATTGATCTTAGATCCGTCAATTGACGTGAATGAGACAGCGGCGATCGCCTATTATGCCCGTGAAAGAGAAGGCAAAAGCGCAGCTGTCATTATCGGTGGTGGTAGCCCCAAAAACTTTTTACTACAAACCCAACCGCAAATTCATGAAGTCCTAGGACTAGAAGAACGGGGACATGATTTCTTTGTCCAGTTTACCGATGCCCGTCCAGATACCGGAGGCTTATCTGGTGCAACACCCAGCGAAGCCGTGAGTTGGGGGAAAATAGACCCAGATGAGTTACCAAGCACAATTGTTTGTTATACAGATAGCACGATTGCACTGCCTCTAGTAACAGCTTACGTCATGAACCAGTGCCCACCACGTTCCTTGAAGCGGTTGTATGACAAACGAGAACAGATGTTTGAAAAACTGCAAACAGACTATCTAAAAGCTAAAACCCAGCCATCAGATCAAGTTCCATCTGCTGTTGCTGAGACTGCTTCCCATGATGTCGCAACCTATCCTTGTGGTCGGCTGATTCCTGATAATTAAGAACTGTTAGTTGTTAGTTGTTAGGGGTTGGTAACTGTTACTCTGTGCAGATTTTTTATGTCAGAGAAGTGGTAGGGTGTTAGCACAACTACAAACTTTTTACAAGTCCTTAACTGAACATGATATGATTGGTTTCTCCTCAAACAACTAACCACTAACCACTGACAACTAACAATTCAATGACTAAGTGTAATTTTTCGCGTGCTAATACGCTAAAATCTGCGTTTCAGGTTTGTAATGTCGAGCCGTTAGAAGGTGAAGACATAGAGCGTTACTATGTTGACTTATCGACAGTACGCAAAACATCAGCAATTGAAAGTGTTAGTACTATTCTAGACTTTCAAGAAGCAGCACAATTCACTACAATTTTATTGACTGGACATCGAGGTTGTGGCAAAAGTACAGAGTTAAAAAGAATCCAAAATGTGTGGCAAAAAGATTATCACGTAATTTATTTAGAAGTCAATGAAGAAACAGATATTAATGATGTTCGTTACACAGATTTATATTTAATTGTGATCAAACAAGTAGAGTTTGAGCTACGTAAATTAGGTTTAACATTTGATGCTTCACTCTTGAAAAACTTTGAATCTTGGTTTAAAGACATTACAAAAGAGACAGAGCAAACTGTCGAAAACTCTATCAGTATCGAGGGAGAAACAACCCTAAAACCAGAAGCTCCATTTATAGCTAAATTAATGGTTAAATTACTAGCACAAATCAAAGGTTCTAACAAGCAAAAAACCACAATTCGCCAAACTTTAGAAAAAGACCTGTCACGCCTGAAAGCAGATATTAACCTTTTATTGGCTGATGCATACGTTAAACTAAGAAGTAAGTTTCCTCTATATAAGGGTTTACTAATTATTTTTGATAATCTAGACCGTGTTCCTCCTGCAGTTGCAGAGCATTTATTTTTTGACTATGCATCTCAGTTACAAGAACTGAATTGTACAATTATTTACACAGTACCAATTTCTGTTCTTTGTTCACCTAAAAATCCGCTCAACCAGTTTGATGGTAATCCTCATATTGTGCCAATGGTAAATATTTATGAATATGAACGAGATCGCTGCCATTTAAACTATAACCAAGCAGGGCTAGATGCAGTCGCCAGTCTAATTGAACGTCGGGTGGATATTGACGCAGTATTTGAATCTCGCCAGCAGTTACTTGATTTGGCAAAAGCTAGTGGGGGTCATGTACGCCAGTTAATGCAAATGATGCGGACTGCTTGCCAAACTTCCAGCACTCGTAATCATCCTAAAATTACTGCTGAAGATATTACTTATGCAGTTAATCAACAGCAGTTTGGCTTTGAACGGTTTATTCCAGAAGAACACTATATATATTTAGCCAGAGTTTGCTTGACTAAGAATGTTAGCAAGGATGATATCGGTCAGTTGATGTTGTTTAATACCTCAGTTCTAGAATACAACGGCGATAAAAGATGGAATTACCCGAATCCAGTAGTGAAGCAAAATGAATCCTTCAAAAAAGCCCTTGAATCCGCTCTTGCAGAACAATCTTAGCTCAGATATCAGCTATTTCATGGCAATCAATAAAGAGGTATTTGCAGAATTACTAACTTTTATCGATTTTGCCGAAAAGTTTACTATTGGTTTTATTGAAATTAATTTTCCTTCAGATACATTAATATTGATAGAGTCGCTGAAAATCAATCCTGCATGTCGGGATATTCAGTTTTTCACCCTTGATTTCTTTGAGGCAGATTTACGCTTCTTACGAGATGAAATTATCAAAATATTACCGACAATCCAAATTGAAACAAACAAAAAATTAGTATTAATTGTCCGAGGTCTAGAAAAGTCTATTGGTGTTTTTGGCGACTATCCTCCGGTTTTACAAGACCTCAACTTTGTTAGAGATTCTTATAAAAGGACTGTCCCCCATCCAATTTTGTTTATTTTGCCAGACTATGCAATCAGCCGTCTAGCAAAATTTGCTCCTGATTTTTGGGCTTGGAGGTCAGGTGTTTTCCGGTTTCATACTCCTGAAGTAACAAAAGAATATGCCATAGATAAAACTTTTAAATCTGAAAAAATAATAGACAGATTGCAACCACCAGAAAAGCAAGAGCGCATTGATTTATTACATCGTCTGTTAATGGAATATTGCCCTACAGGACATCAGACGACAGGAGACAATCTCAGCCACTATAGTAACATTTTACATCAACTAGGAGTTGCTTATCTAAGTCTAAGGAATTCTATAAAAGCTAGAGAATATTTAGAAGAAGCTGAAAGAATAGCTAATAATCATCACAATTTATTATTCAAAGCTGAGGTGCTCAAGACATTAGGAGATTCTTATAATCAAGAAAGGCAATTTGACCAAGCAATTACTTTTTATCAAGAATCTTTAAGCATTTCCCAAAAACTTAAAAATCACCGAGGTGAAATTTCTTCTTTGTACAAACTGGGAAATGCTTACTTAGGATTGAGACAATTTCAACAGGCAAAAACTCTCTATCACAAGTGTTTAGAGATTGAACAACAGATAGGCGATCGCTATTCCAGTGCGAGTACATACCACCAGTTGGGAAGAGTAGCGCAAAATTTGCGAGAATTTGAAGAAGCAAGACGCAATTATCAACTAGCTTTGGAAATCACAATCGAATTTGGCGATCGCTATTCCTGTGCGAGTACATACCACCAGTTGGGAATGGTAGCGCAAGACTTGCGGGAATTTGAAGAAGCAAGGCGCAATTATCAACTAGCGTTGGAAATCTACATAGAATTTGGCGATCGCTATTCCTGTGCGAGTACATACCACCAGTTGGGAAGAGTAGCGCAAGACCTGCGAGAATTTGAAGAAGCAAGGCGCAATTATCAACTAGCTTTGGAAATCAACATAGAATTTGGCTATCGCTATTCCTGTGCGAGTACATACCACCAGTTGGGAATGGTAGCGCAAAATTTGCGAGAATTTGAAGAAGC
>CAIVAU010000225.1 GCA_903903925.1 uncultured cyanobacterium
GTACATCAAGAACACGCTGACAAACACCGCGATGGGTGCGGAGAATGCGATCGCGTTGTAGGGACGAATTCCCACCAACCGCGAGATTTCAAACTGTCTGAGCATGAAGCCAATGAGGGCAAATGCTCCATGCAAGGCAACAAATGGCCACAAGCCACCGATTTGAAACCAACGAGTCAAGTCTCCTTGTGCCTCCGGTCCCCATAACAGCAATAGAGAGTGTCCCATGCTGTTGGCGGGAGTGGATACTGCTACTGTCAAGAAGTTGCAGCCTTCTAGGTAGGAGGAGGCTAAGCCGTGGGTGTACCAACTTGTGACGAAGGTCGTACCAGTTAACCAACCACCCAAGGCGAGGAAAGCACAGGGAAAAAGTAATATCCCTGACCAACCAACGAATACAAAGCGATCGCGCTTCAACCAGTCATCGAGGGTATCAAACCACCCTCTGCTACTGGGGGCGCGTCCAACTGCAATAGTCATTGGACTAAAATCCTCTTTTTTACTAAAATTGCTACGTTTTTCAGGAATTCAACGTTTATATTCGATCAGGTCAAGTCCTCGGTTCCGCAACTCCACACCTAAAATAGAAGCATGGGGTTGAATCTGTTTCAGACTGCCTGACATCAGTAGGATTTTGTGCCCAATCCACATTAACCTATTACATATTAATATCAGAATTTTAACAATCTGACACAACTTTTCTCAGAAATCTTTAAGGAGGCAGGAGGCAGGAGGCAGGAGTTAGGAGTCAGGAGTCAGGAGTCAGGAGTCAGGAGGCAGGAGGCAGGAGGCAGGAGGCAGGAGTCAGGAGTTAGAATACTTAAGCTGGATTCTGGATTCTGACTCCTGAATTCTCGCTTGCAATACACCCCACTCCAATGGGAAACTAGAAATATCGCGAGTATCTTAATGAGCCAAGAATGACGTCATCAACAACCATTAACAAAGGCGAGTCGCCTGGGAGCGATAAATTCGCTTCAAATGTTCTGCATCAGGAAATTCTCGGTTCTCGCCGATTCAGCAACTACTTGTGGGGAACTATCGTTTCCCTCGGAGCAACCGGCTTCTTGCTCTCTGGTATTTCCAGTTACCTGAAAATTAATTTACTCCCATTTAGTAACCCAACGCAACTAATATTCGTTCCTCAAGGTTTGGTTATGGGGTTATATGGGAGTGCTGGCTTGCTTCTAGCCTTGTACCTGTGGCTTGTGATTTTATGGGACGTAGGTGGTGGATACAACGATTTTAACCGGGAAAGTGGCGTTGTCAAAATCTTCCGTTGGGGATTTCCTGGTAAAAACCGTCGTATAGAAATTGACTTTCCCACAGAAGACGTACAATCTGTCAGAGTGAATATCAAAGAGGGTCTAAATCCCCGTCGTGCCCTTTACCTGCGAGCTAAGGGTCGTCGAGACATTCCCTTAACACGGGTAGGTCAACCCTTATCCTTAAAAGAGTTGGAAATTCAAGGTGCTGAGTTAGCTCGCTTTTTGGGAGTGCCACTGGAAGGACTTTGAGGAGGCAGGAGGCAGAGGGCAGCAATGCTTGCGGAACCCACGCTTAAAAACGTGGGATTCAAACAAGGACGCCCTGTGAAGGAATTTTGGATTTTGGATTAGGGCTGAATCCAAAATCTTGTGAGAAAATTAGGAGGCTTTTGGTTAATTCTTTAACTGGCAATGCGGTTAAAATTTTCACAACTCTTATTTGCTCTTTTGATTGTCGGTACGTTGATTTTGGGGAGCTGTTCTACACAGCAGGTTACTTCTAACTCTTCCCCAACCTCTTCAACTACTGAGGCTAGCACCAAGACAACTGCTGAGAACAACACAGCGGCAAACACAGAGGCAGTATCTGTGTCGGATAGTACAAGTGAGAATATTCCTGGAATGAACGATTTACCACGACTCGAAGGCAAGGCAACTGTGGTGATGACCGTAAAAGGTTCACCCATTACTATCGAAGTAGATGGTGCTGATGCGCCAATTACGGCTGGCAATTTCGTCGATTTAGTCCAGCGGGGTGTTTACAACGGCTTAGCTTTTCATCGAGTTGTGCGCCAACCCACCCCGTTTGTGGTTCAAGGAGGCGACCCCGAAAGCAAAGACCCGAAAATTCCAGTCGATAGGTTGGGAATGGGTAGTTTTATCGATCCAAACACTGGAAAGGCTCGCTACATCCCATTGGAGATTAAACCGCAAGGTGCAGATGCGCCAGTTTACGGTAAAACATTAAAGTCAGCTGGTGTGACTAAGCCACCCGTATTGCAGCATAAGTTGGGTGCAGTGGCAATGGCACGATCGCAAATGCCTGACTCTGCAAGTTCCCAGTTTTACTTTGCCCTAGCAGATCTGGGTTTCTTGGATGGTGACTACGCTGTATTTGGTAACGTTACCCAAGGTATGGACGTAGTTAACAAGATTCAGCAAGGCGATCGCATTGAATCTGCTAAAGTCACCGATGGCGCAGAACACCTGAAAAACGGCGGAAAATAACCCTGACTCCTAACTTTCACCAAAAAATTGCATCAGGTTGTTATCACTGGTATTGGTTTAGTCTCTGCCTTAGGTGAAAACCTTGAGGATAGCTTTTGGAATTTGATCGCGGGTAAATCTGGAATCAAATTGCTTCAACCATTTCCAGAACTAGAACAACGTCCTCTGGGATTAATTGGCAAAAAACCAGCACGAGTCAGGATGCTAACTGAACTGGTTATTGCTTCTGTTTTAAAAGATGCTGAGTTAGTTCCACCGATGCCCACTTGTGGAGTCGTGATTGGATCAAGTCGCAGTGATCAGGGTATGTGGGAGCAGATGGTATGCCAAATGGAAGTAGGGGCAGATTTCTCCTCTCCCCTCTCCCCACACTCCCCACACTCCCCCCACTCTCCTATTCCTTGGTTAGAAACTTTGCCACATATGAATGCGATCGCCGCTGCCCGACAAATTGGTGCATCTGGGGTAGTTTTGGCACCTATGGCTGCTTGTGCTACGGGCATTTGGGCTATTGCCCAAGCAGCTTATTTAGTGCAAACAGGGCAATGTGAACGGGTGATCGCTGGTGCAGTGGAAGCACCAATTACACCGCTGACTCTGGCAGGGTTTCAGCAAATGGGAGTTTTGGCAAAAACAGGGGCTTATCCCTTTGATTTACAACGGGAAGGCTTGGTGTTGGGAGAAGGAGCCGCAGTATTTGTCTTAGAATCAGCAGAGTTGGCGAAGCAGCGTCAAGCAAGGGTATATGGTCAAATTCTTGGTTTTGGTTTGACAGCAGATGCCTATCATCCCAATTCGCCGGAACCAGGGGGAAGGAGTGCGATCGCCGCCGTTAAGCAATGTTTGGAACGCAGCCACTTGACACCAGAGGATATTGATTATATCCATGCTCATGGAACAGCAACGCAACTTAATGACAGTATGGAGAGACTAATTATACAGCGTTTGTTTTCTCATAATGTAGCAGTCAGTTCTACAAAAGGAGCGACAGGTCACACACTTGGAGGATCGGGAGCCTTAGGTGTAGCTTTTTCTCTCATGGCATTGAAGCATCAAATATTACCGCCTTCTGTTGGACTAAAAAACCCAGAATTTGATTTAAATCTGGTAAGAACGGCGCGTTATAGCGAAATTAAGAATGTACTATGCTTCAGTTTTGGCTTTGGGGGGCAGAATGCGGTGATAGCGTTGAGGGGAGCGGGGGGGCAGAAATATTGATATGATATGAAAGTGAAGAAAACTTAAAAATTGTTTACCAATGCTGATTTCCTCCTCTGGCTTGTCCAAGGTCAAAGACTCAGTAAAAGAAAAATTCTTTTTCGGTAACGAACCTACTAGCGACTTACTCGCAATTCTTACTGTCTACTTTGTCGAAGGCATTTTGGGGTTAGCGCGTTTAGCTGTTAGCTTTTTCCTCAAAGATGAACTCGGGCTAAATCCGGCTCAGGTTTCAGCGCTCTTGGGCATTACTCTGCTACCATGGACAGTTAAACCGCTGTTTGGCTTGCTCTCCGATAGCTTGCCTATACTTGGCTACCGAAGACGTCCGTACTTAGTTTTATCTGGGATACTGGGGGCGATTTCCTGGTTGAGTCTCGCAACAGTCGTTCATACAACGATGACTGCTATAGTGGCAATTACACTGAGTTCCGTGTCTGTCGCTGTCAGTGATGTGATCGTTGACTCGATCATTGTTGAACGTGCAAGAGGAGAATCTCAAGCTCAAGCAGGTTCCCTTCAATCCCTGAGCTGGTCTGCTATAGCCCTAGGAAGCATAATAACTGCTTACTTCAGTGGTCTGCTTCTACAGTACTTCACTATCCGTAGTGTATTTGGAATTACGGCCTTATTCCCTCTCATTGTTTCAGCAGTGGCTTGGTTAATTGCTGAATCACCTGTGAGTCAAGCTGTGGAAGAGAATAATCACAGCAATCACTCAACACTCAAACATCAACTAGAACAACTACGCAAAGCTATTACCCAAAAAGCAGTGTGGCTACCGACAGCTTTTCTCTTCATCTGGCAAGCTATGCCAAGTGCTGACTCAGCCTTTTTCTTCTTCTCCACGAACGAACTGCACTTTCAACCAGAATTTCTCGGACGGGTGAATTTGGTAACGAGTTTCGCTTCCCTAGTTGGTATTTGGATTTTCCAACGTTTTCTCAAAAATGTCCCCTTTCGAGTCATGTTTGGTTGGAGTAATGTTATCTCAGTAGCGTTAGGAATGACAATGTTACTGCTAGTAACTCATACAAACCGGACTCTGGGTATAGATGACCACTGGTTTAGTCTGAGTGATAGTCTCATTCTTACAGCAATGGGGAAAATTGCATACATGCCTGTGTTGGTTTTAGCGGCTAGGCTGTGTCCCCTTGGAGTGGAAGCGACATTCTTTGCCCTCTTGATGTCCATAAGAAACTTAGCAGGACTACTTTCCCACGAAATGGGGGCAATACTGACTTATTGGCTAGGAATTACCGAAACCAACTTTGACGCCCTCTGGCTGTTAGTCATTATGATGAATATCATCAAGCTTACACCATTGCTATTCCTCAACTGGCTACCTACTGCTGATCAAACTCAGCCAGCAACATTGCAAGCATAGGTAAAGGTTGGGTAGGGAAGGTTGGTTGTTGGTGGAAATAAAATCGGGTAGGGATATGGAAGTAGTGGTGAGACAGAATCCTTATGCCACTCGAAATGCATAACTTTACAAGGCTATAGGCTCAATGCCTTCATTATCATTCATAATTTACTAGGAATTTCCTAGCAAATGAGGCAGAACGCGTGAAACTTGTTTTTATCATTGATCCCATCCATCAGCTTGACCCCTGTCATGATACAAGTATTGCTTTGCTAGAAGCAGCCCAAATTCTAGGACATGAAATTTGGGTGACGCAAGCAAACTTGCTAAGTGTCGCAGAGGGTAAAGCTTGGGCGGTCGTAGAACGGGTGGAACTTGTACCAGTGCAGTTGGTGGAGGGACGCTATTTAGCAGCGAATCCTTGGTACAAGTTGAGGGATCGCACTGCCCTTTGTCTGGAAACAATGGATGCTGTATTCATGCGGACAGATCCACCAGTAACAGTTCCTTACCTTTTTGCCACCTATATTCTGGACTATATAGACAAAAATAAAACTTTGGTAATTAATAGTCCTAGCGGCATCCGAACGGCAAACGAAAAAATGTACGCCCTCCAATTTACCAAGGCGATTCCAGAAACTATTGTCACTGCTGATAAGCAGTTGATCAGGCAATTTGTTGAAGCTCAAGGCGCAGCGGTTCTTAAACCGTTGGGAAACAAAGCGGGAGAAGGAATTTTATTCTTAGAACCAGGCGATCGCAACATCAACTCAATCATCGAACTTAGTACCCTCCAAGGTAAAGTTCCTGTAATGCTGCAAACCTTCTTACCACAAGCAAAGGAAGGAGATAAGCGGATTATTCTACTCAACGGCGAACCAATTGGTGCCATTAACCGTCTTTCTGCCCAAGGTGAATTTCGCAATAACATGGCGGCTGGTGGAACAGTGGCACAAACTGAAATCATCCCCAGAGAACTAGAAATTTGTGCCCAACTTGCCGAAACTTTACGCCAAGACGGCTTAATTTTTGTCGGCATTGATGTTATTGGTGGCTTCCTGACTGAAGTCAACGTCACCAGTCCTACCGGAGTTCGCGAAATAGACAGACTCAACGGCACTGACATTGGTCATCAAGTCATTAGATGGGTGGAGCAAGCGAAACAACTCTAGGTTCGCGTAAATTTTTTTAAGGTATTACGAATTCTTGGCGAACGGGACTAATTCTGTAACGAAATATACAATTTATCTATTTTTTCCAGAAACAAGGCTACGCTAGGTCTATCAATCAGGTTCGCAAAGATACCGAGATAGGAGTATATTCTATGATTTCAACTTCCTTGATGCCGCGAGAAAGTCCTTCCCCCGCGCACATTTGCCCATTTGATCAAGCCTGTAGCTACTTAGAGGAAGCGGCTCGTGAATTAAAGCTTGATCAAGGTATTTTGGAAGTCCTCAGCAACCCACGTAAGGTCGTTACAGTTTCCATTCCGGTGAAACGGGATAGTGGTGAAGTGCAGGTTCTAGCGGGACATCGAGTGCAGCACTGCGATATCTTGGGTCCCTACAAGGGTGGGATTCGTTACCATCCGGCTGTGACATTGCAGGAGGTGTCAGCGCTTGCAATGCTAATGACTTGGAAATGTGCGTTGGTCGGTATTCCCTACGGTGGTGCAAAGGGCGGGATTGCGATCGATCCTAAACGTTACAGCGTTGGTGAACTTGAACGGATTACCCGTCGCTATACCAGTGAGTTGATTAAAGATATTGGTCCGTCTGTGGATATTCCAGCACCAGATATGGGGACTTCTGCCCGTGAGATGGCTTGGATCATGGATACCTACTCAGTGAATGTTGGTCATGCTGTACCTGGGGTTGTGACTGGTAAGCCGCTTTCCATTGGTGGTTCGTTGGGACGGGAAATGGCAACCGGACGCGGTGTGATGATTGTTGTGCGTGAGGCACTGGCAGATATGGGTAAGTCGCTGGTAGGGACGCGAGTGGTAATCCAGGGTTTCGGGAATGTAGGAAGTGCTGCTGCTTTATTGCTACATCAAGCAGGAGCAAAGGTTATAGCGATTTCAACAGGCACTGGGGGGGTCTTTTCAGAAGTGGGTTTAGATATCCCAGCATTAAAAGCTTATGCGGCAGAGAACCATAAGAGTATTGTTGGTTTCCCGCAAGCAACATCAATTAGTCATGATCAGTTGCTGACTTTGCCTTGTGATGTCCTCATTCCAGCAGCGTTAGAAAACCAAATCACTGAGGAGAATGTGAGTCAGGTACAAGCGCAGATTATTGCTGAGGGGGCTAATGGTCCAGTGACTCTTGAAGCAAATCAAGCGTTAGAGGCGCGGGGCGTAACGGTGCTACCAGACATCTTAGCGAATGCTGGCGGTGTGGTGGTGAGTTATTTGGAGTGGGTACAAGGTCTTTCTTATGTATTTTGGGATGAGGAACGGGTGAATCGGGAAATGGAAAAATTGATGGTGCAAGCTTATCGTCAGGTGATCCAACAGTCGAAGGTGCGACAAATTCCTCTCCGGTTAGCAGCTTACACACTGGGTGTCGGTCGTGTGGGACAGGCGCTTACTGACCGGGGTCTTTATCCATAGGGCAAACTTCGAGTCCCCAGTCCCTATTTTCCACAAACTTTGGCGGTTTCTAAATCTTGAGAGGACATTCCAAGTTCAATCGCTTTCTTATAAGAATCGCAGGCTTGTTGATTTTTTCCTAGTTCCTGGAAAGCAGACCCTCTGTTAGCCCAAATATAGGGGTCTTTTGGGTTAAGGTCTTTGGCTTTGTTAAAAGCAGCTAGTGCTTCATCGTAGCGTTTTAGCTCTGACAGTGCTGTTCCTTTGCTCAGCCAAGCAGGATCAAAGTCATCTCTTAGTTTAGTTGCTTTGTCAAAGGATTTTAAGGCTCCTTCGGGGTCTTGAAAGTCTTTTTCCAGTAAATTTCCTCGGTTATACCAAACGTGGTAATCTTCAGGACGGACTTTACTAGCTTGATTAAAAGCTAAAAGCGCTTCTTGACGTTTTCCTAGATTACTGAGTGTATTGCCTTTCCCAAGCAAAGCTTCATAGAAGTTACTGTCTATTTGAAGTGCCTTTTCATAAGAAGCCAGTGCATCTTCTTGACGATTCAATTTTAGTAAGACATTGCCTCGGTCACTCCAAGCAATTGGGTCTTTTGACGTTTTATTCAGAAAATTGTCATAAACGGAGAGCGCCTCTTCATAGTATGTCTTGGCAGCTTGTGGCCCTTCTAACTCCTCCCTAGCTATACCTATTTCATACCACATTCCAGGCTCATCAGGTCTGCTGACTTGCTTTAGTTTTTCAAAGGACTCTGATGCTTCTTTAAACTGTCGCAATCCTAAATGAGCTAAACCTTTACCACTCCAAGCTTCAGGACTATTGGGGTTCAATTCTAGTGCCTTTTCATGAGTTTCCAAAGCTTCTTGATATCTACGTAATTTATAAAGTGCCTTACCTTTATTATTTAAAGTTTTTATATCGTTAGGTTGAACTAACAGCGCCTGATTATAAGATTCTAAGGCTCCTAACTCACGTCCTATGCTAAATAAAGCATTGCCTCTTCCTTTCCAAGCCTCGGGTGAGTTGGGTTCAATATCTATCAGGTTTTGAAATTCTTCTAGAGCTTTTTCTGGTTGACGTATATCTAGTAAATGATTCCCTTGAGACACATAATAAAAAGGTCGGATAAATGGATGAATAAACTCTATAACGATTAAGATAGCACCTAGTGCTGTCAATAATGCTGGTATGTGCCAAAGCCTTAACAGGCTTCTTGGAGGCGCTTGTGTCTGATTCTGAAATTCAATTTTTGTTTGGTTTTTCCCCTTTAGATTAATCATTTCATTCAAATCTTTCAGCACTTCGTCTACAGATTGGTAGCGACGTTCAGTGCCGGTGTAAACCATTTTTGTCAAAATGGCAGTTAACGGTTTATCAGCATTCACCTCTGGAGGTAAAATAACACTATCTTGTTCATCCCGTTTTAACGTTTTTGGGTGTATTCCTGTTAAAAGTTGGATTGCTGTAATACCTAAGCCATAAATATCACTGTTAAAGCCCGGTCTCCCTGCCATTTGTTCTGCAGAAGCATATCCTGGAGTTCCAATCATGGTCTGAGGAGGTAAATGATGCTGGTTATATTGAGAAGAAGATGAATATCGTGTGTCTAATTGTTTTACCGATCCAAAGTCAATTAAGACAAATTTTCCGTCTTCCTCTCTCAACATCACATTGGACGGTTTAATATCACGATGAATAACGTTTATTTGATGGAGATATCTTAGAATTAACAGGATCTCTTGTAAAAAATAAATCACCCTGATTTTTTCCCACAGGTGATCAAGTAGTCTATCTAAAGATTGACCTCTAATGTATTCTTGAACTAAATAATAGTTGTTGCCTTCTTCAAAGTAATTAAAATATTTAGGGATTTGTTGATTTTGTTGCAAAAAGTACAGAATATGGACTTCTCTGATAAACAAATTTTTTGCTGTTTCAATATCAGCACTCAGAGGATCTAGTTTCTTGATCACGCAAAGGAGGTTGGATGAGCGAGTGTCTTCAGCAAGATAGGTTACACCAAAGCCACCCCGTGCTAATTCTCTGAGAATTCTATAGCGCCCACCTAGTAATGCTTCCGGCTGGTTCGTCATCTTTATATAACTTAGTGTCTAATGTTTAAGTAATCCGTTACTAAGCTAGACAAAATTTAGCTTTCATGATAAGTGTTCTAACTTCTTAGAAGATATCGGAATCCGAAATGTTTATTATCCCTCGTTACAAGGCAGAGGTTTGAAAATAGGGAGTGGGGAGTGGGGGGTGCAAGACATTGTCATGCTTGGCGGTGAAACTTGATTTCATTGGGATTGACTTTTCACTTACTATTCACATGATAGTCAATTTGTAAAGTGGGTAAGTCCTAGAGTAAATCAACTTTGTGAGTTTTTTTTCATACGGAGTTAAGTTAAATTTTATTATCATTGTAGATCTCACTTGAGCAAAGATGTGGTAAATCTAACTTCAGGTTAAATTAATTAACTTTAATTAGCTGCAACCCAGCAATATGGCGATCGCCCTTTGCCAAAAAATTTTAGTGAGGAATGCATATTACCATGAATAAGGGCAGGCGACCTAGGTGTTTAAATCTTAACCTAGCTGTTTCATTGACTCTGCAAGTGTTCATCATCTCTATCGCTTATAAAGCCTCCGCTGAAAGCATGCTGAATGAGCGGCTCAGTTTCAAGGATTTACCTCCTGAAAAGGAATTATTGATTCCGACCCCTACTCCTAAGATTACAGCATCACCTATCATTCTGTCTCAAGTTCCGAGACCCATCACGCCAATACAACCACTACCATTACCACAGCCAATCCCAAAAGAACCATCACCAGAACCACCTCTTAATATAACTCCGCCAACACCTTCCTTGCCTCCACAGCGCCCGAATATTCCTGGAACTATTACTGTTAAAAGGTTTGAGTTTGAAGGGAATACCCACAAGGTATTTAGCAACAAAAAGTTAAGGGAGGTAACTGACCCATACACCAACAAACCAATTACCTTTGCTGAACTGCTGCAAGCTGAAGCTGCTATCACAAAGCTTTATACAGATGCTGGGTACATTAACTCTGGTGCTTTCATCGCTGCGGATCAAGTCTTCTCTACTCAGAACGCAGTTGTCAAAGTTCAGATTGTTGAAGGGGGAATCGAAGAGATTAGGGTGACAGGGACTCGGCGGCTGAACCGAGATTATATCCGCAGTCGGATAGCACTTGGCACTTCTCAACCTTTGAATCGATACCGCCTACTAGAAGCACTGCAACTATTACAAATTAACCCGTTAATCCAAAATCTTTCCGTTGAATTGTCTGCTGGCTCACGTCCAGAACAGAGTATCTTGGTCGTTAAGGTCAAAGAGGCAAACTCCTTCAAAGCAGACTTTTTTGCTGATAATGCTCGAACTCCCAGTGTTGGTAGTTTTCGTCGAGGAGTTGATTTCAACGAGGGAAATTTATTTGGTATTGGTGATAGCTTTGACGCCAGATACACTAACACAGATGGCAGTGATGCCCTTGACCTGAGTTATACAGTACCAGTCAATGCTCACAACGGTACAATCTCCTTATCTGGTGGATTCACAAACACTCAGATCATTGAACCACCTTTCAACCGCTTAAATATTACAGGTGACTATTCTTATATAGATCTGAGCTACCGCCAACCGATCATCCAGACCTCTACCAAAGAATTGGCATTAGGTCTGACCTTGTCTCGGGAGGAAAGTCAGACACAACTTTTGGGAGAGAACTTTCAACTTTCTGCTGGGTCTGACAATCAGGGAAGCACCCGCATCTCAGCAGCGAGGTTTTTTCAAGATTACACACACCGTAGCCCACGAGAAGTTCTTTCCTTTCATTCCCAATTTAGTTTAGGCGTGGGGTTATTTGATGCAACCGTCAACAGCAAACCTCCTGATAGTCGCTTTTTTGCTTGGCGAGGACAAGGACAGTATGTGCGCATATTAGCACCAGACACCTTGCTAGTAGTACGTTCTGATATCCAAGCAACAACCAGATCCCTTCCCCCTCTAGAGCAATTTAGCTTAGGAGGACCCCTCAGTATACGAGGTTATCGGCAGGATCAGTTTTTAACAGATAACGGCTTCGTTGCTTCAGCAGAAGTACGATTCCCGATTCTGCGAGTAGAAGATATCAAAGGGCTGTTGCAGATAGTACCATTTGTTGATTTTGGCGTTGGTTGGAACACCTCCGGTAATGCCGATCCCAATCCTAATGCTTTAGTTGGTATGGGCTTGGGCTTGCAATGGCAGATGAGCAACAAATTCACAGCCCGTGCTGACTACGGTTTTCGGCTAACTGATGTGACGACAAAAGAGAGAACCTTGCAAGAACAGGGTTTGTATTTTTCATTGAATTACAGTCCCTGGTAAAACCGGGTTAACCCAGAAATCTGTAGGGGCGGGGTCTCCTCGCCCTTTTGTTAGGTGTCAATACATAAGTTCTATTAGCTGATTGAAAAGCTATGTGGATTGCACGATGAGGTGTGTGAAATGAGTGTAAAGTATAACATGCATCTATTTTATTGACAGTTTTAGAGATCATCCTAGAGAAAGATTGATGAAAAAGATTTGGCGATCGCTCTATTTAACAATTCCCCTAGCTACCTTAGCTAGTTTTACGCGGGTAACCGCAGTCAGAGCGCAAATTACTCCTGATAAAAGTCTAGGTGCAGAAAGTTCCGTTGTAAATCCCAATGCTGTGATCA
>CAIVAU010000226.1 GCA_903903925.1 uncultured cyanobacterium
CGCTCTATTTAACAATTCCCCTAGCTACCTTAGCTAGTTTTACGCGGGTAACCGCAGTCAGAGCGCAAATTACTCCTGATAAAAGTCTAGGTGCAGAAAGTTCCGTTGTAAATCCCAATGCTGTGATCAAAGGACTTCCTAGCACTCAGATTGATGGTGGTGCGACTCGCGGGGCAAACCTCTTCCACAGCTTCCAAGAATTTAGCGTAGAAGCAGGAAGAGGGGCTTACTTCTCGAATCCAGTTGGGATTCAAAACATTCTGAGTCGAGTGACAGGGAGTAATCCCTCAAATATTCAAGGAACACTTGGAGTTTTAGGCAACGCTAACCTATTCTTCATCAATCCCAACGGGATTATCTTTGGCCCAAATGCCAGGCTGGATCTGAATGGTTCATTTTTCGCCAGTACAGCCAATAGTTTAGTCTTTGACAACGGCTTCGAGTTTAGCGCGACCAATCCCCAAGCACCACCGTTGCTCACAATTAATATTCCCATCGGGTTGCGATTTCGGGATAATCCGGGAGGGATCAGCGTACAAGGATCGGGCGCTGTACGCGACCCTAGTACTTACGCTTTCCAGGATAGTCAGGGTTCGCCGTTGTATCCAGGGGTTGGTTTGTCCGTGCAGCCAGATCAAACCTTGGCACTAGTGGGGGGTAACGTTAACTTAGATGGTGGAATAGTTACAGCATCAGGAGGAAGAGTTGAGCTAGGCGCGATCGCAGGAGCAGGAACAGTAGGGCTAAATTCGGTTGACAATCAATTGCGTTTGAGTGTACCCGATAGTGTACCACGAGCTGATATCTCCCTGACTAATGCAGCGGCGATCGATGTAACTGGTAATGGTAGGGGTAGTGTAGCAGTTACTGCCCACAATTTAGACATTTTAGGGGGAAGTAACATTTCTGCTGGGGTCGCGATCAAATCGACGCCAGATAGCAGCTCCCCACCAGGAGATATTACCCTAAATACAACCGGGTTGTTAACAATCAACTATCCAAGCCGCATCACCAATAACGTTACAGTAGTGAATGCTGATCCAAGTATATCACCATATACTCAGCTACCGGGTAATGCTGGAGACATAAATATCACAGCTGGTGATATTTATATAGATAATAGGAATACTTCAACAGTGGTGCAACCTGTTTATGCAGCACTAGAGGCACGTAGCGGTGGAATGGGAAGTGCGGGGAATATATCATTATCTGCCACAGGTTCTATCAATTTAATTGGGCAGGATGCAACTGATAACGATGAGGTGATATCTACACAATTCATTACCTCAACGATGCCAGGTAGCGGAAGTATTACACTTAAAGCCAATGGCTCGATCTCTTTAACAAATGCTTACTTGAACTCTGCTAGCGGGAATAATTCAGGAAATATATCACTCTTCGGCAAGGAATCAGTGTCCATAACTGAGGATAGCTCCCTCAACGCTGGAGCTATACAAGGCAATTCTGGAAATATCACAGTTACATCATCCAACGGACATGTTTCTATTGATCGTAGCTCACTTAGCAATGATGTTGGCACAGCTGATTATGCCAGCAGCACTCCTGGCAATGCTGGTGATATCAAAATCAGTGGGCAGTCTATTTCCATCACAAACGGTTCGTTTGTAGGAGCTAGCGCAGAACAGAATGGTATAAAAGCTGGCAATATTAGCCTCAATGCTACAGATAAAATTGAAATATCAGGCTATGACCCGTCTTATAACCCAGGGGTGGATACTGGCACTCGCTTTCGACCGTTTTTATATACTACTGTGCAGACAACCACTTTAGCCGGCTCTTTTGGTCAGGCTGGTGATATCAATGTTAACACTCCTACTTTGATTGTATCTGATGGAGCAATTTTAAGGTCAGACAGTCAAAATGCCTCTCCGGGCGGTAACATTAACATTATGAATGCCAATGTTGTCGAGCTAATTAATGGTGGACAACTTTTCGCTAATGCTTCAAGTACTGGTAACGCAGGTAACATTAACCTGAATAATATTGAGAGTGTTGTGATTGGTGGTAGTAACCCCACCTTTAACCAATTTACTCAAAAAGCTCAAACATTTGTTCCAACAGACGATTCAAGTCCCATGTATTTGCTTGGTACTACCAGTCCTCGAAGTGGGATATTTGCTAATACAACATCAGGTCAGGGTGGAAACATTAACATTAACACTGACGCTTTAGTCGCCACAGGAAATAGTAACATCAGCGCTAATTCCACTGATTCAAGTGGAGGTCAAATTAGTATTAATGCCCAAGGCGTTTTTCGGTCAAGCGATAGTCAAATTACCGCCAATGGAGTAAATTCTCAACTTAATGGCACAGTGACAATCAACTCCCTAGATGTAGACCTGAGTCGGGGATTAGCTGAATTGCCAGTAAATGTTGTAGACCCCACAACACTCATTGCCCAAACTCCCTGTCACAGAAGTATAGGCAGCGAATTTACCATCACTGGACGTGGCGGCTTGCCCTCTAATCCTAATCAAATCCTCGCAAGTGACAATGTTCGCGTTGATTTGGTCAAGCCTGCCTCAAATACAAGCAATTCTCCAAGTACATCTGTGAAGTTACCATCAAAGACTCCCACAGTCAAACGGCTTGTCCCAGCCCAAGGATGGATCTTCAACGACAAAGGTCAAGTTGTTCTCACAGCATACGATCCCACGAACACTGGTTCACAACGCTCTTGGCAAGAACCTGCTAGTTGTGCGAAGCGCTGATTTTTTGCTACGAGTGTGGAGTGGGGTTGGGGTGCATCCCATTTTCATAAATTCGTAGTGCGAGCATCTTGCTCGCTTGTTGTACACGTGAGCAAGATGCTCACACTGACGAACTCAGACAATATGTATTAACCCATCGAGAAGACACGACTGCTTTTTATGCTTATATTGATCGTTCAAAAACAGATGGACGAATGATCACCGTAGATTTAGAAGATAATCGTTGGGAAGATAAAATAACCACTCAAATACAAGAAGGTCAATCTTAACTTAACACTAATGACAGCCATCATCGGGAAGAATGGTGTCGGCAAACTGACAGAAGTCGATTAGAACCCGCAATCATGAAGTAATGGAAAGCATAACCTATTCAAATAGAAGTTTACGAATGCGGAATTTATTTTTCATCGCAATGACAATTTTGTGTTCCAATAAATCTTCTCCGTGTAATTTTATCGCATCTATTAACAATGTTTTTCTCTGTTCACGAGGTAAATTCTCTAATCTTAAAATCCCGCAATGACTTTTTCTCTGTTGCCAGATGATCTGTTCAAAATCATTATCTGTTGTCACGATAATTCTGCCTGATACTACCGCCCAGTCTAAAATATTCTCATCTGACATTTGAGGATCAGTATCAGTGACGTAAATGACATCATGACCCATTTCTTTTAACCAATTTCCCAGAGTACGACTAGCATTAACATCAATTAAGAATTTCATAAATACTTTAAGATGCAGCCAATCTGTCTAAAACTTCTTCTTGAGAGACGAGTGAATAAGCATAGAACAAAACTGCTTGTATATCTTCTGTTTCTAATTCCGGATAATCTTCTAAGATTTCTTGTTGACTAGCACCTTTTGCTAGTAGCTCTAAAATCATTGCTACTGATATTCTTAGACCTCGAATGATTGGTTTTCCTCCTAAAACGTTTTTGTCAAATGTAATTCTTTCTAAGAAATTAATATTGTTCATACTTATTAACTAACAAGGGGGAATTTGATTTCAGTTCCCCACTTTTTAAGGGGGTTAGGGGGGATCAATAAGTGCCTAAAGTTACCTTTGACTTTTGACTTCCGTGCAGTGGTACTAGTTGACCATCTTTGCTGTAAACTGCTAAATCCCAGGCAGTGTCCAGTTGGGCAAACATAATTAAAGACTTTTTTGCATCAGGAACTACCTACTATTCCAACACTGGACAAATAAAAGGCTTACCGTATGGGGTGGACATCTTGTCTGCTCTCAAAAGAACACGGGCATACTGTCTACTGTAATTTCATGTATTATAACATGTATTGATTTTCTTGACAGTTTTTTACCTTTTTAGAGATCATTCCAGAGAAAAATTTTTTGAAGTGGAGATTTATGAAACAGATTTGGCGATCGCTCTATTTAACAATTCCCCTAGCTACCTTAGCTAGTTTTACGCGGGTAACCGCAGTCAGAGCGCAAATTACTCCTGATAAAAGTCTAGGTGCAGAAAGTTCCGTTGTAAATCCCAATGCTGTGATCA
>CAIVAU010000227.1 GCA_903903925.1 uncultured cyanobacterium
AAACTCTCAATTTTGCCTGTTTTCTTCAGTTGAATCAAGCATTGTTCTAAATCATACTTCAGCCCGAATACACTCTGATAGCGGTCTTCAGCATTTTTCGCCATCAATTTACTGACAATTTCTGATAGTACAGATGGAATTTCTGGACTAATTTCATGCACTAAAGGCGGTGCTTTAGCAATATGGCAATGTACCAACTCCATTGCATCTTCGGACTGAAATGGTAATTCTCCTGTTAGCAATTGGTAAAAAGTTACACCCAAAGAATAGAAATCTGTGCGATAGTCAATCCCCCGATTCATCCGTCCAGTTTGTTCTGGGGAAATATAAGCAAGAGTTCCTTCTAACACATTGAGACTAATTAAAGTTTGAGTTTCTCGCGGAAGCAGAGATGCAATACTAAAGTCAATTAATTTAACCTGTTTCGTTTCTGGGTTAATTAAAATATTGGCAGGTTTAATATCTTTATGAATAATCCGATGGCGAATGAGAATATCTAAAGTGTCACACAAAGATATCGCGAGGAGCAAAAATTCTTGCTCAGAAGTTAGATTTAACGTTTCTAGCTTGGCAAAATCCTTGAGAGAAATCCCCCCAAAATCTTCCATCACAAACGCATAGCTATTTTGATAAGATTCAAGGCTGTAGGTTTGGATGATTCCAGGTAGATTGAGATTTTTGGTGATTGTGTACTGATTGCGAAATTTCACCAGTTCGCCGAAACTGGGGTAAGGATTTTTCAGTAGTTTAATCACTACAGGTCGTAAGTCAATCTCGCGAACTGCTCGATAAACCAGGGTTCTGGAACTATTGTACAGTTCCTCGCTGACTTGATATCCGGGAATGTTGACTTGGGTGCTAACCATGCTGCTAAATCCTTGAGACTTACAGATTTAGTATTCCCAGAAACATTAGTAAAAATCCTACCTAAACTAGGTTTGTAGTTAGCGCTTTAGCGCTAAAGCGCTAACTACAAACAAATTTATTAATTGAATTAGAGACTCCGAGGTAATTTAGTAGATACTTTTAAAACATCCTCTATGGATAGTTGTTAGGGTTTTCGATGATCAGACCTTCACTGCCAGCTGCCGTATTCAACTCTTTATCAGCAGATACAAATATTATAGGGGGTAAACTATTAGCCATGCAAAGGTCGTTTACTGCACAACCAACTGCTAGTTGTACTGCGTCGTAACCTCGTAATCCATAAGTTTGTGCTAATGCCATTGCAGAATTGATAATTTTCTGTGTGATTTCTATAACTTGGTACTCAGATATTAAGTCATTCTTGAACTGATTACATGTCGCTGTTGCATCTGTCACACTGATACTACCCCCACGTATCCGTCGTGTAATTGCCGCAACAATTTCAACACTTGCAATTGCAGCAATTAACACTTCATTGTTTAATACTGGATTGAATAAATTCAAAACCCATACTGAACCCACTTCATTAATGTAGCGTTTTACCAATGCACTACTATCAACAAAGTAAACTGCCATTTAACGGCGTTCCTCAATAATTGTCTCAGAAATAGGCTTCCCAGAAACTTGGATTAGTTGCCGTTCGGTTGCTTGACTTGATGTTGGTTGCTTAAGTTGTTTGACTAATCCAGATTTTGACAGTGCTTCGTGAAATTTTGTTTGGTGAACAGCTTGTTCGACCTTAGCAAGAGATGTTTGGATAACTTGATTAAGTTGCCATAATTCCTCTGGTTCAAGTGTTTCAAGTTGCTGCAAAATTTGGTTAAGTTGCGCCTGTGTCATCGGCTTTCAAGTTGAACTTATATTACATGTCTATATGATATCCATGAATGTTGACTTGGGTGCTAACCATGCTGCTAAATCCGTAAGACTTACAGATTTAGTATTCCCAGACATGCCAAGGCATTTTACTCCCCCCTGCCCCCCTGACGGTAATCTTCGGGCGAACCAGAAGTATCCTGTAGCCTACTGTTGTATACCTCTCACGCAAGGAGCGTCACTACCAGAATTGGCTGGGTCAGCGAAAACTGCTAAAGTATTATACTCAGGGGCACCGTCGCCATAATTAACTTGGAAGGTGTACAACTTCTTTTTGCCTTGCCCTTCAGTCACCACGGTTAAAAGTGTGGAGCCAGTATTAGGAAGTCCAGGTATGTAGAGTTTTTGAATTCGTCGTAGGTGAATGACGTTTGCTGCTGTATTTTCACAATCTCCGCCTGTGTTGGCGGCTGATGAGGGCCCTGTGTTAGAACTTTGTTGACCAAACTGCAAGCACACCGGACCATCAAAATCTAACGTCACCTGCGACGGGTCGTCCAACCAAACTTTTTTAATGATTTCTCCAGCTGGAAGAAAGCTTAAGTTTGTCCCTTGCTGATACCAAACTGTGATTTCGGGTATTTTTCCCCCTAAACCTTGGGCTTGGCAGGAAAATATGGAACGCAAAACTGCGTTATTAGCCAAGGCACTACCTGCCACCAATAACACTGCCGCTGAGAAAGCAAGGGAGACTAGAGGGAGAAGATAGGGATTGTGTTGCGTCTTTTCTTGAACGTCGGTGTTATTCATAGAAATAATCTGGTATGCGGGAAACTTCAGAGTCTTTAGACCTGAGTTACTGACATTTTGCTCACAGTAAATGCCTAATAGCAATTAGGTATCATAATACCGTTGGTTGATTGACAAATAATTGAACCTCTTTTCCTGCAGGTATAATAAAAACGTTATTTCGCTCCGACGTTCTTGGAGGGGCCGTCTGTTGATTACGTCGGCTTATTTCAGGACTGATAGCTTTTCCACCGCCTTCTAAAATTGAAGCTCCGATATCTCGTCTAGGCTGGGTTAAGACAGCTTGACTAGTAGTAGCGGTAGTCTGGCCGTTAACAGTGGTGGTGGAGGGGAGATTAATTATTTGTTGATCAGGACGGTTCAAGTCCTGTCCTATTTGACCAGCACCTCCTAAGAGGAATGTTTTTACATCACTTGCGAAGTGTGACGATTGTTTAGGTTGAATTTGCTGTCCTAGTGCAGGGCCACCAGAACCGCGAAGCACTAAAGCACCTGGCGGCACAGTCTTTTCTACGCGGTTGCCTTTGTCTTTCCAAGTGACTTTGAATACATTAAGCTGCATCAAGCCTTTGTCAGAGGTGGATGCAACGTTAAATAGTAGCTGTGTGTCTTTAGGTAAAATAGCACTACCATCCGCAGCTTTTAATGGTTCCGTCAACTGCGCCACAAAGACGTCGTTATTCGTGTTGCTATTATTCGTGTTGCTATTATTGTTGGTGTTATTCCTACTACTTCTATTATAAATGTTATCCTGTGTAGCCTCCCCATATACAGCTGTCACCAACTTAGCTCTGGCGCTACTTCCTATCACTGTTGATTTGGAATTCTGCTGTTGTGTGACTGGGCTTGGCACAGGAATTACCGGGCTTGGGTTTGTGGAAGGCTGAATATTGAGTGGGGGTCTCTGAGTAATTGCAGGCTGAGTAATTGCTGTCGTACTTAAGCTTTGTTTATCACTGGCATGTGCCTGACCGTAACTACCCAGCTTGGCTAGCCTTGACCACTCTTGAAGCGGATCTGGTGGCGTGAGTGGTGGTGTTGGCGGCACAACCGGCGGTAACTGTTGTTGAGACGGGAGTGTCCTTTGCACCTCAGGCTGGGGCACCCTGGCAATCCGATCAACTCTCACGATCCGAGGGGTTGTATAAGGACGTGCAGGGATCGGCACTCTCTCCACCACCACTGTTGGTCTAGAGACTGGCGTTTGCACCCGTGGCGGTTGACGTGGTATAGGTTTTTCACTTCTGAGCTGTTCTTGTGCTGCTTTGACATCGTTGGCTTGTTGATCAAGGGCAAGTTTTGTTTTCAGCGTCTCTATTTCTGTTCCTTGCTGTTTAAGAAGCGGTTCGTTAGTCGGCTGCGATCGCACTGTTGGTTGGACAATAGGTTTCGGCTTACCAGGACCGCCGCTCATAATTTGTGACAAAACCGCACCCGCAACTAAAACCAGAGCCAAGGTTCCAGCACCCACCACGCCTACCTTAGCAAAGGGGTTAGACGACAAGGGTTGCTCAGTCTGGACTTCTTGTGGTGTAGAAATTGGCTCCTCTGTGAATGCGGTTGAATCCTCATTGAAAAATTGAGGTTCTTCTTCCAAGCCAACCAATCTTGCCATCCTTGATTCCAAATCGGAGGAGTCTATTCTTGATTGGGAATTCTCTACGTTGGAAGTACCTGAACTGTTAGAAGCAGGTTCCGAAGGAATTTCGTATCGAGTCATATAGTATAGCTATTTAATTTCAAGAACATTTCATATCTTCTATTTCACACATATTATACACTTCTAGCCCTGCTTCGCCGAGGCGGTGAACTGCTAAGTCCAACGCCAGCGGTGCATTGGGTAGCGGAGTTGCTTGCCTATCTATTACCCGGACTAAAATTTGTTTATCAACAGGAATTGACTTTCCCAGTTGGTCAGAACTTCCAAAATTTAAACTATTGGCAACAATTTCCACTTTCCACTTGCCGTCTCCTATTTGTGTTGGTTGAGAAACTCTTTGTAATACCAATACATTTTCAGTGCCTCTACTTATATTTTCAAATTGACTTTCTGTATTTAAACTATTCATTTGCAAATCAAATTTTTTCCTAAATCCATCAGCTACCAGTTCCGAACTAATACTTTGTAAAACTGTTTTTGGCTGCTGTTTCTGCGACCATGTAAACATTAATGTCATAGTTTCACCTACGAACCGCCGAATCGTCTCTGGATTTCGCTCTAAATTCTGTTTGGGTTCTACTGTTAGCGTACTACCATCTGCAAGTTGTACCAAACTTGGTGCTATAGATTTGCGACCCAACTGCTGCAACAGAGATCCATCAAACATCAATAACAATAAAGTGAATAAATGCAGACCAAATGTTGCTACTGTCAACAGTGGTAGGATATTCGTTCTGTGGTTTTCTTGGTTAATTAATCGCATTTTTGGTTGACTGTTGACTGTTAATGCTGAATTGCTGGTGTTGTAAAGCTGCCAGAATTTCCTTGATCATTGCAGATGGGAAATGGTTCTTGATTCGGCTTTTCATATTCATCAAGTAAACACAAATTCCGAATTTCATAAATTTCCATTTTTTCAGACCGGATGCTATAAATTGCTTTTTGTAAATCGGTAGTTGTGTCGGCGAGTGGATACACAAAAGTATCTACTGCTTGAACCAACAAATCTTTGTTAAAAGGAATTATGATTTCTCTATTGTCAGAATGTTTTTTCTGAATCAGGTTAGCAACCATACCCACTTCCCATTTACCCGGTGCAATTTTTACTGGAGGATAAACTCGTTTAATAATTAACTGCGCCGATATCACTTGGTTGGGGTTGTTAGAGAAGACCTCTTGTGGGGTCATTGCTGCAATTTGAGATAAGAAACCCCGACGAAAATCTTCTGATAAGGCAAAACTAGAAATCCAACTGCTTGTCGTAACTTTTTTGCCGCCTTGTGGGGTTGTAACAGTTATTCCTGGATCTATTGTCGGATTTGTGACTTGTTCGATGGTTTGTGGTGGGAGTGTTCCAGACCAATTAAATACTGAGGTCATCGTCTTGCTGACGAATTGGCGAATTGCTTCTGGTTCTCGTTCCATGTCGTTGGGAACAGTGACTGGTCTACCGTCAATGAGCTGCACGAAGACAGGAGATTTTTGGAGATTGAGTTTGCGAATATTCAATCCTTGGAATATTAATAAAAGTAAAGTGAATAGATGTAGACCTAAGGTAGCGATCGCAAAAATTGCCAAAAAACTCACTGTTGGTCGTTTTCTCTTTTCCAGTAATCGTACCATATGAATTATGAATTATGAATTATGAATTTCCTAAGACCTATGAGGTTGTATTGCTGATAGGGTTGAATAGGGCAAATCCTCCAGATGAATGATGAATTTCCTAAACTCTCTGTCTGACCCATGAGGTTGTATTGCTGATAGCGTTGAATACGGCAAATCCTCCAGCAGTAGCTAAACTCAAAGATAAAATTGGTGCTAAAATCCCCAGAAAAATTATAAACCACATTAAGTCTGGGTAATCACTTGTATTTTGTGTAGGTATGTTGACAACTACTGTAGAGGTTAACACAGCAATAATATTGAATGAAATTTTGGCAATTCCTATCGATAGAAACCCTGTGAGCCATGCAAAAATTGGTTTGCCAGCTACAGGTAGCAAAGACCCACCTACAGCTAGTGGACCTAAAGCTGCTACAAGCAACATTGTGGCTTCCGTCAAATTCTGGAAAGCAAATTGCAAGGAAATTAAAAAGTTTTTTATACTAGTTTGTATTGTCGAACCTAGCAAAGAATCAAATGCTATTTCCGATACACTACCATTATTATCTGCAATTTGATTTACCTTTGTTTCTAGTCTATCTATCCAAGGTTGATTGCCGTATAATCTTCTATATTCCTTCCAGAGCAGATCAGTTTTTTCTGCTGCTTTGAGCAAGCAGTCAGTTTGTTGGTTGCCACTAAGTGCCTCACAAGGACGTAAAAAAGAACCAGCAACTTCTTCAGCCACGCTCATATTGAGCGCTTGCTGATAATTTTGATTGGCATCACTTGCTGTTACCACTTGCTGATTCACATGATTGATATAATTTCGCACCCCCAGTGTCAGGTCGGAGAGGATGGTTCCATTTCCGGGGTTTGCTAATAGTGCCACTACAATAAATGGCCAAATCAACTCTGTGAGAGGGCGAGAAGATTCGCTCTCGATCATATCTCTTAGCCATCGCATCATGAAAAACAGCAGGGTTCCTACTGCAAAAAAAACCCCCAAATTTGTCAGCGCTCCGTACAAGTTTTCTTTGGTGTTATTTTGTAATAAATCCACCCATTGATTGTTCCAGCTATCAGCAATGCCTCTTGCTGTTGTCGTACCACTGTTGAGAATATCATCAACACCAAGTTCTGCGAAAATGCTTAAACTATCCAGCCACATCGTTACTCTCCAAATCTATGGTGTTGTTTTGACTGCTGAATCCTGATTGTTTCCTTGTGAATCCTGACTTCTTGCTCCCAACAAATCTACTTGAGCAGTCGCTCTCAAAAGTCGCGCTGCTTCTGCGGATGTATCTACTCTTCTGGCACGATTCGCCTCTTCCATCTGCTGGGAAATATTTGCTAAATTCAAGTTGGAATATTGCAGGGACTGATTCACATGCACTGTCTGAGCAAACGTTTCCGCCATCATTCTTGCCTGCTGACTCTGAATGATGAGGTTCTGAAAAGCCACACATGCATCTTTATTTATCCCTGGTGGCAATGGTGTCGTGGTAGTTGCAGCACCAGTAGGCATCACGCCTGCACGAGCCAAGTCTAAAAATTGCGATAAGACACTATTATCTTCGCAAATTCTTTCGGCTTCTCTTGCTGATTGCTCATATGTATCAACATCTTTAATGGCTGATCCAGTATCTGTTAACTTCGTTTGTAATTGTTTTTGCCCATTTAGTCCCAGAACACCCTCCACTGTACCACGGGTCATTTCGCGGTCAAGTCTATTACTGGCTACCATTGCTTCCAGCGCTGGATTATGCTCAAAATTACTTGATATAGTGTTTTGAATGACATTTTCTCGAAGGCTCTGCGCTGCAACAATAGGGTCAGGTATCCCAAGTAATGCGTCCTTGGAAGAAAACTCGATCGCACTTTGAGTCTCGTTATCTTCAGGCCTTGAATTTCTGGCGATATTATTTACATAGCTTTGTAAATCTTGCGCGTATTCTAGAAAATCAGTTGTCAAATTATTGCCTAATTGTGTACTGCCTAATTGTGCCATAGCTGGTAGCACTCCTAGGAATACCAGAGTAAGAGTCACAAGAGTGGTTTTCTGCATAAGTAGGGACTGGGGATTGGGGATTGGGGACTGGGGAACTCGGGGTCCCCTCTGGGGATTAGGGGTAATGGGGAGTGGGGAGATGGGGGAGAGTGGGACAAGGAGGCATTGATTTCCCCAATCGCCAATCGCCAATCCCCAATCGCCGATCCCCCCTCATCCACGCAGTGCCGCCACGAGTTGGCGTGCAAATATAGAAAGTGCCTCATACTTATCGCCGTAATGCTGCATTGCTCGTTGACGTCCAGCTTGTTCATCGGGGTTGTTGGCGACGACTGCTAATTGTTCGTAACCGGGATAGTAGCGGCAGAAGGTATAAATGCCGTTATCATCCAATAGCCATTGGCTATAAATGCCCTCTTTACGGGGGAAAAAGCTTTCTGTTGCATTGCGAGAAATAATTTCCTTAGGATATTTTAGAATGTCCACGAAACTATCTACTGCAACTGGCTGGATGCGACCAATTAATCGCGTTGTCAAGTTTTGCAAAATTTTAGATGCAGCTTTGGATTTGGCAATGGTATCAGGGTCTTGTGCAGATAAGATCACTCTGATCCCGGCTTTAGCACCGTTGGCACAGATTCTTCCAACTAAGTTAGAAATTTGCTCGAACTCAAAGAGAATTGGTGCTTCGTCAATGAAAAATATTGAAGATGGGCTACTTAATGAGCGTCGCAGTGCTGCTGAATAGGCACTTAAAGATAGCACGGCTGCATCTTCACTATCAGATAGATTTCTGAGAGCAAAAACTAAAAGTTGAGCATCAGTGGGGAAGGTAGATGGTGCAGAAATGGCTTGTCCCACGCGACTAGAAAGCCAAAACCGCAGGCGGAGGTGAATTTGACTGAGGGCATCCTCAACTCTGCCACCTATACTATCCAGCCGTAGATGTTCTGGAGCGCAGAATATGAGAAAATCTTTCAAGGTGGGGGTTTTCTGCCAAGCTGGTGTGCCAAATCCGCTGGCGATCGCATCTCGATATCGGTCTTTAATTCCCTCATCGGCAAAGAAAGCTTCCAAAGCCAAGTTGACAATTGCTCGCACAGTTTGCGACAGCAGTTGACTTTCACCGGATGACCCTAAAATCATGGTCATCAAGGCTGATTCTAGGAAGGCGATATAATCGAGCAGGCGATCGCGCTGATCTTCTTCTGCTAGTGAACGTAAGTCTGGCTGCTCAAACAAGTTATTCGATTGCTTGGAAATATCAAAATACGCCCCGTTCCCCTCCATAAAGGCTGTATAGTCGGTGAATGTAGATGTGCCATCGGGTTTCGGAAAGTCCAACGCCACGACAGGGATACCATACGCTAAAGCCTGGGTCAAAATTCCTGACACTAATACCGATTTACCAGCACGAGTTGTCGCAAACAGCGCTAGATTTTTGTGCTGGTTAAACAAATCCAAATGAATAGGTGTTCCCCCTTCCTCAGCAATCAACTCAAAACCTTGGTTATCACCTGTTTTGGTGATTGATAAAGGCATTAATCCCGGCACTTCATTGGTTAAATAAAGCTGGCGACGGTTGAAGGGTTTTGCCAATAACCCTTCCCAAACTATCGGTAGTGTTTGCAGCCAAATCTTCCAGGCGTACTCTGTTTCCCTCACCACCTGTGCTGGACGCTGAAAACAGCTTTCAATATATCTTGTTGCCTCATCTAACTTTTCAACACTTTGACGATGCACCAAAATAGTGATAGCCGTATAAATTGGCACTGCTCCTTCAAACAATTGCTCTTGCGCCGCTACCGACTTTTTCAGCTTTAATTGAGCGTTGACATCGATAGTTCTGCTTTTTTCCTGCGCCATCATTGCTGTCATATTCGACTGCTTCAGTACCCGTTGTAAGGTATTTTTCACCAAAGCAGGATTAGCAGCTGTCAACTCGCAAAAAATCTCTGTATCTGTCACCGTTTCTCTTGCCAACAGTTCCCACAAATAGCGCAGTTGAGCAGATTTATTCAGCCAACCTGCAGGTTTTTCCAGGAATGTCATCGCGCCAATGTAATGATGATTCACATAAACCCAACGGCGGTCTGCACAAGGTATACCAGAATCCATCAGTAATGTTGTACTGTGGAGATTTTCCATGAGCAATTTGGTACTTGCTAAGTCTGAATAAACTTGTTCTTGCAGTCCATTTTCATCTAAGGTAAGTAACTGGGGAATTTTTATTGGCTGTGTGTCATTAAATCTTTTCCAGATCTCCTGCCAAAGTTCCACCGCAGTCAACGGCTTGATATTTAATCCCATTTGGTTGGATAAAATCTGTTCCCAGCGGCGAAAACCTTCTGTATAAGCATTTGCGATCATGGTTTCAATTCGCTGGTTTTCTGCTGCTGAGAAATCACCTTTAAATTTTTGCCACCATAATTCACCTCTCGCCAAAACTTTCTCTATCCAATCTCCTGTTTCTGTGGAGTTTGCTTCTATGGTGTATGTGACATACACTCGCAGAAATTTCGGTTTGCGGATACCAGAACGAGTGAGTTCTTTAACTCTGGCTCGTTCTGACATGAGCAAATATTGTATATCTGGTGATGGAGAATGTTTGATGAGGGAGGTAAGTTCTTTTTGTCGCTTTTCTTGTGAACTAAAAGACCCCAAATGAAAGGTCACTCTTTCTCCTGTCGGGATATCTTTTAACCCAGATTCGATGTTATTGCAAATTGTGTCTATTTGCTCGGTTCTTAAGGTAGTGTGAATACCTCGGCAGTCAAAACCAAAAACAAAACAAAAGTTGTTTTTTTGGTTGCCTTTTGTCAAAATATAAGCGCCAATATCCCTCCCATTGAGTGAGTAGCTTAACATTGTAGAAAGATGTAAAGCATCTTCAAATGGTGTCAGTCTAGTTTCACTACCTGCGATTCCGACGCTTTGTTTTCCGATTTTTGACTTCATGGTTAACTTCCAGAAGGCTTAGATAACGAGCAATTCCTCTTGTCCAAGTGGGGACACCAATAAATTTGCTTAAAAAACGCCAACTCCTACCACCAGTTAATATCCACCAAGTTGCCATTCCCCAACCTGTAATGAGTACCGTCCACAACCATTTTTGGAAGTCATCATGGAAAAAGCCACCAAAAATACCATTAATGATAAAGTAGGAAGCTAGAGCGATAACTGTCCAAGGAAAGACTTGATCCGCAGGAATTGGGCCAAGTGATGGTTGGCTTCCCAGGATTTGATTGACGGGTCGAAACTCTTTATCTCGGTCTTGGGTCATGGCAAACTTATGCTAGTTCTCAGCTTGGTTGGAATCAATAAATTATGGGTTACTACCAATGATAAAGGCTGTGAGTACGTCAGCGATCGTGACGGCAACAACGACTAATAGGGGAGTTCTTGCAATACTTTGCCAATCTTCATCTTTGCGAACTGCATTGATCACGCTAATCAGAGAAACGGCAATATAAAGTAAGTAAACAGCCCGCAACACGTTGAATACTAAGCTCACTGCTGCTTGAGATCCTCCACCCCCTCCTGCATTTTGAGATAAATTGGTCTTGAAAAAATCTTCAGCTCTTTTAAAGAACTGCGCTTGTGCTGGATCTGCAAAACAGTCTAGCCAAAATAAACTGAGGATGACAGCAGCTGCTAAGATTTGCAATAGCAGCAGTGATTTTTTTGGTACATGTACTTGCTGCCCAATTTTCTGGATGACGACTGCTACTAAACTGCCGACTAGCAAGCAGAACAGCAGAATAGGACTTTTTAAGCTGATCACGCTTAAAAATACCGCGCAAGCAATCAAAAAGGGTACAGATTCAAGTAAATTAACCCGCCAGTAATCTAGTGTCAATCTAAATTTATTAGACGTTGGCGTTGCTCTCCAATTTGAAGCTTTGAAAAAGTTTCTCTGATGAGAACTTTGCCCAAACATTTGCTCATTTCCCTATAGCTAGTTACAGTATATTGTATAAAACTTTAAGCAGTAAATTTAAGATTCCTCGCAAAGGACTACCCTTAGTTGAAGGAAAACACTTAAATGTTAAGCTAAAGTTATAAAAAACTAAACTTCTTGTTAAAATTTAACATACCTTGTCACCAGATCCCCAAATTTGATGTAATACATTCACAGTGTTCAGCTAAATTTACGTAGTTATAGCGTGTCTATTGGCAACTGGACTGCGATCAGGTGGCTTGGGGTACACCTGTTTGGCGGGATGAACATCCAAGTAGACGCCCAAGACCTGACATGTTGCATCACAATTCTCTTTGTCTAACTATAACGAATAATTTTAGAAATACAGGCGATAACAAAAAGTGTTATTATGATGTCTAGTCCAGTTATAAGGACAGACATACATGAATGTTTCCCTGACTCCTGAGTTGGAAGCGTTTGTTCAAACGCAACTTGAATCCGGTCTATACCATTCCCAAAGTGAGGTGATTCGGGAAGGGTTGCGTCTTTTGAAACGCTTTAACGACCATTCACAGGAATATAAAATGTGGCTGAATGAGCAGATAGCCCTTGGTCTTTCCGAGCTGGATCATGGACAGGGCTTGCCCGCCGAAGGTGCGCGGGAGCGTATCCGCAACAAGGCGCAACAGTTGATCCAAAAAGCCTTGTGACACAGCGAAAAACGTATATTCTCTCTCCGCAGGCGGAAAACGATATTGCAAGGATTTATGCCTATATTGCAGGGGATAATCCGGACGCCACTGAACGGATGCTGGATAAATTGCTTTCCGCGTGCGACCTTCTGACGGACAATCCCAGAATAGGACACTATCGCTCTGACCTCACGCGGCTTCCTGTCCGTTTCTGGCTGGTTCAGCCCCGTTATTTTCTGATATACCGAGGGGAAGCCCCCGTTGAAATTGTTCGGGTGTTGGCAACAAATATGGATATAGCACGGGAACTTAAGAGCGGGGTGTAGGGTGTGGGGGAAGACCAAACAACCACGCCCTGCTTCTATTTTTCAATTCCTAAGTTAAAAGGCAAGCGAGCATAAACACCGACCGGATCATTCATATGGCGCACAATTGCTATTTCCTGTTGCAGCTTTTGGAATTCAGCCGTTAATGGGTCGGTTGGTTTTGATGGTGCTTGGTCTATCCCCAGATCAATCCGCACCTCCTTCGATACCTGTCCGAATAAGCGTTCTTCAAAGGTGCCCAATCGAGGATATTCTTTTAATTCCCAGTTTTCTCCCAGATTCGCCTGCTTAGCCGCGTATGCGATCGCTGCATCCAAACCCCCAATCTCATCCACCAAACCAATTTCCTTTGCCGACGTACCCGACCAAACTCGTCCTTGGGCAATTTCTGCGACTTTTTGCTCAGGAATTTTGCGCCCTTGTGCGACTTTATTCAAAAATAAATGATAAATTCGGTCAACATTTTGTTGGTAAATCGCCAACTCTTGGGGAGATTTAGGGCGAGAAACCGTTTGAGTGTCGGCATATTGCCCAGTTTTCACTGTATCCCAGGTAATACCGTTATCACTTGCTAGTTTTTGAGCATTAAACAATAGTCCAAAGACACCGATCGAACCTGTGATTGTATTTGGTTCGGCAAAAATGCGATCAGAGTTACTTGCGATCCAGTAACCACCAGAGGCGGCGAGATCACCCATCGACACCACAACTGGTTTCACCTTACGGGTCAGCAGGATTTCCCGTTGCATCACCTCAGCTGCGGTAGCACTACCACCGGGACTGTTGATCCGCAACACCACAGCTTTCACATTTTGATCATTTCGCAGGCGGCGGAAGATTTTGGCAAAGCGATCGCCTCCCACTTCTCCATCATTCCCTTCACCATCGACAATCTCCCCTTCCGCATAAACAACAGCAATGTGATTTTTTGAACTGCGTTCTACACCCAAGGATTTACCAGAAACGTCCACATAATCACTCAAGCTAATCTGATGGAAGGTTTTATCTTCCTTTTTGCTCTCCGTCAACTCCTTAAGGTTTGCAACCACTTCATCAAAATACTCAACCTTGTCAACCAAATGGTGAGCTTGTGCCTGATCTGCTAGCAACACAGGCTGGTTATCCGTAATTTCCTGTAACTGTTGAGTATTAATTTTGCGGCTTGTTCCTACCGTAGTTTGCCACTCTGCCCAAACATCGTCTAACAACTTCTGAGTTTGTTCGCGGTTTTCAGGGCTAAGCTTTGTCAGCACATACGGTTCAACAGCTCCCTTGAATTTTCCCTCCCGCACAACCTGAACACCTATGCCATACTTCTGGAAGGCACCGGCTAGGAACATCGGTTGTGTACTTAAACCTTTAACTTCCATTTCCCCCACAGGATTAACCACAATGGTATCTGCTACCGAACTGAGGTAATATTCCCGTTGTCCCAAGTCCAGACCGTAAGCTATGATCTTTTTGCCAGCAGCGCGGCATTTTTCCAAAGCTTGACGAACTTCCTTGAGGGTAGCAAAGCCTGTGACACCACTACCTTGTGAGGTGTGACTACCATCCAAGTAGATTCCAACAATTCGTTTGTCCCGCCGTGCCTTTTCCAAAGCATCTAAAACGGTATGGAGTGATAGCTGATCGTTATTCTCAGATGAGAGTGCTTTCTGAAATAATCCATTAGATTTGGGCTCACTGTCGGTGATGTTCATTGACAGGTCAAAAACCAGCACTGATTTATCTTTCACTTCTGGAGTAGAATCTCTGGAGGCGACAGCTAACATGATTAAGAACAGTCCGGTGGTTCCGATCCCACAAAAAATAATTAGTCCTAGTAAGCTTCCAACTAAGCTAGCAAAAGTTTGTTTAAGAAAATTACGCATTTTTGTGATTAGTTATTTAGTCATTAGTCATTAGTCATTAGTCCCAGTACTGATGACTAGTCATTTTTATCTGTGACTCTTTATACTGATTTTCTATTCCTCACACTTAATCAGATGAATGGTGATGAGTCCTATATCTATTTTATGCGTTCTACAGATAATTCAGTTCCAGGACACTTTAGCTGTTCTAGTGTAGCTTTACCAGTACAGAATAATACAGCGTTAAAAAGTAAAAAGATGAAATTAGACGAATATCAAGCGAATTTCCGGAATCTCCCAGACCCAGAGTGTATCAAAATTTAGCAAAAAATATCGATCACAGGAAAGTAAGAAAATGTCCAAATTAACCAATGCGCTTCTGGTTGGATTCCCAACCAAAGCAAAACTCTTTTCAGCAAACCCAAACAGCCGACCTCATTACCATATTCTTGTAGAGACAGAAAATCAGCAGTTCGACATTGCGGTGAATATTGCGTCAGAAGACCCAAAGAGTTCTGATGTAAGGGTTCTGTATGCCATCAAGCGAAATATCGTGCCACCTCAGGTAGACGCATTGCTTAGCTTAACAAATAAAATGTTTGAACTACCAGCTGATGGCATCACTGGCATTGACTTTGTGAGCGATCATCTGGTAACAAAAGATGAAATGAAACCGCTCCCTCTATTCAACCGTTCGCAGCCGATAGAAACACAGGGTTCAGAAGAGATCAAACAGTTAGTGGATGAGGTTGTTGCCGATCCCAAGACTGTAGTGTATGCATTCGGACACCGATACCAGCAGCGATCCTCTGACTCCCAGAATGGGACATGGGGGTTTGAACCGGATGATGGGATTCACAATATCCATATGAATCAGGGTAACTATACTGGCAACCACGACGACGAAAATGGACGTGGAGAAGACGGTGCGCTATTCATACATTTCCCTGATACCAACATCTGGTACGCTGTATATATTGCTTTCCAGACGCAATCATTCGATAACGATTCTAATGGCTATCCAAAAGATGATTCTAAGCAGACTGCAAATCATGGCAGTGGCTCTCAAGGTACCCACCCACATCATAGAAATCGTCACAGTCAATAGTGCTCGACGAGTCAACGTCCCGTAGCTCTATATCGTTAGGATTCAGGGAATTGCTGCGGTTGGGTGGGTGGCATTTGTTGTTGTGATCTTACACCTACCCAAGGAGCAAATCTATTGGGGTTAACAGACTGTGTATAGTCGAGTTCAGCCTGAAGTCGGGCGTTGAAGGATTCAAAAACTTCAATTAGAGTTTGGCGGTCAGTCAAGCAGCGTTGGATGGCGATGAGTTGTTCAAGAGTCCAGTTATAAAGCTGTGTGTCTCCTTCAGAGTAATAGTCCGAGTAAGGGAATTCCTATTAGTAGCAACAGCAGCCACCAGGGAAATCCTTGATTGGTCGCCTCACTAGGAGATGTAGGTACAAGCGCAGTTTGGGTAGTAGGTGCAGAACTAGGAGAAGAATCAGTCACTCTTGGTGACGTTGCAGGACTGGAAGCAACCACTGTAGATTGAAGTATTATATCATTTTCCGTCCGTTTAGCAGATTCAATGATTTCTTTTCCTGCATCTGAAGTGGCAAAACCCAAGAAGGCAAGTAATCCTGGAGTGACACTTTCCTTTCGGTAGACATAGCCGCGAAGTTGAGAGTAAGGATAATGAGGATCATCAGGCATGGTTTTGTGCATGGGGATGACCCGGACATTCGGCAAATTTAGTACTTGATCTGCGATCGCATAACTGATTCCATCTTTACCGAGTGCCTGTACTATCGTTGCAGTGTCATCCTGGGAGAGCCGAGTTGTGTTTGCTCCATGCTTAATTCATTGGAAACACAATCTTGGATGTAAACAGTAGATATAGACCTGGCTTGATGACTCATGCTTTTTTCTTTTTTCTTGTTGTGGTTGAAATTGAAGAATTTCATACTTTGAAGATGCTTTTGTTTACAAACAATTTGAAATGCTTGCGTCCTAAAGAATCATCTCTCACTGTTACTCATAAACAATGAGATTTTTAATTCTGAACAGATGAAACCCAAATACCATCAACCCACTGGCTCAGCGGACAGATGCTACCTGATAAATATATTTCCTCTGCTCGTTTACTATCTGGGGAACCATAAGTAGTAGTCAGCCGAAGAGGGGACTTATCCTCTTCCAGATCTGCAGTTGCTAGGACTCATCTGTCTTATTCCACTCTTAAGTCGTGTGACTTACAAAGTCCTTAAGGGTGACGACTCATCAGAAGCAAGGATCTTTTCTTCCATGCCTTCTAATTCTCAATTTCATCCATCAAAATATATACATATTTGTACAGCTAGGGGAATAATATTCTCTTGAGGTGCAGTTTGTCAATTTTTATTGTTTCAATTCTTTACACCTTATGGCTGCGGTGAGAGCAACAGCTTTTTATAGAAGGGCGATCGCGAAGGCATGTAGCATTTAAAGCTTCACAAAACCTGGTTTCTTCAAGAATCTCGGTTTCTGTGCAGATATTATGTTAAGTAAGTAGTAGTCTTTACAACACAACTTGCATTTGTTTTGTCTACCTTGACCGCAGATTCCACATTAGCGTCCACTTTGATTAAAAATGTCGATCAAAACACTAATTTTTCTAGTACCCCTGATATTTATCCCGATCTCCCTTGCAGCTGACTTTCTCGGATGGGGCGAACTGACTGTGTTCATCACAGCTGGGTTAGCTATTGTACCGTTAGCGGCTTGGATGGGCACAGCCACAGAAGAAATTGCAGTATTCACGGGTCCAACCCTGGGAGGGCTCTTAAATGCTACTTTTGGCAATGCGACAGAACTCATTATTGCGTTAATTGCACTTAAGGCTGGACTGCTAGATGTTGTCAAAGCCAGTATTACTGGTTCTATTATCAGCAACTTACTGCTAGTTATGGGCTTTGCCATGTTGTTAGGCGGGTTACGCTACTCAGAGCAAAAATTTGAGCCGTTTGTGGCGCGGGTGAATGCTTCCTTAATGAACTTAGCCGTCATTGCCATTCTGCTGCCAACAGTAGTAGGTCTTACCTCTAGCAGGATTAGTACAACTACGATGCAGCTTCTTTCTACTGGCGTAGCTGTGGTGTTAATTCTGGTTTATGCACTAACGCTGCTATTTTCCATGAAAACCCATTCCTACCTCTATGATGTGGGTTTAGTTGAGCAAGATCAAGTTGCTCTTGCAGAGGCGAATTTAGCAGAGGGTGAAACCGGAGTGAATTTGTGGTTATGGATTGGTGTACTGCTAGGGGCAACTGTGTTAGTTGCTATTGAGTCAGAACTGCTGGTAGATTCGCTTTCGGTAGCTACATCCCAACTCGGCTTGACAGCACTATTTACAGGGGTGATCTTAGTGCCGATCATTGGAAATGCAGCAGAACATGCGACAGCAGTTACGGTAGCCATAAAAGATAAGATGGATCTTTCGGTTGCGGTGGCTATGGGTTCTTCTTTGCAAGTTGCCCTGTTTGTCGCTCCCGTTTTAGTGTTGGTAGGGTGGATCTTTGGTCAGCCGATGAATTTGAATTTCAACCCATTGGAATTGGTGGCGGTAGCAGTATCAGTATTCATTGCCAATTCCATTAGTTCTGATGGCAAATCAAACTGGTTGGAAGGCATAATGCTCTTGGCAACTTATACTGTTTTGGGGTTAGCGTTTTATTTCCAGCCTGTGATCTGAAACTGTGGTTAAAGCGCGTTTATTTGAAATCTAGAAACCCGTTCTCGCAAGCTAATTGCAGCTTCATTGAGTTGTTCTATCGCAGCGTAGGTCTCCCACAATGATTTTTTGATCTGTAGCATTCCTCCTCCTAGGTCTAGCATAGAGTCGTTGATTTTTTTAGCATTTTCAGATTGATCCTGCATGGCAATGTTCACCTCTTCAAAATTTGGTATAGCTAAAACAAAAACGTCCATCAAATAATAGGAATCCAGCACTCTGGATCTAAAAAATAATTTAAGATTTAAGATTTAAAATTTAAAGCAGCCGTACATGATTTTTCTCCTTGCCAACACTCCGGAACCAATAATTTCACCGACAGTTTCACCAACCCCTGTCCCAACACCATTATTCTTAGTTCCAACGAACGAGCAAATCAGCTCTTTTGTCAACACCTTAGTGGCTGCATCAATTTTAGCTGTCTTGGTATACGTGACGCTGTTCTATGGGCTGCGCCTGTTATTTCGCCGTGGGGAAAACGAACTCGCTCTGATCGCCCTGAATGTTTCACAAGTCCCGGTTTTAGCGCTGCTGATACTTGTCAGCGTCAAAATCCCGATGGAGACCTTCGGTTCAACGGTGATTAACCTTTGGATTAACAAAGGATTAACGGCTTTGATTGTGGTGACGGCTTCTTACTGGATAACTCAGGTATTTACTCAAGTCATTGCCTACTACTTGAAGAAGCAATCCCAAAAAACTGAGGCAATGTGGGATGACGTCTTGATTCCCATCTTAGAAAGTGTGATCCCAATTATCGTCTACCTGTTTGGTGTATTCTTGTTCTTACAAACATTAGGCATTGATTTAACAGGACTGTGGGTAGCGCTTGGGGGGGCGACCTTTGTGCTGGGTTTTGCACTGAAGGATATTTTGTCCAACTTCTTCAGCGGCTTAGTGTTGCTGATAGACACACCCTTTCAATTTGGCGATGTGATCAGACTGCCAGATGGCACAACTGCTGTGATCAAAAAAGTTGGTATCCGGTTAACTAACTTGTTCATCGTTGATACCCACTGCGAGTTGTTTATTCCCAACGGAGTGCTGGAAAGTCAAAAAATCATCAACCTGAGTCGTCCGACACCTCACTACTATTATTCACTTCATTTACCTCTCAGAGCTGACACTGAGCCAGATAAAGCGATCAAAATTATCAGAGAAGTTATCCTGGCACATCCAGATACATTAGGAAACATTGATGAAAAGCTTCAACTGCTAGATTTATATTATAAAATTTCTGAGGATTTTACCGAATTCCAAGAAAACCAAAAATTTAAGAAAGATATTGGTAGAGAGCGTTTGTTGGCCGAAAAAAGTGTCAATAGACATCTAGAAAAAATCAATAAAAATTTTACAGATTTGGTCGAGAAAATCCAAATTTTTGAAAAGGGTGGATTGGAGGCAGAAGAAGCCCGAAAAATACAAAATTACTACTTGGAAATTGTCAATTTTATCGGTTTAGAGGTGGTCACAGAGCGCCAAGGAAAACAACGGTGGTCAAAGCTAAGAGAATCACCAGAGCAGGAAAGCACTCTCATTGGTTTAGTGAGAAACTGGTATATAACTTGGTCAAAAGACCCAAGCTTGACCGAGGAAGACCCCCAAAATTTACAAGAAGAATGGGAAAAAAAGATTGAATTGTTGAAGCTTAGAGTCAATAAGTTATATCAGAAAATTTCCCGACCAAATGTTGATGAACGAAAACTAGATGACTATATAATCGATTTAGTAAAATGGATCAGTGAACGATTCAAAACGACTCAAACCTTGTGGCAAGATCCGAAAGCTTGGACAGACGAAGTGAAACAGTTGAATACAATTGCTACTATGGACTATATTGTGAAATTCTATGTAGACAATATTAAGTTGGAACAATGTCAGCGTGGTCACCGGGTAAAAAGTGAAGTGCAGGGAGAAATTTTACAGCAGTTAAGACAAGTTTACATCTATCGTTAAGAGGGAGCAGGGAGCTCTTAGCAGGGGGAATCCCCATATAGAATTCTTAAAACTTGAATGAACAATGATTTGAGGCAGGCATACATGATTTTTCTCCTCGCCAACACTCCGGAACCAATAAATTCAGGAATACCAACACCATTATTTTTAGTTCCAACGAACGAGCAAATCAGCTCTTTTGTCAACACCTTAGTGGCTGCGTCAATTTTAGTTGTCTTGGTATACGTGACGCTGTTCTATGGGCTGCGCCTGTTATTTCGCCATTGGGAAAAAGAACTCGCTCTGATTGCTCTGAATGTTTCACAAGTCCCCGTTTTAGCGCTGCTGATACTTGTCAGCGTCAAAATCCCGATGGAGACCTTCGGTTCAACGGTGATTAACCTTTGGATTAACAAAGGATTAACGGCTTTGATTGTGGTGACGGCTTCTTACT
>CAIVAU010000228.1 GCA_903903925.1 uncultured cyanobacterium
CGCGGCTTGGCCCGCGGAATTCCCTCCTCCAACGACGATGACCTCCTCCGACTCGCAGAGTTGGGCCTCCATATAGGTTGCGTTGTAATAGATGCCTCTGCCTGCGAAGGTCTCCGCGTCTTCCACTGGGAGGCGAGCATATTGTGCGCCAGTGGCAACCACGATGGCCCGCGTGCTGATTTTCAGGCCCGATTCCAAGATGACCCTGTAAGGTTGCCGGCTTGTATCGATATGCACCACCGATTGCGCCATACCTACGCTACGGATTTGTTGCTAAAAGGGATTGACCCCAGCCATGCAAGACGGTTGACTGGGCATACTAGCGAAAAAGCGTTTCGCCGGTATACTCTGCGGAGTGAACAGGAAGCGGCGATCGCAGCGTACTATCGTGCGATCGGAGAAGAACCAACTAAGGACGCTTGAAAATCAGCGTGGACAATAGGATACTCCGGGTTAAAACCCGTCGTGTCTGGCTTCATCCCCTGGTTGGAAACACAGGGGTTCTCGCCCTCCCGTATTATTTTGACAGTATGGAAAGCCAAACTAGATACAATCTAAACTATTTAATCAAGCTGCTGGAACTGTCTACTCCAGATTCACTCTCACATTGCGTCTGCTATTTTAAAAAGAAATCACGAAATAGATATACCAGAACTTCCACAATTGCGTCAGGCTGTCTACCGCAGTCTGTCAGAGAAGAAAAATCGGCAGCTTTCACAGGAAGTTAGAGAAATCAAGACAAAACTCATAGCTTCTTTGGCACAAAATAGCTAGGTGAAAGAGTTGTGTTTCTTGACTTTGTTGGCGAATGGCATTGGCGCAGCCCGTAGCGTCTCGCAGAGAAGGAGCGTCAGCGATCTTCGAGTCTTCTCCCAAGGTGAGACGCTGCGCGAACGAGCGTCAGCGCTGCTGCGTTCGCGCAATGTCTCGCAGAGAAGCGCAGATCGCATTCCCCAGTTCCTTCGGCTCCAGCTTATGCAGCCCACCCCCATACACGCGACCCTCACCCATCAGTGTCTCATCAGAAATCTCACAAAGAGCTTGCCACACTGACCGATTCAATTCTGGCTTCTGTGAAAGTGCAACAGCCAAAGCTGGTTTAGGATACAACATCAAGTAGACGTTGGCAACCGTCGCCATTGAATGATTCAGGATAAATCGAAAGGGTCTGCCCCTCTTGGTATCAGCACGCCCCATATAGGTACACAGGAATGGGGAAGGAGGACGGTTTTCCTGCAAGTACCAGGGAGAGCGATGTTTGCACAGGTAGCGATCGCTAATTCCATTCTCGACTCCCAGATGGAGATATCTCCAAAGCGATGGATACTTTGCTTTCACCTCATTGACAGGCAAATTGCACGCTAGCAGGAATAGTTGACGCTCTAAAACGGGATTACCAACACTATCAGCTTCAATCTCATCAACTAACAAATGCCGGGGACTGGGTAGAATCGGTTTTAAGAAAAGAGACGGAAGTTGGTAATCAGAAACTTGCTCTGGTGTCAGCACGAAAAAATTGTTAGCTCCTGTCGCTAACCCCCGTTTTATGATAAATAAGTCAGACAACTTCATCTGCTGACAATTGGAATTTATACTGCTAGATCCCAAGCCAAACTTAGTCCACTTGGCTGTACTGCGTAACACATCCACTGAAATCACCTCTTTCACATTGGGGTTCATCAGACTTCCACCATAGGTGAACTCAACAGCATGATTAGCTGGTGCCTTAGCCTTCCTGAACCAAACAACTGCATTAGACACCAGTGCATCAGAAAACTGCACATCTTTTGGATGAAAACGATGAAGACGCAGCAAAGTCACTCGATTCAGTAGGTACTCCTTAATTTGCTGTCCATAATTCACATCCATAAATCCACTAGGGATTAGCCACCCAGCCAGACCATCCTTCGCCATCCATGCATCAGAAATACAGAGGAAGTGGCAGTACAGTCCAGCTAACCCACTCAGCCTGATACTAGCCGTTTGCGCTGTTTTATGTTGTAACCTTAGCTTCTCAACTTTGCTCAAGTGATGATGTCGAACATAAGGTGGATTACAAATGAGCAAGTTAGCTAGAGCCTCATTAGAGTTGGGTGGTGTCGCCTGGGTAAAGTCAGTAATGTTCAACTGTAGCGACGTCTTCGCCCAAAGCTTAATAGCTTCATCCCCGTAGTGTGGATCAATTTCGTACCCTACCGCTTCAACAATTTGCGATCGGTGAAATCTCTGCAATAATGCCGAGTAGAAGGAGCCAGTACCAAAAGCCGGGTCAAGAAACCGGATTTTGAAGTCTAATGGTAATAGCGCACTAGCATATTCCAGAATATCTATTGCCAGTGCAGTTGGTGTAGCAAACTGACCAAGTTTATTTCGCTCCTGCTTGAGTTTTGCTTCATCAAGTTGGTTCTGAAGCAAAACCCTTGCTTTTTCAGTTGTTGACATTATCATCATACTTCACACTCCAAACAGTGCCAAGTCATCAATGCGATGTTCCCATACCCAGTCAATCCCTTCAGCCGCTTCATAGCCCAAGTAGCCACTGTCGAAATAACCGCAAAGGAACAAAATAAAACGCACATTATTGCCATAGTTAAGCCTTAATTGAGCGATTTTAATGGCTTCTTCTTTACGCCGCTTATTGGGATTGGTATAGTCGCCTGCTGATTTAGCCTCAATTAGTAACGGTAAGTCCCCAAGGTGAGACGTTAGCGGCATGAGCACAGTGTCAATCGGGATATTGACCTGTTTACTGCCGGATTGTAGGCTCACCGGAATATTGAGCCGAAACGAGAAATTACCAGGCTGCATCGTCTCAAAACTTAACCCAGATCCTCCCCTAGTGTATGAGTATCCACGCTGCTCTAGCCACTGCCGAATCAAAGCAAGCTGTCTTTGCTCTTGGGCGTTGCGAATAATGGGATCAGCTAGGGCACCACAGAGACGATCTGCAACAATTGTTGCTGCTCTTCGGACTTGTGTATCGGTTGGCTCCAGCCCGTTCAAAAGCCAAGGGAAAATATCTCTGTCTGTTAATCGTATAATGATTTGACCAATTTTTTGCAGTTCGGCATCCAGAATGGCACTGTTCATGCGGGGTGGAATTCTATTTTTCTCTTCCATGTTTTTGACAAGATTGGGCGGCACTCCAGCTAGACCAATGAGGCGGTCACGGGCTAGTGGTGGTGCTGTTGCCATGCGTAGTATAGGCAGAACAGACGGATGTTGGCGTAGCACGTCGGGCGTGATATTGGTCAAATTGGCTGTCCAAGTTAATGCCGATTCGACTTGTTGAGTTGTGGCAATGCGAGTGTCGCGGTACGCTTGGGGAGCGAACTGCATGAACCAATTGTTGTAAAAATCTACCGACTGGGCAATATCTTGTTTCCACAAGTGGGGTTTGTCGGCATTCACTGGCACTGTATCACCTACTCTACGAAATACTTAATTATTTTTGTCAATGAGTAAATCTTACTTGTGTTGAACCAATGTATCAACGCCTTCTCAAGTATTATGAGCCTAGCCTAGACTAGGTTTTCCGTAAGCCTTGGCGATTGCGTAATGGTAGAGAGTTGGATCGTGGTGCGTATAAAGTGTTGGAGTCTTTGGGACGGCAAACTTTCTTGACTCCTGTGGAGGAAGGGCTGCTAGGATGGTTAGAGGAGTACTATGGTGTTGGTAATCTTGATTCTGATGTGAGAATGGACGACAGGAGTGCTGGAAACACTGATTAATAGGCTATTCTCTGGTGTCTGGATGTTTCGTTGCAGTTCGCGATCACTCTTATTGACAAGCATCCTCCATATTCCGAATGAACCTCTATATCTAATATTTAATTTAAATTATGTATTTTCTCTGTTGCTTCAATTAATTTGGAGTAGCTATAACTAAATAAAGTATTATTTTTTGGTTATATGGTGCAAGCTGCCCCTAGAACTGTTTTTAATCCATCAGGAAAAGAACACAGTGATTCTAATAGCTCAATAGTTTCAGTAGCTCCTTTTAATTAATCTCGCAAAAGCACAACTACGAGCGAATTCCAGGTTTTTTATAATTCGTAACACAATTGTAATTATTCTGCCTAATTACTTATTTTAAAGAAAAATTTTCTTTAATGAATATTGAGTTATCAGAACTTCCTAGCATTTCCTTAAATGCTCGGCAAGATTTACCTACTTGTTCAGCAATCTACATTGTTATTGATTCTCTTAATCAAGTATTATATGTAGGACAAGCATCTAACTTGCAAGCAAGATGGCAAGGGCATCATCGTCTTGAGCAATTAAATAAAATTAATAAAAAGAAGCTTGTTCGGATTGCCTGGGTGGTTTGTAATAAAAATCAGCTAAATCGGTTAGAACTTTATTGCATAGAAAAGTATTGTCCTTTACTAAACAATACATCAGTTCAGCAGAAAGAGATTACACCATCTCAAATAATCTTGCACAAGTCATTAAAAAAAATAGCCAATTACACAATTGTCTTTGGCATACATCCAAGACAGGGAGATGATTTATCAACTATTGTGCTTAGATACTTTTGGCATGGCTATTCTGGTCTTGGTAAAGAAACTCGTATTATCCGCCGTAGTTTAAAGGCATTAAATAAGCAGTCATCCAGTTTAAAGTGGGTAGAATTTATACGTAGAATAGATGGCGGTTGGTGGAAATGTAAATGTAGTGGTTATCAAATCGAGCTTGAACCTGTACCTACAAGTGAAGCCTCTGTAACTAGAAGAGGATTGAATGACTATATGACTCCTGTACTATTGAATTTGGCATATGGCAAACTTTCATCATTTACCACCGAACAAGTAAATGCAGTGCAAAAAGCTACTATTCCTCTCAGTGAATATGGCAGTTCATTAAGGTCGCATCCAAACGGGATTATACATTTTCCTTTACAATCTTATGCTCAATTAATCAAGGTTGCTGGCACGGAAATGCTAGCGCTCACTCCTAGTCAGTTAATTGAGATAAAGGAAAGTTACCCTGATTATGCTTCTTTAACTCCAATCTTATCCGACCCAATCAAATTCTTCTATGAATCCGCTAGCCCACTTCACTCAAAACTACTAAAAGATTGGTAGTAAATAGAAAATATACCGTGATTTTTTGGTTTCTAAAAATATGACAATAAGAGAGTATTTTTTACTGAGACGAGACAGCTTTGGAAAAAGAGGTAGTCAGAACGGTTTTCAAGTTGGGCGATCGCAACATCTAAATTTATATTTTTTAATTTATCAATCAAGTTTAGGAGCATGGCTTTATGACGATAGAGTTCGGTAGGATCGAAAGCTACAATATTGATAGAGGATTTGGGTTTGTGGGTCGTACTTTTTCTAATCCTAATGGAAAAGTTTTCTTCCATATAAAAAAAATCAAGATAAAACATCCTGAATTAGCCCAAAAATTGGACAATAGCGAAGTTGCTTTTGAAACAGTCAATTTCTGGTATGAAATTGAAACAAATGAAAAAGGAGAACAAGTTAGTAAGCTTTGGCTAGGCACAGAAAATATCCCTCAAAGCTACACACATGAATTATGTGGTTTGATCCAAAAAGTAGAGAGTATCTGGAAAAATGTAGACTCTCCTAAACCTAGTTGGCTTGACCTTGTAACGATAGAGTTGGTTGGAGTTGGGAGCAGGCATGAACTAAGTGTTGAGCGAGATAACTTAGAGAGTCAACTTAGAGAGGCAGAGGAGGAGCGACGCAGGGAGGTAGAAGCTCTACGACAAAATGAAATTAGAAGAATAGTTAGGGAGCATAATTTAAAAAAAGCGGAAGCTGATGAGTTAGAGCAACTATTAGCAGAGATGCGTCCTTTAAATTTCACACATAGCAAGCAACTCTCGGCACATATTGTAGAACATCAACTTGGTTATAGATATCCAAATATCTCAGGTATTGTGAGAATGGAAGAAGCAGGTACAGAATGGGATTTTCATGGGGGATTTCCTCCGGATATTTATAAAGTTATTTGCATGGAACTCAAATTGGGTAATCAGAGAACTAGTGCCAGACCAGTAAGTTTTACATCATTTAAAAATTTCTATTAAACAAATGCTACTCACACCGGAATGAACAATTACAGCTTGAAGTTAAGTTATTGAGTCAAAGGCTAGTAGAACTAGAAGAGATAGTAGAGGTAGCTAGGGAGGTGGTAGAAAATATGATTCCCTCTAAGTCAAATATGATTAGTGGAAATGGTCTGATTAAATTGAGAGATAAATTAGAATTCGAGAAATCTGATACATTAACCTGATACTTGGGTAATTTAAGCTTAGGTACTTTAGTTAATTATTCAAAATGAGATTTAGTAAGTTTATTTTAGCTATCATCTTAGCTTCTACAGTAATATGCCCTACCTTAGCCCAAGCCAAGCAAGTTAATTGTGAATATAAAGAAGAAGCAATCTCTGATAGTAATAGAGTAATTCCATTAAAAAGTATGGGAATTAGTATAACTATCCCTACTAATTCTAGAGCGGTGGCTAAAACTGACGGCACTATCCAAATATTAACTGCTGGTGTCTACAAAGTACTAAACTGTTTAGCTACCCATCCTGGGGCTTCTACACTAGGAAGGGGATTTGACAGTATTATCATTTCTAAATCTACTGCTAGAAGTCTATATGATGGGAAATATAAAAGTTTAGGAGAAAATAAAGTTCTTAGTTGGACTATCACAAGTAATAATGGAAGTATTTTTTATAATATAAAGTTATTAATTCAAAGTCCTATGGGACTAATAGAAATAAACTTGCCTTCTGAAGGTCCCATAACTAGTGATTCTGAAGTAAAAGAACAAATAAATAACCTAATTTTGATCGCTAACTCTATACATACTCTTTAATTTGTTTTCCCTGCTTTTAATAAAAGAACAATCGAACGGAATAATGATGAAAATGACGATACACAAGAGATGAGTACTCAAACCAAGCTACCACTACTTATATAATGCAAGGCTTTTCTTAAGGATAGCGATCGCCCACTATAGGAAAGTCAAAGGGTGCGATCGCACACCAATTTGGATATGAAGACCCCTGGTGCAGTCGCTTCTGTGTTTTGGGAGATGGCTGGGTGCGATCGCTACTCACAGTGATACATAACACTACTGATGAAATTATCCAACTTTGTCAAAAAAACATCACAGTATGCATCATGTGTAGCATTGTGTGAGTTAGGATAGGCTAGATTTACATGAGTTCAAATGTTCTATAGAAATGACAGCGACAAAGCAGCGTTTAGTTGCAGACCTGATCCGTGAAATACGCTCCAGGCAAGGACTAACCCAAGAGAAATTTGCTGCCCGGTTGGGAGTTACTTGCTTAACGGTGAACCGATGGGAAAATGGACGTGCTAAACCATCGCCATTGGCAATGGAAAAAATAGAGGCGCAATTACGGGAAATGGGCGTTCAGGGAAAGGTTATTACTAAAGCATTTGAGAGTTAAAAAGACCACATGCTAACATCGCCAAACTTTGGATTTCTAGCAGCCCACGACCCACAACTCGTACAACTAGGTGCTTTGGCAGAGCGGTATTTCAGCGATGACCCCAACACCTGCTTAATCAAGCTGCGTCAGTTTGGCGAACTTCTAGCACAGTTAACAGCAGCTAAGGTAAGACTGTACGTTTCTGATGAGCGGCAAGTTGACTTGCTACGTCGCTTACAAGATAAAGGCGTAGTTCAAGGAAAGGTCTACCGCCTGTTTGATGAATTACGCCGCGAAGGGAATGATGCAACACACACACTAACGGGTGACGAGAGGACAGCCCTAAGTAACCTCAAGTACGCTCGTTCACTAGGTATCTGGTTTCATCGAGTATTTACCAAAAATCCTGAATTTAGTCCCGGTCCATTTGTCCCACCTGTAAACCCAAGGGTGGAAACTTCTGCACTCAAGCAAGAATTAGAGCAACTGCGCCAGGAACTAAATGCACAGCGCACAGCCGCAGAACTAGCACAAATTGCCACACAACAAGAGGCTCAACGGCGGTTATCGGCTGAACAATTAGCCCAGGAGCAAGAAGCAAAGGCACTTGAAGCTGTTCTCCATTTGGCTGCTATTCAAAAGAACGCAGAACTGGAACCAGTCCAAACGATTCGAGAAACTATTCAGCAAGCACAGGACGAAGAAGAGAATATTGACTTAGACGAACGGGAGACACGCCGCCTCATTGACGCTCAACTTCGTGCAGCAGGATGGGAAGTTGATTCCCAAAACCTTACTTATGCTAAAGGCACTCGTCCCCAAAAAGGAAAAGTAAGAGCGATCGCAGAATACCCAACAGATGAAGGACCATGTGACTACGCTTTATTTGTGGGACTTCAAATTGTGGCGGTGGTGGAAGCAAAGCGTCAAAGAAAAGACGTTTCTGGAGCAATTGACCAAGCAAAACGCTACAGTCGCGGTTTTCAAGTTTTGGGTGACGAGACATTACCCGGTGGTCCTTGGGGTGAGTATAAAGTTCCCTTTGTCTTTGCGACCAACGGACGGGAGTTTTTACAGCAACTGCGTACCAAAAGCGGTATCTGGTTTTGTGACCTGCGCCGACCTGATAATCTCCGCCGTCCCCTCCCCACTTGGTACAGTCCCCAAGGGTTAATTGATACCTTAAGCCAAGATGTAGACCAAGCACACCAACTGCTATCCCAAGAACGCTTTGAGTATAATTTACAACTGCGAGACTATCAAATCAAAGCCATTCAAGCTGTAGAGTCACGTTTGGCTGAGGATATTAGAGAACTGCTCATAGCAATGGCGACTGGTACGGGAAAAACCAAAACCTGTATCGCCCTGGTCTACCGACTGCTGAAAACCAAGCGCTTTCGCCGCATACTCTTCCTTGTAGACCGGACAGCGTTGGGTGAACAAGCTGCCAATGCTTTTAAAGAGACGCGGATGGAGAGCTTGCAAACTTTTGCCGATATTTTTGACATTAAGGAGCTCAAGGACACTGCACCAGACCGTGATACAAAAGTTCACATTTCTACAGTACAGGGATTTGTCAAGCGTATCCTATATCCAGGCGATCGCACGGACATCCCCACTGCTGACCAATACGACTGTATTGTAGTGGATGAATGCCACCGGGGGTATTTGCTAGACCGGGAGTTGAGCGATACAGAACTCACCTTCCGTGACTTTAACGATTACGTCTCCAAGTATCGGCGGGTACTAGACCACTTTGATGCTGTGAAAATTGGACTGACGGCAACCCCAGCATTACATACCACCCAAATTTTTGGTGAACCTGTTTACGAATACAGTTACCGCCAAGCAGTGATTGATGGTTGGTTAATTGACCACGAACCACCCCTCCGCATTACAACAGCATTATCTGAAGATGGAATGGTTTGGCAAGCGGGGGAGGAGATAGAGATTTTTAATCCCTCGACTGGTCAAATTGATTTAGCTCATGCCCCAGATGAAGTCAGAATTGAAGTAGACCAGTTTAATCGCCGGGTTGTCACTGAAGAGTTTAACCGCGTTGTCTGTGAGGTGTTAGCTCAAGAAATTGATCCCTCATTACCAGGAAAGACGCTAATTTTCTGCGCTACAGATAATCATGCCGATATCGTCGTTGACCAACTCAAACGCGCCCTGGAACGGGAGTATGGTACTGTGGAGGATGATGCCGTATTAAAAATTACAGGTAACGCCGATAAACCGTTGCAGTTAATTCGGCGCTATAAAAATGAAATTAACCCTAAAATTGTCGTTACGGTGGACTTACTCACAACTGGTATCGACGTGCCGGAAATTTGCAATCTAGTATTTATTCGTCGGGTGAATTCACGAATTCTGTACGAACAAATGTTAGGACGGGCAACACGACTCTGTGATGAGATAGGTAAAGAAGTGTTTCGGATTTTTGATGCAGTGGACTTGTACGGGGCGATCGCACCCGTCACGACTATGAGACCAGTTGTCGCTACGCCAAATATTTCGTTTACTCAACTGGTGGAAGAATTGGAGACAGTTCAGGACTCGACAGTAGCAAAAAGCATTGTTGATCAACTGCTTGCCAAACTCCAACGTAAGCGCAGACATTTAAGTGATAGTAGCCGTGAAGGAATTGAGGCGATCGCGCAAATGCCGGTTCAGGATATGATAAATCACTTACAGCAAACTGACCCGTTACAACTAAAAGAGTGGTTTAGTCAGCGTGCTGCTATTGCTCAGATGTTAGATGCACGAGATGGTGGTGGGCAACCACTACTTATTTCCCACCATGCTGACGAACTGCGGCGGGTGGAACGCGGTTACGGTAATGCCCAAAAACCTAAAGACTACTTGGATAGCTTCAAAGCCTTTTTGCAGGATAACATGAATAAAATCCCAGCATTGGTGGTTGTTACCCAACGTCCCCGTGACCTTACTAGAGCGCAGTTGCGGGAATTACAAGTACAGTTAGATGCTGCTGGGTACATCGAGAGAAACTTACAGGTGGCATGGCAGGAGATGACAAACTCTGATATTGCTGCCAGTATCGTCGGTTTTATCCGTCAAGCAGCTTTGGGTGATGCATTGGTTCCATATGAGATGCGGGTTGATAGAGCGATCGCCAAAATTCTGGCGAATGGAACTTGGACGACTCCCCAACGGAAGTGGTTAGAAAGGATTGGCAAGCAGTTAAAGTTAGAGCGGATTGTGGACAGAGAAGCCTTGGATAAAGGTGAATTTAAGGCGCAAGGTGGCTTTACCCGTATTAACAAAACATTTGACGGACGCTTGGAGGAGATTTTGACCCAGATCAACAATACTCTGTGGCAGGACGTTGGTTAAAAGCTTTTCAGCCTAGATTGCACTTTTTTATACGTATCGTAACCTGACCTTTATATTTTTGGAAAGAGATTGGGAAAGATAAGGATAGTAATTGTTGCCTTATTAGTTAATATGCTTGGCAGCGATGTTAATCCCGTAGTTAAGTTCAAGTAGGTTTAACAGTGATAGAAGTCAATTTTGAGCATTGGCACTATATATTCTCAGAAGAAGATTTGCAGAATGGGAGTCCTCACCAGAGAAAAGATATAGCCAAATCAAAACTTCGCTCTGCTTTGGTACATGCTACTCTAGTATTGAAAACAGAGCAACCCATTTTGTTTGAAGAAGAGCATATTATATGTGCTAATGAGGCTTTTCCAGAAGCTGCGATCGCAGATCCCCTAGCAGATATTGAGGTTTGGAATGAATGGCGCAGCGGGGTAAGAATTTTCCCATATCCAGGAAAGTATGCCAAACTGTCAATTACCCATCAATTACCTAAAACTAGCAGTACATCGAGTGTTGGTGTAATTGGTGAAATTATGGCTGGTCTTTTCGGACAGGCCATCGTCGGTTATGACGTACTAGTACGAGTCATAGCCCAGTGGCCCGATTTTATATTTTTCCCAGTCAATGGGCGTTACAGCTTCTTAGAAGCTAAAGCATTTACTCCACAGCCAGATAGCTATTTAGACGAGTCTTTTAAAATTCCTAAAAATGTGTTAGGAGAGTGTTTGTTAGAGGCTATAAGCCATCTTACTATAGACCCTTATGTTAAAGTGTGGTATGCATTTACTGAAATTCAACAAGTTGTACCCAAGATTAAATTTTCTGTAAAGTTTTTTGAGTTAGAAGTATCTGATGAGCGACGAAATAAACATCCTAAAATAACTCCAACACCTGTGATTAATGGATTAGCTGAACGAGCTATTCAAACAGCTATTATTGACTTCATAAATAATCATCCAGAACTACTTAGTGTATTGTCAAAATTGGATAGAAGCAACCATCGACAAGCGGTGGAGAAGATTTTAATTTCTATATCCAAAGAAAGAATATTTTCTGTTTTAGCAAATATGCCTGGGAAGTATAAAAATATCATTTTTCTAGATGAAGATCGTATCTTTAAAAGTGTTCAAGAGCAAATCAAAAGATTTAAATTAACAGATACCACAGAAAAAGGCTTAGACAATAAAAGTAATGATACCTATTATTGGTTACAACCTGAAAATGAAAATATACAAAATGACGAACAAGGCATTAAGTTTATTAGAAAAATATGGCAAAAAAAGTTATACGAATTGAAACCTTTACATAGTATGATTGAGATGATTGCTAATGATTGGAAGCCCAATATCAAAAATGTCAATAAGCATTACCAAATTGTTGATTCTCATAAATTATGGCGTTGTGGTAGCACCATCTTCTTCTTAAGCGAGGGAAGACCAGAAAATTTAAGAGTAATTGAAGAATATAGAGAACATCTAGGAATGTGACAAATTGTAAAAATATATAAAGTTCATCTATGTTTACGTAGTAATAAACACTCAAAATGCCAAGCTATGCATTGATAATCAGTAAGAATATCGATAAGCTAGATATAGCGAGGATTTCCATTCTTAATTGCTCAATGTTGTATGGCTCACAAACGATGCTATAATACTTTTTGGTTAGAAGAACATAGGTGAACGCAACAAACGATATAGTTCAAAAACTTTGGAGCCTGTGTCACGTTTTGCGGGATGACGGGATTACTTATCTCCAGTACGTGACAGAGTTGACTTACCTACTGTTTCTCAAGATGGCGCAGGAGACAGAAACGGAAAGCCAATTTCCAGCTATGTATCGCTGGGGAGATTTAGTGGCAAAGGATGGCATTGAGCAACTGACATTCTACCGGGCAGTTTTGCTGGAGTTAGGTTCTAATACTTCCTCGGAACGGGTGCAGGTCATCTTTGCCAACGCTCAAACTGCCCTCAAGCAACCGCGTATCCTTAAGAAACTGGTGCAGAGTATTGATGAATTGGACTGGTACTCTGCTAAACAAGAAGGTCTGGGCGACCTGTATGAGGGGCTATTAGAGAAGAACGCCAGTGAGAAAAAGTCGGGTGCAGGGCAGTATTTTACACCGCGTCCCTTGATTGATTGCATGGTGGAACTCATTAGACCCCAACCAGGAGAATTGGTACAAGACCCAGCAGCAGGAACAGGCGGGTTTTTAATTGCTAGCGCTCGCTACATCAAGCGACACACAGACGATTTGTTTGACTTAACAGAAGCAGAACAATCGTTCCAGCGTCATCAAGCATTCTATGGCATTGAATTGGTACAGGATGCCCATCGGCTGCTGTTGATGAATATGCTGCTGCATGGTATTGAGGGTGCTGTTAGTTTGGGAGATACCCTCTCTAGTGACGGGCAGCAGCTACCAAAAGCCAATGTGATCTTAACTAATCCTCCCTTTGGCACAAAAAAGGGTGGTGGATTGCCCACTAGGGATGATTTCACGTTTTCTACCTCTAATAAACAGTTGGCTTTTTTACAGCACATTTACCGTAGTTTGTTACCTGAAGGTCGGGCAGCGGTGGTTTTACCAGATAACGTGCTGTTTGAAGATGGGCAAGGTCGTAGTATTCGGGCTGATTTGATGGATAAAAGCAACCTGCATACAATACTCCGGCTACCTACTGGTATTTTCTATGCTCAAGGTGTGAAAACAAACGTGCTATTCTTCCAACGGGGGAAGACAGACAAAGGAAATACTAGGCAGGTGTGGATTTATGATATGCGGACAAATATGCCAAGTTTTGGGAAGCGGATTCCGCTTATGCGATCGCATTTCCAAGAGTTTGAGTTGGCGTATGGGGATGACCCGAATGGGAATAGTCAGCGAGTTGATCAGGGGGAGTTGGGACGGTGGCGGTGCTTTACACGGGAGGCGATCGCCAAACGCGGGGAAAACCTGGATATTTCTTGGCTGAGGGATGAGAGTTTGCATTCTGGGGATAGTTTGCTGGAACCGGAGGAAATTGCTGCCCTTATTATGACCAAGTTGCAAACTGCGATGGAGGAGATGGAAGCACTAACAGCACTGCTGGAAGGAGAAGAAGTCGCAGAGAGTGCTGCACTTTTAGAATGAAAACATCATGCACGCAAAATCGCAAATTAAGGATAAACAGCTATGCAAAGTATTAAATTATGTTCTCATGTAGGGGCTGACGGAGTACTGCATCTTGACATTCCAACAGGAATGAGCGAGCGCGATATCGAAGTGACTGTAACAATTAAACCTGTAACAACCATTAAAAAAGGCTGGATGCCTGGTTTTTTTGAAGAAGTGATTGGCGGTTGGGTGGGAGAACCTCTAGAACGACCAGACCAGGGAGAGTATGAAACACGGGAGACGCTGGAGTGAGCTATCTTCTGGATACCAATGTTTGCATTCGTCTGCTTAACAATACCAGTCCTGCGATGAGTGCGCGGTTCGCTGACCAAGAACTAGAAGATATTTATCTATCCACTGTAACGCAGATGGAACTATATTATGGTGCATATCGCAGCGCACAAGTAGAACGCAATCTTGGAGTATTGGAACGGTTTTTTAGCCAGTTTGCTGTTTTATAATTCAACCTTGAATTAGCAAGGGTAGCAGGGAGAATTCGTGCCGAGTTGGCAGCATTACGAACGCCAATTGGTCCTTATGATTCACAAATTGCTGCTATCGCTATTGTGAATAATTTAATACTAGTAACGCACAATACTGGTGAATTTACTCAGGTGAATGGGTTACAAATTGAGGATTGGGAGGAAGAAGGTTGATAGAACATAGAGATGATTTACCAGAACTTCCAGAAGGATGGATGTTGGTTGCTTGGGAGCAAATAGGAATTTGTCAAAATGGACGTGCTTTTCCAAGTAAAGAATATCAGGCGAGCGGTGTAAAACTACTTCGTCCGGGCAATCTTCATGAAAGTGGTAAAGTCATTTGGACTGAAGAGAATACACGATATCTATCAGAGCAATGGGCAGTAGAATTTCCATCTTTTATTGTTGGTTCGGAAGAGTTAGTAATAAACTTGACGGCTCAGTCACTTAAGGATGAGTTTCTAGGTCGCGTGTGCATTACAGAAGCATCAGAATGTTGTCTTCTTAATCAGCGGATTGCTCGTCTTACCCCAATCAAAGTCCTTCCTAAATATATCCTATGGTTATTTAAGTCGCGTCTATTTAGGCAGTTTGTTGATAGCCTTAACACAGGAAGTTTAATTCAACATATGTTTACTTCTCAGATAGAGAAGTTTAGCTTACCACTTGCACCCCTCAACGAACAACGTCGCATCGTCACCAAAATTGAGGCACTGAAAGCTAGGAGTCAGCGGGTGAAGGAGGCGCTTGAGGCAATTCCTCCCCTGCTAGACCAGTTCCGTCAATCAGTCCTCGCCGCCGCCTTTTGTGGCGACCTCACTGCTGATTGGCGGGAGAGGAATCCAGATGTAACTCCTGTACAAAAACTTCTAATTAAAAGCCATCAAGAAAATTCCAGCATTTTACCTTATACTTGGGATTTAGCTACAGTTGGTGATGTTATTGATAGCTTAAAATACGGAACTTCCCAAAAATGTAGTTATGAAGTAGAGGGAGTTCCTGTTTTACGCATTCCTAACATCGGTAATGGAATTATTGAACCTTTAGATTTAAAGTATGCAGACTTGCCAAAAAAAGAATTCGAGGAGCTTAGATTAGTTCCTGGAGATATCTTAATGATAAGGTCAAATGGCAGTGCTTCTTTAGTTGGAAAGTCATCCGTTGTTAGAGAATCTGAAAAAGACTTTGCCTATGCTGGATATTTAATTAGGCTGAGACTCAATCAAATTTTAATTGATTCTGATTATTTAAATTTCTGCCTCTCAAGTCATGACCTAAGACTTCAAATTGAAATTCCAGCAAAATCTACGAGTGGAGTACACAACATAAATAGCCAAGAAGTCAAACGCCTTAAAATTCCTGTTGCTCCTTTAGAAGAACAGAAAGAAATTGTCCAGCGAATCAAATTACTATTTAAAGCTGCTGCCACAATTACACAACAATACCAGGAAGCCAAAGCCCACCTAGACCAACTCGATCAATCCATTCTCGCAAAAGCCTTTCGTGGCGAACTGGTTCCCCAAGACCCCAACGACGAACCAGCATCCCTGTTGCTAGAACGCATTCGTGCTGAACTTGCCAAGCAACAAGCCTCAACCAAAACGGCTAAGAAGTCTACGGGTAAGAGTGGTGAAAGACGCAGGGGGAAGGCGAAACAGCAAGATGTAAAGTCAGTGCAGATGGAGTTGCCAGGGTTGGAGTAGAGGAGAGTGGGTAGCTGTAGCGATCACAACGCAACATGCTATTTTTGGGCACATGCAGCATGTGATAGTAGAAGCAAATCAGTGATCATACTGTATGCTTTCAGCTAATTGCCAAACTGAACAAGAAATCGTAAAACCTCTAAAACTTTTGTTACGGTTATCACTACCAATACAAATGTTCTACTTGGACTAATAAGAAGCTAAAGTGTAGCATAAATTGTGTCATTTAATTTCATAGATGTTTCTGCTTATCACTCACTTTGAAGAACTCTTCAAAAATATCCAACCACCTCAAGAACGCTTCAATGCTGCACGCGACTTACCACCACTAGTCCGTAATTATATTGCCGAAAGCAAAGAGTTTCCCACGGTTGCGCCCCACAGTCGCTTAGCAGGTTCCTACGCACAACACATGGCAGCAGGCGATGTTAAAGACGTAGATACCCTAGTTCGCGTTCCTGGTGATCCAAAAGCAAATGAACCAGAGGCTAAGCGATTAATTCAAGAAATGAAGAAGTTACTTGATGGCTTACCGGAGGCGTTGGGCTATGAGGGATATGCAGAAGCAAAAATAGAAGTTGAACGGGCACGTCGATCTGTCCATGTCTGCTTCAAAGACAAAGATTTCCACCTAGACTTTGTTCCTTGCATTGCACCAGATGGATTTGAGAGTGTGCTTTACGTTCCAGATCGAGGATTTAACAAGTGGATAGCATCTCACCCTATCGGTTATATCAACCTACTTAATGAGTTGCAGGAGAAATACGACTGTAAAGTCAAACCACTTGGCAAACTGCTCAAGCATTTCCGTGACTACCAAATGGAGAACCGCAAACCCAAGAGTTACTGGCTTGGCGCTCTGCTAGTTTACCATATTCAGAAGAACAGTTTAGACATGACACAGCCATTGGCAGTTCTATTCCATGATCTTTTAAATGCTATTTACTGCCAGTACGATCACCTCCTGTGGCTTAGTGATGACGCGACCCCTAACATCCCCGATCCCATGCTTGGTCATAACGTATCTTGGAATTGGAGCCACACTCACTTTGAAACTTTTATGAGACGAATTGATGAGGGACGGCGCTGGGCAGCTAAAGCCTTAGAAACTGACAAGCGTGAGATAGCGATTGAATACTGGCAAAGAATTTTTGGAGAAGAATACTTTCCATCAGATGTGGAGGTGGCAGCAGCCCAATTGGCAAACAAAGGGCTTCCTGGTAAATCATATGTCAGCGATACAGGTTTAGTTCTGTCAAGCCAGCCAGCTTCTGGAATGTACACACCAACAATTGCAACTAAGTTTCATGGGACTGAGCAAGGCTGAATATTCTCAACTAAAATCCACAATAAACTTGGGGTTGCAAAGCTTGCACATATTGCGGCGATTTCCAGGGTTCATTTACAGACGAGAGCATGGAATAGCCGTATGGCGAGGTACGCTTCAGCCTCGTCAGTTTTCTCCAAAGTATCGAGTAGCAGTACGCTACAAATTAAGCTCTTACCCAACTGTAAACGTTATATCCCCTACCCTAGCACCAAAAGCTCCTCATCTTTGGAAAGACGGAAGTTTATGCCTCTACTATCCTAGAGAAAAACCTTGGCAGAAAGACATGCTCATCGCAAAAACCATTATCCCTTGGACTGCACTATGGCTATATTATTATGAGTTGTGGTTAGACACCGGGAAATGGCTCGGTCCATCGTCACATGCTTCAGACTCAAATCTGCTCAATGGGAGTACTAATTCTGCCATTGAATAGTTTTACCCATTACTAGCCTAGTTTAACAAACCTACTTGGAAATTCCCGAGAAGAGTTGGAGTGTTTTGGTGTATTGACCAGTTGCTACCCATGCATAGCAGGTGATTGGCGCTGTAGCATCTAAGCGATGACCCAAAAAGAGGGCAAGATGAGCAGGTCCTGCAAAAAATAAATGGATTTCTTTACCACCTATACGTACTAAGTTATCTACAATCAATTTTTTTATATTTCCAACAGCAACATTTATCTGTGGTGGGGAAGTAATAGGCTGCTCTGCTCTAATATGAAGTAGTGGTGTACCCGTTAGCTCATATTTCTCCAGATTAGCTTCCACTTCAGAAGTGATATCTCGACGAATACCTATGCTCATGCTAACAACGAGGCGAGTTCCTGTTTCCCCTACAATCTGATGAGACAGAGGATAATCAGGGGTTTCATGGGTGGGATGAGCATCTGTTGGCCATACTTCTTCACGATGTTCCATTTCAATAGAGTAACCTCTTACCGCTGAAAAGACAGAGCCGATTGCAAGACACGGTATCAAACGCCGATTGCCAGCTAGCCTAATTCGCTTAGTATTTCTATATTTTTCAATCCAACTTCGAGTCTCTTGTAGTTCAATTAGGAGACGATTCCATTCTTGCAGTGGAGCGATCGCACGAGTCTCGCCACCAGAAAAGGCAGCCCAGTCAAAACGCAGAGCAGGTCGATCTGGTTTATCCTCAGATTCGGTTGCTGTATAAACTAAGAGAGGTTGTAGAGACGGCTGTTGATTAGAAGGAATTTTATCTCTTAATTTTGTTTCTATCTCTTTCCTGGTAATATTCTGATTTTTACATTGTTGTATAAATGTAACAAGATGATTATAAATATTATCCAAAATCTTATTAGATAAATCATCATATTCGGGCAAATTATCCACTAAAGACTGCTTAAAAATCGCCTCACCGTGAGTTTTTACATTATTCCAATCTACATCAATAATGACTTTATCAAAAATAAAAATAGCATCCTTCTCTGTACCTTTCAGATCTGAAATAATTTGAACGTAATCTCGTAATAAATTGTCTTTCATAGTAAAGGGTTCTTCGTCAACATCTTGAGAATTATGAACACGACGCAATTCATGCACAAGAGGCTCTAAATCCCTGGAAATTCCTGTTGCAACAAAAATAAACCGCCTATAAGTACCCGGACTTCCAGCATCTATCTCTTGAAACCGACGGATTTCACTCCAGAACTTAGATGGCTGGATAATGCAATTTTCAACTTTGAGCAATTCTTTGGTAAACTCACAACCAGGTACAAAGAATTTTGCCTCCACACCTGCAATCCCTTTACATAGGATAGATGTGAAACTTTCTTGAGAAAGCCAAACAGGTATGCGGGCTAAAGTAATGTGTTCTTGAAACGAAAAGTTACCTTCAGCAATATTACCATCACAAAACTGCGGTTCCAAAGCACTAGGGGAAGGAGTTATGAATTCTAAATCAAACTGTTTTTTATCGAACAGCTTAGGAGTCAGTTCTTCTGGAATTCCTTGAATCTGAACTGCTGTGCAACCGAGTTCATAAGCAAATTCAATGGATTCTCCAGCACCCAAAGCATCATAAAAACCAACAGCGAATTCAATGGCTGCTTGATCTCCAACTGCTTGGCTCATTCCAATGACGTAATCAATATGTTGAGCGATCGCCTTGGCTTGAATCTCTGAATAACAAGCATTAAGAACTACACATTTGACCTGGTTAGCAAACAACTTAAATAGTTTAGCTAGAGCCAAAGCATCTACCAGCTTTGCTTGCCCTGTTTCATCCTCAAAAATAAGACCGTCACGTCCTGCTCCATGTCCGGAGAAGTGAACGATACTTGGCTTAAAATCCAAAATAGAGCGATGAATATCTCTAGAACGGACTGCTAACGCTGGCTTGATTTCAAATCGCTCGCGTTGTCCTGCCCTTTGTAGACCTTGTTCGATTTCACGTAACTCCTCGTCTAAACGCAATCTACTGGTATTTTTTGGATTTGCTGCTAAAATCAAAATCTTCTGCTGCTGAGTACTCGGCTCTGGGAAAGTCACAGGATTAATTGACTTTGGCAAGACAATAGGGGGTGTTTCCGATGACAACAACTCTTGGGCAATAGCTGCTAACTCCAAGTTTCCAGGGTTTTCTTTTCGTGCAGCGCGAACTAGCTCAACAAGCCATCCTTGAGCTTGTGCCGCTTGTATCAATTGGAAGACAATGGTTTGTAAATTACTCTCTTGAGTGATTTGGTTTAATTTTTTTTCTAACTCAAAATATAGTAATTGTTCCAGCAATGACCTTTCCGGAAAGGCACTCATTAATGCATCTCGTAGTTGTTTGTGTTGCTGGTGATTCGGCATTATATTTTTCAATAAAGGCTATATTTTTACATATATATCAGGGGAATAGCGATCCCCAGATTTCTCACTCATATTTCAACAATAAGCCTAAGATGCCTACGTCGTCTAGACTTGAGATAAAATACCCCCTCAATATACTGTCATGATTTGTGTTGGCGATAAAATGGGCAAAATCTGTGCACGATAAAGGTTTGGTAATAGCGATGGCGAAGCGCCGCCGCCTGAAGGCGGATCGCAACGCTTGCGAGAAATCCGGGGATCGCACTCTTTCCAAGTTTAAAAGTTTACTCATCCTCAATTGCTCCTAAAGTCTTGAGTGTGGCTTTTTCAGCTTCTGTTAAACCCGTAACATTTGTGATATTCATACTCTCATACGGTCTTTCATTTCTCATGGTTTTTAAACAATCTCCTGTTAAGACATTCCACAGTTTGATTAATCCATCTTCACTACAACTTGCAAGTTGATGACAACTGGGAGAAAAGGAGAGAGACGATATAGTTCTAGAATGTCCATGAAGAATACGCAAACATTTATTCTTATGAAGATCCCAAAGTCTAATAGTTAAGTCATCACTACCACTAACAAGATATTTATCATCAGAACTAAAAGCAATCGTCTTTATTTGACCAGTATGTCCCTTAAAACTACATAAGCAATGACTAGTATGGAGATCCCAAAGTCTAACTTGATAATCATCACTACCACTAGCAAAAACAGTTTTTTCTGCATTGAAACCAATAACTGCTCTTGCCAAATTAGTATCCATCTGAAGAGTCTTCAAACATTCACCCGTTTTTATATTCCATAGTTTTATAGTTTCATTATGGCAACAACTAATGAGAGTCTGATTATCTGTACTGAAAACAACAAATCTTACCTGTTTGGTATGTCCTTTCAACTGTCTAATGCGACTGCATTTATCTACATCCCAAAGTGATATTGTAGTATCATCACTTCCACTAGCAAATATTTTTCCGTTAGGACTGAAAGTGATTGAACGTATCCAATTACTGTGTCCCCGTAAAAGAGTATCCATTTTTACTCCTGAATAGGGATTCCAAAATATTATTTGGTAATCGTCACCACTACTTGCAAGAATATTACCTCCAGGATTAAAAGCTAATGATCGTATCCAGCTACTGTGACCATATAACTCTTTAAAACAGCTTCCTGTCTGTACATCCCAGATTCTTACAATACCATCTTGACCAGCGCTCGCAAGAGTTTGTCCATCAGGACTAAACGTAATTGACTGAACCCAATCTGAATATCCTTGAAAGAGAGTTGTACAAATTTCTTTTTTTACATCCCATAGTCTCACTGTGTGATCTTGACTACCACTGGCAAGGATTTCACTTTTGGGCTGGAAGGCTACTGATTGTACCCAATTATTATGTCCTATCAAAGTGTTCAAGCACTGTCCTGTTTTTGAATCCCAAATTTTTATGGTGTGGTCAGAACTGCTACTAGCAAGAAGTGAACCATTAAAACTGTAAGCAAGTGAGTTAATTTGAGCATTATGTGCTTCCAAGCTTTTTAAACATTCTCCTGTGCAAACATCCCATACTTTGATAGAGGAATCTTGACTAGCACTAGCGATAGTTTCTCCATCAGGACAAAAAGCGATAGCTTTAACCCAGTTAGTATGCCCTCGCAAAGTTTTGAGATCCTGTCTAGTCTCTAGATCCCAAAGTTGTAAAGTATAATCTTCACTACTGTAGGCAAGAGTTTTGCCATTAGGATCAAGGGTAACTGAGCGCACATATCCAGTTTTATTAGATAGGGTTTCAAAGCATTCTTTTGTAGTAACTTTCCAAAATTTCACTGTACAATCTTCACTACCACTAACAAGAGTTTGACCATCAGGGCTAAAGACAATTGAGCGTACTGCACTATTATGTCCATGTAATGTTGCTAGACATTCACCAGTATTGACATCCAAAATCTTGATAGTGCTGTCATTACTGGCGCTAGCAATGATTTGACCATTAGGGCTAAAACTTAATGAGCGTATTATGTCATTATGTTCTTTGCGACTCCATAATAATTCTTTTGCTGTAACTTGCCATAAACGAATTTCACCATCCGCATCACCAGATATTAAAAATTGCCCACTCGGGTGGAAAGCGACAGAAAAAATTTGGCTAATAACTTCAGTAAAAATACAGCCTGTGAGATTAGCTTTAGTACTATTGACATAACGTAAACTAGCATTGGAAAAATCAGCTTTGCAAATCACTGCATGAGAAATATCTCTTCCTTCTAGCGCTTTGCTATCAACTTTTACTAGCAGAGTTGCTGTATTACCACCAACATAGCCAACTTCAGCTTCAGTTTTACCCCGTGTTGTATCTAAAATTCTTAAAAGAGGTGAATTACTAGCTAGTATTGGCACGAGTAAATCTGTAACTGCTTTAGTCAGTGGTGCTTGACCAAAACATTGACGAAGTTCTGTTAAAGATTCAGTTGTAAATTCTTTAAGAGGTGGAATAGGCAAAATGTAATCTTCCTCATTCATTTGCCGTTTAAAATAAGATGACCAAGTATAATTCTGTGGTGTAGCACTTATCTTTAAATGAGATCGCACTCCTGCTAACTCAGTAAAATCTTCAGCCAACGCCCCCAACTCTGCTGCAAATTTATAAGCGACAAAAAACTCTAACAATGACCTATGCGCCGGAGTATAATCACCATCTGCATTTCGGATCAGCATCGTCTGACCCATCATGTCATAATGCCAGTGGTCCAAGTCCTTTTCCTCCAGCACCATAGAAGCAAAGAGACGGCGGATACGTTCAGGAAACAGCCGATAATTTAGGCTCATCTGATCGGTGGAGAACATCTCCCAAGACAGTTCGCATAAAAAGTAAAGCTTGTCTGCCAACGAAGTAAATGTACGCTCTGCCTTAATATCTCGCTCCATCTTCCGCCGCACCGCATAAAGATAAACCCGTGACATATCCACTGGTTTACCGATCTCAATATCTGGTAGCGCTTCTAGAATTAACTCGGTCATCACCGGACGACGTGCTAAATCCAACAGCTGCGGATTGCCCATCACCTGCTCTACTGTAGTAGGTTGAGCTTGCAACGATAACACCTGCCGAATTTGGTCGTCGTTGAATTTCTCTAGTTCCAATACTTCAAACTGTGGTTTTTCCCCAGTTAAATTAGCAGTTGAAGCAAGCAATTCAGCATTGAGCAGTGATCTCCCTTCTTTAGCTTCTGGAAAATGTTCAGTACGGCAAGTCAGGATCACCTTCGCTCCTGGCACGACGACTTTCGCCAACTCCCAGAAATTGTTAATCATCTGCTGGCGATCGCACTTTGCTGCCATTTCGTCAAAGCCGTCAAAAATCAGTAGCAGCTTACCCATGCGGTTCAGTTGGTCAAACACGTCGCTATTTAAGCGGATATTGTGTTGGGTAAAAAAGAACCCTGCTAGCACGTTTTCAACATTCAGTGCTTTAGCATAGTCACGTAGTGTAATCACCAAAGGTAGGCGGGGGCGTTCCACTCCTCGTTTTTGAGCATCCCGATAGCGCTGGAGTGCCACCCAGGCATAGTGCAACGCAAACCAAGTTTTTCCCGTACCAAACTCTCCTAAAACTGAGATATGCTCTTTCACTGGATCGTCTAACCAAAGATCAATGTAGCCATCTATCCAGCCATCTTCTTGTTCGTAACGACTTACAGCAATTTGGCGTTTGGTAACAGGGTCAATTTCTTCTTTGATACAAGCAAGAGGGACATACTTAGTATCAATGCCTCGACGTTTTACCTCTGTCTCCAACCAGTTAAGATAATTGCTAAAATCAGCATCTTGGTCTATGAGTTCGTCGAAAGTGTAGCAGAAAACTTTGCTGTAATCCTCCTGCTTGACCTGCTCCCGCGCTGCCCGTGAAATACGACGCGCACTCACAAGCCACCCCTCATCGGTACGTTGCTTCTGTGTCTGTTCACGCAAAGCTACAATGTCTTTAACTCCAGCCTCACCCTCTATACCACGCACCAAAATGCGGTCATACCCTCTTCTTCCTTGAATATTAATAATCCACTCAAAATATTCCTCCTTCCAGACTTCATGTTTCTCGAAACGATAGCCCAATGTTTCAAACCAACCGCGCATCTGTTCAGCCAATACGATTACCCGACATTGATTTGAACCTGCTGGAAGCGCTAAGTAACTTTGAGTAGCCAACCGCGCTATTTCCGCACGAATTCCCTCTAAGGTTGGCAACCTGTCAAGCGTGAGAGTGAGGGTGGCAATTTTTTGGTGCAAAGACGCTATTGCCTGATTGGTCAGAACTTCCGCAGGTGTACGGCTACGTTTAGCCACCTCTGAAAAGATTATATAAAATGTAGCAATCTCACGTTTTACATTAATGCCCAAGGCTTTAATTTCATCACCTAAAGCGTAACCATCAATAAATGTATCGACTTCAGATAAAAGGATTGAAGGGTTGTTGTGGTCGAATGCTTTGCGAAAAGCCTGTTTTATCTGTTCGAGGCGAAAAAGTTCTAGTATTGGCTTGGGTTTCCCAACGCCGTATTCGACCAAAGCGTAAGCATAGACCCCACTGAAGTCCGCAGGTGGGTGTTCAGGAGCGAGGTTAAACTGCTGTAATAATTTAATGACGATTTCATTGCGCTGAAGCTGATCTTTAATAATGGGGCTGGCGATGCCAGTCATAGCATTAATAATAGATTCCAGGTTGGGTGGGAACACAGAAACCTTCTACCTTCTTGCTAAACCGTATATTACATTATGTATGCTTTTACTGTAACTTTGGGGAAAAAACTTGCAATTAAGACCCTCGCAATTGTTTCAACCGAAAGCTTTTTTATGTTATAAATTATACTCATTTTCCAGAAAAGATAGTATCCGTTCTTGCTTTGGAGTAAGAGTTGACGGATCAGCTATCCTTCCCAATGCCTCCACGACAGCCACATGGGTGGGTTCCAAATCCGCATAAATTTTGTCCGTCAATTGCCGAATGCGATCGCAGTTCTGAGCAGATGTATCAACACTAGCACAGTAGACTGGTTCTAAATTTTCTGGCTTGACTGTAGGCAAGTCCATTCTCCAAGTCCGAATATAGCAACTATGAAGGTTTACCTGAATTGTGACAAGGCGAGCAAGCGTAGTGACCAAAGGGCGATCGCACCCCACACCCCCGCACTTCTTCCATAACAATAGCCCTAGCTCACAAGCGTGAGTTTACCATTGACTGGACCGTAAAAGAAACCGTGCGGGCGGGCATTACGAACAATAATCAAGCGACTGCTGAAATTGAGGCTATCCACTCTTATTTGCAGTCCGTAGCAACGATGACGGTACTGCAACAGGCAGAGTTACTGTGTAAGGATTGGCCCGCATTTCTCACAAGTCCAGCGATCCGCCTGAATCAGCCTCACCGCACGAGCCGAGTTGGAAAAGGATAGCATCATCGTTAGCGAGGTTTACCCGTTCATCACTGCCACCAACTTTGGCAAGAACAGGATGGAAAATCCCGCCAGTGGTGGCCCTGCCTCTAACTACGCAGACGGCGACGAACCTGAATTCGTGGCCGATCTCATTCTACAAGCAATCGAAGAGGGTGATGCTCAGTACTTTGCAGTCCGACCGACTGCGGCAGTTGGCAGGAGTGCTGTTATAAAGCTGAGGGCATTAATCGTCTAGGCTGTTAGCAGCCTGTTGGACTGTAAAAGTGACTTTTTGACTAGAAGAAATTTCATAGGTAGTTCACCATCAGTGGCCAGGGGTATGGTAAGCTAACTATCGAAAACTGATATTTTCGATAGTTAAAATGCCGCCACAACAAGACAATCCCTTTGATCTCCCAGGTGACCGTAATATATTGTCAGATTGGCTAGCTAGTAAGCGTAACAAGGGGACACGCCGGGAGTATAAAAAAGAACTAAGAAAATTCTTCCTGTTTGCGTGCGCTCGCCAATTAACAGCCACTTTAGTGATGCAATTTTTGCAAATGGAGAGGTTTAGTGCTGCTACCCTGGTACTGCGTTACAAAGCTGAATTAATCGACAGGGGGTTAAAAGAAGCGAGCGTAAATCGTTCCATTGCCGCAATCAAGTCACTGGTGAACTATGCTTACGGAGTGGGACAGTGTACTTGGACTTTAGCCGATATCAAAAGTGAAAAAGTTGAACCTTACCGAGATACAACAGGTATTGATTCAGAAGCATTCAAGAAAATGTTGGCTGTGCCGGATAGGGAGACATTAAAAGGTAAGCGGGATTATGCTCTGTTGAGATTATTGTGGGCAAATGCGCTTCGACGGGAAGAAGTCTCTCAGTGTAATATTGAAGATTTCGATCTTGATGCCCAGACTTTAAATATCCTGGGTAAAGGAAGAGGATCTCAAAAGGAAGATGTTGATTTACAACCCAAAACTTGTCAAGCGCTCCAAGATTGGTTATTGGCAAGGAAAGAACTCGACATCAAGGAACCCTTGTTTATTTCCCTGCGTCCTCACTACGGTCATCGGTTAACAGGAGATGGCATTCGTAAAATTGTAGTTGGTATTTCACAGGCTGCTGGCATTTCTAAAACTGTCAGTCCTCACAAAATCAGACATTCATCGGTGACTGCTGCATTAGACGTGACTGGGGGAGATGTCAGAAGCGTGCAAAAGCTTTCGCGTCATGCGGATCTTAACACCCTGATGATTTACGACGACAACCGTGCTAAGACACAGGGAAAAATTACCGCTTTGCTTGAAGACTTGGTTTGATTTGAGTTAGCGATGTTTACAATTTATTGACTTTTGATGGCGTGTGTCCAAGATTTGCTGCAAACAAGTACACTGGTATCAACGCACCAAAGACTCTAACATGTGAACAACTCTCCCCAAACAAGAGATATAACTTGCCCTGAAACTGATCAAACCGTGATTGACAGGTGGCTGCATGGTTTGTCAGAAGATACCCAACGCTTATATAAGCGTTGCGTAAATGAGTTTCTTGAATGGGTAAAAAAACCACTGTGTGAAGTCACTCTGACTGACCTTCAAGGTTGGCAAGAAACCTTGAGCGATTTTGCGCCCCATACCCAACGTTTAAAGATGACTGGGGTGAAGTCGCTTTTAAGTTTCGGTCACCAGATTGGGGTGTTGCAAAAGAATGTTAGCTTCGGTCTGCGTCAGCCCAAAATTAAGGATACTCTCAATGAACGCATCCTCAGTGAAGAAGAGGTGGCTGCCATGATTGAGACACAAACAAATAAGAGAAATCAAGCTATCTTACTGTTGCTTTACACTGCTGGGTTGCGTGTGAATGAATTATGCTTACTGCGTTGGAAGGATTTATCTGCTAGAGTGCCAGGCGGACAATTGACTATATTTGGCAAAAGCGGAAAAACCAGAATCGTGGTTTTACCAGAACCTGTCTGGCAACATCTATGTAAGTTGAGAAACAATGCTCTCCCTAGTGACCCTGTATTTATGTCTAGAGAAAAAGATTCTCTTGGCACAACCCTTGACCAATCCCAGGTAAATCGCATTGTAGCAAAAGCTGCGTCTGAGGCAGGTATTAACAAAAAGGTTTCTCCCCATTGGTTGAGACATGCTCATGCAATCCATTCCCTCTCTAGGGGTGCGCCACTACATTTGGTGCAGAATACAATTGGTCACAGTTCCATCGTCACTACCAGCAGATACCTTCATGCACACATAGATGATTCTAGCGCTTTGTACCTGAATATACGAACTCAAACCACAGAGCAAAGTACTCAACAGTCAACTGATGGGGATCAACACAAACCGCAAGAACAAAAACAGCCACCTATTAAAGTACAAAAGAAGACTTCGGTTGTTAAATGCCCTAACTGTAAATCAATTGAACTTCAGCAAAGTGGTTTTCAAGTCTTAGCTGATGGCTTAAATCACCAACGTTTTCGATGTCAAAACTGTGACTACGTGTTTACACCCCCTTTAGAGGCAGGATGAAAAAGTAGTTTAGCTAAATGATTAAAATTATATCATACTTTAATTACGAATTTCATTCGCTATAGTCGTGAGAAAAGATAGGGGATTACTCATATCAGCAGCAAAACCAAGGATAGCGCGGTCGCGATGCTCATAGAGCAATTCTCCCCGAGCGTTGAACAAGAAAGTTGCCCCTC
>CAIVAU010000229.1 GCA_903903925.1 uncultured cyanobacterium
CTGCCCCCTGCCCCCTGCCCCCTGCTCCCTGCTCCCTGCTCCCTGCTCCCTCTTTTCTTACTTAACCCGCACACTAACAACCGCAGACATCCCAGGTGTAATCCGCGATTCATACCCTTTGATACTTTGTGGGTCGAAAACAATTTTCGCAGGTATACGCTGCACGATTTTGGTAAAGTTACCGGTGGCGTTATCCGGTGGCAGCAGGGCAAACTCAGCGCCGGAAGCTGGGGAAATACTATCAACATGACCCTCAAAGATGTGATGAGGGAATGCATCTAGCTTAATTTCAGCTTCTTCTCCTGGCTTCATGTTTTCTAATTGGGTTTCTTTAAAGTTGGCAACTACCCAATTCTCGTTATCCACAACTGACATTAACAGTGTTCCTACTTGCACCCGGTTACCAACTTCCACTATTTTCTGCCCTATCCGTCCACTAGTGGGTGCGGTTATGCTGGTGTAGGATAGCTGTAATTGTGCGTCCTGGAGGGCGCTAGCGGCTTGGGTGATGGCTGAGAGTGCTGCTTCGTATTGACTGCGATTCACCAACGTTTGTTGTCCGCCAGCAGTAGCTTGTTGCAGTGCTCCTTTGAATGATGCTAGTTTCCCTTGTGCAGTGGCTACACTTTCTTGCGCTTGTGCAAGTTGAGACTTCGCCTTTGCGACTCCTTGTTTTGCAGAGGCTAGGCGTGCTTTTGCTTGTTCTACTGCTTGTAGAGCCGCATTTCTTTGGGCTAAATCAACACCATATGTTGCTCTAGCTGTATCAAGTTGTTGACTAGGAATTGCACCTTGTCTATACAGGTCTTGGTAACGCTTGTAATCAACTTGCGCTTTTTGTAAATTGGCATCTGCCTGTGCTACCTGGGCTTGTGCTGCAGGAATTCCCGCTTGGGCTTCTTGAACAGCAGCTTCAGCTGCTGGTATCCCAGATCTCGCTTCTTCTACCGCTGCTTGTGCTGTAGAAATGCTGGCTAAAGCAGCGTTAACATCCCCTTGCGCCTGAGATGTCTTAGCACTGGTCGTTTGTGATGCTAAGGAAATGTTTGATTTTGCTGCATTTGCCTGACGTCTAGCACTTTGTAGTGCTGCTGCTGCTTGCTGTACTTTATTATCGTAGTCTCGGGGATCAAGCTTCACCAGTAACTGTCCCTCTTTTACTTGCTGGTTATCATTGACCATGACTTGGTTGACAGTTCCAGGAATCTTGCTGCTAATTTGGTGAACGTGTCCTGCAACTGTGGCGTTGTCTGTTTCCTGGTGGGTAGAGCCGTATTGCCACCAGTGATACCCAAAACTACCTACTGCGATCGCACCCACGCCTAATCCTGCCAACATCAAACCTATCGGTTTCTTCCGTCTTGGCTTTTCCGGTGGTAATGGTTTGACTTCCTCTTTTGCTTGCTCTACCTGGGGATGTACCTCAGTTTCTGCTGTATGAGCTTCTAGTTGTTCTAAATCAGTAATCCGTTCTTGATCCAAAACGGCAGTCTTGTTTCCGTTGTGTCTGTTTAAATGAGTCTTAATTGTGCGTTCCATAACTTTTCACTCCACGGTAGATGATTTAATAAATAGTCTTTTATTTAGGACACGTAATATTTTTTCGATCTAAAGTTCATTGAAAATTTGCTTAGCATACGTAACATATCCCTAAAAAGTTCCTAACAACACTTAATTTGCTGGGAAGAATTACAGTATAATTCCCTTTAAGAGAGATTAGTAATTGCTTGGTTCAAGATTTTACAAAAATGCTCCCGATCAGTGTAAGATACGCCACGCATTGCTTCTTCACGAATTTCCACTGCTATGGGTGGTAACACTGTTTCTAGTTCCTTACCTGCATCCGTTAGCCAAATACGCCAGATCCGGCGATCATGGCAATCTCGCTCTCGACGAATCAAGCCGCGTTCTTCCATGCGATCCAGTACACCAGTTAAAGTACCTCCCACCTGTTGTAGTTTTTCCCCGATAGAGGAAGTAGGTAAACCGTCTGCTTCCCACAGACAACAGAGTACTACCCAGTGAAAGGGCGTCAGTCCCAGAGGCTCCAATCGCTCAGTAAACTTGCGAGCCAGGAGTTGTGATAGTAGTTTGATTCGGTAGCCGACACCGTATGGTGCTCGAACTTCCTGAAACGGCTTCAAATCCTGAGAATTATTATATAAGGGGACCATCGTGAAAATTACTTCGCGTGCGTACTACTATTTTAGCACTATCCGAAATCAAATCAAGATAAAGAGACATTTATGCCCCTCAGACCAACTCAACGCACGAAACTGGATGATATGGACGACAAGCTGTTTTACGAACATCCCCGCTTTGTCACCCATGTGGATGAAGGTTTTATTCAACAGCTAACTCTTTTGTATCGCGAACGGCTCAAACCCCAGACTCGCATTTTTGATCTGATGAGCAGCTGGGTATCTCATCTGCCACAAGAGATGGAGTTTAACCATGTTGAGGGACACGGACTGAATGAGCTTGAACTAGAACGTAATCCACAATTAAATCATTACTTTGTACAAAATCTCAACCAAAATCCCCAGTTTCCCCTAAAGGAACAAGATTTTGATGCCGTTCTCAACTGCGTCTCAGTGCAGTATTTGCAATATCCAGAGGCTGTATTTTCGGAAATGCACCGCATACTTAAACCCGGTGGCGTAGCAATTATCAGCTTTTCTAACCGAATGTTTTCTCAAAAAGCGATTCAAGCGTGGCGGGATGGCACGGAAAAGAGTAGAGTTGAATTGGTAAAAAGCTACTTCACTTCCGTGCCGGGATTTAACCGAATAGAAGTGATTGCTCGTCAGTCAACAGTTCCAAATCTCTTGCAATGGATAGGCGTAGCCGGCGGAGATCCATTCTACGCGGTAATAGCCTACCGCAGTTCAGTCAATGACTAATCGCTGATAGCTGATTGTTGATATAGGACTCCTATTTTATTTTGGATAAGTAGGTAGGGCTAAAGCCCACCCTGCTTAAATTTTTTCGCGATCTTCCACAGGGATTTCTATAGCTAAGATCTCAATGAGCAATCAGCAATGAGCCATAAAGTGTGAAGCAGAATCTAAATTTTGCGAGTTACCCATCAGAAAAAGCCTGATAATTGCCAAAAAGGTTAAGCATAAGGAGGAGCTAAACATGATTTTTCCCCGTGTCCGTAGAATTTTAGCAACTTTGTTGTTATGCCTGTTACTCTTTACCACAGCCTGTGCGGCGAAAACTCCAGATCGTTTCACTAGCGTACAACAAGAAAGCAGTCAGCAAAAAAGTGGTCAAGCGATCGCCAAGGATGCGACTCAGGGTAGTGAATTTAACAAGTTTTTCCCTCAGCCCCAGGCTGGCTTTGAACGCGTCTACACCCAGGAGAAAAAAGGCTTTTCGGAAGCGAAGTTGAAAAAAGCAGGCAAAGAAGTCGCTGTGATTTCAATTTCTGACACACAAGGAGTCAAAGGTACAGCTAACCCGGCAGAAAAATTCAAAAGTAGCACTAAGACAATAGCTGGATATCCATCTGTTAGTCAGGGTAGTACCGGTACTGCTATTTTAGTTGCCAATCGCTACCAAGTGAAAGTGCAATCTCGAGATCCGTTATTTACAGCGAGCGATCGCGAAGCTTGGATTGAGAAATTCAACCTTGATGGTCTGTCTCGCCTAAAAGCGTGATTTGTTAGTAGTTAGTTGTTGAAAATAACCACTAACTACTAACCACTACCCATTAACTACTAACAAATAAGGAGATTCTTGTGAGCAAACCAATTCAACAGTTGGTTGATGAACTACCAACTAATAACTTAACCATTTCTGCATTGCGATCGCTCGATTTCATCGTTCCTGGTGAGTGGCAAAATGTAGTTGGTTTTGTCAACACCATTAAAATCGTGACTGGCGAAACTGACGAAGACCTCATTCAGCAAATTGGCGAACGAGCAATTTATCTCTACAACGACCGTTCTCAAGGATACCAACGAGCTATGTGGCTCTATCAAACAGTTGATAGTACAGATAAAGCACTTGGTGCAGCAATCTTGGCTAATAAAGTTGGTGAAAAAATTCCTCTTTTGGGTTTTTTAAATAAAGTAACTCCCAAAGCTGAGAAAGCACAAACCATTGATCTATGCCTGAAATTAGTTGCTGAGTTAACAGCCTTCTGCCAAATTAACGGTATTCCTGGAGACAGCATTGGGGATTTTGTCGCGTCTTTGGGAGAATATAGCGGTGAGTCATTCATCCGGATGGCTGCCTTGGTTTGCTTTGATGGTTTGATCCCCTTAGGTTCTGGCTTTGCTGACAGGGCATTATCTTGGATTAGCCAAACAAGTCCAAATGAATTAGAACAAAACTCGACCTTCCAAAACATTAAAGACGAAATTCCAGGTCAAAATTCTAGCAGCAAACTGAACTTTATCGGCGAAAGCTTCAACTCAGTTACAGGTTGGATGGGTAACCTAGTTGGCTCACATGATTTATCGCCAGAAAAGGTTGCTGGCAACTTGCAAGGTTTTATTGATTTTACAGGTGACAAGTTGGATTACCTTGGAGCGTTCCTAGATGTATCGACAAATTACTACGAACATACAGGTACGCAAACCTTAGCACGTCGCTTGATTGAGCGAGCTGTGGCTGAAATTTAGTAACACAAGACCGACACTGTACCTTTGTACGCAGTGTCGGGATAAGCTTTGTGCGGAGGAAATTTTTCTATGCTTGATGCCAATTTTTATAAATGTATCATTAGTAAATAAAACATACACGGATTGGTTAGATAATATTCAGTCATTATTAATTGTGCTAACTGGAGAAATGAATGGGTCACGCAAAAAAGGTTGTTTTAGCATATTCTGGCGGAGTAGATACTTCTGTGTGCATTCCCTACTTAAAGCATGAGTGGGGTGTGGAAGAGGTGATTACGCTAGCAGCAGATTTAGGTCAGGGAGATGAATTAGAAGCAGTTCGAGAAAAAGCTCTCAAATCGGGAGCAAGTGAATCTTTGGTAGCGGATGTCAAACTCAGTTTTGTGAAAGATTACGCCTTTGGTGCTATTCAAGCAAACGCACTCTACGAAAATCGCTATCCCTTAGGAACTTCCCTTGCTCGCCCCCTCATTGCCAAGATTTTAGTAGAAACCGCAGAAAAATATGGTGCTGATGCGATCGCCCACGGTTGCACTGGCAAGGGTAATGACCAAGTGCGCTTTGATATTGCTGTTGCAGCCCTGAACCCCAATATCAAGATCCTTGCACCAGCAAGAGAATGGGGTATGAGCCGCGAGCAAACAATTGCCTACGGTGAAAAGTTTGGTATTCCTTCACCAGTCAAAAAATCTTCTCCTTACAGCATTGACCGTAACTTGCTCGGTCGCAGCATTGAAGCAGGTGTTCTGGAAGACCCCGCCACAGAACCACCAGAAGAAATTTATCTGATGACCAAGGAAATTTCCCATACCCCCGACGAACCAGAATACATTGAAATCGGATTTACTAGAGGCATCCCTACGACTCTTAACGGTGAACCTAAAAGCCCAGTTGATCTGATTGAACAACTCAACCTAGTAGCTGGGAATCATGGCATCGGACGCATTGACATGATAGAAAACCGCGTAGTAGGCATCAAATCGCGGGAAATTTACGAAGCTCCAGCCATGTTCGTGTTAATTCAAGCACACCGAGATTTAGAAAGCCTAACCTTAACTTCAGATGTCACCCATTATAAGCGTGGGATTGAAGAAACTTACAGCCAAATTGTTTATAACGGTTTGTGGTACAGCCCACTCAAAGCCGCACTAGATGCCTTTATTCAAAAGACACAAGAGCGAGTGTCTGGAAGTGTAAGAGTCAAACTTTTCAAAGGCAACGCCTTCATTGTCGGACGTAGTTCTGAAAATTCCCTCTACACTCCTGACTTAGCAACCTACGGTGCTGAAGATAAATTTAACCACAAAGCAGCTGAAGGCTTTATCTACATTTGGGGGCTACCTACTCGCATTTGGTCACAGCAAAGCCGGAAGTAGGGAGCAGGGAGCAGGGAGCAGGGAGCAGGGAGCAGGGGAGCAGGGAGCAGGGAGCAGGGAGCAGGGAGCAGGGAGCAGGGAGAATTATCAGTCTTTCATTGCCCATTGACTCCTGACTCCTGACTCCTAACTCCTGACTCCTGACTCCTAACTCCTGAC
>CAIVAU010000230.1 GCA_903903925.1 uncultured cyanobacterium
CAAGGTCTAAACTTACTCAAAACTTCTGTGAAATGGAATCTCGGCGCTTTAGTTTCTGGGGTTTTGTTTTTTAGTATTTGGAAGGGAACCATCTGGGCAAGAACAAGCTAAGTTCTGAGCGGGAGCAATGCTCCAACCGTGAGATGAGTCCAAAAAAGGGCGAGCAGGCGCGTACGGAACACCTCAAACCTCATCAGATAAAACCTTCATCGGCAGAATTGAACGGGGGTTTGATTTCCTGGGTTATTGGTTTACCCCCAAGAAATTGGGGGTAGCAGGTAAAACGGTTGATAGAATGCTAGAACGGGCGTCTCGGCTTTATGAGCAAGGTGCGGATAATGAACGTATTGAGACATACGTTCGGCGGTGGTGGCGTTGGGTTATTAGTGGGGTAGATGGGGTTTTGAGCGCTTTGCCATTGTTTGATATTTTTCTACATTGGCAAATACTACAACTTTTCCCTGAAGAGCTACCAAGCAATCCTTCCATTACTCTTATGCACTCTGTGTTCGTCACACTACTGCTGAGTTAGCCTTATTGAGTGCTGATATCATCCTTTTCTTCCTTCTCAGTGCCACTCCCATTGCTAACGCACCTACCGTTCCCAGGATTTCCGCTGGCTCTGGTGCCGATGCGCTTGCCGGTTGCTCGATCACCTTTCCATATATACTGTTTGCACCGTGGTATTGGTCGTAGTCAAACGAGCCGGTCGCCAACGTGACAGTTTGTCCGTTGGTACCATCCAATATTTGAGTAAAGTTTAGGTCTACTGCGCTAGATGACGGGCCATTCACAAATAAATTCTGCAAGTTAGTGATCGGAGCGTTTATGTTGGTTAAAGTGTAACTAGCTCCTGTGTCCTTGTAGCTCAATACGAAATTGGCATTTGTGTACGTTTGTGTACTCGTGTCATAGTTAAAGCTCCCTGTGACAGAGCCTCCATATATGTCCGTTACACCGCTTAGATCATATGTCACCGTCGCAGCTTTCACCCCTCTTCCTCCCATGAGTAACATTCCCACAACCATACTCATCAGCGCACCAGTTTTTTCCAGTCTCCTTCTCTTTCCCATGATGTTTGTTCCTAACCATCTCGTTAAATACCGAATAATCATACGTACGTTTTATTGCAAAGTAAAGTAGATAGTGGGATTCTTTTCTTGCTCTTTAAAATCCTAGTTCTTTTCAATCTGTTGCCCTGCCGGGACTATCTAGTATTGGGTTCTTACACTGAGATGAAATATATACTAAAACTTTATACAACCGCTAACCCTTCCGTGCGCCCATTGCATCTCCCTCACGCCACGGGAGTCAAGTTCAAAACAACCCAGCTACATATTCCTCAAGATCACTACGCTTAACTCGCCAACTCCTACCAATGACCTTAGCTTTAAGCGTCCCATCAGAAATAGCATCACGCAGTAATTCTTTCGACAACCCGGTAAGTGCTAGGGCTTCTGCAACTGTCAACAGCAACTTATCGGCTATGGGTACACTTAGCTCTTGTTCATCTCTCGCCAGATGTTATCAGAACAGTGGCGAGATTGAACATAATTTAGTGACTGAATTTTTTGAATCGAGTGGCTGGTGGGTGGGGGTGCCAATTAAGGGCGAATCAAATTCCGGCAATGTCCGTACGTAGGGGCGGGGTCTCCCCACCCTTACAGGAGTTGAGGCATTTCTCCCATTCACAACCCTTCCATCCAAGCAAGAATCAAATGCTGTCAAAATCTTGACACACTGGAAATCCTTCTGAATCTGATGAACGATTTCCTGGTCTAAGGGAAAACAGGGTTTCCATACCAGCAGCTTGAGCTGCCCGTAACTCAGCCGTCACATCTGAGATAAATAGAATTTTGCTACATGGAACTCCAATAGCTTGAGCAATTTTGCGGTAACTATCAACTTCTTTTTTTGATCCTGTTTTCGTATCGAAGTAACCACTTAAAAATCCCGTAAGGTCTCCTACATCTGTATATCGAAACAGAAGCTGTTGTGCTTGTACACTTCCCGATGAAAAGATAAAAAGTTGTTTACCTGCACTCTTCCAGCGTACAAACGCTTTCTTGACATCACTAAAGACTTGCGATCGCAGCCTACCGTCTTGATAACCCTGTTCCCAAATCTTTCCCTGCAACGATTTGAGTCCTGTCGATTTGCGATCAATTGCGATTAAGTGATTAATGTAAGCGACTGCTGCGATCATTGAGCCGTCCTTCCACTCTGGCACAGACAGACCAAGCGCAACATCAGCTTCATAGTCCTGTCGTAACCCCATAAGATCAGCTTCTACTGCTTGATCCTGAGGGTGAGCTTCGAGAAATGATTCCACATACGCTTGGGCAAATGGAAACAAAATCTCCACAACGTAATCAATAGGGGTTGTAGTACCTTCAATATCTAGTAAAATAACTTGTGCCCGGTCAGAATAATGCTCGCTCATTTGATTTCAAGGCAAGTGCCTAACCTCTTGGAAAATAACTAGCAACTTAAAACTACCGAGAATTTAACCAAGTCTCATACCAATCTTTCGCTCTGCCACCATGTAACGAAAAATGTACCCTGCTATCTCCAGATAGTTGCTCGCGTCTTCGAGTGAAGAAGCCCATACAGTAACTCCGTGATCCCGAATGAGCAGAACTGGCACCTGTGGTATTGTGACTTTAAAGTAATCGCAAATCTCACTGGCAATCCGGGATACCTCTAGATGGTTAGCAAATACTGGCATTGCCACCTGTGGGTTCTCTTCCCAAACTCCCAGACCTTTAAGCATTTCTAGAGGCGGTAAAGGGAGGGTATCACTGATGACAAAGCGAGAGACCAAGTTAGCCTCAATGGAGTGGATGTGGTAGCAGGCTTGGGCATCTGGAAACAGCCTGTAGATAACTGCATGAATGCTCGTCTCAGCTGATGGGCGTCTGTGGGGATGAGGCTGCGTAGGGGCGAAGTATACCTCGTCCTGATCGGTATCCAAAGTCATAAGGATAAAGTCATCGGTGGTCAGCTGACCTTTAGAGCGCCCACTGGCAGTAATCCAGAACCTACCATCCGGCATTCTCGCCGAGAGATTGCCAGCAGTTCCTACCATCCAGCCCATCTGGTAGAATTGACGAGCAGCAGCGATGAGTGTGGGGCGGGGATCGGTATTCATAGAATTTTTGATTTCAAATTGAGTCAACCCTCTCATTAACAACTGAAGGGGGGCGGAACCGAATTTCCGTATCAGTGTACTCAGGTACCCAGCCTTCTGTGGTTGTGAAGTAACGCACAGCTTTAATCTGCCGCGATGTTGTCAGATGAAACCAGTGTTCAGTGTTGGAAGGCACGCTGATATAATCCTCAGGTTGCACTGTCAGTTCTACCTGGCTAGCGTCGGGACGCACAAAACCAAAGACGCCCTCGCCAGCAATGATGTACCGCACTTCGGGATCGGCGTGGGTATGGCATTGATTAAATCTGGACAGCATAGCGTCGAGATTGGGAAGGTCTGGATGCAGCACAATTAGGTCGCGGGATTGATAGCCAGATGTTTGCTGTAATTGCTGGAAGTAGATATCAAGTGCTTTGAGTACGTGTTCCTTCTCAGGATCGCTGAGGACATCCTGAGCAAGCATTGCCTTCAATGTTGGATCTTCGCCTATTGACCAGCGGTTGATCTGAACATTCAGAGGAGCAAGCTCACTCACAATGTCACTCCATTGGGTATAGGTAGTACCATTTTCAAGTCGCAAGATAGCCATAAAGGTAATGTTTCAAGCAAGTTACTAGTTGTCACTGTTTTGCTAGTTGTCTCTATACAAATGCCGTAAATGTTCGTACCATTCTAGTTTTGGAACTATCGCAACCAATTTGGGTCCTTTTTTGATTTTGGTCAGATCATTTGGAATTTTCCACACCAAATATGTGGTTAAATTTTGTTAAGATTGACTCGGAGCTAGCACTTCTGCCTTCCCTACCCATAACCTACCCCTGGAGACACTTGATGCTGCGACTTGAACATATCAGTAAAATATACCCGACAGGCGAAGTCCTCAAGGATGTCAACTGGGAAGTTAAACCAGGCGATCGCATTGGGTTAGTTGGTGTCAATGGTGCCGGAAAATCGACCCAACTGAAAATTATCACCGGGGAAATTGAACCTACCGCAGGTGAAATCATTCGTCCGGCAAGTTTACACATAGCCTACCTCAACCAAGAATTTGAAGTAGACTTTGCCCGCACAGTTAAAGAAGAATTATGGCGTGCCTTTGGTGAAGCTAACAACGTGAACGAAGCATTGGCACAGGTACACCGGGCAATGGAAACTGCTACGCCAGAGGAGTTAGATAAACTGATCCACAAAATGGATCGACTCCAGCGCCAGTTTGAAGCCTTGGATGGCTACAATTTAGAGGCACAAATTGACAAAATCTTGCCTGAAGTTGGCTTTGAATTGGGAGATAGCGATCGCCTCGTCAGTGCCTTTAGTGGCGGTTGGCAAATGCGGATGAGTTTGGGCAAAATTCTCCTCCAAAAACCCGATTTATTGCTACTGGACGAACCAACGAACCACTTGGACTTAGAAACCATTGAATGGTTAGAAAAATACCTGAGAGGGTTGACGACTCCGATGGTTATCGTCTCCCATGACCGTGAATTCTTGGATCGGCTTTGCAATCAAATAGTCGAAACAGAACGGGGTGTTTCCAGTACATACCTGGGCAACTACTCAGCATACCTACAACAAAAAGCTGAAACCCAATCAGCACAACTGAGTGCCTACGAACGCCAACAAAAAGAACTGGAAAAACAGCAAACATTTGTTGACCGATTTCGTGCTAGTGCTACCCGCAGTACCCAGGCAAAAAGCCGAGAAAAACAACTGGAAAAAATTGAGCGCATAGAAGCGCCCATCTCAGGGGTAAAAACTCTACGTTTCCAGTTTCCCCCCTCACCCCGGAGTGGACGTGAGGTAATCATCATTAAAGACTTAACTCATACCTACGGTGAAAAGATCCTATTTTTGGGATCAAATCTCCTCATTGAAAGAGGCGATCGCATCGCCTTTCTCGGACCCAACGGTGCAGGTAAGTCCACCTTACTACGCCTGATTATGGGAACTGAACAACCCACAGAAGGCACTGTCAAAATAGGCGAACACGGCGTCATTCCCGGTTACTTTGAGCAAAACCAGGCAGAGGCGTTAGATTTGACAAAAACCGTCATGGAAACCATCCATGATGAAGTCCCCGATTGGAAAAACGAAGAAGTCCGCACCCTATTAGGAAAATTTCTCTTTAGCGGCGACACCGTATTTAAAACTGTAGCAGCATTAAGTGGTGGAGAAAAAGCACGTCTGGCCTTGGCAAAAATGCTGTTGCGTCCTGCCAACTTATTGATTTTAGATGAGCCGACAAACCATCTAGATATTCCAGCCAAAGAAATGCTAGAAGAAGCGATCCAAAACTACGATGGCACCGTCATCGTCGTTTCCCATGACCGCTATTTCATCTCTCAAGTAGCCAACAAAATCGTCGAAATCCGCGACGGTGACTTCCGGGTCTATCTTGGTGATTATCATTACTATCTAGACAAAATTGCCGAAGAAAAAGAACAGGAAAAGCTAGCAGCCCAAGCAGCCGAAAAAGCAGCGAAGAAAGCAGCCAAAGCAGCCAAAAGAAAGTAAGAGTCAGGAGTCAGGAGTCAGGAGTCAGGAGTCAGAATAACTCATGACTTCTGCCTCCTGAATAATGACTAATGACTAATAACTAATGACTAATGACTAATGACTAATAACTAATGAATTCTGGTTGACAAAAGTGATATTATTCAATTACTACAAAAAGTAAAGGGCAGTTTTATTATGACCAAAGCACCTGTTGCTCCAGTGGTGCTAGTCATTTTAGATGGGTGGGGCTACTGCGAGGATACACTTGGAAATGCGATCGCAGCAGCTAAAACTCCAGTAATGGACAGCCTATGGGCAGCCTATCCCCGTACTCTCATCCGCACATCTGGAAAAGCCGTGGGTTTGCCGGAGGGTCAAATGGGCAACTCGGAAGTTGGTCATTTGAACATCGGCGCTGGACGGGTTGTACCACAAGAATTGGTACGCATCTCAGATGCTGTAGAGGACGGTTCCATCAAGACCAACCCAGCACTTGTCCAAATTTGCCAAGAAGTGCTGAGTCGCAATGGCAAGCTGCACTTAGTAGGGCTTTGTTCTGAGGGTGGGGTACACTCGCACATTAGCCATCTATTGGGATTGCTTGACCTAGCGAAGTCTCAGGGTCTCACCTCTATTTGTATACACGCGATCGCCGATGGTCGAGACACTACCCCAAAAGAGGCTGTCAAAGCGATAGGGATGATTCAAGATCACATCGACCGCATAGGGGTGGGGCGCATAGTCACCCTCAGCGGTCGCTATTACGCGATGGATCGCGACGGGCGTTGGGATCGGGTTAAACGCGCCTACGACGTGATGACACAAGATGGTCTTGGGAATGGTCGTTTGGCTGTGGAAGTCATAGAAGCCTCTTACGCAGAGGGTGTGACAGACGAATTCATCATCCCAGTTAGAATTGCTCCAGGCGCAGTCGAATCAGGTGATGGGGTCATATTTTTCAACTTCCGTCCTGATCGCGCCAGACAACTCACCCAAGCTTTCGTCAGTTCAGAATTTAAAGGTTTTGCACGACAGCAGATCACGCCGCTGTCCTTTGTGACGTTTACTCAATATGAACCAACTTTACCAGTTGGGGTTGCCTTTGAGCCTCAGAATCTCAATAAAATTCTGGGGGAAGTCATAGCTAGCCATGGTCTAAAGCAGTTTCGTACTGCGGAAACTGAAAAATACGCCCACGTCACCTACTTCTTCAATGGCGGTTTGGAAGAACCTTTTCCAGGAGAAGATAGAGAAATGGTCAGCAGTCCGATGGTGGCGACTTACGATAGCGCACCGAGAATGTCAGCCTCTGCCGTCACAGACATAGTGATCGCAGCGGTAGAAAAGCGCATCTACTCTCTAGTTGTGATTAACTATGCCAATCCAGACATGGTAGGACATACTGGTAACATAGAAGCTACGGTCACAGCAATAGAAACAGTTGACACCTGTTTGGCCCATCTGCTTACCAGCGTTAGCAGAGTCGGGGGTACAACAATTATTACGGCTGACCATGGCAATGCCGAATTAATGCGAGATCATGAGGGTAATCCTTGGACAGCTCATACCACTAATCCAGTTCCCTTCATCCTCGTGGAAGGAGAAAAAGTGAAAATTCCTGGACATGGGACAAATGTTGTTCTGCGTAGCGATGGTAAGCTTGCCGACATTGCCCCCACGATTCTGGAAATTTTACATCTGCCAATTCCTGTAGAAATGACGGGGCGATCGCTCCTGCAATCCGCTGGGTACGAAGTGCAATCTCCTCGCACTCCTGCGCAAGTTGGGCTGTAAGATAGTGAGGAGTGAGGAGTTATGAGTTATGAGTTAGAAAGAAATATTAATTCTCAACTCCTAACTCCTCACTCCTAACTCCTAACTCCTAAAAAAAGCCATGACAATTACTAGCGTCGTACAAGCCATCTGGGTTATTTCTGCTGTTGGTTTAATAGTTTTAGTTTTACTACATAGTCCTAAAGGTGATGGCATTGGGGCTATTGGCGGACAAGCTCAGTTATTTAGCAGCACCAAAAGTGCTGAAAATACATTGAACCGAGTTACCTGGGCGCTTACAGTCATTTTTCTCGGTTTAACGGTCGTTTTAAGTGCTAATTGGTTGCCAAAATAAGGCAGGGGAGCAGCCCCTTTGGGGAAGTCAAAAGTCAAAAGTCAAAAGTCAGGGGAGCAGCCCCTTTGGGGAAGTCAAAAGTCAAAAGTCAGGGGAGATATATTTCTGTCTGGTTTACAAATTAACCTATAAATCAAGTAAGTGTAGTGTTGCAGCGGTTAAGAACAGCTTTGGTACTAGCTATTGTCACAGGACTGGTAGTGGTTCTGGTAAACATGCACTCCAGTGCTGTATTCGCTGCTTTCCCCAATATCTTGACAAAAACAACTGAGTATAGTATAGATTTAGCTACTCTTCCCCCCTGCCCCCCTGCCTCCCCTACCCCAAAACCCCATCCCCTACCACCAACACTAAATCAGTGGCAAGATAGTGAGAACAGCGGTGACTACTTTTCTCAAGTCACACCGACTAAAGCTGGCTATTTAGTCTGGTCGAAGTTTCCGGTTCACGTTTACATAGAACCACCAGAATCTATGAGCGGTAAGCAGTCTGAAGCATGGGTTAATGCTATCTTACCGGCGGTGCAGGAGTGGAATACTTATTTGCCAATGGATGTAGTTGAAAAGCCAGAGGTTGCTGATATTACCATAGTACGAAAAGCTCCACCACTCCAAACTTCCCATAACAAAATACTTCGTGCCCGTTCCGCACAAACCAGCTACGAGTTTTACACTAGTCAAAATAATCTTTTGTCCCATCGCTTCACAATCTTGCTCAGTCCTAGCCAGATAGGCAATTATCTGACTGCATCTGCTCGCCATGAACTCGGTCACGCATTGGGAATTTGGGGGCATAGTCCGCTACAAAGTGATGCTTTATACTTTTCCCAAGTTCGCAACCCGCAACCAATTTCTTCTAGAGATGTAAATACCCTGAAGCGAGTCTACGAACAACCAACTAGTTTGGGATGGTCAGTCGCTTCGCTCCAATTCAAAAGTCAAAAGTCAAAAGTCAAAATTGAAGATGGCCTAGGAATAAATTCCTAGTCTAATAGCTGAAGTCGCGAACTTGAACGAGCATCGTTTAGGTCAGCAAAGTCAGATCTAAGAATCAGCACAATTCTGCCAAGTTCCAACGAAAACAACCCCAACACATGCAGGAAGTTGGGCAAGAAAAAACTGCGCGTGGAATTATTGGAAAAGCCCCAATAGTCAAAAAAAATGTTTTTGTCGGATGTTGTTGCTAATATGGGAGTTGCTTGTATCAATTTACAACCATTTGCGCCTTAATTGAACCGTATTGCATTTTAGTCGGCTTCAGCCGACTTTAGCTATGAGACTAGGAATTTATTCCTAGGCTTGCTGCTTAGGAAACATTGCGTCTAAAGTTAAGTCTCAAAAATCTAGTAGAAGTTCTCATCAAGTACTCATGTCCTCAAAGCGTAATCGGAATCAACCGCAGCAAAACCACGAGAATCTCTGGGTTGAAAGTCTCAAGACCATTGGGCTGAGTATATTTCTCGCATTTGGTATTCGTACCTTTGCAGCAGGTGCATATTTCATTCCATCAGGTTCCATGGAACCAACATTACAGATCAATGATCGCTTGATGGTAGATAAAGTGAGCTACCACTTCAAAAACCCACAGCGAGGGGACATAGTTGTGTTTTGGCCACCTGATGATACTATTGCTGCCTGTGGGTTATCGCATAAATCCGAAGATCCTTGGATTAAACGAATAATTGGGCTACCTGGCGATCAGGTAGAGGTCAAGCAAGGGCGTGTATACGTTAACGATCGCTCTTTAAGCGAGAACTATATTGCAGGTAAACCTAATTATTTATGGGGTCCTGAAGTGGTACCGCCGAACTCTTATTTGGTTTTGGGAGACAATCGCAACAATAGCTGCGATGGTCACTATTGGGGTTTTGTGGGGCGCGATCGCATTATCGGTCAAGCAACTGTTCGCTTTTGGCCACCTAACCGCATTGGTCTGTTCCCCAAAGAACAAAAGCAGTAGTTCCATGATCGGAGTCAGAAGAAACTGACTCTAGAAATGCTCTCTGTGGGCTATGCCAAGCGACTGAGCTGCAACCGTCGCTGTTCGGCAACTTTAGTATAAAGTTCTTCCAGATGAGTAATATTATTACTGAGGGTATAGCGTTCTAGTACCCGCTGCCTTGCTTTTTGTCCCAGTAGGGTTGTTAACTCTGGATGGTCTTGAAATAGTGGCAACAGGGTTCGCAATTGGGCTCGCACAGTTTTCGTGTTAAGAATTATACCTGCTCCCTTTTCTAAGACTTCGCCATCAGCACCTACGTCTGTTGCTAAACAAGCAAGCCCACAGGACATTGCTTCTAACAGAGACAGGGATAACCCCTCTACTACTGATGGCAAAATAAACACATCTCCCCCTCGTAAAATTTCTACCCTTCGGTCTTCATTAGCAATAAATCCCAACCAGATAATGCCGTATTCAGAACCATAAAACGGTTCTAAAGAAGCCTTCAATGGACCATTGCCAACAATTAGCAACTTGCTACCTGGTTGCATTTCAGCCTGCTTCCAAGCACGGAGGAGAGCTTCAACGTTTTTTTCTGGGGCTATCCGACCTTGGTAAACAAACAAGCGATCAGCTTTGAATTCTGCTTTGACATTAGAAGAACCTGGAGAGTACTTGAGAGTATCCACCCCGTTAGGAATGACAGCGATATTTTCTTCCCGTACACCCAAGCGAGACATTAATTCTCGTTGAATTTGGGAAAAGACAATGACGTGATCGTAGTTATCCAAAAAAGGTGCATAAAGTTGATAAGCCAACAGTTGTGTTCCCGATAACAGTTTTGCTCCTTTACCCGCAAACGGTGTATGGAAAGTAGCAATAAGGGGTAAATTGAGTTGGTCACAGATCTCCGGTAAAACAAAGTCCAAGGGAGATAGGGTGAGGGAAGCATGGACTATATCTGGCTTGATGCGTCGCAGGGACTGGACGAGAACTTTAGTTGCTTTGAAAGTCGGAATTGTATAAACTTGGGACTTGTAAATGAAGGGTAGAGAAACTTCAGGACAATTAGGCCAACTATCCGGGGCGGAGTCTTCTTGAGCGAAGTGGAGGAAGCTAACTTGGTGTCCTCGGTCTAGTAAGGCATTTGTAATTTCTCGACTGTAGGTGACGTTACCGCAAAAGGGTGATTTTTTTCCAATCCAGGCTATACGCATTCTTTGTTAGCTATCAGAAAGGCGGGTTTATTCTATCAGCTTTTTGTCCTTTGTTTTTTGTCTTTTGTTCTGTTATACTCACTGGCTTTTAGTTATCCTATAGAATAAGGTCAACGCAAAGCCTGGATGCAACATTGGATGTTTTCTCCATCATTGTATCCAGAGACTTAATTTATCCTCTGAATAAGTTGTTATTTTTTATACTTTGATAACAACTTAAATCGAGGCAATAAACAGGGTCTCTCTCAGGTTGAGTTGATCTCCAGCAAGTATGTGAGAATCAAACTACAGCAGAATTCAGGAGTCAGTCGTCAAAAGTCAGAAGTAAAAAAGGCTTTGTATCTGGCTTTTAGACAAAAGCACTGTACTTCACTTACTTGCAATCTTCTGCATCGATAATTTTACCACGAAAACATCAGTATTCTCTATTCCCTGCTCCCTCCTCCCTATTCCCATTCCCTATTCCCTATTCCCTATTCCCTGCTCCCTGCTCCCTGCTCCCTGCTCCCTGCTCCCTGCTCCCTGCTCCCTGCTCCCTGCTCCCTGCTCCCTATTCCCTATTCCCTATTCCCTGCTCCCTGCTCCCTGCTCCCTCTTGTTTCTTAAAAGAGTGATACCAAGTTAATAGACCACCTGAAAAGACGATCGCCGCCAATCCCAAAAATACAGTCTGTAATCCGACCAAGGCTTCTAATACACCCGTTAATGCTAAGGGTAAGGAAAGGGCAATATTAACCACATTGTTTTGTAGACCAAAGACTTTGCCACGCATTTTCGGCGGAGTTTCTGTTTGGATTGCAGTCTGCATGGGGATACCAACTAGTGCCCCAAAAACACCTAACAAAGTCACCAACAGTAGGACAATCCATAGCTGTGTGGTGAATACCGACAAACCGATGAGGGATGCTGCCATCCCTACGCATCCACACAGACTTAACTGGGTATAGGAGAGACGTTGACCAAACTGCCCCAGCAGCGTTGCCCCAATCGCAATGCCAACGCCGCCTGCTGCAAGTAAAAAGCCGAATTGAGAGGCTTTCAAGTGGGGAATCAATTCTGCCATCCGTACAGCTAGAACAGTTAATGCTGCGAACACAGAGAACAAGATGATCAGTTGGATCAGAGCGTTGCGGAGGCGATAATTTTCTGTAATATAATATAGACCATCGCGCAGGTCAGTAAAAATGTGGGGAGATTCTTTTTCTTCTAGGTGAGGTTTTTCATTAGTTACAAGAAGTAACAAAATTAAGCCAGCGATCACATAACTACCACCCACCAAAAGTTCTTTGCCCAGTTCACCACTCCCACCAAGTTGCAGCCAAAGTTGATCAGCGAGTCCTAACAGTGGTTCCCCTACAGCAAACCCAATAATCACAGACGCCATCATCGTTGTTGTGTAAAGAGAGTTAGCCGAAAGCAGATGCTCATCTTTCACCACCAAAGGAATAGCTGCCTGTTCTGCTGGTGCAAAAAACTGCGTCAGTGTAGAAACTAAAAAAGTAATCCCGATAATGATGGCAAAACCTACTGGCAAAACTCCCACTGATTGCCAATCATGAGTTAGCCACAGTAGCAGAGGAATCACCAAAACCAAGATACCGCGCCAAACGTTGGTTGCCACTAGTACGGTCTTTTTCGGCCAACGATCCACAAACACACCAGCCACGGAACCAAATAGCACCGCAGGAATGGTAAAAGCAATCATCAGTATTGACACCCAACCACTAATGCTTTGATTACTGGTTTGAAACTGAGTGTTAATTAAGGCAATCATCAGTACTAGATACACCTTATCTGCCAGTTGACAGAAGACTTGACCACTCCAGAGAGCCAAAAAGTTGGGGTTTTTCAACACTGGTAAAAAACCCTGATTTGAGCCAACTGATGCGGCGTTTCCATTTGAACCCGACGCCTCTATATCAGAAGTTTCAGCTACAGGAGAAGTGGCTACTGGCTGATTGTGTTCAGAACCATTTGAAGCCTCACCCTTAGTTGATTGGTTTTCGGATTTTTGTTCATCATAGTTCGTAACATCAGTTTTTGGTATTTCCAATGTCCAATTCTTCTCGTCTTGAGAAACATCTTTTGCGGACATTTCTTGAATGTGGAGATGACCAGGTGTGCATTTGGAGACTGCACTGAGGTGGTTCACTATAGGTACCGATGCCCTATTCTGTTTGTTGACGTATTTCGGTGACAAAGGCAGGATTGTTGAATCCTGGTCAGAAGGTTGCATCATGGTTGGCAGCAAAGTAAGAATCGATCAAGGCAGCAGAGCGGATAGGGCGACCAAAATGATACTGAGCATACTGGCGCAAAATTTGCTCAATAGATAACCAGCCAGAATTTCTGGCTGCATCTTGCATTATCTCTGATTGCGACAACTGCTGGAGTATAGAAAGTTCTGTCGCATTCAGGCGGCTAGAAAGTACAGGTGTTTCCTGTCGATGGATAATGGTTTGGTAGCTGGAAAGCTTCTCTTTCACAATAGCAGGGGAGGTAAGAGAGAGGGGGGAGTGTGGGGAGGGTGGGGAGTGGGGGGAGTGGGGGGAGAGGGGGGGAGTAATATCTTCCTCACCTTCCTTACCTTCCTTACCTCCCACACCTCCCACACCTCCCACACTCTCTCTCCCTGACTCCCTCAATCGTGCCAACGCTTGTAAACAAACTGTTCCACCTGCACTCATGCTAAATCCTACTCGCCAGTGTGGGTCTGTAAAATCTGGTGTTAGGGAACGCCCAGTTAAACAACAAACTTGTACTTGGGGAGTCAATCCAGCTAAGGCTAAAAGGTGAAATACCCCATGAGCCAGATGCGCCAAAATACTTTTATTATCTGTGTTGGGTAATGCCTCTAAGCGACTGAGATGTTCGTTAAGTAACTCATATAGCTCTTCTTGGGGTTGTTCGCTCAACGCTTGACAAAGCACTATTTCTGCTAAATACTGACTAGCAGCGAGTTTTCCCAAGTTTTTAGCGAGACCAGGATAGGATTTTATCGTTTGTGCTTGAGTCATTTTGTCAAGCGATCGCCCTTTAGCAATCAGCAACTCATTCACTACAAACATCCCACTTCTGCCACCAAGGCTGGAGTTGTGCTTGCGTGAGCCTGGGGCAACTACGCGAATCAAACCCAACTCCCGTGTCAAAATTGTTACTAGTCTGTCTGATTCCCCAAACCCCTGTGCTTTAAGATTAATTCCTATTGCTTTATAAGTTTTAGTCATTGGTCATTTTTTTCCAGCTTATCGCGCTCTTGGAGCAAAAAGACACTGTGAGATGTGCCCAGTCTGGTAGCGCCTGCTAAAATTAAGTCTAAGGCTTGGTGTACAGTGCGAATACCCCCTGAGGCTTTAATTCCTATCCTCTCCCGTGTAATTTCCTTCAAAAGTCTTACATCCGCCACTGTTGCACCACCATTCCAACCTGTACTAGTTTTGAGAAATGCTGCACCTGCATCCATACATATTTCCGCCGCCACTTTTTTCTCAGTATCTGTCAGCAGGCTTGTTTCCAAAATTACCTTTACAGGTCGCCCAGTTGCTTCACAAATCTCAGCTATTTCCCGATGTACTTTCTCCGTTTCGCCAGTTTTTAACCAGCCTAAATTAATGACTACGTCCAACTCCGTTGCACCATTTTCCACTGCTTCTTGAGCTTCGTACAGCTTGGTGGCGGAAGTCGTCGCCCCACTAGGAAAGCCAATCACCGTACAGACTTTGGGATTCTTACTGTGGAGGAGTTCTGCTGCTTGCCTTACGTAAGTTGGATACACGCAAACTGCTGCAAAGCCAAATCTATCTGCTTCTTCACACCATTGTTCAACCTGCGCTGGGGTAGCTGTTGGGATCAGCAGGGTGTGGTCAATAAAGGGCGCTATATCGATTTCTGGATAGTCTGCTGCCATCGCCTCTTCTACCAGTGATTAATTATTAAATTTTATAAAAAATGAAGACTCTTTTACGCAATTAATCCATAATTCTTAGGATTTTCACCTAAACTTCTACTACGTGCTTAGTGTAAATATAGTGCATCTCATCCGAATGAGGTACAGACTTATCTGCGTGCATCTGCGGTTTTAAAATTCTTAATGTACCGCACCCAGTAGTTGCGAAAAAATCAATAATAGTTTGAGCTAATGCCTTTGAAGTTAGGTAAGGCACTCCATTACCAATGGTTTTAAACATATTTGTTAAGGACATATTATCTGGAAGCGCAAAATTTGCAGGCAAAGATTGTATTGCTAAAGCTTCTGCTACTGAAATTCGCCGAACTTTATAGGGATGTAGGTGTACTTCATTATTACCGTAGCAAGCCGTGGGAGAATAACGCCATCGGTGAAGACGTTTGTAAGATTTCTTGGAATCGTCTCCTTCATCAACGGAAGCAAATCTTTTGAGCCCTGCTCTAGGTTGAAAATAATGTTGAGCATTTGGATGATTCAGCACATTATTTTTTCTAAACCAGTATTCAACTGTTAGTTCTTGAGGGATATTACCAGGACAAGGCAAGATAGAATCTTCTTGAAATGGTTCACACTTACTCCAAGGGAAAGAAAAAACTTCATTTTTAGGATATAAAATGTGGTTTCTCCAAGGGAAAGCCTCTTCAGGAATTAAATTGTTGCTATCAACTTTTATTCCCATGTCATTAATGAGTTGATTGCGGAAACCAATCAGAATAATTCTATCTCTATCTTGAGGTACACCGTATTCAATAGCATTGATTAAACGTTCTGTTAACACATAACCTGCTTGCTTTAATTCCTGCTTCAAACCTTCAAAAAACAATCTGTGTTTTTTTGTCTTCCATAAACCCTTAACGTTCTCAAATAAAAAGAAATCTGGTAAAGTACGGCAAATTAATTTAACGTATGAAGCAGAAAGCTTACCATTATCTCCTAATTGTCCTTTATTTTTACCACCAATAGAAAAATCAGGACAGGGAGGACCGCCAATAAATCCTACAATATCAGTAAGCTTACGGCAGTCTTTCATTACCTCTGATAGAGACGTTGCACGTAAGGTCTCTACAAGTTTAGTTACGTCTGCTTCCTCCCCATGATGATATCCGTATTCTGGCAATGGTAGATTGAGAGCATCTCGTGAATAACGGTATGCTGCCATGAATGGGGAGAAAAGTTCATTCACGTAAACAATGTTAAAACCGCTGTTCTCAAAACCTAAATCAAGAAAACCTGTACCAGCAAAAAAGGAAAATATACTTGGGCGATCGCTCATCATTTGTCAATAGGAATAGGAGCAGGCTTACCCCACCCTTACAGGAGTTGAGTTCTTTCATTCCTAAGAGTATCCCACGGGCGGCGCACCACCCCCTACGAATGAACGAAACTCCTCTTCATTCCTAACTCCTAACTCTCATTTTAGAAACGCCACCAAGTTTTTTGCACATAACTAAAAATCCCCATAAGTATCGCCCCCAAAAATAATAGCAAAATTATTCCCCCAGGGATGTTCGTTAGAATACCAAACCCTCTCAGTACCCAAACAGCTATGGCAACACCGAGAAAGATGCCGAAAGCCTGAGTTAATTTGCGGTTTAATTTAGAAGAATTCATTCTGACGTCCTTAAAAGTTTGATAAAAATCTCATAAAGTTAGCATTTTCCTTTTCAGGATTTCACTTGGTGAGAGTTATAGTAGGGAAAATTACACATTTTGGCATAAATTTGGGGAATAATGACTGGAAAATAGATGTTTACAAAATATTTATTGTTCCGGAACTAGATTGACTGAGTTAAGCTCAATCAACAGATATTTCCCAGTTTAAACACCTAAAGTGCATGTGTTGAGGAGTGGTTTAAATTATTATGTCTACGTATTTTATCTCAGACTCAGTTTATACAGGTTCAGAGACAGTTTGGGGCCAAGAAAAACTTTGGTCGCTGATGCAGGGTGAAGTTTTTGTCCAAACGCAACCGTATACGGCTTGGGGTGGTGCTGTCACTGCCTCCATGTATTTACCATTGGTGCGATCGCATGTATGGCAACAACTCACTGATTACCCTCGGTGGGTGCAATATTTTCCCGATATCACAAAAAGTGAAATTTTGCAACGAGGCGAAGTCAAGCATCTGTATCAAGCGGCACAAAAAGCCTTTTTGTTTTTCACAGCTCAAGTAGAAATTTACCTGAATGTTGTAGAAGAACTCGGGCAGAAAATTCAATTTCGGTTTGAAAAAGGGACTTTTCACGATTTTAATGCCATTTTAGAGTTACAAGACTGTAGCAGTGGCACCTTACTGACTTATACTGTCCAAGCCACCCCTAATCTCCCCATTCCATCAATTTTAATTCAACAAGCGATGAATTTTGAATTGCCTGCGAACCTGCGTAAAATGCGACAAGTGCTTTGTAAAGGTTAATAACCCATGTCACAGGCAAAAGAAATTTTAGACTTTTGGTTTGGTCAGCCTGAAGAACCGGGTTACGGTAAACCAAAAGCTTTTTGGTTTACCAAAAAATTGGAGTTCGACGCAGAAATGCGAACTCTATTTTTGAAAGATTACCAAAAGGCATCTGCGGGATACTTAGACGACTGGATAGATTTTCCTGAGAGATGTCTAGCACTAATTCTACTGCTGGATCAGTTTCCGCGACATATGTTTCGTGGTACTGCCGAAGCCTTCGCTACTGATTGGGAAGCACTATCAGCAGCGCAGCAAGCGGTTGCACAAGGTCACGATCAAAAAATGCTACCTGTACAACGCTGGTTTATCTACTTGCCCTTTGAACACAGTGAAAACTTAGATCATCAACAACAAGCAGTACAACTCTTTCAGCAACTCAGTGATGACCCAGATAGTGCAAGTTCTATTGAATATGCGATTCGTCACAGGTCAGTCATTGAGCGTTTTGGGCGTTTTCCCCACCGCAATGAGATTTTAGGTAGAACCTCAACTCCAGAAGAGAACGAATTTTTGAAGCAGCCAGGGTCAACATTTTAAGGAGTTAGGAGTTAGGTTCTAACTCCTAACTATTTAGTAAGACGCTTTTGATGTATCACAAGGCTGGATCTCATCCACAAAAACCCAACCTTTAGTTCCATCAGAAAGTTTAACTTCTACAAAGTCACCTTTAGCTCTCACAAATAGAACTTTCTCCCCTAGACTGAGTTGTTGCAATGCACCAACTTCTGTTTGAGGTTCTGGACGTAATTTTGCGACATATTTTCCACCTACGGGAGAGACGACACGACACGATAGTGGCTGTTGTGCGATCAAATTCTGTTGTGTATTAGTGCTACCTAAATTGCTAGCATTAAAAAACGCTAAACCACCAAGCACGCTCATAACAGCTGCTACGCATACCCCAACTAATGGCGGTACTTTGTGGAATGAGGGCAAAATTAGAGAAGGACTCAGAGGTGGTAATGTAGATGGAATTTCCAGCTTACTCTTAACTTTCCGTAACCGTGCAGTCTGTAATACTGGTTGTTGTTGGGTCGGAATGTGGACAAGTGCATACTCCCTCGGGACGTAACCATGAGGATACTCTTTGCAGTTAATGGCGCTGACCTTAAAATCCTGTTGTCCCAAGCGTAGACTACTCCCTATCGAGAGTGGCATTTCACCAGCTAAAAGCAATTGACCATCAACAATTGGAGGATTCTTCTGGCGTAGATTCCGCAAATAAAACCTTTGCTTTTCAGAATGAAAGAATATTTCAACATGCAGCCCGGATACTGTCGGATCTGGTACAACAATATCGCATAATAGAGGGTCACGACCAAGACGGATTTTTCCTGGGTTTTTACTTTGTTGATTCTCCAGAATTTTGCGAATTTTGACCTCTCCAGCTTCTTGCCACTCTAAAGTCAGATCGTGCAGGGTAGTAGTGGTAAAGAAAGCTTTCTCTGTTGATGTATCAACCGACTTCGCTAATTCACTTAGTGTCAGCAATACCTCAGTCACCGATTGGTAGCGGTCTTTGAAATGGTAGCGCGTCATCTTTGCCAGGACAGCAGCTAACCCCGGACTAACAGGCGTCAGGTTTTCCCACAAGACCTCCCCTGTATTTGGGTCATCTTGAAATTCGTGGGGATACACCCCCGTTAATGCCTGAAGACCCATCATTCCTAAGGCATAAATATCACTGCTTGGACGCGGTAATTGTCTAGTTTGTTCAGAGGGCATATAACCCCGAGTCCCAACGATGAAAGTGATGTTTTGCCGTCCTGGTTTACTCGTTTTTTGGCTTCGTAGTTGCTTAATTGCCCCAAAATCAATCAGCACTAATTTCTGATCTGAAGCACGTCTGATGATATTGTCAGGTTTGATATCCCGATGAATGACCCCTTGGCTGTGGACAAATTCTAAAATCTCCAGTACCTCAAGAAGCATTTCGATGATCTGGCTTTCGGTCCACTTTTTTCCAGCAAGTAATTCTTTACTCAGGGGATGCCCGTCAATAAATTCTTGCACCAAGTAAAATTCTTGCTTTTCTTCAAAATAAGCCAAAAGGCGAGGTATCTGGTCGTGGTTACCCAACTGTTGCAGAGTTTCGGCTTCTTTTTCAAAAAGAGTGCTGGCAGTTTCTAAAATCTCAGGGTCGGTACTAGTTGTTTTGAGATGTTTAAGGACGCATTTAGGGTTTCCGGGGAGGTGAGTGTCTTCGACAATGTATGTTTGCCCAAAACCCCCCTCACCCAAGACTTTAAGGACTTTATAATGTCCTGCTAGTAACTGACCAATCATATTATGACGATGATTGTTAAAAATAAAAAATTAGTGTGATGCTTCCCCATCTAGCTGTCTAACCTGTTTTGTCGGTGAAAAATTTGTAAAAATTTAGTACGCATAAATTAAACGACCCTTGTAAGTACTAATGAATAACAAATCCCATCAGGCAATGTTGCCAGTTTGGCAGCTATTCACCTAACCTGATAAATTTTGTTTAATTAGGATCAACTATTTGTTGTGTCAAATTTATAGCAATCAGAATTAAGTACATACGTTTGTGACACCCTCACTAGACGGTATTCATTAAATTCAGTGCTTCCTCAATCAATGAGCAAGCTTGATTTGGTTGCTTTTTATTTAATATAATAAGTCAAGAATCACTAAAAAATATGCAAATAGAAAAATATTTTTCAAAAAAAGAATAAGTGTAAATAATGTTAAAGTTTGGGTTACAAAAATGTATAAAACTTAGCGTTGACCAAGGTAAGGCAGAGAGCAGAGGGCAGGGGGATCTGAAGGCGGTAAAAGGAAGAAGGTATAAATGGATGCTCTTTGCTCTCTTAATTGTGGGTACTAGCACCATTATTTATGACTCTTTTTTTTCACTTTTTACTTTTGCCTTGTTCGGTGATAAATCCTGCTTGGGGAAAGGCTTTCGCTATGATTGAAGTGGAATGTTCATTTGAGGGGTCTGGCTTCATGCAACTAGAAGAGTATTTCAACGTATTTACACCCGATGACATCCGGCTTAAAGGAACACGCATCGGAATTGAGAGCATTCTTTATGAGTACATCTATCGCTGCAAAACACCAGAAGAAATTGCCGAACAATTTCACACGGTGACGTTGGAACAGGTTTATGCGACGATTTTGTATTACTTGCATTATCAGTCAAAGGTTGATGCGTATCTGGCAGATTGGTTAGAATTTTCTCGAACCATGCGCGAAGAACAACAGCGCAATCCGTCTCCTGCGAGGATAAGGTTTCGGCAGATACGGCTTGAAAATACTCCAAAGCAGTTACAGGAAAGCTAATGGCAATCCGCTATCTGTTGGATGAACATCTCAATCCGGCATATCGTTCTCAACTCGTGCGGCGTAATCCTGATTTAGTCGTGCGGATCATTGGAGATTTGGATGTACCACCCAAGGGTACTCCAGATCCAGAGATTTTGATTTGGTGCGAAACTAATGAAACCACCTTGACAAGCACCAAGCAAATTATTGTAATCTAATTGAAATCGTGGATATTCATCTTGTGATTGCCAATGTTCAATTTTCATTTTGTCAGCACTAATGCGTTGCATACAGTAGCAGCAAATATGTCCTTGCTCAGTTAGTAGAGATTCTCGTAATTCATCTTATACCAATAAATACAGCCAATTTGGTTTGAGGAAAGTTGAGACAAATTTCCTGCAATCCTCTAAAATTTTGAATGTGCAGCTTTTCGATATGCATGACTATAATTGTGAGTGCATTATTCAATATTTCTGGTCTCTATCAAATGAAGAACCCTTGAGTCTGGCGTTGAGGCATTAAGCTGATAGTGCTTATCTTCAAAATCTTCAATCAGTCTTACTAATAATTCTAAAAGAGCATCTTCTTCCAAAGTCAGGCTAGGACGAGATATTAATTCTTCAACGATAGCCAGAAATTCCTCGTTTTCCTCATCAGTTTTTATGATCCGAGGTTGATGTTTAGACAGCAGGTTGCTGATGACGTGCATTAAGTGATGAATTATGATTGTTAGGTTTTACATTATAAACAGAAACCGGGTTTCCCAGAAACCCGGTTTCTTGATTAAGTTGTCAACAACTCGGCTGGTAACCGAGTAAACGCAAGGCGCTCATTCTGCACATCCACAAAAATAGTGTCGCTATCGTGGAATTCGCCGCGCAAGATTGCTTTGGCAATCTGAGTTTCTAACTCGCGCTGAATCGCTCGCTTTAAGGGACGAGCTCCAAAGACCGGGTCGTAACCTACTTCCGACAAAAAGTCAAGCGCAGAATTGGAGAGCTTCAGAGACATCTTGCGATCGCTCAATCTTTGCCTTAGTTTATCGATTTGCAGTAGCACAATTTGCCGCAATTCCCCTTTCTGCAAAGCGTGGAAGATAATGATTTCGTCAATGCGGTTGAGAAACTCTGGACGGAAGCTATTGCGCATCGCTTCCATCACTCGACGCTGCATCTCGTCATGGCGCGAGTCATCGCCTGCTATATCTAATATGTACTGTGAACCAATGTTACTGGTCATGATAATAATGGTGTTCTTGAAGTCCACCGTATGACCTTGGGCATCAGTCACACGCCCATCATCAAGAATTTGCAGGAAGATGTTAAATACATCTGGGTGCGCTTTTTCGATTTCGTCAAAGAGAATCACAGCGTAGGGACGACGACGGATTGCTTCGGTGAGTTGTCCACCTTCTTCATAACCCACATATCCTGGAGGCGCACCGATCAACCTAGAAACGGCGTGTTTCTCCATGTACTCAGACATATCAATCCGCACCAGGGCTTCTTCAGTGTCGAACAGATACGCTGCCAAAGCTTTCGCCAGTTCGGTTTTCCCTACACCTGTAGGTCCAAGGAAAATAAAGCTAGCAGTTGGACGATTGGGATCGGCAAGTCCAGCACGAGAACGCTGAATGGCATCGGCTACCGCTGTTACCGCCTCATTTTGACCGACCACGCGATGATGCAGTTCATCTTCTAAGTTCAGGAGTTTTTCTTTCTCTGATTCGACCAACTTACTGATGGGTATTCCTGTCCACTTAGAAATCACTTCCGCAATGTCAGCTTCTGTGACTTCCTCTCGCAATAGTGATTTTCCACTATGTTGTGCATGAGCAAGTTCAGTTTCAGCTGCTTCCAATCTACGGTGCAAATCAGTTAACTTACCGTATTTCAACTCAGCAGCGCGGTTAAGGTCGTAATTGCGTTCTGCTTGCTGAATTTCCAAATTAACCCGGTCTATCTCTTCTTTGACAGACTGAATTTTGGAGATAACGTCTTTTTCCGACTGCCATTGGGTACTGAGTGTTTTTTGTTCTTCCTTAAGATCCGCAAGTTCTTTTTCCAGTTTTTCCAGGCGTTCCCTAGAAGCTGAATTACTTTCTTTTTGCAGAGACAGCCTCTCCATTTCTAATTGGAGAACCTTGCGGTCAATTTCGTCAAGTTCTTCCGGTTTGGAGGTAATCTCCATTTTCAGTTTTGCTGCTGCTTCGTCTACCAAGTCAATAGCTTTGTCTGGTAGGAAGCGATCGCTAATATAGCGACTTGACAATGTTGCTGCTGCAACTAGAGAACTATCGGAAATCTTCACCCCGTGGTGAACTTCATACCGCTCTTTCAACCCGCGCAAAATAGAGATGGTATCTTCTACACTAGGCTGATCCACATAAACCTGCTGGAAGCGTCTTTCCAAAGCAGCATCTTTTTCGATATACTTGCGGTATTCATCTAGGGTTGTAGCACCAATACAGCGCAATTCACCTCTTGCCAACATTGGTTTGAGCAAGTTACTGGCATCCATAGCGCCTTGGGTAGCACCAGCTCCGACAACGGTGTGAATTTCATCAATAAAGAGAATAATATTACCACCGGATTCGGTGACTTCTTTTAAGACTGCTTTGAGGCGTTCTTCAAATTCTCCCCGGAATTTTGCCCCAGCAATCAAAGCACCCATATCTAAAGCAATTAACTTGCGGTCTTTGAGAGACTGGGGTACGTCACCCGCAACAATGCGCTGTGCTAGTCCTTCAACGATCGCAGTTTTACCGACTCCCGGTTCACCAATCAGTACGGGGTTATTCTTCGTGCGGCGGGAGAGAATTTGGATAGTGCGGCGAATTTCATCATCACGCCCAATCACTGGATCAAGTTTACCTTGACGGGCAGCTTCGGTGAGGTCACGCCCATATTTTTCTAGTGAGTCGTATTTGCCTTCTGGATTCTGGTCGGTCACTTTCTGACTCCCTCGAATTTGTTTAATAGTATTTTTTAGTTTGGCTTCGTTTAATCCAAATTCTTGGAATAAACCTTTGCCAAAGCGGTCATCTTTAGCATAGGCGAGCAATAAGTGTTCAATGGAGATATATTCGTCTTTAAATTCCTGGCGATACACTTCGGCACGATCTAGAAGTGTATCCAAACTGCGTCCTAAGTAGACGGAACTACTGCTGCCTGAGACTTTTGGTTGATTTTGGATAAATTGCTCAGTGCGATCGCGTAGTTTTTGCAGACTTACACCTAATTTCGTGAAAATCCCGCTGGTGAGTCCTTCTTGTTCCAGCAGCGCTTTCATTAGGTGTTCGCTTTCGATCTGCTGTTGTTGGTATTGCTTGACAATATCTGGGGTGTGGGCGATCGCTTCCCAGGCTTTTTCGGTAAATTGGTTTGGGTTTGTTGGTTGCATAGGCTGTTGAGGGCGCGAACCACAAATACGCGTGCAAGAGAATAAAGATTTTATTCTTATAAAACCATTGTAAAAAGAGGGAATCAGTGACTGGATCGGTGTTCACGTCTTGCTTAATTAGTAATTACCCCATAACTCAGTGCTTAGATAGAATTAATGACACACATTGAAATCCTGTTAAGAGTGACCTACTGGCGGGGCACCATCCGTTATAGAGGAAATACCTGCACTCCTGTAAGGGCGGGGAGACCCCTACCCAATGCCGAATGCCCATGTTTCTTGAAAGTTCCCTGCCTTAATCAATGAATTTAATTTTGTCCTACTACTTTATTTAATTAATATAATCTTCTTGCTAAGTAAATAAATAACACATATTGTCAGATCAATTTCTTTATTTTCTCTTTAAATTAGTCTTTTGCAAAGAACCTATTAACTTAATATGAATTGTCTATTGCAGAGAGAATTTGTTATCAAATCTGGGTTATAAATTATATTCATAAGGCTTAATTCTGAAGAAAAATACTGACAGAACAAAAATATCAAAAATTGATTTTTTAGATATTTTATGTCAGGACGTTTCAACAGACTCTTGCCTAGAAAGTTATAGTCGGCACTATCCGATTTCAGCTATGAGCAGTGCGCAAGTTATTCCACAGCTTTTAGTAAATAGCTCTGATGTTTTGTGAATTTCAATTTTAAACAATATGAACACTAAATTCATTCGCAATTTTTTTTATCTAAAAGTAGTTGCGCCACTCACCTTGGTATTTACCTTTTCAATTAGCAACACTCCAGCACAAGCATTGCGATTTAACTTTTCTTATGCTTCAAATGTGCCAGAAGAAGTCATAGCTGGATTTACTGCTGCTGGTAAAACTTGGTCATCAAATTTAACAGATGATGTCACTGTAAACATTTACGTCCAGTACGGCGGACTTCCCAACGGAGTTTTAGCTGGGACTCGGCCAGGGATGGTGCGAACCTCCTATAGTAATTTTTTAACTGGTCTTGTGCAAAATGAATCTTCAGCAACAGATGTTCAGGTTCTTAGCCATCTGCCCATTGACGCTCAGGGTCTACAAACCTTGCAAGCTTACAATGCAGGTAATATCGCTAAGAGTGAAATCTCCTTCGACAACAACAACACGTTCTCCATGTTGGTCGATGGGAGTGTAGTGTCTTCCAACGCTCCAAGTGGTCAGAGTGACTATGTTGACAACTTTGGTAACGATAATAACAAAAATCTTTGGATGACCCGTGCTAATGCCAAAGCCTTGGGAATAGTCAATCCCAACGATCAGGCACTTGATGCCACTATCCGCATTGGTGATTCGATATCCTGGGATTTTACTCGCAGCTCAAATACTTCCAGCAAAAGCTACAATTTTCTCAGCGTCGCCAAGCATGAAATCAGTCATTGCCTCGGGTTTATCAGTGGAGTTGATGCTTTTCAATTAATAGCTAGTACGGCTACAAGTAGCCAAGCATTAGTAGATAATAACCTGCAATATGTGAGTCCATTAGATCTATTCCGCTACTCTAAGGAGAGTGCCGCCCAGGGAGTATTTGATTGGACACCAGGACGACTCGATAATCAGGGCAATCCGGTTACGAAGTACTTCTCTTTAGACGGAGGACAAACAAGTATTGCCGACTTTGCATCCGGGGTTTCTAAAGGTGGAGACGGCTATGAGTCGAGCCACTGGGCACCATCGGTAGGTAACGCCCCACCCATAGGTATTATGACTCCTGACCTAAATCCGGGTCAGAGGCTACAGATCTTGGATACCGACCTGCAAGCTTTAGATGCGATCGGTTGGACGCGTCAAAAAACTTTACGACAAGATCTGCTCTCTTTAGGACTCAACTGGAGTGCTGTAGAACAAAGGCTCACGCTACAGCGACAGCTCACAGTTGACAGGCTAACAGCGGATCAAACAGCGCTCACACAAGATCCGACTACAGCCCTGAACGCTGTTGATATCGAAACCTTGGCATCACTGCAATCCGGCCAAACAGCACTGGAGCAGACTCTGGCACAAAACATTGATCAACAACTCTCTCAGTTAGCTCAAACAATCGCAAATGTGACCGATCCGCAACAACAGGCCGAACTGGAAGCCCAAGCACAGGCTTCCATCTTGCAGCTAGCTCAAGACCAGAGTACGCAATTAGCCCAACTCTCTACGAATCAATCACAAACCCTGGCTAGTCTTTTTAGACAGCAGATGCTCCAGTGGTTAGGAGGTTCAACCTCAGACCTGACTCAGCACTTAGCAAACGCAAATTTGACACAATTACAAGCTCTATCCTCACTTCTGACGAGTTCAACCTACTCTGACGAGCAAGAATCTGCTTGGAATACACAAGTCTTGCAAGCACTCACACCATTAAGCAGTGACCCGGAGGCAGCTCTAGCAGCCCTGACCAGTACAAGTGGCCCTGACCTAGCTCTAACGCGTTCTCTACCAGGTTCTACTGCATCTGGATTCAATTATCGGGAAACAGCGGCGTCAATAGATCCAACCGACAGTGTACCCGTTCTAGTCCCTCCGTCTAATTAAGTAGGGAGACAAAAATCAAGCCCTGATTTGTTAACAGTCACTTGGTCGTGCGTTAAAAAAGTATAAACATAGCAGAGGGTTCGTGTCATTGAGTGACACGAACCCTTACGTATAAATACTATAATCTTGTTCACGCTTGATGCACTATAGCAGTTCTATCTAATTTGTGAAAATTCAAGGTGGAAGAAACCGAATTTCTCTACGTTTATACTCTTAGTTAGGATCGCTCTATCATCTTGATTTGATTATGGAATAGTATGTTTTACTTAAGTATTTATAGGGAGATTATAATCAATCAAATAAAGCTTTTTTATAGTATTTTTTTTGTGAATAATAGTGATAAAGTCTACTATTTTGACTCGGATATAGTGTATGAATAGAAAGGGTATCAACTTAAGGCGTAAAAACTTATAAAGAGAATCCACATGGCAAGAGATTGAGACTCGCTGAGGCGAAATTCTGTCCCACCTTAAGTGGATACCCACTAAAAATACGATAAATATCGATTAACAAGGATGGTGTGGATTATGCCGAGAAGAATTGTCAATGCCTGGGCGCTTGCTATCTATTTAACATCTCTACTTGCACTTTCTTTCTCTGTTCCACAGCAAGTCATGGCAAAGTCTACTAAAGAAGGCTTGCCAAATGGAAGAATTGGAGGAGGAACTAGAGAAAGCTTGCCAGATAGAAGGATTGGAGAAGGAACTAGAGAAGGCTTGCCAGGTAGAAGGATTGGAGGAGGAACACGTGGATGTTCTCTTGATCCCAAAAACCTAGTTGCATTAATGCCTGATAATAATTTTGGACTCACCAAAGAAGCACATCCAAACTTCTTTTTTTATTTACCGAAAACGTCTGAAAAAACGATGGTAGAGTTTGTTCTACAGGATGATAAAAGTAATTTACTTTCTGAAACTACCTTCATGACATCTAATTCTACAGGAGTCGTAAATGTCAGTTTACCTAATTCAGGCTCATTCCCATCACTCGCTGTTGGTAAAAAATACCATTGGTATTTATCAATTATTTGTGAGGAAGACAACAGAGCTAATGATATTTTTGTAGATGGATGGATTGAACGTATAGAATTAGCTCCAGAATTAGCTAAGAAGCTAGAGCATTCTTCACCTACAGAACGTGCTGTTCTATATGCCTCAAATGGTCTTTGGTATGATGCATTGACTACATTAGCAGAACTTCTTGACACCTATCCAAATGATTCCAGATTTACTGCTAGTTGGAAACAGCTATTACAGTCTGTCAGCTTGGATACTATCGCACAGGAGCCTCTTTTGAAAAGAAAAGTATACAACCAGAATTAATTGTTTTTTATAATTAATTCTTCTTGGTATTTTTTTATTCTAAGGGAGTGATACTAATTTTTGTGATTGCGAAACTTTCGAGAAGATTTTCTTTACTGACATCTTTATTGGCTGACTATTATTCATATCACAGCCAGCGATTCTTCCCAACGCTGAATTTCAGGCAATCAGTTATTGTTGCCAGTATTGTGATCACAGGATTGGTGTTGGGTGCGAAACAACTTGGCTGTTTCCAGTTTTTGGAATTGGTGACCTTTGACCAAATGATACGCTTCCTACCTGATGCTGGCCCTGATCCACGACTATTGGTGATTAAAATTACAGAAGCCGATCTTCAAAAACAAAAACAATGGCCTCTTAGCGATCAAACCCTCTCCCAATTATTGCAGAAGATACAAGAGCTTAAGCCTAGGGTCATTGGCTTAGACTTGTACCGTAATTTGCCACAACCACAAGGTCATGAGTCTTTGTTGAAGGAACTTCAGACTCCTAATGTCATTACCATAACCAATCTTGGTGATACTAATTCGGAAGGAGTCTCTGCCATACCTGGTATATCCGCAGAACAAATCGGTTTCAACGATTTTGTTATTGACCCTGATGGGGTTGTACGTCGTAATTTAATCTATGCCTATGAAGGTGACAAAAAATTTTACTCTTTCTCCCTGCGCTTGAGCCTCAAGTACCTAGCACAAGAAGGTATCGTACTCAAAGTTAAGCCGGATGCATTGCTGTTAGGGAACACGGTATTCCCCCCTTTGGACTCCAATGCAGGAGGATATCAAAATATTGATGATGCAGGTTATCAGGTGCTGATTTCTTATCGTTCGGCTGAACACGTGGCGCGGGAAGTATCACTGAGCGAAGTTTTGAATGGGCAAATTAACCCAGATTGGATCAAAGACAAAGTGGTGCTCATTGGTACAACTGCTCCTAGTCTGAAGGATTTGTTTTTTACTCCCTATAGCGCAGGGAAATCAGCGAACCCAAGCATGCCAGGAGTATTGCTCCATGCTCAACTTGTCAGCCAACTTCTTAGTACAACGCTCTTACAAAAACCGCTATTCTGGTTTTTGCCTGAATGGGTAGAGGCTATATGGGTGTGGACTTGGGCTTTGATCGGAGGGTTATTGGTATGGCGAATAAAACATCCGCTTCCCTTAGGAGTGGCAGGAGCAGTTGCATTGGGTATTTTAAGTAGCATTTGCTTTGGTGTATTTATCCAAGCAGGCTGGATACCTTTAATATCTCCATCACTGGCATTTCTCGCAACGGCTGGAAATATTCTAGCCTACAAAATACTGTATAATGCACTTCACGATTCTCTTACAGGCCTACCCAATCGTGACCTTTTCCTCAAGTTTTTACAACGGGCGATATCTCGCCATAAGCCGCTCCGCGTCTACACAGAGAAGAAAATTCGCAAAAAAGCGCGATTTGCTGTGCTGTTTTTAGATCTTGACCGATTCAAGGTTATTAATGAAAGTTTCGGTCACCAAGTTGGGGATCAATTGTTACTTGACATCACTTATAGATTAAAAGCCTGTCTAAAACGCAGAGGAACCATAGCAAGAATTGGAGGAGACGAGTTTGCAATTTTGCAGGAAGGTATTACCGATGCCAGCGAAGCAATTAGCCTAGCCGATCATCTACAGCAGGAAATGACCCTGCCTTTCCAAACCAATGGGCAAGAGATATTTACCAGTATTAGCATTGGTATAGCCTTCAATCAAACTGAACTAGAGCATCAACCAGCAGATCTACTGCGAGATGCTCACATTGCTATGTATCGAGCTAAAGACTTGGGTAAAGCTCGTCATGAAGTTTTTGCAACAGGTATGCGTAACCAAGTCGTTAAACGTTTTCAGCTAGAGGCAGATCTCCGTCATGCTATAGAACAGCAAGAATTTTATCTTCACTATCAGCCTATCGTATTTTTAGAAACTGGTGTCATTACTGGTTTTGAAGCACTTGTACGGTGGCGGCATCCTCAATATGGATTGGTTTCGCCAACAGAGTTTATTCCAGTTGCAGAAGAAACAGAGCTGATTATTCCCTTAGGTAAGTGGATTTTGCACGAAGCCTGTCGTCAGTTATGTATTTGGCAAACCCAATTTATTACAGATCCACCACTCACGATGAGTGTCAATCTTTCTGGGCAACAATTGACTCAACCGGATTTGGTTGAATACATTGAACAGATTCTCAAAGAGACAAATTTAAATAGACAAAGTTTGAAATTAGAAATTACTGAAAGCGTAGCGATGAAAGATGTGGAGGCTGCGATCACCATAATGCTAAAGTTAAGGATTTTGAAGTTAAGGCTCAGCATTGATGATTTTGGGACAGGATATTCCTCCTTAAGTTATTTACACCGCTTTCCTGTGAACACCTTAAAGGTTGATCGTTCCTTTGTTAGCCGCATGGGAGATACCGATGAAGATGCAGCAATTGTTAGAACAATAATCATGCTTAGCCATACGTTGGGTATGGATGTTGTTGCTGAAGGTATAGAGACAACAAATCAGCAAGCAAAATTACGTGCGCTGGGTTGTGAGTATGGACAGGGCTATTTGTTCTCTAAACCTCTAGATAGCACATCTGCAACAGCATTGCTACAGTGCCAGTTTAATCGAAGTGACGTAAGTACTACGAAAGTAGTTAATGCCACTCAGTATTAGATCTTGATGGAAATATGTAGTTGACAATATCTTTTTGATTAGTACTAGTTCATCAAGTCATCCCTTTACCAGCCTATAATAATGGCACTGCTCATTCATCTAGTTCAAATATGGCGCTACCTTTAAAAAGTTTTGAGTATTTATTCCACTCTGCTTTTGGCTATACGGGTATTATTGCCTTTGTTTTTCCAAGCGGGCAAATCCTAGTTATCTGGGGATCTGCTTTTCTTTCGATGTGGTTTTTTCTTTTCCTCATAAATAGACCAATATTTAAGGACTTTAAGCGTTTTGCTAATCAGGCTGCTGTCACTCAACAAGCCCAACTCTATAATTCTTTATTGGCTAATAGTCATTGTCCTCAAAATAATCCGTTAACTCCGGTGCGAGCAAAGGCTTTACAGTATTGCCAAGAGTTGATTGATGATTATAAAAAAACTCGAGGAATTTCGAGAAATTTTTACTATATTTTCCAATTGGCAACTGTTATTTTATCGGGAATTACACCAATTTTCGTCTTGTTAGACCAATTGCATCTAGGTATTTCATGGTTTAAGTGGCTTCCCGTAATTTTCCCAGCTACTGCCTCCCTAGTTGCTAGTATAGTTACCTCCTTTCCTTTTCAGAAAAACTGGATTTCAGCTAATACTACTGTTGAATTATTAGAAGCTGAACAAGAGAAATTTATTCTGGGAGTGACTGAACCTTATCGTTGCTATGATGTAACCGATGAAACCCAACGTGAACAAAAAGCTAAACAGGGAATAGAAAACTTTATCACTCAGGTCAATAGTATTCATCTTCAGCAAATACAAGAATTGGGTGAGCAAAAGTTAAAGAGGGAGAAAACACAAAATCAATAAAGTTTCTAGATGTTTGAGCCTGTTAGTCCAAAAATTCCTCTAATTCTTCTGATTCCACAGTATCTTTGGCACTGACTGCATACTCTTTGGGTTAAGATTAAGTAATTTTTGTAACTCCGTAATTATATTTAAAATTGAAAGAGAACCCCGACACAAAGCTAACTCCCCACTCCCCTGCTCCCCTTCCCCCCCTATCCCCAGAGGGGACCCCGAGTCCCCCCTGCTAAGAGCTCCCTCTTAATTTCTTGAAAGGGATACTAGAAAAAATGACCTTTCCATGAAAAAATAGAAGTATGTATACTTAATGGATGTGTTGATTTCATCAATTCTTCCTCCTAACATCCTTCTAAAGGTGGACTCAAAAAAAACTAGCTGTGACAAATAATTAACAAAGCTCTGCAAATACTCTTCGAGAGATCTATTTTTCTTAACTTTTATTCTTGACAGATCATCATGTTCTTAGCACTCTGGCCAGGTAACGTCTATCCCTTGGGTGCAAGTTGGGATGGCAAAGGGACTAACTTCGCTTTGTTTTCGGAAAACGCCACAGGAGTTGAGCTGTGCTTATTTGATAAAGACGAGCAAGAGACACGCCTGAAGTTGACTGAAGTCAATAACTTTGTCTGGCACGGCTATGTGCCAGGAGTGGGACCAGGACAACGGTATGGTTATAGAGTGTATGGGCCCTATGCGCCAAGCGAAGGCCATCGCTTCAACCCTAACAAATTGCTGATCGATCCCTACACGAAGGCGATAGACGGCAATCTTAGGGGTAATGGACCGGAAATCTTTGGCTACTCTTGGAATGATCCTGAAGAAGATTTATCTTTCTGCGAGTTAGATAGCGCTGATCTGATGCCGAAGTCTGTTGTCGTCGATCAGTCTTTTGATTGGGAGGGGGATCAACTACTACGAAATCCGTGGCACGAAACCGTAATTTATGAAACCCACGTCAAGGGTTTTACCAAGCTGCATCCAGAGATCCCTGAAGAACTGCGTGGTACTTATGCTGGACTAGGGCACTCCGCTGCGATCGAGCATCTCCAGAAGCTTGGGATCACAGCAGTTGAACTCATGCCCGTGCATCACTTTCTGGCCCTTCCAGGACACCTGACTGATAAAGGGTTAACGAATTATTGGGGCTACGACTCCATCAACTATTTTGCTCCATACTCTGGTTACAGTTCTAGTGGCTCTTTGGGAGAACAGGTCAAAGAGTTCAAGGAGATGGTCAAGTCACTGCATCGTGCTGGAATTGAGGTGATTCTGGATGTAGTTTACAACCACACGGGAGAAGGCAATCACTTAGGACCCACGATGACCCTACGAGGCATTGACAATGCCGTTTTTTACCGTTTGGTAGACGATGATCCCCGCTATTATATGGACTTTACAGGTTGCGGAAATTCGCTATATGTGCGTAATCCGCAAGTGCTGAAGTTGATTATGGATAGCCTGCGGTATTGGGTTTTGGAAATGCACGTAGATGGCTTTCGCTTCGACCTAGCCTCGGCTTTGGCACGAGAACTATATGAAGTGAATAGTCTGGCAGCTTTCTTTGATATCATTCACCAAGACCCAGTGCTCGCTGACGTGAAGCTGATTGCTGAACCTTGGGATCTGGGAGATGGTGGCTATCAAGTCGGTCAATTTCCGGTTCTCTGGTCTGAATGGAATGGTCGATATCGCGATACAGTGCGAGACTTCTGGCGCGGTACTGATGAGAGTTTAGGGCAATTTGCTTACTGTTTTACTGGTAGCCCTGACCTTTATGCACTGAATGGGCGGCGACCAAATGCGAGTGTTAACTTTATCACCGCCCATGATGGCTTTACTCTGAACGATTTGGTTAGCTACAACGAGAAACACAACGAGGCTAACGGGGAAGAAAGCCGAGATGGAGAAAGCCACAACCGTTCTTGGAATTGCGGGGTTGAAGGTGAAACGGATGACCCAGAAGTCCTGCAATTAAGAGAACAGCAACGGCGCAATTTCTTAGCAACTCTGATGTTGTCCCAAGGGATTCCGATGTTGCTGGGAGGAGATGAGATCGGGCGGACGCAAAAAGGTAACAATAATGCCTACTGCCAAGATAATAAAATTTCTTGGTTCGATTGGGAATTGAAACAGGGAAATGAGGATCTGGTGAATTTTACCCGCGAACTCATTTACTTCCGCCACCAGCATCCGGTATTTCGGCGGCGTAAGTGGTTTCAAGGTAGACCCATTTACGGACAAGGGATCAGTGATATTGCTTGGTTCAACCCCGATGGTAGTGAAATGACTCATGAACAGTGGGAAGTTGGTTATTCCAAGGCGATTGGAGTTTTTTTAGATGGGAATCAACTTCCTAGTGTTGGTCCCAAAGGTGAGCGAATCAGTGATGATAGTTTTCTCCTCTTCTTTAACGCCCACTATGAAACAATTGAGTTTACCTTACCTACTGCACTAGCTGAACTAGAAAATAAGGTATGGGCTGTTGTGATTGATACTAAGGAGCCTCGCTTCATCCAAGAGGAGAGACTTCACACAGGCTCTCAATCTGTACCAGTTGTAGCGCGATCGCTCGTTGTGCTACGCCGTCTAGGCTAGGGATACAACCAACAATCAACAATCAACAACGAACATTCTATGAAAATAGGCGCTCATTATTTAGGTGACGGTAATTGTGAGTTTACAGCTTGGGCACCGAAAACAAATGCCCTAGCAGTACAAATTCTCTCGCCCCAGGAGAGGTTGCTCCCAATGCAGCAGCAAGAAGGGGGCTACTGGCATGTCATCTCTCAAAATATTGAACCAGGAACACTCTACTTGTACCAACTCAATACTGGTGAAACTAGACCTGACCCTGCTTCTTATTCCCAACCGGAGGGTGTTCATAAAGCTTCTCAGGTGATTGACCAAAGCTTTTCGTGGAATGACAGCAATTGGAAGGGCGTTCCTCTAGAAACGATGATCATCTATGAGTTGCACGTTGGTACTTTCACAACGGAAGGCACTTTTGAAGCGATCATTCCTCGACTCAGGGATCTACGGGAGTTAGGGGTGAATGCGATCGAACTGATGCCGATCGCTCAATTTACAGGGGATCAACCTACTGATGATAAACATGCCTATCGCAACTGGGGCTACGATGGGGTTTATCCGTTTGCTGTCCAAAACTCTTACGGTGGTTCCGAAGGCTTGAAGCGACTCGTTGACGCCTGTCATCAAGAGGGGATTGCGGTGGTGCTTGATGTGGTGTACAACCACTTTGGCCCGGAAGGCAATTACACCGCTAACTTTGCACCTTACTTTACACAAAACTATCGTACTCCTTGGGGCGACGCTGTTAACTTTGACGCTGCCGAGAGCCATCATGTACGTAGCTTTTTTATTCAAAATGCTTTGTACTGGCTGCGGGATCATCACATTGATGCGCTACGTTTGGATGCAGTTCATGCTATTTACGATTTAGGTGCAAAACACTTTTTAGCAGAACTGGCAGAAAATGTTGCTGATCTCTCCCAGCAACAAGGGCGAAAACATTATCTGATTGCTGAAAGTGACTTGAATGACACCCGAGTTGTTCGTCCTACTGAGTTAGGAGGATACGGACTTGATGCTCAGTGGAGTGATGATTTTCATCACGCGCTACATTCGTTGTTGACAGGGGATAATATTGGATATTATCAAGATTTTGGCAAGTGCGAACACTTGGCAAAAGCTTATCAGGACACCTTTGTCTATGACTGGCAATATGCGCCTCATCGCCGAAGATTTCATGGAAGTTCTGCACGCGAAAGCGAGATGACTCAATTTGTCGTCTGCATTCAAAATCATGACCAAATAGGCAATCAACCACATGGTGAGCGGTTATCTCGACTTGTATCGTTTGAAGCCTTGAAGCTAGCTGCTGGTGCAGTCTTACTATCTCCTTATATTCCCCTATTATTTATGGGTGAAGAGTATGGTGAAGAAGTGCCTTTTACTTACTTTGTCAGTCATGCTGATCCCGATTTAATTAGGGCGATTAGAGAAGGGCGAAAACAAGAGTTTGCGGCTTTTCACTTGGCAGGAGAACCACCCGATCCAGAATCTCCAGAAACTTTTCTCAAGTGCAAGTTGAATTGGGAAAAACGCAAAGAAGGAAAACACAAAGTTCTGTGGTTGTTATATCAACGCCTCATCCAACTGCGTAACACAATTCCGGCTTTAGTCAAGCGCGATCGCCTTTCTTTAGAAACTGGTTTTCTTGAATCTGAGAAAATAGTCTGGTGGCGTAGGTGGAGTGAAAATAACCAAATACTCTGCTTGATGAACTTCAACCAAAGTGATATAATTTTTCAACCGAAATTGACTAACGATGGTTGGAAAAAGCTTTTAGATTCTGCCGATGAACAGTGGCAAGGGCCTGGTTCACTTTCACCAGAAACAATAAATTTGGGGCAGGAATTAACTTTGCGATCGCAGAGTTTTGTAGTTTACCAGGAGTCAGAATAGAGGTAACAGGAACAATTCTCGGTATGAAGACAAATACCAACCCTGATAACTCCTAACTAATGACTAATGACGGGAGCATCCCAGTTTTGCAAAAAGACGATCAGTAGTGTGAGCATCTTGCTCACGTGTAGTACAAGCGAGCAAGATGCTCGCACTACGAATTTACGCTCATTGGGATGCACCCCTAATGACTCCTGACTCCTGACTTCTTCTCTATTCACTCAATCTAGGGGTAAACATCTTAGTATATGCGAATTCCAACGGCAACTTATCGAATTCAGTTCAATTCTGCATTTGATTTTGACGCAGCAAAAGCAATTGTCGCCTATCTAGCAGAATTGGGAATTTCTGATCTTTATGCTTCTCCGATTTTTAAAGCCAGAGCGGGAAGTAGTCACGGGTATGATATTGTTGACCCTAATCAGATAAATCCTGAGTTAGGAACCAAAGAAGCTTTTGAAGCTTTAGTCGAGGAATTACAACAGCACGACATTGGCTGGATACAGGATATTGTACCCAACCATATGGCTTATGACAGTGAAAATAAGTATCTCATGGATATTCTGGAAAATGGTCCAGATTCAACCTATGTTGACTACTTTGATATTTCCTGGAATTCTCCTTTTAGTAGTAGTGAAGAACCCATTTTAGCTCCATTGCTAGGGAACTTTTACGGAGCTTGTTTAGAGAATGGTGAAATTCAACTCAAATACGATGCAAGTGGACTGAGTATTAACTATTACAACTTAAAACTGCCACTCAAACTAGAATCTTACGCCAATTTTTTAAACCGGAATTTAGGGAAAGTCGTCACAAATTTAGGGAGAAAGCATCCCACCTTTGTGAGATTGCTTGGTGTTCTCTATAGTGTCAAAAATATTCCTTCAGAGGCAACAATCCGGCAAAGACGAGATCAAACGGATTTTGTTAAAGGGCTTCTCTGGGAACTTTACACAGATAACGCAGAAATCAAAACATTTATTGATGATAATTTACAACTCTTTAACGGGGAAAAAGGAAAGCCAGAAAGTTTTAATTTTCTAGACAGTTTACTTTCTGAGCAATTCTATCGTCTTTCTTATTGGAAAGTTGGGGCTGAAGAGATTAATTACAGAAGGTTTTTTACTGTGAATGAGTTGATCTCAGTCAAGGTAGAAGAACTAAAGGTATTTAATAATACCCATTCTCTGATTTGTCATCTCGTCGAAGAGGGTAAGTTTACTGGCTTGCGAATTGACCATATTGATGGTCTGTATAACCCAAAACAATATTTAGAAAGGCTGAAAGAAAAAATAGGTGATACTTACATAACTGTTGAGAAGATTTTACAATTTGGGGAAGAAATACCTAGTAACTGGTC